>NZ_BDAY01000020.1 GCF_001612685.1 Nocardia altamirensis NBRC 108246
GGGCGGTGCCGCATCGGGGCGCCGCGCGGTGTGTCCCGGCTCGGGTGCGGCGGAACGCCGGGAGCGACGGCCGGTGCGCTCGTTGTCGACCTTCTCGACGAGATCCTGCACCGTGAGCGGTGCGGCGCCGGGGTCGTCGGTCGCCTCGGTATGGCGGGAGCGCCGAGACGACCGGGAGCCGTCTCGTTCGGTGTTCTCCGCCGTGGGATAGCGCTCCCACGGGGCGCGACCTCCGGGCCGTGGCAAATGCCCGTGCCGATCGTCACCCACCAACGAACCTCGCTTTTCGTCTTCGTCGCCGCCTCGGGCCTGACTCGACCGGCATGACCGATTCCGCAATGATAACGATTCCGCCACGGCGAGCCACACGAGTCTGAAATCGAATAGGCCACAGTGTCCTTTTGGATACCCAGTTCGCGGGCGCGATGCCTGGTTATCGACCACCGGCGAGTCGCGCTCGCCCTCCGGCATTCTCGGCTGCGCCGCGCATTTCGAGCCTCCACTGTGCAGGCCTCGGTAGCAGTGCTGCGGGCTGCGGTCGCGCCGACCGCTCGGCACCGGCAGCCGCTGCCGTGCGCGCCCTCAGCCGCCGCTGTGCATCACGTCGGCGCCGTGCGGGACGGCGGGGTCCTCCGGGTCGTCGAGCCAGCCGTGCGGTAGCGCGACCTTGCCGGGGGAGCCCTGTCTGCCGCGCGGGCCCTCGGCGTCTCTGGGGAACGGGGCCGTCGGATCGAGCTGCCCGACAAGGTCTTCCAACTCGGTGAGGTGCGATACCGTCGCGAACGCTCTGCGCAGCTCGGCGCCGACCGGGAAGCCCATCAGATACCAGGCCATGTGCTTGCGTAGGTCGCGCATGGCCTTGTCTTCGCCGAGAAGTTCGGCGAGCAGCGCGCCGTGCCGGTACAGCACCTCGCCGACGCGGCCGAGATCCGGCGCCTCGGGCAGCGGTTGGCCGCGCAGCGCCGCTTGGATTTCGGCGAACAGCCAGGGGCGGCCGAGGCAGCCGCGGCCGACAACGACTCCGTCACAGCCGGTTTCGTCCATCATCCGCACCGCGTCGGCGGCGGAGAAGATATCGCCGTTGCCGAGCACCGGGATCGTGGTGACCGCTTCCTTCAGCCGCGCGATGGCCGTCCAGTCGGCCTGGCCCGAGTAGCGCTGCGCCGCGGTCCTTGCGTGCAGCGCAACCGCTTGCGCGCCTTCGGCTTCCGCGATGCGGCCTGCGTCGAGGTAGGTCAGGTGCTCGTCATCGATGCCGATGCGGAACTTCACCGTCACCGGCACGCCCGCCGGTTCGGCCGCGCGCACCATGGCGCGCACGATCTGGCGGAACAGCTCGCGCTTGTAGGGCAGCGCGGCACCGCCGCCGAGCCGGGTGACCTTCGGTACCGGGCAGCCGAAGTTCATGTCGATGTGATCGGCCATGCCCTCGCCGACGATGATCCGCACGGCCTCGCCGAGCGTGGCCGGGTCTACGCCGTAGAGCTGCATCGATCGCGGCGACTCGTCCGCGTCGAACGACATCATGTCCAGCGTTTTCTCGTTGCGCTCGACCACCGCCCGCGCGGTGATCATCTCGCAGACATAGATCGAGGTCGGGCTGCCGAATTCGCGGCACAGCTTGCGGAACGCCAGGTTCGTGATGCCCGCCATCGGCGCGAGCACCACCGCAGGATCGACCGGATACGGCCCGATCCGCAAGCTGGTCGTCGCCTCGGAAGTCATCGTCACGCCGTCCAGTGTCTCATTTCCGCACGTAAGGAGCCTGCCGGGGTCGCTGCTCCGGCAGCTCGCCTCGGTGTCCATCCGTTGAGCCATGCGGGCGGGTCTGCCCCTTCGCACGACGCGCCGATGACACGCCACGGCGGAATATCCGGGCAGCGGGCCTGGGTTCGGCTTCGTATGAAGATCGGTATCAGCACGTTCCTGACCGACGAGGGGATCAGCGGACCGCGGCTCGGCCTCGCGTTGGAAGATCGCGGGTTCGAATCACTCTTCCTCGCTGAGCATTCCCACATTCCGGCTAGCAGACAGACCCCGTATCCGGACGGCGGTGAGCTGCCGAGGCCGTACTTCCGCACGCTGGATCCGTTCGTCGCACTCAGTGCCGTCGCGGCGGTGACTCAGCGGCTGATCCTGGGGACCGGGGTCACCTTGCTCATCCAGCGTGACCTGATCCACACGGCCAAGGAGGTCGCCACTCTCGACCTGATCTCCAACGGGCGCGTCGTCTTCGGGGTCGGCGCAGGCTGGAACCGCGAGGAGATGGCCAATCACGGCACCGACCCACGCACCCGCGGCGCACTGCTGGACGAACAGCTCGAGGCCATCCTGGCGATCTGGACCAACGATCTGGCCGAATACCACGGCCGCTTCATCGATTTCGATCCGATATACGCCTGGCCGAAGCCGGTGCAGCGGCCGCATCCGCCGATCTTCGTCGGCGGCGGGGAGGCTGCGGCCAAGCGAGCGATCCGGCACGGTTTCGGCTGGATACCCGGCGGGGTGTCCGATCCGGCGGAGGTGCCTGCGCAGCTCGCGCTGCTCGACGGACACGATCTGCCTGTCTCCGTCGGCATCGCGCCCGACCCTGCCCTCATCGACGCCTACGCCGAGGCGGGGGTGGAACGCGTGACGTTCTTCCTGCCGACTCGCCCGGAAGCGGAATCGCTCACCGCGCTCGACGAATTCGCGAAGGTGGCCGATCAGTACCTCGGATAGCAGGCGCGGGCCGGTCGCGGCTCATCCGTCGACCGGCCCACACCGAGGCTGAGTGAGCATACGGAATCCGGCACCCCCGCAGCCGGATTCACCCGACCGAGGCTCAGCCGAGTTCGGGAAGCCGGTCGGCCAGGTCGGCCAGTTCCCACGGACCGGCCGTCTCGATGGTCTGTGCGGCGGTCCAGCCGTTGAGCACCGAGATCGCGCCGCCCTGCACCGCGAACACCTTGCCGGTGATCGGGCACTTCTCCTGCGCGAGGTAGCCGACGATGGGCGAAATGTTTTCCGGGGCAAAGGCATCGAACTCGCCATCGGGCACCTCCTCGGCGAACATCGCGCCCATGCCAGGGGTCGCCAGGGTGAGCCGGGTCCTGGCGACCGGAGCAATCGCGTTGGCGCGCACGCCGTATCGCTCGAGCTCGAGCGCGGCCACTTGAGTCATCGCCGCGATCCCCGCCTTTGCCGCGCCGTAGTTCGCCTGGCCGGGGTTGGGCATGAACGTGCCGGACGCGGAGGCGGTGTTGATCACCGAGGCGGCGACCTGTTTGCCTGCCTTCGACTGGTCCTTCCAGTACGCGGCAGCGTGGTGCAGCACTGCGAAATGGCCCTTGAGGTGTACCGCGATCACCGAATCCCATTGCGCCTCATCCATGGTGGCGATGAACGCGTCCCGCAGGATGCCTGCGTTGTTGACCAGGACGTCCAGCCCGCCGAAGGTGCTGATCGCCCGCTCGACCAGGCCTTGCGCGCCGGCCCATTCGGCGATGTTCGCGGTGTCAGCGACCGCGCGCCCGCCCGCGGCGATGATCTCCTCGACCACCTGCTGTGCGGGCCCGGCGTCGGCGCCGCTGCCCTCGTTGTCGCCGCCGAGGTCGTTGACCACGACGGCGGCGCCTTCGGCGGCCAGCAGCAGCGCGTGTGCCCTGCCGATGCCGCGGCCTGCGCCGGTGATGATGGCGACGCGTCCGTCCAGCGAACCCATGTCGTTCCTTTCGAAGAGGGGAGCGGTCAGGCGAGCAGACCGGCGAGGTTGGTGAGGGAGGCGTCGAGTTCCTTGGTGGCGGCGCGCTCGACCGCGGCGCCGATGGCGCCGACCATCATCTGGCTGACGAACTCGGCGTCGATGGTGACCAGTGCGCCTGCCGCGCCGGCCGGCGCGACGGTGAGCGTGAAGCTGATCTGCGCCCCGGCCATTCCGGTGCCGGAGAACTTCGTCGAGTTCGGGGCGTCGTACTCCTCGACGGTGAAGGTGATGGTGTTGGCCATCCCCATGATGGTGAGCACCTCGGTCATGGTGGCGCCGGTGGACAGCTGCGCAGGCGGCTGCTCTTTCCACTTGGTGTGCACGGTCAGCCACTCCTCGAAGCGGCTCGGGTCGGACAGCACCGCCCACACCTTCTCCTGTGCGACCGGAAACTCCTTGGAAACCTTGGCCTGTGCCATAGCGGTTCTCCTTTTCTTCAGCGTTGGGCAGGCCGGTAGGCGGTGACGAATGCCGCGCCGCCGAGGCCGATGTTGTGGGCGAGTGCGACTTTCGCGCCGTCGACCTGACGAGCCTCGGCTGCACCGCGCAATTGCCAGGTGAGTTCGGCACATTGGGCGAGGCCGGTGGCGCCGAGAGGGTGGCCCTTGGAGATCAGACCGCCGGACGGATTGACCACCCAGCGGCCGCCGTAGGTGGTGTCCTCGGCATCGACGAGCTTGTGGCCATCGCCCTCGCCGCACAGGCCGAGCGCCTCGTAGGTGAGCAGCTCGTTGGGCGAGAAGCAGTCGTGCAGTTCGATGACATCGAGGTCGTCGGGTCCGATCTCGGCCTGCTCGTACACCTTTCGGGCCGCGGCGGCGGTCATGTCGACGCCGACCAGCGAGCGCGCGGTCTTCGTGGCGAAGGTGGATTCGAGGTCGCTCACCATCGCCTGGCCGACGATCTCGACCGCCCGGTCGGCGAGGTCGTGCTCGTCGACGAAGCGTTCGCTGGCCAGCACCGCGGCGCCGGACCCGTCCGAGGTCGGTGAGCACTGCAGCCGGGTCAGGCCGAGCGGCTCGTACACCATTTTCGCGGCGTTGATCTCGTCGAGCGTGTACACGTCGCGGAACTGCGCGTACGGATTGTTCGCCGAATGCCGGTGGTTCTTCTCGGCGATCTTGGCGAAATGCGCAGGGGTGGAGCCGTACTGCTCCGTGTGCTCGAGGCCCGCCGCGCCGAACATCCACGGCGCCACCGGCATCGCGAAGTCCCGCAACTGGGCCAGCGCCTCGATGTGGCGCAGCAGCGGCTGTTCCCGATCGTTGTAACCGGCTTGCAGCGAACCGGATTGCATCTTCTCGAAGCCGAGGGCCATGGCGCAGTCGGCAAGGCCGCCGCGAATCGCCCTGGCGGCCAAGTACAGCGCCGAGGTTCCGGTGGAGCAGTTGTTGTTGACATTGACCACCGGCAGCCCGGTCAGCCCGAGCTCGTAGATGGCGCGTTGCCCGCTGGTCGAATCGCCGTAGACGTAGCCGACATACGCTTCCTGGACCTGGTCGTAGCGGATGCCCGCGTCGGCAAGCGCGTTGCCGCCGGACTCCCGCGCCATCGCCGGATAGTCCCAGTCCGCGCGGCGGCCGGGCTTCTCGAACTTCGTCATGCCGACACCGATGACGAAAACCCTGTTGCTCATATCGATTCCTTGTCCACTGGTTGTTCGAACTCCGCGAGCCCGTCCTTGATGACGAATTTGTCGCTGTCGGACCAGGTTTCGAAGAGATAGCGGTCGCGCCCGTCGTGGC
The DNA here is from genome assembly GCF_001612685.1 of Nocardia altamirensis NBRC 108246. GTDB lineage: Bacteria > Actinomycetota > Actinomycetes > Mycobacteriales > Mycobacteriaceae > Nocardia > Nocardia altamirensis. Next base: position 5,491 of record NZ_BDAY01000020.1, read on the forward strand.
TGCTGGTTGCCCACACCGCGGTGGTGACGGTCTGTCCGGGAAAGGCGGGTGAACTCAACCGCACCGCAAGCCGTTTGAGCCTGGCCGGGTCGTCCGGGCTGACGCGGGTGATCAGCCCGTGCGACAGCATCGCGATGGTGCACAGGCCGTGGATGATGATGCCGGGCAAGCCCATCGCCTTGGCGAAATCGTCGTCGAGGTGAATCGGCATCGGATCGCCCGCCGCGTCGGCGTAGCGAAAGGTCTGGTCCGCGTCGAAGGTGTGCGCCATGGTGAAGTCCGGTTCGCGTGCCCGCAGCTGCTCATCGAATCCGTGCGCCGGACTCGGCTCGCCACGCCTGCCGTCGAAGACACCGCCGCGGAAGAAGCCCACGAAGAACTGTTCGTTGACGAGGTCGCCCGCGTCCCGGCTGTGCGTCTCGATGTGCGCGGTGACCACCACGCCCGAGGATTTGCCCTCGATGCCGATCGGCCTTGCCCGCACCTCGAGCGTCTCACCCGGCTGGATCGGCCGATGGAAACGGAAGTCGTGCTCGCCGTGCAGGATCCGCAACATCAGGTCGTCGGGCACCACCGACATCGCGGCGTCGGCCATCGGCACCATGATCGGCACGACCGCGAAAACCGGTGGCGCATAGACACCGTCGGTGTGCTGCCGGATCGGATCGTTGGTCGCCGCCGCATACGCGATCGTGCGTGCCCGATCCGCCGTGAACATCTCCTGCCCGCCCCAGACGCCCAACCGTTCGGGGCGGAAGTCGGATCCGTCGCTCACTGGTATCACACCTGTCCTCCCTGGTCGGCGTCGTTGCCTACCGCATCAACGCTAGGAATCGGCGGGCGCGGCCGGGATGACCGCGCTGCGCTCGTTCCGTGACCGCCGCGCTCACCTCATCCGGCCTGGTAGGTTCGCCTCGACCAGTGACGCAGGAGGTCGGGGTGGCGGCAAGGACGGTGCCGATCGACTTCGTGCGCTCCGCCGTCGCCACCGCCCAGCGCCAGGGCGTCGACATCGAGCAGCTGTTGCACAGCGTCGGCGTCGCACCGGAGCTGCTCGGGCAGGATCGGGCGCGGGTGACCGTCGACCAGATGGCCGCCACCGTGCGGGAGCTGTGGCGGATCAGCGACGACGAGCTGTTCGGCCTCGGTCCGGCCCCTGTCCCGCGCGGTTCGATCCGGCTGGTCGGCTTCGGCCTCGTCGCCTGCCCCGATCTCGGCGCGGCGATCCGACGCTTCGGCGAATATCAGCGCCTACTACCCGGCTTGCCGCCGACGGCGGTCACCAGTACTGGCGGACGCACCAGGGCCACCCTCGACACCAGTGTGTTCGTGGCGGGAGAGGAACTGCTCACCGTCTTCCTGCTCGCCGCGATGCACCGGATCGTGTCCTGGGGCATCGGTCGCCGAGTTGCCTTGCACCAGGTGGAATTTCCGTATCAGCGACCGCGCAATATCGACGACTACGACCTGGTGTTCGCTGCCCCGCTGGTCTTCGACGCGGCCACCGCGGCCATCACGTTCGACACCGAACTCCTCGCCGCGCCGCTGACGCGCACCGAAGACGACCTGATCGAGTGGACGCGCAACGCACCGGTCGACGTACTGTCCCGGCGCGACTACGGAACGTCGCTCGCCGAACAGGTGCGCAAGATCCTCGCGCGCGGACTCGGCGGCGACCGAGGAGCGGCCGGGACAGGTGAGCGCTGGCCGACCGCGGACGAGGTCGCCAAGCGACTGGCCATGAGCCCACAGACGGTGCGCCGCAAGCTCGGTGAAGAAGGCACCTCGATCACCCAGATCCGCGAGGACATCCTGCGTGACGCGGCGGTGGCCAGCCTGGTGCGCGGCGACGAGACGGTCGAGGCGCTCTCGGCCCGGCTCGGCTTCTCCGAACCGAGCGCCTTCCGGCGTGCGTTCCGCCGCTGGACCGGTAGCCCGCCCGGCTCCTATCGCCGGGTCGTCCCGGACAGCTGACCCCTACAGGTCGCGAACGCGGCGGTGGTACTTCTCCCTGATCTCGGGATCGGGCTGCGCGTATGCCGTTGTCGCCCCGGTCTTTCGCGCGACGAACAGCTGGGCACGGTAGGGCAGGAACTGCGCGGACTTGATGATCGCGGACAGTCGGCGCGGCACCGTCACCAACGGCTTGTCCTGTACCACGGTCCGCACGATCGCCTGTGCGACATCCTCGGGATCGACGGTGGTCATCGGCTCGATCCAGCTCGGCATGTTCGCACCGGCGGACAGCTCGGTGCGCACGATGCCTGGCAGCACCGCCGAGACCCGGATGCCGTGTTCCTTCAACTCCAGATGCAGCGCCGAGGTGAAACCGATCACCGCGTGCTTGGTCGCGCAGTAGGTGGCCAGCCCCGGAAAGCCTTGGGTGCCTGCGAGGGACGCGATGTTGATGAGGTGCCCGTTGCGCTGATCCGCCCCTGCTGCCTTGGCGCGCGCCAGGAAGCGTTTGGTGGCCAGCCGCGAACCGGTGATCACCGCACGCAGGTTGATGTCGACGATCCGGTCGGTCATCGCCTCGTCCTCGTCGGCGAACAGCCCGGTCGGCATGATGCCCGCGTTGTTCACGAGCACATCCAGTGGGCCGAGCTCCTTTTCGAGGGCGTCGAGGAACGCGGCGAACGACGCGCGGTCGGTGACGTTCAGCGGAAGTCCGATGATCTTCGCGTCCGGGTCGGCGCCGAGCTCGGCCGCGGTCTTGGCGACTAGCTCCACATCGATGTCGCCGATCGCGACCGCGGCGCCGGCGCCGAGGAACGCCTCAGCGGTGGCCTTGCCGATGCCGCGGGCGCCGCCCGTGATCGCGACGACCTGTCCGGTGAGCGCGGGGCCGTCCTTCGGTGCACTGGTCATGTTCTCGGCCTTCCTGTTTCGGCGTCGATCGAGTGCTGCCGGTCGGCCTCGATCGGGTGCGGCCGGTCGGGATCGGTCATCCGCAGCCGAACAGAGCCGCCGGCCTGGTGCGCCGCACTGCTCCAGTGTCGACGCAACAGGCCTGCGCGTCGGCGGATTCGCCCATCACGATGTGGTGGAGTCGGATCACAGTCCGCGCGCGATGATCTCCTTCATGATCTCGTTGGTGCCGCCGTAGATTTTCTGGATCCGCGAGTCGGTGAAGATCCGCGCGATCGGATACTCGGCCATGTAGCCGTAGCCGCCGAACAGCTGTAAACACCGGTCCGCCAGGATGTTCTGCTGATCGGACAGCCACAGCTTGGCCTTGGCCGCGGTGGGGATGTCCAGGTCACCCGCGACGTGCTTCTCGATGCAGTCGTCGAGGAAGCTCCAGCCGACGGTCACCGCCGTATCGCATTCGGCGAGGGTGAATTTGGTGTTCTGGAACGCGAAAAGCGGCTTGCCGAAGGCGGTTCGCTCCTTGGTGTAGTCCAGCGTCAGCTCGACTGTCTTCTCCATCGTCGCCATCGCGGTCACCGCGATGATCAGCCGCTCCTGTGCCAGCTGCTGCATCAGCTGGATGAAGCCCATGTTCTCGGCCTCGCCGAGCAGGTTCGCGCGCGGCACCCGCACCTCGTCGAAGAACAGCTCGCAGGTGTCCTGCCCGTGCTGGCCGATCTTGTGCAGATTGCGCCCGCGCCGGAATCCGGCGCGGCTGGTCTCCACTCCGATCAGCGAGAGCCCGCCCGCGCCGCCCTGCTCGTTCGTCTTGGCGACCACCAGCACCAGATCGGCGAGGTAGCCGTTGGAGATGAACGTCTTGGCGCCGTTGACCACATACTCGTCGCCATGCACGGTCGCGGTGGTGCGGATCGCCTGCAGATCCGAGCCGGTGCCCGGCTCGGTCATCGCGATCGCCGCGACGATCTCGCCCGACGCCAGCTTGGGCAGCCAGCTCTTCTTCTGCTCGTCGGTGCCGTAATTCGCGATGTAGTGCGCGATGATCGTGCTGTGCACGGGTCCGCCGAAGCTGGGGGCCAGCGCGCGCACCTGCTCGATGGTGATCACCGCGTCGTGCCGGAAGTCCCCGCCGCCTCCGCCGTACTCCTCCGGGATGCTCGGGCACAGCAGGCCGAGCTCACCCGCCCGTAACCAGACCTCGCGGTCGATGTGCTGCTGCTGACCCCAGCGCTCCTCGTGCGGAGCGCACTCCTTGCTGAAGAAATCGCGCGACAGCTCGGCCAGCGCGTCCATCTCCGCATCCATCCACCGTGAGCGGTGCTTCGCCATGTTCGCCCATCCCTTTCGCATCCGACGCCGTCGTCGTGCCCTCACCGTAGGAACCGGCAGGTCGTGCGGGAAGGACCGAGCCGCCCGAATCCCATGACCGCAGCGCTCTCGCCTAGCCTGAGGCCACCCACCAGCATCGGAGAGGACGAATGGCCGAACGGATCGAAGAGACGGAATCGGGGAGCGACGACAAGACGACCGGCACCGCGCCGGAGCCGGGGGGCAGCACGGAATCGACATCCCGGAAAGCGGACGCCGAGCCGAAGGCCGCACGTCCGGGAACGGTGTCGATCCGGGTATCCACAGTGATTCAAGCCGTGGCGATCGGTGTACTCGCCGTGGCGGTCTGCGTGCTCGCCGGGTTTCTCTGGTCGGCGCGCAGCGATATCGCCGACCGAAATGCGCGGGCCGAGGACGATCGGAAGGCCGAGCAGATATCCACCGATTACGCGGTCGGTGCTGCCACCCTGAACTACCAGGACATCAATGGGTGGGTGGGCAGGCTCAGGTCGAATACCACCCCGCAGTTGGCGAACAAGTACGACGCGGTGGGTTCCAAGCTCGAACAGATTCTGGTTCCGCTGAAGTGGACCTCGACCGCGACGCCGATCAGCGCCAAGGTCGTTTCCGCACAGGGCAACGTCTACAAGGTGAATGTGTTCGTCAATGTGAGCAGTACGACCGCGCAGAATCCGGAAGGCACCCAGACCGTCGCGACGTACAACGTCACGATGGACAAGAGCGCCGACTGGAAGATCACCGATGTCGGCGGGATCGACGGCGCACTTCCGTTGAAGTAACCGTCCGTCGAACTGCGGCGGACTTTGCCGCGGTGTGCACTGAAAGAAATGTTCGACGCAATAAACCTTCGAACCCGAAATAGCTGGACTCGGGGTTAGCCGAAGATAAACGCGCCGCCACCCGGAATCCGGGTGGCGGCGCGTCGGGGTATGGGGCGAGCTCAGCTCGCGGTGCTGCCTGCCATCTGGCGTTCGGCCTTGGCGGCCTCGCGGGCGAGCATCCGGTCGCGCTGCTCCTCGAACTTGAGCACGTCCTTGCCGAGCTTGTCGATGTACGCGGCGAGCCGCTCGCGGCAGGCCTCACCGCGCGCGGTGAAGTCGTTGCGCTCGAAGACGTTCCACTTCTTCAGCACCGGCTGCACCACTTCCTCGAGGTGCTGGCGCAGGTCGTAGATGCCGTGCTTGGCCATCAGGACGCCGTTGCGGCGGAAGTTCGGCATGCCTGCGCCGGGCATCTGGAAGTTCTCCAGGATCAGCGTGACGGCCTCGATCGCCTGGTCGGGGGCCAGATCTAGGGCCGCGCCACACACGTTGCGATAGAAGATCATGTGCAAGTTCTCGTCGGCGGCGACCCGCTGCAACATGCGGTCGGCGATCGGGTCGTCGCACACCTTGCCGGTGTTGCGGTGGCTGACCCGGGTGGCCAGCTCCTGGAAGGTCACGTACGCGACGGAGTGCAGGATGCCCGCGTCGGCCTCGGTCGGGGACGCGAAGCCGTTGGTCATGTGGATCATCCTGGCCTCTTCGAGAGCGACCGGGTCGACGGCGCGGGTGACCAGCAGGTAGTCGCGCATCACGATGCCGTGCCGGTTCTCCTCGGCGGTCCAGCGACCGACCCAGGTGCCCCACGCGCCGTCCTGCGAAAAGTTTTCGGCAATCTCACGGTGATACGAGGGCAGGTTGTCTTCGGTCAGGAGATTGGTGACCATTGCCGCTTTCGCGACCTCGTTCAGGCGGGACTGTTCCGGATCCCAGTCGATACCCCCGAGTGCGGCGAAATTGCGGCCTTCGTCCCACGGGACATAGTCGTGCGGATGCCATTCCTTTGCCAGGGAGAGGTGCCGGTTGACGTTTTCTTCGGCAACCGGCTCCAACTCCGTCAGAAGCTCGAGTTGAGTCAGATCCCTTGCCATGTAATGAACCCTTCAGTCTGTGCGTCCGGTCGAGCAGGTCATCCCCCCACGGTAGACCGTTGCCGTGCGGCCATACCTTACGGCACCGTAGGTGTGATACGAAACGCATCCGAATGACCTTGGCGCCCCGTGATGCACGTCATACGCCCTCGTTGGCGTTCGGCGACCACCTTCGAGTGTATGGCTTCGGCCCGCAGCGAGTGGTCTATCGCTGCGGGCCGAAGAGTGTTAGCACGACGTGCTTGATCGCACAGCACGGGCGCGTCGCGAAGGCGCGAGGCCATATCGGGCGTTTGCGGGCCGCGTCGGCGCGAGCCCGCACACCCGGGGTCGAAATGGCAGCTGGCCGGTCGTCAGCGCTTTCCGCCGAACAGGCCGCCGAGCACGTTCCCCAGCGCGCCACCGGCGTTCTTGGCCAGCGCTTCGCCGATGGCTCCGCCGATGCCGCCGCTCTTGCCGCTGCCGTTGAGCAGTCCGCCGAGCACGTCGCCGATGCCACCGCCACCGGATTGCGGCTGTGTCGGTGTCGCGTTGCCGCCACCGCCGGTCATCTGCTTGGCCAGGTAGGCGAGCACGATCGGGGCGAGGATGGGCATCAGCTTGGCGATCAGATCGTTGCCGCCGGTGCCTTCGGTCGCGCCGAGCGCGCTGATCACGGTGTTCTTCTCGGTGCCGAAGACGTTCTCGACGATCTTCGAGCCGTCCTTGACGTCGACCTTGTCGATGTCGACCTGGCCTTCGCCTTCGACGAGGTCACCGTGGTTGTCCAAGGCGCCGACGAGGCCTGCGGCGCCCTCCGGCTTGGTTGCGTTGGCCTGCAACCCGCCGAGCAGGGTCGGCAGTGCGGCCTGGACCGCGGTCGTCGCGGTTTTCTCGTCGACGCCGAGCTTCGTGGCGATCTGGGCGATCGGTACTTGGGAGAGCAAATCATCGAAGGAAGTCATCAGCTCCGCCTTGTCGAGGGGATGACCCGGGATTGCCCGTGTCGCGCTCGACGTCGCCTCGCTGGCGCTCGGCTCCGTCGCGCGCGGCGCACTGTGTCTTCAGTTCGCGCACAGTAGGGAATGCCCGGATGGAGTGTGGTGTTTCGATCCCGCGCGCCGGGGCGCGTTGTCAGTATGGACCTCGAGGACGGGCTGGCATATAGGTGCCTTGTGCACGCGGCGAGTCCACCGCGAAAACGGGAGCCGCACGCTGCGGAAACAGGTTCGGGCGCCCGGGAAACCGGGCGCCCGACGCTGTGCCCCCAGTAGGGCTCGAACCTACGACCTGCGGATTAAAAGTCCGTAGCTCTACCAACTGAGCTATAGGGGCGCGGTGGGTCAGTGTAGTGGGCATCGTGCCGTTGACCCAATTCGGGCAGCACGGTGCGTCGCGGTTCGCTGCGCCCACGGCTCGCGGATGTCGGCGGAGAGTGGCAACCTGACGCCGAGACTTGTTGTGGCACCGAGTAACGCGCGATGCGGGCGGCAGGATCTCACCGGTAAACATTTGGTACCCAACTTTGTTCATCGCGACGAGATTTAGCTACCATCCAATCATGTTGGGTGACAATGTCTTTGGATTTGCGGGGGATCAGTGGCCTGAGCTCGGGGTCGGTGAGCGGGTGGGCTGCGGGCGATGACCGGTCTGCCGGGTGGGCGGTCGACTCGGATGAACATCGCTGGGACGCTGTCGAATTGGGGGAACGAGCGTGCGCCGCACTTCGGTTGCGGAATGTTTGCTGTAACACTAAACCGCAGTAGTTGGTTACCTGACTCGTCGGTTTGCCGCGTGTCGGATGGGGTTTCCGGGTACGGTGACGACTTGATGAATTCCGGAAGAATCACCGACTCGTCCAGTGATTCGGAATTCGGCTTATCGCTGATGTGCCCGAACGTGTCGCGACCGGTCCGGCCGATCGTGGCTTCCCTGGAGACAACGCCGCAGGAGGCAGATCCGAGACGAAGAAATACCCGGGTGCGCACCCCCTGCGGCGCACCCGGGCAGGAAAACTATACCAGCTGGTGTGTTTCAGGTTTTTCGCAAGTTTTCGTACCGAAAGTTTGAAACTGGGCGAAAACCCCGGTTTGAAGTATTGATAAAACTCATAACTTCGCGCCAAGGGCCCGTTCCTTTGGGGGTGGCTGTTTGGCGGCGAGTAGGCTTCGGAGGCGTTTCGAGCATGGCACGGCAGCAAGAGCGGGCCCGCCGGACACGTGCGGCGATTATCAGGTCCGCCGCCGTTGAGTTCGGGAAGAGCGGCTATGCCGCTGCATCGCTCAACCGCATATTGGAAGGGTCGCGTGCCACCAAGGGCGCCATGTACTTCCATTTCGATTCCAAGGAAGATCTCGCGCGCGCCGTACTGGAGACGGCGGTCGAACGCTATCGCGCATCGGCCGAGCGTTGGCTCGCACGAACAGATCTCGGACCACTAGACGTCATGCACGGCATGATCGACGAGATGGCATTGCGGCTCGAACACGACATCATCGTGCAGGCCGAATACCGGTTGATCATCGAACCCGACTTCTATCGGGACGTGCAAACCGGCGGCGGACGAATACTCGGGCGCGCCACCCGCGCGCTCACCGTCCGCGCAATCGACCAAGGCCAGTTGCGCCCCGACGCGGACGCAGACCGGTTCACCAGGACGCTCACCGCAGCCCTGGCAGGCCAGCGCTACATGGTCGACGCACACGGATCCGGCATCGACCTGCGCGCCCGATTCGAGGAAGCACTCGAAGTCGTCATCGAATCCATGGCCACCCCGGAATGGGCCGAGAAGTTCCGCAGCGACGGCTGGCGCACCCACGCGCGGCTCGAAGAGCTCAGTTTGGGCCTTTGACCAGCCGGTTTGGGAATCGAGTCCGGTCTGTCATAAGCTAACCGGGCTCCCAACGGACAGCCGTTGAAGCCGGTTCCGGAGAAATCCGGAGACGAGCCCCCTTCGTCTAGCGGCCTAGGACGCCGCCCTTTCAAGGCGGTAGCGCGGGTTCGAATCCCGTAGGGGGTACGGTCTTCGGACCGTTGGAAGCACAGCAAGGCCCTGTGGCGCAGTTGGTTAGCGCGCCGCCCTGTCACGGCGGAGGTCGCGGGTTCGAGTCCCGTCAGGGTCGCAAGTGAGCGCCGGAGCAATCCGGCGTTTCGCGTATGGCATTCAACTCGGGTGCCTGCGGCCAGGTAGCTCAGTTGGTACGAGCGTCCGCCTGAAAAGCGGAAGGTCGCCGGTTCGATCCCGGCCCTGGCCACAAATCTCGTAGGCGTGTCCTGCCCGCGGAGGGCGCGGGCCGGGCTCGATTTGCTCGTTTCTTGTGGGGGTGCAACCCCCACACCCCGCTCGGCGGGGCTTCGCCCCTAGGTGTTGTTGCGTTCTTGGGTTGCGGACCGCCAATGTCGATGCCGCGCAGATCTTGGTGTCCTGCTTGGGATGTGAAGTCCCCACGTCGTGTCCGGCGGGTTTCGCCCTCAGACCCCTCCCTCGTGCGTACCTCCGCGCCCACTCGGACCCCGTCCTGGTGTCGCGTTTCGCGATGCGGACCATCGATGTCTGCGACGCGCAGATCTTGGTGCTTCCCTTGGGATATCAGGTCCGCACGCTCTGTCCGGGGGGTTTCGCCCTGGGGCCACTCCCTCCGCGCCCGCTCGGGCCCCCGACCGAGGTTGCGTTTGGGGTGCGGACCGTCGATGTCTGCGCCGCGCGGAACTTGTGTTCCGCTTGGGATGTCAGGTCTGCACGCCTGGTTCGGGAGTCCTCGGTGGTCATTCCTTGTGCTGGTGGGCGCCAGCGCTTGTCTTGCTGGAACGTGACGCAGGATTGGCTGATGGGGCGAAGACGGTATGTGGCGCGCGGTGTTCCTGGCGGCTACCGGATTTGGGACAACAAGGCTCGGCGCTGGTGGGGGGATCTGTATGAGTTGTGCCCGGATGATCTGGTGGCGGAGTTGAATGGTGGGCGGGACAGTGCGGCGCTCACTGCGCTGATGAAGCGGTATCGGGCAGAGAAGCGGTAGAGGGTGATGCGCGCCGGGGCGCGGTGTGCCGTGGGCTACTGGTCGAGGGGCAGCCTGAAGTCGACGGTGTTCCACCGTTGCGGGCGCATGAGGATCGCTACGTTGCTGGGCGCGGACTTCGCTGTTGCGTTCACGTAGTCGGTGGCGCGGGCCGGGCCCATGTAGCGGACGGCCATGTCGTAGCCCTCCTGCTTCGAGGCCGGCCTGATCTCGGTCACCGGACCCTCCACTGAGACGTACCGGTAGTCGTCGATGACGGCCACCTGGACGCACAATGCGAATCGGCCTGCCGCCTCGATGAGTTGGACCTTGCGCAGACCGGCGGGCGTGATCACCTTGACGAGTCCGCCCGGCCGGTACTCGTACCAGATCGGGGCGGTCAGTGGCGCGCGTTCCGGTTCGGCCGTGACGCTGAGGATTCCGACATACGGCTCGGCGAGGAAGGCCTCGCGTTCCGCACGAGTCATCGGACGCATAACCCCAGCCTAGCCAGATCCGATCTCGAGCTTCCGGCGAAGCCAAATCATCTGAAGCCCGAAACACGGAAGTGGTGGGGCGACACCGAGATCCCACCCACCAGGCCAGTCTCCCGAAATGTCCACAGCGGGAGTGTTGGTCCTGGAGACCGTCACTGTTGCTGGCGGAACCCGCTGCGGGACTGCTCATCTCAGGGCAGGGAATCGGCTGGTTCTTGGACTTGGCGGCGGGGGGACCAGCCGGGGCCGCCGGGTTGGGATCCGCGGAGGGTGATGGTGGGGTGGCGGGGGAGTTCGAGGTACATGCGGATGTCGTCGTAGCGGTCGTTGCCGATTTCGATGACGTTGGGGAGGCGGCCCCATTCGCGGAAGCCGAGTTGTTCGTACAGTTCGATCGCGCCGTGGTTGTTGCCTCGGACTCCGAGGGTGAGGGTTTCCAGTCCGGTGTTGCGTGCGTTGTCGATCAGGGCGGTGACGATCTGGCGGCCTAGGCCGAGTCCTCGGGCGGAGGGGTGGGCCATGACTCGTTCGACGGTGGCCGAATGCGCGAATACGGCGCCGGGCATGCGCCGCCACAGCCCCATTGCGGCAATGTGGTTGTCCGCCATGGCGACAGCGAGGGCGGCGTCTCCTGCGCGGACTGCGGCGAGAACCCCGTCCAGCCATGCGTCGGTGTCGGCCCGGGTCGGTGGGGACAGGAAGCCGATGGCGCCACCGAGTTCGGTCACATCGTGCAACAGCCGGTGCGTGCCGGCTTGTAGTCGAAGGTCGGCACTCGTCGGCCAGGTCAGGTCGATCTCGCTGGGCACAGCGGGGTTCCATCCTCATCAGTCGAACAACTAGAGCTCCGGACGGAGACGCTAGCGTCCGCCACCGACAAGCCCGCGCCTTGTATGCCTTGACGGTTATATAACTGAAATGGAATTATAGGGCGGGTGACCGCGGTGGACGTTTTTCAGGTGTTGGCCGAGCCGAGCAGGCTGGCCATCTTGGAGGTGCTGCGGGAGGGGGAGCAGTCGGTAGGGGCGCTGGTGGCGGAGTTGCCGCTGAGTCAGCCCGCGGTGTCCAAGCATCTGCGCGTGCTCAAGGACGCGGGACTGGTCGAGGTCCGGGTCGACGCGCAGCGGCGGCTGTACCGGATTCGGCCGGAACCGCTTGTGGAGCTGGACGATTGGCTCGCGCCCTATCGGCGGCTGTGGAACACGCATCTCGATCTGCTGGAAGAGCATCTCGAACGGAGGAGACGGACATGAGCGAGGCACAACTTCGAACCGACGGAGCCCGGCCCGCGGTGCGGCTGGAGCGGGAGCTGCCGGATCCGCCAGCGGTGGTGTGGCGGGCGATCACCGATCGTGACGAACTGCGGGCGTGGTTCCCGTGCGATGTGGATGTGGCGGGCGGCGTCTGGGCGGTCGGCGCGACGATCACCTTCCGGTTCGAGGGGGAAGCGGACGGGATGTCGCTGACCGGTGAGGTATTTACCGTCGACGAGCCGAAGCTGTTGGAATTCAGTTGGGGCGACGAGCGACTGCGTTTCGAGCTGGCCGCGCGCGGCGGCGGCACGCATCTCGTGCTGATCAACGAGCTGGCCCCGGACACCGCGGCGCGCAATGCGGCGGGCTGGGAGATCTGCCTCGACCATCTCGCGGGGCTGGCGCCGTCCGACGACGCGTGGAAGCCGCTCTTCGAGTCCTACTCTGCCGCTTTCGAACCCCTCGTCGGACCCCAGTCCGGCCCGCCGAAGGCCTGAAGGGCGGCGGTCGAGTCCCACTCGCGGTGACGCCGGTTCCGGTGGCAGGGCAAGTGGGGACTGTATGCAGCGTGGCGCGATTCCTAGCGTTGATAACTGCCGACTTGTCCGAGGCTCCTACCGTTGGCAGCTGCGGACTTGTCCGAGGCGATCACTGGCAGGAGTTGTTGATGAGATTTTCCGAGGAGCTGGCGGACTGGACCGACTGGTATGTCGCCGAATTCTTGCTCGGCCGCGCTTTGGGAATCTTCCCGGAATCGGCACAGTTCCAGGACGTCGAGGAAGTCGTTCTCCTGCCAAGTCCCGTCGGCAACGCCCTGCGCGGCGCCCTGCAACACCTGACCGGCGCAGGCATCCTCGAAAACCACGACGAATCAGACCAGTACCGCTGGTCTCCCCGACGCACGCGGTGACGAGTGGCACATGGCTGCGGCAAAGTGCGAGTAGCCCCCTCCATGGTGTGCCACTCGTGGTCGGTGATCTTGGAAATTCCCGTGTGGGGGACGGCGATGGTGGAATGCTGGGGGCATGGCTGAGCGCTGGTATTACTGCTTGAAGCACAAGCGGGCCGAGAATGGGCGGCAGTGCTGGTTCCGGGATCGGATGGGCCCGTATCCGGATCAGGCGACCGCCGAGCGCGCGTTGGAGATCGTCAAGGCGCGCAACGCGCAGGCCGATGCCGGGGAGGATTGACCAGGTCGGCAGGGGTTCTGCTGCGCGGCAAGTGATCTCGTAACGCCGCGGCAGGCATCGGCAGGAAACGGCACGCCAAAGGTGATCTTGTGGCGGCCGTCGGCATGTCCGGATCACAGCGACCAGGTATATCCACTCAGGCCCTCTTCAGTTCGATCAAGTACGGTTTTCTCCGAATCAGACGAATGCTCGGTGGCCCTGTCGTTGGCTGCCAGCTGGACCAGGATCAGCAGGGAGGGCGACCCTTGAGGGTTACCGTTGTTGTGCCGACCTACAACGAGCGGGACAATCTGCCGGTTGCGGTGGAGCGGCTGACGGCGCTGCCGGTGCCCGACCTGCACGTCCTCGTTGTCGACGACAATTCGCCGGACGGCACGGGCGAGGTGGCCGACAAGCTGGCCGCGGAGCTGCCGAACGTGGTCGGCGTGCTGCATCGCACCGAGAAGGACGGCCTCGGCCGCGCCTACATCGCCGGGATCACCAGGGCGCTGGACGAGGGCGCCGACGTGATTCTGCAGATGGACGCCGACCTGTCGCATCCGGCCGAGGTGATTCCGTCGATGCTGGAGAAGCTGGCGACCACCGATGCCGGTGTCGTGCTCGGGTCGCGGTACGTGCCCGGCGGCTCCACCGCCGCCGAGTGGAAGTGGTACCGCAAGGCGCTCTCCGCCTGGGCCAACTTCTACGTGAACCTGATCCTGCGCCTGAAGGTGAAGGACGCGACCGCCGGGTTCAAGGCGTGGAAGGCGGACACGCTGCGTGCCATCGACGTCGGCTCGATCCGCAGCAACGGGTACTCGTTCCAGGTCGAGATGAACTATCGGACGGTCAAGAAGGGCATCGAGATCGCCGAGGTGCCGATCCGGTTCGAGGAGCGCACCCTCGGCGCCTCCAAGATGAGCCTGAAGGTGCAGCTGGAATCGGCGCTGATGCCGTGGAAGCTGCTTTTCGGTCGCTCGGTCTAGATCTGCATCAGGGCCCCGCATCCGCAAAGGATGTGGGGCCCTGTGCTGTTCGCGGGCGTTCAGTTGGCGGCCAGCCCGCGCCGCAGCGCTTCCAAACCGACGACGAGGACCGGCGCCAGCACGATGTGCATGACCGACAGCGCGACGGTGGTCGCCGTGTCGAAGGCGGCGGCGAGCGTGAGGCCGATGGTCGCGACGGCGAGCACGCTGCCGACGATCTGGGCCACCCGCAGCACGCCGACCCAGACGTAGGAGATCAGCGCCGCCAGGGTCATGCCGACGAGCAGCGGGACCGCGGACGAGAAGACGACCCCGCCGCCGCCGACGTAGGTGGTGACCCCCTTGTCGACGACCTCGAAGGAGCCGCCCGCCGCCTCGCCGAGCAGCCAGACGATCAGGTTGACGACGACAGCGACGATGACGCTGCCGACGATGGCGATCGGCCGGTTGACGCCGGGGATCCGCAGGGACTGTGTGGTGGTTTGCGCGATGCTCATGATCTTTTTCCCTCATCCGAAGCTATGTGGCTTGGTACTGAGGACAATCGTGATACCTAAACAATTGTTGAGGTCAAATCGTGCATAGTGTGAGCTGGATCACGTAGCGCGCCGATGCGCGCGCTCAGTCCGCGTCGGGTTTCGGCCAGTCCAGCAACGTGTCGACGAACAGCTGGCGGACCGCGGCCACCTTGTCGTCCATATCGTTGGGATCCCAGTCCCGCACGTCGATAGGGTCGAGGATCGCGACATCCACGGTGCCCCGCCGCGCGACCATCTCGTTGCGCCAAGAGATTTCACCCGCATTGCGGATGACGATCGGGATGATCGGCACGCCTGCCTGGATGGCGATATGAAAGGCGCCCTTCTTGAACGGGCCGACATCCGGTGTGTAGGAACGGGTTCCCTCGGGCGCGACGGCGATCGACAACCCACCGCGCAGTGTCTCGACGACCGGCACCAGTGCGGCTTTGGCCTTGGCGGTGCTCGACCGATCGATGAAGGTCACGCCGACGAAGCGCATCAGTGGGCCGAAGATCGGATTGCTGGTCAGCTCCTTCTTGCCGATGCCGGTGACGCCGCCGCCGAGCACCTCGGGAACGATGACGATGTCGAACTGGCTCTGATGGTTGAACAGGAAGACCGCGGGCCGGGGTGCGCGCGCGTTGGCGGCGCCGGTCACCCGCAGCTGGACGCCGGTGATGCTGAGGGTGTTGCTCGCGGCGTGCGCCATCAGCGCGTCGGCCATCTGCTGTCGGTCCTTGGTCGGCGACTTCGCCGCGACGCCGTAGAACGCGCCGCCGAGCAGGCCAGCGAATCCCGCTGCGGTGCGGCCGTAGTCGGTCAGGCGCGGGGCCTGGCGTGGACGGAAGTGCAGCGTCGGCCAGCCCTGCTCGCCCGCTGTGGCGGTGAGCGACGGATCCGGGTTCACCGCAACCGGGTGCCCGACCAGCGACAGCAGTGGTAGATCGGCGCTGCCGTCGGCATATGCGTAGCTGCGGGCGAGATCCACGCCGTTGTCCGCGGCGAACTCACGCACTGCCTCGGCCTTGCCGTTGCGCCACAGCGTCTTTCCGTCGGCATACCCGGTGAGGATGGCCTCCTGGGTCGCCATCGGCGTGTACAGCACGTGCTCGACACCGAGCGCGGCCGCGGCGGGCGCCACCTGGAAGCGGGTCGCCGAGCTGGCCAGCACGACCGTGTGCCCGGCCGCCTGGTGGACCCGGATCAGTTGCCACGCTTCGGGATACAGGTGGCCGTAGACGGTGCGCTTGAACAGCCGCGCACCGAGTTCGTCCAGCTCCGCCTCCGGCTTGCCCGCCAGCGCCTCGGCCAGCTGGCGCAGGAACCGGCCGTATTCGCCGTCGGTGGTGGCGTTGCGGATGCCGCCGAGCAGCACGTCTTCGGCGCCGCGACGGCCGAACAGCCGCAGCAGCCGCTTTCGTGGGAATCCGTCGATGACCGTGCCGCCGAAGTCGAAGATCGCGGCGATCTCGGGACCCTGCGGACCGGACCGGATGGCGGTGATCGCGGTTGCCAGCCCGGCGTTGGGCACCGTCATCTCAGCTCCTGCTTTCCTGCGGATACCCGCAGTGGGTCGGCGCCGAGGCGCGCGGTACCTCCGGACAGCCCGGCAGGCAACTCCCTCACCGGTTCTCCCGATTGGACGGGTCGAGCGCGGCCGCCTGCGAGATCCTGGCCCCGATGGTGCGCAGCCGTTCGGCGAATTCCACTCTGCGCTCGGTCAAGTCGGCCCTGCGCTTGGCCGAATCATCGGACACCGGTTCGAGCAGCCCGTAGTTGCCCGCGAGTTTCAGTGCGGAGGTGAACAATTCGGTGGAGACCGATTCCGGACTGTGCAGCCGCTGCTGCAGCATCATCTGCTTGCCCACCGACACACACTCGGCGATGAACTGCTTGCGATCGAGCTCGACCTCGGGGTCGCGCGCGGCCAGCCGCTCGGCCACCACCAGCTGCGCGTCGAAGAACGACCGGAGTACGCGGTGCGCCATCATGAACCCGGAGTCGGTCAGCACGGCCATGACGTCCGAACCGAGGGTGTTCTCCCGCGTGTGACTGTGCCACTCCGGATCCAAGAGCAGCATCTCGGCGGTCATCTGCTCGGCGAACTCGGCCCGCTCGGGGAAGAAGAACTCGAACTTCAGCAGATCGCGCAGCCGGAACGCCTCGTCCCAGCCGGTGCTCAGCTGGTCGGCGCCGTCGCTGTCCAGCGCGGCCAGGATGGACAATTCGAGGATGGCGCGGTTGACGAACCAGTGCACCGCGCTGTTGCGATAGAACGCCGCCTCCAGGTGCGCGCCCGCCTCGATCGAATACACCGGCTCCAGCCCGCCGCGGTAGACGGTGACCACCTTGGCCAGCGAGAGTTGTTCCAGCACAACGGCAAGGCCCTGATCGTCGCGCAACGCCGTGAGCTCGCCGCGGGGCAGATCGCGCTTCTCGATGTAGCCGAGCACCGGCGCGAGCACGGTGCGCACCTCGCCGAGCGTGAGCGCGCGCTCGTGCACGCCGAGCAGTGCGAGGGTGACCAGCGCGTTGACCGTGATCGGGGTGACCGCGTTGATGCCGACGGCGATCTCGAACGCCAAGCGCTGCACGGCCTTCCGTTCCAGCTCGGCGACCTCGGGCTTTTCCGGCTCGCCGTGCCCGGTCTCGGTGAGCCCGGTCGGCGCAGGCTCGGTGCGATGCAGCGGGATGGTCAGCGGTGGCGTGGTGAGCGGATCGCCGTGCGCCGCAAGCCGATCGCGCGCCGACAGCGGCGCGCCGAACCGGACGTACACGTGCCCGGCCGAATGCTGTTGGCTGCGTACGTAACGGGCCAGCCAGGCGAGGCCCTCCGGCCGCTTCTTGCCGCCGACCTGTTCGGTGGCGATGGCGCCGAGCTCGTTGAGCCGTTCGTAGGTGATCGACACCGGAACCAGCATCACGTCCTCGACCCGGTCCGCACGCACCGCTGCCGCAAGGTAGTTGAGCAGTCCGTAGCGCGGCGGCCGCAGCTTGCCGGTGCGGGTGCGGCCGCCCTCGAAGTACCACTCCATGTTGAAGCGCTTGGCGAGCAGATAGGCGAAGTACTCCTCGACCACCGCCTTGTACACCTCGTCGTCGCCGAAGCTGCGCCGGATGAAGACGGTGCCGGTGCGGCGGGCGATCGGCCCCATCGGCCAGAAGCTCAGGTTGGCGCCGCCGATCACGTGGTTCGGCGGGAAATCGTTGCGCGCCAGCACATCACCGAGCACGAACGCGTCGACATAGGAGCGGTGCGATGGCAGGAACACCAGTGGGTAGCGACGGTTGAGATCACGCAGCGCGGCCAGCCCCGAGTCGTCGGAGTCCACCTTCCATGTCGAGGCGTGGATCGGCCGCATCGCCTGGGTGAACAGGTCGGAGACCAATCTGCTTTGGGCGGCGACGAGTTCGTTCAACGCCTTCTCGGCGCGGTGGTACACCTCGTGCGGGCTCGCGCCGATCTGGTCGGCGATGAGCTCGAGCCTGCGCTCGAAGGCGGGCGAGTCGAGGATCTCCTCGGCGACCAGCCGCGGCACCTTGTAGCGGTCGCCGATGATGGTGCGTTCGGCGCGCTCCAGCGCGACCACAGCGGCGCGCACGATGGCGCGGGCGAACGGCTCCGTGGTGCCCTTGGCGACCAGCGCGGCCGCCTCCGGGTTGTTCGTGCGCAACTCGCTGAGCAACGCGGGTTGCCCGGTCAGCACCACATGCCGGTTCGGCTCCCCGACCAGTTTGCGCTGCGCGAGCCGGTTCGGCTTGCGCGGATTGGTCAACAGCGCCATGTCCGCGAACGTGATTCGCCGGACCCCGTCGCGTTCGGCAGGCAGCCACAGCACGCGCACGGGCACCACTAGCGGATCGTCGGTGCGGCCGACCAGCCGACCGGCCACGGCGCCCGCGTCCAGGTCGAGCTGGGTGATCGGCGCGGTGGTGCCGAACTCCGCGGCGATCCCGCCTTCAGCCAGCCAGCTGCCGATGACTTCGCGTTCCACCGCGGACGCCGCGTCGACCAGGGCCACCACCGACCCCGGTGCCGACACTCGCTGGATATGCGCGGTCGATCCGCCGTGGTGCTCGATCATTGCCGGTCCCTCCAAGTGACTATCCCCCTATTGAATCCCCCGGAGGCCGATCCGCGCAGGCACTCGGGCCCGCAAGTCGACCGCGGAGTCTGGAATCGGGCCCTGCCTTCCTACGCCCGGCTCGGCTGTCGGCTTAGGCTGCCGAGATGGACTGGGCGTTGCGTGCTTGCGGCTGGCATGGCCACTACACCTATGCGCCGGACGAGCCGGAGCTGGCCGAACGGCTGCGGGTCGACACGGTGGCCGGGACGGCCTGGCGCTGTCTGCGCTGTGGCACGTTCGTGCCAGGCGACCCGGTGGGATCCGGTCCGGCCGACCATGCGCCCGAGGTGCCGCGCGGTCGGCTGCTGCGTGATCGCTGGCTGATGCGTGCTCTGGCGATCGAGCGGTTGCTGCGCGGGCTGCTCCTGGTGGTTGCTGCGCTGGCGGTTTTGAAGTTCCGCTCGTCTCGGGAGACGATGCGCGCCGCCTTCGACGCGGACCTGCCGCTGCTTCGGCCGTTCGCCGATCAGATCGGCTGGGACATCGACCGGTCCAAGATCGTGCATCTGATCGATGAGGCGTTCTCGTTGTCGAACACGACCTTGTTGTGGGTCGCGGTCGGCATTTTCGTCTACGCCGCGCTGCAAGCAGTCGAGGCGCTCGGATTGTGGCTGGTGAAGCGGTGGGGCGAGTACTTCGCCGTGGTCGCGACGAGTCTGTTTCTGCCGCTGGAGATCTACGAATTGACCGAGCGGATCACCGCGCTGCGGATCGGTGCTTTGGTGATCAATATCGCAGCGGTGGTGTGGCTGCTCTTCTCCAAGCGGCTGTTCGGCTTGCGCGGCGGCGCGGCCGCGTACCACGCCGAACACAGTGCGGAAAGTTTGCTGAGCGTTGAGCGTTCAGCGCTTGCTGTCCCGGCTCGATGATTGTTCGATGCCTGTTCGCTGTGTTGCCGGGCACACCTCCTCGCTAATCAGGTAATGCTAACCTTACCTCCAAAGCTAGGCCAGTTAGAACTTTGGAGGATCGTTGTCGACCACGGACGAACGCTTGCGGGTGGAGATAGTGACCGATCCGGCGGCAGCGATGTCCCGGCTGGCGGGGGCCGATCGGTTCGGTGAGTACGTGGTGTACGAACGTCCGGGGGAGTGGGTATTCGCGGCCGATCCGATCGGCGGAATCGAATTGGACGTCGCCGAACTGCGGGTGACCTGGGATGGGCAGACCACCACCAGTCGATGGGAGGGCCGCCCGGCAAGCGTTGTCGACCGCGCGCTCGCCGCACTGCCGCTCGACGGCCGAAATGCCTACGGCTGGATCGGCTTCGAATTCTGCGCGTGGGCCTTCGGCGCCGCCGAGCACCTCGACTCGCGGACCGCGGTGGCGCAGTTGATGATTCCGCGCATCGAGGTGCGGATCGGTGAGTACGGGATCCGGGTGTCCGGCGCGACCCCGGCGGAGGCCGCCGACATCCACAGCCTCATCGCCGAATCGCAGGAAAGTGAACTGCCGCAGCCGCATCCGGCCGATATCCGGCTCGACCCGACCGGATACCAGGACCGGGTGGCCGAGGCCGTCGCGGAGATCAACGCGGGCCGCTATCAGAAGGTCATCCTGTCCAGGAAGGTCGATCTGCCGTTCGTGGTCGATGTGCCTGCGACCTATCGGCTCGGCCGGGCGCACAACACGCCTGCGCGGTCGTTCCTGCTGCGGCTCGGCGGACTCGAGGCAGCGGGATTCAGTCCGGAGCTGGTCGCCTCCGTCGACGACGACCGGGTGGTGACCACCGAACCGCTGGCAGGCACCCGTGCCTTCGGGCGCGGCGAGGCGATCGACATGGCGGCGCGGGCCGACCTGATCAACGATCCCAAAGAGATCGTGGAGCACGCGATTTCGGTGCGGACGTCGTTCGCGGAGATCGCCCAGGTCGCCGACCCAGGCACCGCGGCGGTCTCGGATTTCATGGTCGTGCGCGAGCGCGGCAGCGTGCAGCATCTCGCCTCGACGGTGCACGGCAGGCTGGCCGCCGACCGCTCCAGCTGGGACGCGCTCGAGGTGCTGTTCCCCTCGGTCACCGCATCCGGCATCCCCAAGCGGGAGGGCATCGATTCGGTGTTCCGCCTCGACCACGACGCGCGCGGGCTGTATTCGGGTGCGGTGGTGACTGTTTCGCCGACCGGCGCGATGGAGGCGACGCTGGTCTTGCGCGCGGTCTATCAGACGCCCGATGGCGCCTGGCTGCGTGCGGGGGCGGGCATCGTCGCCCAGTCCCGCCCGGAGCGTGAATTCGAGGAGACCTGCGAGAAGCTCGGCTGCATCGCACCCTATGTGGTGCGCGCGGCGCACTGATCCACTCGGCGAGTTCGGGCAGCACGTCGAAAGATGTGCTGCCCGTTCACTTTTTCCTGCATGGAGCACCTCAGCTCGTGGTGGCGCGCAGTGCCTTCTTGTCGATCTTGCCGACGGCAGTGACGGGCAGCGCGCCGGCCTGGCGCAGCACGTCGGGCAGCTTGTAGGTGGCCAGCCCTCGGTCGGTCAGGAAGGTCTTGATCTCGGCAAGCGTCGGCATCGTGTCCTCGACAACGAGCACGGCACAGACCCTTTCGCCGAGCGTCGCGTCGGGCAGGCCGACCGCTGCCGCGTGCCGGACGGCCGGGTGGGCGAGCAGATGTTCTTCGAGCTCGTCGCAGGAGACGTTCTCGCCGCCGCGGTTGATGACGTCCTTGATCCGGCCGGAGACCACCAGGTGCCCGCTCGGCAGCCTGCGCACCAGATCGCCGCTGCGGTAGTAGCCGTCGGGGGTGAAGGCGCGGGCATTGTGTTCGGGCGCGCGGTAGTAGCCGCGAATGGTGTACGGGCCCTTGGTGAGTAGCTCGCCCTCCGCGCCGGGTGCGACGTCGTCGCCGTTCGCGTCCACCACCCTGACCTCGTCTGCCGGGGACAGTGCCAGGCCCTGCGTGGTGTGCAGCAGGTCGACGGGGTCGTCGAGCCTGGTGTAGTTGAGCAGGCCCTCGGCCATGCCGAACACCTGCTGGAGGGTGGCGCCGAGCGCGGGCGTCACCTCGCGGGCATTGACCTCGGCCAGCTTGGCGCCGCCGACCTGGAGCAGCCGCAGTGAGCTCAGGTCGGCCTCCTCCCATTCGGTTGCGGCACACCACAGCTGGGCCAGCGGCGGCACCACGGCGGTCACCGTGACGCGGTGCCGTTCGATGGCGGCGAAGGCGTTCTCCGGGCTCGGATCGGTGACGAAGGCGACCGCGCCGCCCGCGCTCACGGTGCCGAGGATGCCGGGGCAGGCGAGCGGGAAGTTGTGTGCCGCAGGCAGTGTGGCGAGGTAGACGTCGTCCTCGGTGAGCGAACAGACGGCGGCGCTCGCGGTGGCGTTGTAGGCGTAGTCGTCGTGGGTGCGGGCGATCAGCTTCGGCAGTCCCGTGGTGCCGCCGGAGACCAACATCAGCGCGATATCGCTCGGGTCGATCGCAGGCAGCGAACCCTCTTCGCGCGGAATCGAATTCAGATCGGTGCCGGATCCGTGGTCGCCGAGCACGAGCACATGCCGTAGCGACGGCACCGCTTCCTGCACGGTGGTGGCCAGTTCCCGGTAGTCGAAATCGCCGAGCCGGTCGGCGCAGATGTAGGCAACTGCCGTGGAAAGCGCGGTCAGGTGCTCGATTTCGACCCGCCGGTGCGCGGGCAGGGTCAGCACCGGGATGATTCCCGCGCGCAGCAGCCCGAACAGCACGGTCAGGAATTCCGGCACATTCGGTAGCTGCACCACCACCCGGTCGCCGGGTGCGATGCCGAGCGCGAGCAGCCCGTACGCCATCCGGTCGGCCTCGGCGTCCAGCCATGCGTAGCTCCGGGTTCCGTCGGCATCGTGCAGTGCAGGCCGGTCCGGATGCCGCTGCGCGGTGTCGCGCAGGAGGTCGCCCAGTGCTTGCCCGCGCCAATACCCTGCGGCCCGATAGGTTTCCGCGATGTCGGCGGGGAAGGGTACAAATCCGTCGCGATGCGTGGACGACGCGGTCGATGGGGAAGTCACGGTCTGCCTCACAGGTAACTCGGAGCCGAGCTGGGTAAAATAGGTTAGGCAACCCTATCTCACTTGCCTCGGCCGATGTCCGAGAGTCGCGAGACCGGCAGGCCTTCGCAACCCCGATTCGGTTTACACTCCCGCTATGAGCAGGTGGGATACCTCGAACATGCCCGATCAGACCGGCCGCACGTTCATCGTGACCGGTGCCAACAGTGGGCTGGGGGCGGCCACGGTCCGCGCACTCGCTGGCGCGGGCGCGCAGGTGGTGCTGGCCTGTCGCAACGTCGCCAAGGGCGAGCAGGTGGCCGCGTCGCTGGGGGACCGGGCGGTCGTGCGGAAGCTGGATCTCGCGGACCTCGCTTCGGTGCGTGAGTTCGCCGCGGCGACCGACGGTGCCGATGTGCTGATCAACAACGCAGGCGTGATGGCGCTGCCGGAGCTGCGCACCGCCGACGGCTTCGAAATGCAGGTCGGCACAAATCATCTCGGACACTTCGCGCTGACCGGGCTACTGCTGGACAAGATTTCGGAGCGGATCGTCACCGTCGCCAGCGGCGCGCACACGATCGGCAAGATCGATCTGGACGATCTCAACTGGGAGCGCCGGAAGTATCAGCGCTGGTCCGCCTATGGGCAGGCGAAGCTGGCCAACCTGATGTTCGCCTACGAGCTGCAGCGCAAGCTGACCGCCGCAGGCTCGCCGAAGATCTCGGTGGCCGCGCACCCCGGCTACGCCTCGACCGAACTGCAGTCGCACACCGAGTCCATCCAGGACGCGGTGCTGTGGCTCGGCAACCGTGTCCTCGCGCAGAGCGCCGAAATGGGCGCGCTGCCAACGCTGTACGCCGCAACCACGGCGATCGAACCGGGTGGTTACTACGGGCCGACCGGCTTGCGCGGGCTGCGCGGCTACCCGGGCGTCTCCGGTTCGACGAAGGCCTCGCGCGACGAGGGTGTCGCCCGTGGGCTGTGGGAGCTGTCGGAGAAGCTGACCGGCGTCACGTATTCCTTCCGCTAGTCGGTCGTTCGCGACGGCAGTGCGCGGTTCACCGGGCGATACGGCGCGGTGCACGGGATATCCGGCGCAGTCGGCGAAGTCGAACATGTCCGATGCGGGCGGACCTTACGCTGACTATGCCGTCGTCTGTCTGGAATTCCGGGGCTCGAGTCGCGGCGATGCCGTCGAACGGGTAGGTGGCCCAGATCACTCGGCGCGGATGTCACACATCGTGGTGGCGCATCGTCGACTCAGTGAACGCATCAAGCACCCCCGAATCGAAAGAAGGCACCTCATGGAAGCCCGCATCGACCTCTTCGCCAACCGCGTCGGAACCAGCTACATCAAGCGACTCACCACCGCAGGCAAGATCGTCAACGACTCCACCCTCCCCGCCGCCACCTACGAGCTGGTCAAGATTCGCGCCAGCCAGATCAACGGCTGCGGGTACTGCGTGGACATGCACACCAAGGACGCCGCACACGCCGGCGAGGAGTCGGTGCGACTGAACCTGATCGCCGCCTGGCAGGAGGCGACCGTGTTCACCGAAGCCGAGCGCGCCGCGCTCGCGCTCACCGAGGAGGGCACCAGGATCGGTGACGGCCGCGTGGTCAGCGACGCCGTGTGGCAGGACGTGCGCAAGCACTACGACGACGACCAGATCGCCGCGTTGATCGCCGCCATCGCGAACATCAACGCGTGGAACCGGATGAACGTCATCGCCCGCCGCCCGGCCGGCGACTATGTGCCGGGCCAGTGGGGCTGAGCCGACCACGTCGCGACGACCGCCGAGCCGAGCGTCACGCCGGGAAACCGGGTGACACTCGGCTCTTCTGCGTTTCCGGCAGCATTGAATCGCGGGCACACCGCCCGTTGGCATCGGCGATGCGCGCGAGCCCGGGCTGTGCGATGGGGCACGGCCCGGCCACCCGAGGAAATCCTCCTGCTACAGTCGCAAACGTGCAGCGCGCGTATTTCTGGTTTAGCAAGCCGGCCCCGGGTGGGCAGGTCTGCGGCAACCGCCTGCGCTGACAACATTCACCCCCGAGCCGGATTATGGACCGGCTCAACGGGGTTTCTCGTCCGTGGGTCGGCCGAAGAAAAGGAACCCACGACATGACTACCGCCGCCGACGTCGATCCCCGGCATTCCGATCTCGATGATCAGCGCACGTTGAGCGTCAGCCCGTTGCGTTCGCCCGCCGAGGTGCGCCGCGTGCATCCGATCACCGATGCGCTCGCCGACACCGTCCGCACGGGTCGTACGGCCACCGTCGACGTGCTGAACGGCGTCGACGACCGCCTGATGGTGATCGTCGGCCCCTGCTCCGTGCACGATCCGGCCGCCGCACTCGACTACGCGCGCCGCCTGGCCGCCAAGGCCGCCGAGCTCGACGACCGGCTGCACGTGGTGATGCGGGTGTACTTCGAGAAGCCGCGCACCACCCTCGGTTGGAAGGGGCTGATCAACGATCCGCACCTGGACGGCTCGTTCGACGTCAACACCGGGCTCGGCTTCGGACGCAAGCTGCTCGCCGACATCACCGCGCTCGGCTTGCCGGTGGCGTGTGAGTTCCTCGATCCGATCACCCCGCAGTACATCGCGGACCTGGTGTCCTACGGCGCGATCGGCGCGCGCACCGCGGCAAGCCAAGTGCATCGCCAGTTGAGCAGCGCGCTGTCCATGCCGGTCGGCATCAAGAACGGCACCGACGGTGACGTGCAGGTCGCGGTCGACGGTGTGCGTGCCGCGGCGGCCAGCCACGTGTTCCCCGGCACCGACCTTGACGGCCGCGCCGCGCTGATCCGCACCACAGGCAACCCGGACTGCCACGTCATCTTGCGCGGCGGTACTTCGGGGACGAACTACGACGCCGCATCGGTCGCCGAGGCCTGCATCCGGCTGGAGAAGGCGTCCCTGCCGCAGCGGGTTGTCGTCGATGCCAGCCACGGCAACAGCAACAAGGACCACAACAGGCAGGTCGATGTGGTCACCGATATCGCGGGCAGGCTGGCCGCGGGTGAGCAGGGCGTGGTCGGGGTGATGCTGGAGAGCTTCCTCGTCGCCGGACGCCAGGATCTGACCCTCGGTCGTGCCGACGAGCTGACCTACGGGCAGTCCATCACCGACGCCTGCCTCGATTGGGAGACCACCGCCGTCCAGCTCGACCGGCTGGCCGACGCCATCCACCGTCGTCGTAATCCCTGACTGCCGAGCCGGTTTCAGCTTCCCGCGCGGGGGATCGGGCGGGAAGCTGAACGTCGCGCTTCGCGGTTATTCGGCGGTGGCGATGACGCCGAGCAGGTCGCCGGAGGAGACCGGACGCGCGGTGAAACCCGCCTCGGCCAGGTATTTCTTCAGCTGGCCTTCGGCGGGCTTCGGGCTGGTGGACGTGCCTGCGGGCGCGCCGTAACCGTAGAAGAGGTACAGCGCCCCGCCGGGGGCGAGCAGCCGATGGATCAGCGCCAATTCGGCGACAGGCCTTTTCGTCCAGAAGACGTTGACGTTGACGGCCAGGATCTTGTCGAAACCTGCTGTGCCGGGCGGACTTCCAGCACGCCGAATGGCCGCGGGCGCAGTCCCGTCGAGCAGCCGTGGTTCCAGGTCGGCCAGCTCGGCCTGAATCAGCCGGACCTTGCCGGACTCGATAAGCGCCGCATGGCGTTTCGCGGCGCGGGCGATCGCGGTGGCGGAGCGGTCGGCGCCGACCACGTACCCGTTGTCCAGCCGCGCCGCGAGGCAGGCGAGCGAATTGCTGGACCCAGGGCCGATTTCGAGGATCCGGTCGTCGGGCCGCACATTCATGACCTCGACCATCCAGCCGAATCTCAGGTCGTCTGTCATCCATGCAATGTACGACGCGCCGCAGGTCCAGCACTGTGAAAGTGGACCGAGACGGGCGCGGAGCTGCTGGGCGAGGATCGACAGTGTGATCGAGATGGCGGCGGTCCTCGGGGTCGCGGCCGTGGCGTTGGGCATGGTGCTGACGCCGGGGCCGAACATGATGTATTTGGTGTCACGCACCGTGACACAGGGGCGGCGGGCCGGGTTGGTGTCGCTCAGCGGCGTCGCAGCCGGGTTCGGGGTGTACCTGGTAGCGGCCGCGGCGGGTATCACGGCGGTGTTCGCGGTGGTGCCAGGGCTCTATCTGGCGGTGAAACTGGCCGGTGCGGCCTACCTGCTGTGGTTGGCCTGGCAGGCGTTGCGCCCCGGCGGGACTTCGGTATTCGCTCCTGCGGAGCTGCCCGTGGACGGGACGCGACGGCTGTTCACGATGGGCCTGGTCACCAACCTGCTCAACCCGAAGATCGCGATCATGTACATGGCATTGATCCCGCAGTTCGTCACGCCCGATCACGGGCACGTCTGGTTGCAGAGCCTGTGCCTCGGCGCGGTCCAGATCGCGGTGGCGCTCACGGTGAACGGCCTGATCGTGCTCGGCGCGGGCGGTATCGCGACCTTCCTCACCGCCCGCCCCAGCTGGCTGCGCATCCAGCGCTACGTCATGGGCACGGCACTGGCCACCATCGCCTTCCTGGTAGCGACCGACCGCGCTCGGCCAACGCCCGCCTGACGAGTGGCACACCATCGAGGAGGTTTCTCGATGTTTGCCGCAGCCAGGTGCCACCGGTGCCCGCGCGTGTGGTGTGGTGATCGACATGGTGGATTTTGTGGGGGTGGCCGGCCACTTCGGGTCGGCGGTTGACGCGGCGCAGCACATCGGGGAGTTGTTCGGGGTGTTCGCCTTCGCGTGCTCGGGTGCGTTGCTCGCGGTGCGACGGAATTTCGACATCTTCGGCATCGTGGTGCTTGCTGCGGGCACCGCGCTCGGCGGCGGCATCATCCGCGATCTGCTGATCGGCCGGACGCCGCCTGCGGCCTTCGTCGATCTCACCTTTCTGTGGACGGCACTGCTGGCCGCCGTGCTGATCTTCTTCTGGCATCCGCCACACCGGCTGACCCGTGGGCCGCTCGAGGTCGCCGACGCCTTCGGTCTCGGATTGTTCTGTGTGACAGGGACGGTGATCGCCTACTCGCGTGGACTCGGCGCCCCGTCGGCGGCGCTGCTCGGCGTGGTCACCGCGATCGGCGGC
Source organism: Nocardia altamirensis NBRC 108246 (assembly GCF_001612685.1). Lineage (GTDB taxonomy): Bacteria > Actinomycetota > Actinomycetes > Mycobacteriales > Mycobacteriaceae > Nocardia > Nocardia altamirensis. The sequence continues at coordinate 33,221 of NZ_BDAY01000020.1, forward strand.
GGGGTGATCAGAGACCTGCTCGGCGGGCAGACCCCGGATGTGCTTCGGCCCGAACAGATCTACGCGGTGCCTGCCCTGGTCGGCGCGATCACCACCGCGACGCTGTTGCACTTCGGCGTCTATCAGGCGTGGACCGGCCTGCTCGCGGCGTCGGGCGCGATCGCCTTCCGGCTGCTCGCGCTGCGCTTCGGTTGGCATGCGCCGCAAGCCCGCCGGTATCCCCGGCCACCGGCGGGCCCGACGTCACCGTCGTGATCGGCGGGTGTCGGGTCAGTGCGCTCCGGCACGCAGGCGGCGCACGCCCTCGTCCAACGTCTCGTCGCGTTTGCAGAAGGTGAAGCGCACCAGGTGATTCCACGCTGCCGCATCGTCGGCGAAGACGCTCACCGGGACGGCGGCGACGCCGAGCCGCTTGGGCAGTTCGCGGCAGAAGGCGAGGCCGTCGGACCCGCCGAGCGGCGTGATATCGCCGCAGACGAAGTAGCCGCCCGCGCTCGACTTCACGCCGAATCCGGTGTCGGCGAGCGCGGCGGCGAGGCTGAGTCGCTTGGCGGACAAGGTGTCCCGCAGATTCGCGACCCAGTCCAGCTCGTGGTTCAACGCGTGCGCGACGGCGGGCTGGAACGGCCCGCCCGCGACGAAGGTCAGGAACTGTTTGGCGGCGAGCACCCCGTCGATCAAGTCGGCCGGACCGCACGCCCAGCCGGTCTTCCAGCCGGTCACGCTGAATGTTTTTGCCGCACTGGACACCACGACGGTGCGTTCGGCCATGCCGGGCAGGGTGGCCAGGCTGATGTGTTCGGTGCCGTCGTAGACCAGATGCTCGTATACCTCGTCGGTGAGCACCAGAATGTCGTGCTCGCAGGCGATCTCGGCGATGGCCGTCAGGTCCGCCCGGTCGAGCACGGTGCCGGTCGGGTTGTGCGGCGAGTTGACCACCAGCATCCTGGTCGCCGGCGTGATCGCGGCGCGCAGGCTGTCCAGGTCGAGCACGAAGCGATCACCGTCGGCGACCAGTCGTGCGGTGCGCCGCTGCGCGCCTGCCAAGGCAACGGCGGCGGCGTAGGAGTCGTAGTACGGCTCGATCAGCACCACCTCGGCGCCCGGCTCGACCAGGCCGAGAATGGCGGCGCTGATCGCCTCGGTCGCCCCGACGGTGACCAGCACCTGGGTGTCCGGGTCGTAGTCGGTGCCGTAGCGGCGGCGTCGGTCGTCGGCGATCGCGCGGCGCAGGACGGGCATGCCGCGTCCCGGCGGGTACTGGTTCAGGCCGTCGGCGATGGACTGCCTGGCAACCTCCAGCATGTCGGCGGGGCCGTCGGTGTCCGGGAAGCCTTGGCCGAGGTTGACCGCGTCGTGCCGGACGGCGAGCTCGGTCATTTCGGCGAAGATGGTGGACGCGAAGGGACGCAGACGAGCGACGGTGGCGGGTTGCGAAGGCATATTCGGAGACTAGCTGGCCGCCTTTCGCGACCTTGTTGTGAATCCGGCCACGCCGGAAGTCGCCGCGTTGGGCAACGCCATGACGTCGAGCCCGCCGGGCAGGTCGCCGCGGGGGTGCTCAGCCGAGATGAATGCCGGTCAGCTTCGCCGGGTTCGTGAGATCGTAGGTGCCCCAGACCAGTCCGTCGCGGACGGCGAACCCGAGCACCCTGGCCGGGCGCCCGCTGTGCTCGACGCTGACCACCAGCCCCAGTTGTCCGTTGACCGAAGCGAATTCGTAGGTGTACTCCGGAACCCTGGCGGGATCGTGCGCGCCGTATCTGCGCACCAGGCCGAGATAGAAGTCGGCGATCGCGTCCGCGCCGCGCAGGTTGTGCGTCGTTGTGCCGTCCGCATCGCCGATGACCACCGAATCCGGATGCAGCGCAGCGGTAACCGCGTCCACTTCGCCGGAGCGCAATGCCGCCAGGAAGCGGTGCACCGCGACCTCGTGCTCGGTATCCGACACCGGCGGTGGGGTGTGCGCGACGGCCTCGGTCGCGGCGGTCACCAGCTGTCGTGCGGCATCAACCGAAACATCCAGGATTCCGGCGATATCGTCGAGCGACATCGAAAGTCCTTCGTGCAGCACGAAAGCCACCCGCTGCGGCGGAGTCAGGCGGTCCAGCATCACCATCGCCGCGAGACGGCACTCCGGTGTGCGGGCCATCGCCGCCATGGCATCGGGTGTGCTCGACGGCGTCCGACCGGTGACCACCGGCTCCGGCAGCCATTGCCCCACATAGCTTTCCCGGCGCACGGCGATACTGCGCATGCGCTCCAAGCAGATTCGGCTCAGCACCGCGGTCAGCCAGGCGCGCATGTCGTCGATTTCGGATTGATGGGTGCCCGTCAGGCGTAGCCAGCTTTCCTGCACTGCGTCCTCGGCGTCGCCGACGCTGCCCGTCAGCCGATACGCGACCGAGAGCAGATGCGCTCGATGTGATTCGAACAATCCGGCAAGCAGAGCGGCAACCATCGGGAAGATTCTACGATCTCCCGGTTTTCGTCCTGCACTGCGGTGTCGCCCGACCAACCGATGAACCGCCCTGACGATTCATGACAACATGACTCGATGGACGCACACGCGCTGTCGAACGGAACGATCTTTCTGTCGATCCCGACCTCGGACGATATCGACGTGATCACCCAGTGTTGCCAGCATCCGTCGATCGGGCAGTGGGTGACCATTCCGGTGCCGTACACCAGAGACAACGCGCGCACGTTCATCGAGGACATCGTCGGGCCCGGCTGGGCAGGCCACAGCCCGACCTGGGCGCTGCGCACCTACGAGGGCGGCCCCGTGGTCGGCATGATCGGCCTCGGCGCCCGCGACGAGTCCGCCGCCGAGATCGGCTACTGGCTCATTCCGGACGAACGCTCCCGCGGCCTGATGACCCAGGCCGTGAACCTGGTCTGTGACTTCGGCTTCCGCCCCGACGGTCTCGGCCTGCGGCGCATCAGCTGGCGCGCCTTCGTCGGCAACTACCGGTCGGCCGCGGTCGCCCGCCGCTGCGGTTTCCGCTACGAGGGCATGGCCCGCCTCGGCAGCCTGCACCGCGGCGTCAGCCGCGACCACTGGCTCGCGGCCAGGCTGCCCACCGACCCGCCCGGCGTCGCGGACGGCTGGCCTGCGGAATTCGACCGCGAGCTAGAGCGGACGCCGCGGACGCACTGAATCCGCGGCGTCGCGGAAACCTTGACGTGTTCTGTCAGGTTTTCCTGACAGAGTCGAGACATGGTTACCCAATACTTCACAGCGACCAGCCTCGACGGTTATCTCGCCGACGAAAACAACTCGCTCAGTTGGCTTTTCGCTGTAGACGATGGTGGGGCAGAGCAAACGGTGCTCGCGGACTTCATCGCGAATGTCGGCGCCATGTGCATGGGTTCGACCACCTACGAGTGGATTCTCGCCAATGAGCCCGCCGAAAACTGGCACACCAATTACGGTGATATTCCCTGCTGGATCTTCACCCACCGCGACCTCCCCGCAATTCCGGGCGCCAACCTGCACTTCGTCGCCGACGCCGTCGAACCGGTCCACAAAGAAATGTCGAAAGCCGCAGGCGACCAGAACATTTGGGTCATCGGCGGCGGTGATCTCGTCGGTCAATTCGTCGGCGCCGCCCTCCTCGACGAGATCATCGCAGGCATCGCCCCGGTCACCCTGGGTTCCGGGGCACCGCTGCTGCCTCGACGAATCCTCTCCACCCAGCTGAATCTCTTCGACATCACCCAGTACGGCCAGTTCGCTCAGCTCAGCTACCGGGTCACCTACTAGCTACGTTCCGGGAACTGGTGGTGGCCGCTGCCAGTTCCCGACGGATCGTCCGTCCGTCCCGGATTTCCCCGATTTGTCGTGGTGAGCGGACCGGGCGTGCGCGGGTGTCGGTGGACTCAGGAAGAATGGAGCGAACCGATGCGAGGAGGGGCTGTGACGGACGGTCCGCTGATTGTGCAGAGCGACAAGACGCTGCTGCTGGAGGTCGACCATGAGTTGGCCGGCGCGGCGCGGCAGGCTATCGCGCCATTTGCCGAGTTGGAGCGGGCGCCCGAACACGTGCACACCTACCGGGTGACGCCGCTGGCGCTGTGGAACGCGCGCGCGGCGGGCCACGATGCCGAGCAGGTGGTGGACGCGCTGGTCAGCTTCTCGCGGTATGCGGTGCCGCAGCCGCTGCTTGTCGACATCGTCGACACGATGGCCCGGTACGGGCGGCTGCAGCTGGTCAAGCATCCGGCGCACGGGTTGACGCTGATCAGCCTGGATCGCGCGGTGCTGGAGGAGGTGCTCAGGCACAAGAAGATCGCCCCGATGCTCGGTGCCCGCCTCGACGACGACACCGTGGTGGTGCACGGCTCCGAGCGCGGCCGGATCAAGCAGATGCTGTTGAAGATCGGCTGGCCCGCCGAGGACCTGGCCGGCTACGTCGACGGTGAGGCGCATCCGATCGACCTGGACTACACCGACGACAAGTGGCATCTGCGCGATTACCAGGAGATGGCGGCCGACTCGTTCTGGGCGGGTGGCTCCGGCGTGGTGGTGCTGCCGTGTGGCGCGGGCAAGACGATGGTCGGCGCCGCCGCCATGGCCAAGGCGAAGGCGACCACGTTGATCCTGGTCACCAATACCGTGGCGGGCAGGCAGTGGCGGCGCGAACTGCTGGCCCGCACCTCGCTGACCGAGGACGAGATCGGCGAGTACTCCGGTGAGCGTAAGGAGATCCGCCCGGTCACCATCGCGACCTACCAGGTGATCACCCGCCGCACCAAGGGCGAGTACAAGCATCTGGAGCTGTTCGACAGCCGCGACTGGGGCCTGGTCATCTACGACGAGGTGCACCTGCTGCCCGCCCCGGTCTTCCGGATGACCGCCGATCTGCAGTCGCGGCGGCGGCTCGGACTCACCGCGACCCTGGTCCGCGAGGACGGCCGCGAGGGCGACGTGTTCTCGCTGATCGGTCCGAAGCGTTACGACGCGCCGTGGAAGGACATCGAGGCGCAGGGCTGGATCGCGCCCGCGGAATGCATCGAGGTCAGGGTGACGCTCACCGACGCCGAGCGGATGTCTTACGCGACCGCCGAGCCGGAGGAGCGCTACAAGCTGTGCTCGACCGCGCGCACGAAAATTCCGGTGGTGCAGTCGATTCTGGCCAAGCATGCGGACGCGCCGACGCTGGTGATCGGCGCCTACCTCGACCAGCTGGACGAGCTCGGCGCCGCGTTGCAGGCGCCGGTGATCCAGGGTTCGACGAAAACCAAAGAGCGCGAGGAACTCTTCGACGCGTTCCGGCGCGGTGAGATCCCGGTGCTCGTCGTCAGCAAGGTGGCGAACTTCTCCATCGACCTGCCGGAAGCCTCGGTTGCGGTGCAGGTTTCGGGTACCTTCGGCTCCAGGCAGGAGGAGGCGCAACGCCTCGGCAGGCTGCTGCGGCCGAAACACGATGGCGGCCAGGCGCATTTCTACTCGGTGGTGGCCAGGGACACCCTCGATGCCGAATATGCCGCGCATCGGCAGCGTTTTCTCGCCGAACAGGGGTATGCCTATCGCATCACCGATGCCGACGACCTGCTCGGACCGACCATCGGATAAGCGGAGGCAATTCCTCCGCAAACTGTGCTAGGAATAGGTACGTGCGACGCTTCGAATTCCCGGTGGACCGCAGGCATGCGCATGCGGTCAACGAAGTCTTCGCCGACCAGCGTCGACTCCGTGTGATGGCGCTTGCCGCCGCGGTCATCGCCACGACCGGCGCGGCCTACCTGATCTGGTTGGACCATCCGTGGGCCTACCTGCTGGCTGTTGCCTTCGTGCTCGGCGCGGTGGTTGCGCTGTGGGTGGCCTTCTGGACCGCGCGGCACGCCAGCATCGACAAGCTGTACGCCGACGGTGAGCTGGTGCCCGCGGTGGTCTCGGAGACCTACCCGTCGGGTGTGGTGCTGCTCGCGATGGTCGACGTGGCCAGGCCGGGCGCAAAGGACGCGCACTACGCGCTGGTGATCAGAAAGGTCCGCGCCCTGCCCGGCCACCAGGCGCGGCAGGGGGAGCGAGTGCCCTCGGTCGCGGTGCGCACCGACCGGGCGCCGCGAAAGGTAGGCGAGCGCTGGCAGTCGGTCAGCGCGATGCCGATCGCATGGGGCACCACCGATGCGGCGGTCATCGACCGCGCCCGCTCCGCCATCAGCGAGACCGAATGGCGTTTGCTCACTGACAATCTCGCGCTCACCGACAAGGTCAGGCGCACCTCCGCGCGCCGCCTGCTGCTCGATCCGGACCAGCTGCCGGACGACCTCGGCGCCTGAACCGACGATCCTCGGAAACTCGGTTGCGCCGCGCCATAGACTCCGAAGATGGTCCCCTTGTCCAACCTGCTGACATTCCTCGCGGCGGCGGTCGTGATCATCATCGTCCCCGGCCCCGGTGTGTTGTTCACCATCGGGCGGGCGCTCACTCTCGGCAGGCGCGCGGCGTTGCTGTCGGTGGCCGGGCATTGCCTCGGCGTCTTCGTCGTGTTGCTGCTGGTCGCGGTCGGCCTCGGCACGCTGCTGATGGCCTCGTCGTTCGCGCTCACCGCGATCAAGCTCGCCGGCGCGCTGTATCTGATCTACCTCGGCATTCAGGCCATCCGGGAACGAAAGTCGCTGCGTGCGGCGCTCGGCACCGAGATCGCGCCGACACCGGACTCGAAGGTGTTGCGGCAGAGCATCATTGTCGGGATCACCAACCCGAAGGCGACCGTCTTCTTCGCGGCGATCCTGCCGCACTTCGCCGATCCCGCCGCCGGGTCGCTGCCACTGCAGTTCCTGATCCTCGGATCGGTGTTCCTCGCGGTCGCGGTGGTCTCCGACAGTGCGTGGGCGCTGCTCGCCGCCTCGGCCCGCGCCTGGTTCGCCCGCTCGCCGCGCAGGCTGGAAGCGGTCGGTGGGGCAGGCGGGGTAATGATCGTCGGTCTCGGCGCGTCGGTGGCCCTCACCGGCACCGCCGACTGAACCGACTACGATCCAGCGGTCGGCATGACTGTGTCGACGGAGGCGATTAGGGGTGGTAGTCGAATGAGGTTGTCCGGCTTGATATGTGCCGCGGTCGCGGGCGCGATCGTCGCCACCGCGGCGCCCGCAGCCGCCGATCCGTTCACCGGGGCGTCCGGGCTCGGCGACCCGTACTACCCGGAAGACGGCAACGGCGGCTACGACGCAGGCCACTACGACGTCACCCTCGACTACGACCCGCCGAGCCACCGGCTCACCGCGACCACCCGCATCGATGCGGTCGCGACGCAGGCATTGCGCGCGTTCAACCTGGACTTCGCGGGCCCTGCGGTGCGCACGGTGACGGTGAACAACATGCCCGCCGCGTTCAACCGCAACGGCGAGCACGAACTCACCGTGACGCCGATGATCCCGTTGCTGCCTGGCCTGCCGTTCACCGTCACCGTGGAGTACTCGGGCCAGGCCGAGAACACCGAGGGCAACGGCTGGACGTTCGCGCCGAGCGGCGGCGCGTTCGCCGCAGGCGAGCCGCATTCCGCCACCACCTGGTACCCGCTCAACGACACCCCGTTGGACAAGGCGACTTTCGCGCTGCACGCGACGGTTCCCGCGGAATGGGAGGTGGTTTCGATCGGCGTCCGCACCCAGGACGAGGTGCGTGGCGACCGCAGGGTGGTCAGCTGGGAGGCGCATCAGCCGGTGATCGGTTACCTGACCACCGTGGCGATCGACAAGTTCAGCTTCCTGGAGCAGCGGCGTGCCAACGGGACTCCGCTGATCAGCGCCTTCGCCCCGAACGCGGAACGGAACAGGGAGACCGAGCAGCGCCTGCCGGAGATCCTCGATTTCATCGAATCCGTCTACGGCCCTTACCCGTTCGAATCGTCCGGCGGCATTTATGTTGACGCCGACATCCAGTTCTCGCTGGAGACCCAGACCCGCCCGATCTACGCGCCGTGGACGGACCTGCAGACCGTTGTCCACGAGATCGCGCACCAGTGGTGGGGCGACTCGGTCTCGGTGCGCCGCTGGTCCGACGTCTGCCTGAACGAATGCTTCGCCAGCTACACCGCCGACTATCTGTGGCCCGAGCGCATGGACGGTCTCGACGTCGACGCGGAGTACCGCAGCACCATCGCAAAGTATCTGGACAACACCGAGTTCTGGCAGATCTCGTTGGAAAACCCCGGTGCCGGATCGGAATTCACCTCGGTCTACTACCGGGGCCCGCTGTTCCTGCACGCACTGCGCAAGCAGCTCGGCGACGCCGTATTCTTCGCCGCGGTACGGGAATTCAACGCGGCACACGCCTTCGGGAACGCCTCCATCCCCGACTTCCGCAAGTTCGTCCAGTCCAAGTCGCCGACGGATCTGACCGGTTTCTTCAACGCCTGGCTCAATCAGACGACGCCGCCTGCGGACGAGTACCTCTACCCGGGCAGCCTGCGGGCCTGAGCGGGCTCACTCGCCGTCGACGCGATCGCGGGCCCGTTCCACCCAGCGCTCCATCCGGTCGAGTTGTCGCTGGGTGGAACGCAATTGGTCCTGGGCCGTGCGTTCGGTGCTGCGGGTGAACTGCCGCTCCTGCTCGGCGCGATCGAGCTCGTCCTTCAGCTCGGCGATCCTGGCTTCGATGTCACCGAGCCGTGCTGCCGCCTGCTCGGCCTCGTCGCGGGCGGCATCCCGTGCCGCACGGGCGGATTCGAGCGCCTCCAGCGCTTCGTCGAGTTCCTCGCGCGGGTTGTCCGCTGGTTCGGGGTCTGCCGCCGCCGCGGGCGTTTCGACCGCGACGAGGCCGGGGCCTGCGGGGCCGAATCCCGAATAGGTCGTCGCGGTGGCCAAGGTGCCCGTGTGCACCTGCTCGGCGACCGCGGGGTCGGCGAGCGCCGCGGTCAGCGTCTGTCCGATCTCGCGCAGCACGCCCTCGTTCACCGGATGCCCGTGCTCGGCGGCCAGTGCCCCGGCCTTCTTCGCCAACGCGGTCACCGCCTGCTGCCGCTGTCCCGTCAGGCTGCGCAGTTCGGCGCCGGACAGTCGCTGCTGTGCGGTGCGCAGTGCCGCGCCGAGCTGGAGCAGCGCGTCGACGTCGTCAGGCGCCTCGCGGGCGAGCAGGTTCACCGTCCACGCGGTGACGGTGGGTTTGCGCAGCTTGCCGATCGCGGCGGCGAGTTCTTTGTCGCCCGCATCCCTGGCCGCTTTGACCCTGGCCGTGCGGGCCGTGACGAACTCGCTCGGCGCGAGTCCGTACAGGTCGACGGCGATGTCGTCCACGGTCATACTGACCAAGCGTAACGACATCGCGGCGGCGAGCGAAACAACCCAAGTATTGGACTTGTGTCCACATATTGGGCGGAACGCGAAAGGCATTGCTAGTGAACACGTTTGGATTTCAATTGCTCGGCCGTATGCTCCCGAACATTCTCGCGCTCTCGCTGCTCGGCCTGTTGGGCACCTCGCTGCACTAGTCTCGTCCGCGTTCGCCGACATCACCCGTGGAGCTGATGCGGCCCCTACGTGCGTCCGGGTATCCTCACCGCGTTCGCGAGCTGCGTGAATGTGTTTCGGTGAGAGAGGTTTTCCGGTGAATTTTCCAGGAGCGAGGCTGCTGGCACGCGTGGTGTTTGCCCTCGTAGCGGTGGCCGCGGTGGTGGTCACGGTGGTCGGTTGTTCGTCCTCCGAGAGCAGCGGCAGCACGGCCGACTCGGCCAAGGTCGGCGGCTGCCTCGACGGCATCAAGGGTGCAACGGTCGATGTCAAGGCCGGGTCGGTCGACTGCTCGTCGGACAAGGCCGTGTACAAGATCGCGCAGACGGTCGACAAGAAAGGCGCTTGCTCGACGGATTACACCGAGGCCGGCGCCGCGGGTGGTAGCGCTTTCCTGTGCCTGGTGCCCAATTTCAAACAGGGCAGCTGCTACAGCGAAAATCCGGCCAGCGGCTTCAAGCCGGTGGACTGTGGTGCCGCCGAGGCCACGTTCCGCGTGGTGAAGCGTGTCGACGGTGAGGCAGACGAGCTGCTGTGCGGGCAGGATGCCGACAGCTTCCGGCTGATCGCCGCGGCGCCGAAGACCACCTACTGCCTGGCCAAGCCCAAGGTTTGATCAATCGAGGAGGGCGACGGAGGCGATCCGGTGCAGCGTGAAATGCCGGATCGCGCCCGTCACCGGGTCGACCGCGTCGAGCTGACCGTTGCCGACCTTCACCGGCTCAACCACGCGCTGCGTCGCGACGCCTTGGGCGTCGACGTAGCCGATATTGACCGACCGCCGCACCCGCGCTGCCAGCTGCAGCAGTGCCAGGGTCGCCGCGGTATTGGTGCGGGTGCCGTCGGTGCGCACCGACTGTCCGGAACGGGCGCTGGTCGCGAGCTCGGCCGCGCGTAGCTCGGTGACCAGCAGTTGCAGCTGCTCGGCACTCGGCGGCGTCGGCCGCCACGGCTGCCTGGCATTGGGCCGGACCGAAATCCGGGCGCCACGCACCCGCAGATCGACGATGACCCCCGCCGAATCCTCGCCTGCCGGTGCGAAACCGGCCGCGCGGAGTTGTTCGAGCACCTCGCCGAGCGGGGCCTGAGCGATGGCCACCGTCGGCGCGATGGCCCGCAGCGCCAGCGTGCCGGCCACCGGTGCCGCGAGCACCTGGGCGAGCAGTGCCGGATCGTCGCTGCGCAGGAACGACTGCGCCATTCCCGCCCGCAGCTGGCCGTGCCGCCGGGCGACATCGTCGATCAGATAGGTCAAGGCTTGCGGAATCGGGGTCCGCGAGTGCTTCGTGAACAGCGCGTGCAGTTCGGCCGCGGTGAGCCCGGCATCGAGCGCGCGTCGCACCGATCCCTCGCTGATCCGGTAGACCGTTGCGGCGCCCGCGGATTCGACGTCGGCGACCAGGGCGACGCGGTGTTGCAGGTCGGCGGTGAGCGGGCCGGGCGCGATCACTGTCAGATCCGCCTGGACCAGCACGTGATCCACCGGGGCGGGCAGCGCCGTCTCCATCGCCGCCTCGGCGTCGGCGGCGCTGGTCGGGGTGCCGTGCAGCAGCGCCCGCGCCGGTGAGCCGAGCGCGTCGCGGCCGATGAAGCCGAGCGCCGCGGCCTCGGCCAGCGTGTGCTGCACCGCCTCCAGGCGAAAGTGCCTGCGCCATCGCGGTTGCCGCCACGCCAGCACGCGGCCGATGTCGGCGGGCGGCAAGGCGCTGCCGGACGGATACTCGGCGAGCAGGCCGAGGATGGTATGCCGGTCGCGCGGCGCGTGCGGGCTGCGCAGCTCGATCGAAAGGGCCGCGAGCGGCTTGTCATTGGCGTCGCGCATGCCGATCATCCATGGCGCCCTGTCCAATTCGAGCCACGCCATGGCCAACGCGACCCAGCGCCTGGCGAGTGGTGCCTCCAGCCAGGCGTCCACGGCCGGGGTCGGCGCCCAGAAATCGTCGGTCGAATCGACCTCAGGCGGCGGGTCCGGCAAACCTTTTTCGATGAGGCGCGCGGCCGCCAGCAGTTCGACCAGCAAACCCGCGCGGAGCTCGTCCACACCGGCGTGTTTGGCGATCCGGCGGATCTCCCGCACGCCGAGTCCGCCTGCGCGCAGCGCGGGTGCGGGCGCCTGGCCGAGCAGCTCCAAGACGGCCGTGCAGTGCCGCAGCAGTTCGCCGACCTCACCCGCCGCGACGGCGTTCACCTCGGCGGACGTCTGTTTCTTCGGCTTGGGCTTCGGCGGGGTCAGCGCGTGCGGATGGGTCACCGGCTCGTTGCGCAGGATCTGGCCGACGGTGACGGGCAGTTCCACGGTCTCGTCGTCGATCCGGTGCAACAGCCTGCGAGTGAGGAGTTGCTGCACCGGGCGGTCGGCCGGGGTGCCGGGCGCGGCGTCTCTGGTGCGGCCGCGCGGGCCGGTGGTGGCCAGCTTGTCCAGCAGCGCGCTCGCGGCGGCCGACAGTTCGGGCAGTGCGGCGCGCACTTCCGGCTCGGTGAGCGCGTCGGGGATCTCGGTGGTGCTGCCGATCGGCCATGGCAGCGCCTCGACGGCGGCCGCGACCAAGTGCAGCTCGTCTCCGACGGTCCAGACCAGCGCCCGGGCGGACAATCGCGCCAGCGCGGCGTCGATCGCGGTGGCCGACACGCGTTCGCGCAGCTGCACGTGCAACTCGGCGCGGCGCAGCGGGGCGCCGTTGCTGTCGGTGCGCGTCACCCCGTGCACCGCAAGTGTTTCCAGAATGGCGAAGTCGAGCGTGTCGAGGTCATCGGTGGCGCGCAGCACCGAGGCGCGCTGCTCGGCGCGAGCGGCGAGCACCGCCATCGAGGAGGGCAGCGGCACAGCCAGATCGGGCCGGAGTTCGAGCAGCGTCACCAACTCGGCATCGCTGCGTGCCCCGAGCCATCCCGCCAGGGAGGAGGTCGCGGTCATCCGATCCAGCCTACGGTCTCTGCTGGTCGCCTGCCGAGGCAGTGCGTCGTACGGCCCGCCCGAGAACTGGTTTCGGGAGTACATGGGTAACTCGCCGGGCACCGGCTAACACACTTCATTTCGTACCGCCCGGCCGCCAACGCTTCTCGAGTAGCACCTAGGTCTGGCCTGAAGTCGCGGAGAGGCGGGGGAGCGTTACCCATGTGCTCCCGAGATCAGTCGTTCCGTGTCAATTCGATCCTTCGAGCCTAATAGACGCAGGCCGTTGGCCGCCGCGTGGCGACGATGCTGCTCGTCCGGAGTTATACGGCAGCGGTGAAGTTGCTAGGCGTGGCGCGCATGCCACAATGGCAGCGTGGTGAACAAATCGAAGAAACCTTATGTCGACAACGGCTGGCCGAAGGTGGCCGAGGGTGACCACGCGGTCACCGAGCTCTCGTCGACCCGTTCCGGTGGGCTCTCGCCGTACGGTGAGGACACCGAGTTTCCGGTCCCGGCAGATCAGCTGCCCTACATGCACCCGAACACGGTGATCAACCGCTGATTTCCGGACGGAGAAGTCCGAAGATACGACTAAGGCCCCGCATCCGAGGATGCGGGGCCTTAGTCGTGTGTGTGTGTGTGATCAGGAGGAAGGCAGCAGACCCTTGTTCGCTTCGTAGAAGTTCACGATGGTCGGATCCAGCTTGGCGCCACTCGACTTGGCGGCGTTGAAGAAATCGAAGGCTTCCTTGGGCACCTGGACGCCCTGGCTCTGCACGACCTCGAGTGCGCGGTCGACGGCCGTGTAGATCTGCTGGGTGCTGTCCGGCGCGGCCTGGGCGGCCTGCGGCGCGGGCTCGGGGTTCCAGCGCGGGGTCTCGGGGGTGGTCGGCGCCGAACGCGGGGTCGGCTTGCTGCTCAGGCCGAGGTTTGCCGAGCAGCTCGGCCAGGCGCCCCAGCCCTGGGAGGCGAGGACCTTCTCGGCGACAGCGATCTGCTGTTCGCGGGTGGCCTGGTTGGCGGAAGCGGCATACTCGCCGCCGCCGTGCGCACGCCAGGTGCTCGGGGAGAACTGAAGTCCGCCTTGGAATCCATTGCCGGTGTTGATGCCCCAGTTACCGCCGGCCTCACACTGTGCGAGGCGATCCCAGTCGGAGTCGGGAGCCGCGCTGGCGTTGCCTGCGAGGGCCACACCTGCGGTGCCGATGATCGCGCCGGTCACGGCGACCTTGGCTACCGTGCGCCCGGTGGAGCTTGGCTTGCGATGGCGTCCACTCATATCGGGTTCGTCTTCCTCTCGACGCACCTGCGAGGTCATCTTTCGGGCTGGACTGAGAGGTCGTCATGCCCGCCCTCGCCCCTACGTTTACGTCGGGTTTCCGGTATCCGCGGGGCGAGGTTCGGTGCGGCGGTCCGGTGGTTGCCGGTTGTCCCGGCTCGGTAAAGACCGTACGACGATCGCCGCGAAAAATCACCATTTGATAACCGGCGTGTACGGGCCGGTCTCGGTGCGATATCAACGCGTGCGTACGGCCTTCTGTGCAGCTAGAAGCGGTGCGGTCGGGTGAGTGCCTCGCCGTCACCGGCCCGTGACCTTCTCGTTATGTGACCAGGATCACATCCGAGATTCGGTAACGACAGACGCGGGTAACCGGTTCGCACCGTGCCGGTGGCCGTTGGTTCAGCCACGGCGGCGTCAGCGTGACCTGCGACCCGAACGGAGGGCGAAGACCACCCCGAGCAGAAACCCGAGTGGTGCCAGCAGCGCCCCGAAGTAGAGCCACAGGCCCGGTGAACCGTCGGACACCACCGGCGTCAGGAAGATCGCGATGATCGCCAGCAATCCCAGCGCGAACAGGCCGAGCGCGAGCTGCAGCAACCAGTCACCTTTGCGGTGCGGTGCACCGCCGGACGGTGGAGCGGCGGAAGGGTTCGTCACCCCACGACCGTAAAACTGATGTGCTTGCGTTATTCACATCGGGGTAGACTCGAGGTCACACGCGTCCCGCATCCCTTGCTGGGCGCGCTTCTTTTCGCTAACAGAAAAGGGCTCGTACGCGGCGGTCTGCCACTGCGGGTCTGTGGACAGATGTGCTCGGGCCGGTGCGGTTCCGAGTTTTCGATGATGAACGGGTGAGCGCAGTGCCGACCGGCAGGGTGAAGTGGTACGACGTCGAAAAGGGCTTCGGCTTCCTTTCCCAGGACGAGGGGGAGGACGTCTATGTCCGGTCGTCCGCGTTGCCCGACGGCGTCGAGGGACTCAAGCCGGGGCAGCGCGTCGAGTTCGGCATGGCCGCTGGCCGTCGTGGTCCGCAGGCGCTGAGCCTGAAGCTGCTGGAGGCGCCGCCGTCGGTGCGTCAGGGGCAGGAGCGCGAGCGCGCCCGCAAGGAGCCCGTCCCGCGCAGGCACACGCCGGACGAGCTGCACGGGATGGTCGAGGACATGATCACCCTGCTCGAGGCGACGGTGCAGCCGGACCTGCGCAAGGGCAAGTACCCCGATCGCAAGACGGCCCAGCGCATCTCCGAGGTTGTCCGCGCCGTCGCGCGCGAACTAGACCACTGAGTTTTGGCCGCGTGGGCCCGCGCTATGCCGCGTGGGCCCACGCCGGCTCTTACGGTTCGGTGCTGATCGACCAGGCCGCGTGCGGGCGGTAGGACTCCTCGCCGGTGTCGATGTCCTTGGTGAGGATCGGCAGCTGCAGTTCGACTCCGGCCAGCCGCAGGTCCGGCTCCGGACGCGACTCGATGGTGATGGCCAGCGCGCCGTCCGGGAAATCATTGTGGCTGACCACTCGGTCCACCCGATCGCCGTTGGGCAGCACGTAGACCAGCCTGGCCATCCACGGCGCTTCCGCGATCTTCTTCGGCAGCGACAGTTGCAGCGGGTAGTCCGGTGGCACCTCGAGCTCGACGGTCTTGCCGAAGCGGCAGTCCTCCAGGCGCACTGTGCAATACACGTAGGGCGCGACGGTGACCGTCCGGCCGTGGGCGTAGGCGGTGATCTCCGGATCGCGTTCCTTCGCGTCGCCGATCAGCGTGACGAGCACAGCGACGAAGGCAGCGGTGAACACCAGCCCAGCGGCGACGATCAACGCCACGATCGTCCGGGTGCCCGGCCGCTTCACGCCACGACCTCGCTGCCGCTCGGCTCCGTCGTACGCGAGGGCGCGCTGTGTCCTCGGTTCACTGGCTTGGATCTCCTATCCCTCGTTGGATACGGGTGGTGTCGCGCCGCCGGTTCCCGGTCGGCGGTACGCGTTGGAAGTGTGTGGCATCGGCCGGGTTGCCGGCACTTCCTGCTCCGCGTGTTGCGGCCGATTTCCGCCGAGTCCGGGCAGCAGCGAGTGACCGCGGTAGCTGACGAAGGTCTGCACCAGGCCGACGACGAGGATCGCGGTGATGACCGCGAAGCCCTTCCAGTACTCGGTCGGCAGCAGCACACCCGCCGCGCCGCCGACGACCCAGCTGAGCTGCAGCACGGTTTCCGAACGACCGAAGCCGGACGCGATCGACTCCGGCGGCAGGTCGTCCTGGATCAACGCGTCGAGCGACACCTTCGCCAGCGCGCTGGTACCCGACGCGACCAGGGCGGCCAGTGCCGCGCCGAGCAGATTGTTGGTGAAGGTCGCGAAGAGCGAGACCAGCGCGCAGGCCGCGACGCAGCCGAGCACGATCAGCGTCGGCCTGCCGAGCTTGAGCCGGGCGCCGGTCGCGTTGCCCGTGAAATTGCCGATCGCCGCGGCCGCGCCGACCACGCCGAGCATCGCGGCCTGCTTCACGGCCTCGTGCTCGGTGGACTTCGCGACGAACGCGACATAGAAGGTGAGGAACCCGGTCAACACGCGGACCGCGCTGTTGCCCCACAACCCGGTCACCACCGAGCGGCCCAGCGGCTGCCTGCGCTTGCGTGGCGGAACCGCGGATTCCTTGTCCGGCGAAAGGACTTCGGTGTGCGCGTCCGAGCCGTGATAGCTCAGCGTCGCTGGCACCTCGCCCTCGGTGACCTCGACCCAGGACGGGATGCGCAGGCTGAGGAAGGTGCCTGCACAGGCGATCAGCGCGGCGAGGATCAGCGCGCCGTCCGAGCCTGCGATGAGCGCGGCGATGCCTGCGATCGCTCCCGCGCCCATGGTGCCGCCGACCAGGCCGAACACGGTGAGCCGAGAGTTGGTACGCACCAAGTCGATATCGGGAGGGAGCACGCGCGGCGTCACCGCGCTCTTGAGCACCGAGAACGATTTACTGCCGACCATCATGCACAGCGCGAGCGGATACAGTCCCCAGCTGTCGAATTCGAGGATGAGCGCGACCGCGACCAGGATCCGCAACGCGAACGAAGTCGCAAGCGCCACCCGGCGGCCGTGCTGTAGTCGGTCGAGCAGCGGGCCGATCAGCGGCGCGATCACCGCGAACGGGGCGATCGTGATCAGCAGGTACAGCGCGACATTCGTCTTGCTCTCCGCGGTGGCGCTGGCGAAGAAGAGGGTGTTGGCCAAGGCGACGGCGACCGCGGCATCGAGCGCGAAGTTCGCCATCGTCGCGTAGGTGAGTGCGGTGAGGCCGGACTTGTCGGCGCCGTCCGCCTTCGCCGCGCGCTGGAAGGTGGCGATGCCCTTCTCGGTCAGCTGGCGGCCGCGCATGGCGGCGACCCTGGTCACCGTCAGCTTGCGCGGAATGCGTGGCGTACCAGGCGGAGTGGGGGCCTCGCCTGCCGTTTCGCCGGTCTCCGGTTGCTCGGGGAAGGGCTTGGTCGGCGGCGGGGCCGCAGACTCCGGTTCGGCGGGTGGCGGTTCGGTGTGATGCGGCGGTTGCGGGCGGTGTGGGAAGACGCGGCGCGGTGTGCGCGCGGGATCGGGTTCGCCGGAGGGGCGTCGGGACTCCGCGCGCGGAGTCGGGTGTCGGCGAGTTTCGGCATTCGACGGGTCGGGCGTGTCGTAGTCCGGCAGTGCGGTGCGATTGGGATCCAACGGCGGCAGCGGCCCGCGCCTGGTCGGCGCGTTCGGCGGGGGATAGCGATCGAAACCGGGATGCCGTTCGATCGGCGGATACTCCTCGCCGTCCCACCGATCACGGTCGGGACCGGAAGGTTCGCGGGGAGTCGTCACGTCCTCAATTCTGTCGTACTTCCGCGCGGGGCGTTCACTCGCTGCCGAAGGTGTCGGCCGATGGTCACTTTCGTGATGCCGTCGACCGCGGTGCGTGCCTGCCTGGCCGTGCTTGTGCGGGCAGCACCGTGCGCATCGCGATCAGGCAGGCAGGAAACGCACCTCGAAGATGATCGGCCAATTCTTGCGTGCCAGCAGAAACCGGTCGGTGCCGGGGATTTGCGCGATGCCGTTCAATGCTTCGGCGCCGATCCTGTCGACAGGCGAGAGCAGAGCGCTCGCGTCGATCGTCGCGAGCACGCGGCCGGTGTCGGGATCGATGCGCAGGATGGTGTCGGTCGGCCAGGCGTTGGCGTACACCGAACCGTCCTCGGCACAATCGAGTTCGTTGAGCCGGACGTTGTGGTGCGTGGTGAGTCGGACGGAGCCGGTCGGCTCGAAGGTGACCGGATCACGGAACGTCAGCTTGTCGGTGCCGTCGCTCATCACCAGGCGCCCGGCACGGGTGCACAGGCCCCAGCCCTCGCCCTCGTACGGCACTCGGCGAACCTCGGCCAACGTGTGCGGATCCCTGGCGAAGGCGGTGTGGTCCTGCCACGTCAGTTGCCACAGCGTGTCGCCGGTCACGGTGAGCCCCTCGCCGAAGAACGGCGCGGGCAGGTCGGCGCTGGCCAGTTCGGCGCCGGTGGCGAAGTTCGACGACCGCACCGTCGATGCGCCCGACAGGCCCGTGCCCTCATAGAGCACATCGCCGCGGATTTCCAGACCCTCGGTGAAGGCCCGCGGATCGTGCCATCTGGTCCCCACCAGCTCGATGTTCATCGTGGGTACTGGCTCATCGGCCGCCGCACACCCGGCCCAGACGACCAGACCGAGCAGGATAGCGACAGCCAACGGACGCCGATTGCGTTTCATACGGCAAAATGTAGGCCGTGAGCGCAGTTTCTGTTTCTGAGTCCGGTGTCAGGCCGTTGCTGGCCGATGCCGTCGATCTGGCCCGCCGTGCGCTCCTGGAGTTGGAACCAGCTGGTGTCGGGGCGCATCTCGGCGTGGCTGCCGAGGACGACAGCGCGGCAACCCATCGCTTCGAGGCCACCCTCGCCGGGTATCGCGGCTGGCAGTGGGCGGTCGTCGTGGCGGCGCCGCCGGAGGCGGACTACGCGACGGTGAGCGAATCGGCACTGCTGCCCGGTCCCGATGCTCTGGTCGCCCCCGACTTCGTGCCGTGGGATCAGCGGGTGCGCCCCGGCGATCTCGCGCCGGGCGACCTGCTCGCTCCGCCGCCCAACGATCCGCGCCTGGTGCCCGGCTATGTCGCCACCGGCGACCCGGTCGTCGATGAGGTCGCCTACGAGATCGGCCTCGGCCGCACCCAGGTGCTGAGCCTCGAAGGACGCGAGGAAGCCGCCGAACGCTGGCACGCCGAGTACGGCCCCGAGACGGAGATGGCGAAGGCGGCACCGTCCACCTGCGGCCTCTGCGGCTTCTACCTCCCCCTCGCAGGCTCTTTGCGCGCCGCCTTCGGTGTCTGCGGCAACGCCATGGGCGCTGACGGCCGCGTCGTCCACGCCGCCTACGGCTGCGGAGCCCACTCCGACACGGTCGCACCGACCGGCGGCGGTTCCCCGCTCTACGAAGCCTTCGACGACGCCGCAGTCGAACTCATCCCCACCGCCGACCTCACCGCGCCGGAACCCAAGGTCGACCCCGCGGAAGCGGCGCCCACCGCTGCCACACCGGACACAGAAGCGCCTGTCGCCGAAGTGAAGTCCGATGTCGTCGCGGAAGTCGCACCCGAAGCCGCTGAAGCGACTGTGGCGGAAGCCGGTTCGGCCGCGCCTGTCGCTGATACGGAGTCTGGCGACGCTGTTGCGGAGCAGGCCGACGCAGTTTCGGTTGCCGACGCCGTCGCGCCTGTCGCAGCCGAAGCCGCCGATGCGCCTGTGGCGGAGGCCGGTTCGGCCGCGCCTGTCGCCGAAAGGGCGGCTGATGTGGTCACGGATGCCGCAGCCGCTGATGCGCCTGGGACAGATGCTGGCTCGGCAGCCCCGGTCGCCGAGGTGTCGGCTGACGTGGTCGCGTCGGTTATCAACACCGTCGCCGACGTGGACGCGACTGCTGCTGCTACGGAGTCTGCCGACGCTGTTGCGGAGCAGGCTGACGACGAGGTAGCGGTTTCGGATGCCGACAGCGCTCCTGTTGCGGAACAGTCTGTTGCCATTGTCGAATCGGCGGGGGCGGCTGCATCTGATGTCGCAACCGAGGCGGTTGCCGCCGATGTCGAGGTGATCGCGGCGGAGGTTGTCGCGCCGGTCGCGGAAGAGTCTGTCGTCGCGACGGAATCGGTGTCGGACGTCGATGGCGCGGCTGTTGCGGGTGCGGACGCCGCGCCTGTTGCCGATGCTGAGGTGACTGATTCGGTGGCTGCGGCTGAGCCTGTTGCCGTTGCTGAGTCGGCTGTGGCGGATGTCGACGCCTCGGCGGTCGAGTCGTCTGTCACGGCCGATGCTGCCGGTGCGTTGGATGCTCCTGTTGCCGATGGTGATTCGGCTGACGACGTTGCGTCTGCGGCGGTGAGTGCTGGTGTCGAGTCGAGTGATTCGGTGAGCGCTTCGGGTTTCGGTGCTGCGGCCGATGGCGATGAGTCGACCGAGGCGGGTCCGTCTCCGGTGGACAGTGCGCCGAGTGCGGGCGTGGACGGGTCGGATGCCGCTGTGTCGCCGGATGTCGAGCAGGCGGCCGAGAATGCGGCTCAGGCGCCTGCTGCTGACGTGTCGGTCGAAGGTGCGGCTGAGAGCCGGGCGGTCGAGTCATCGCCGGAGAACTGAACGAGGCGGCCGATCCTTTCGGCACCTCGGGGTTGCGGGCGGGAGTCCTTGCCGCGTGGCGTGATTCGCCGACTCGGTTGCGGGAGGATGCGGCGACCGAGGCGGACCTGGTGCGAGCCGGGTATCGCGATCGGCTGCTGACCGAGCTTGCGCAGAATGCCGGTGACGCGGCGGCCAAGGCCGGGGTGCCTGGCCGACTGGTTGTGCGGCGGGACGGCGAGGTGCTGCGGGTCGCCAATACCGGTGCGCCGTTGGATGTCTCGGGCGTGCACGCGCTGACTGCACTGCGGGCGTCGGCGAAGTCGGATGTCGCTGTCGGCAAGTTCGGCGTCGGCTTCACCGCGGTGCTGTCGGTAAGCGACGAGATCGAGCTGCTTTCCAGTACCGGATCGCTGCGGTTTTCGCGCGCGCAGACGTGGGATGCCCTGCATCAGCATGGCATTCGTATCCCCGATAACTCAGCGGATGGTCCCGCCGAGGCTTTCGTGCCGCCGGTGTTGCGGATGGCCTGGCCGATCGAGGCCGCGCCGACGAACGGCTTCGACACCGAGGTCGTGCTGCGACTGCGCGCGGACATCGATGCCGACGCATTGCTCGCCGGGATGGCCGCGGAGGCGATCGACCTGCTGCTGGAACTGCCTGCACTGCAGAGCATCACGATCGACACAGCGGAATTCACCAGCACCACCATCGACCTTGCCGACGGCCTGCAGGAAGTGCACGTCGACGGCCCCGGCGTCGAGCGCCGCATCTGGTGGCAGTACCGCACGCCACGCGCCCGCTGGTTGCTCCCGCTCCGCAAGGGCAGGCCGACCGCCGCCGCCCCGGATGTCCTGCGCGCACCGACCCGCTCCGACGAGGAGCTGTCCCTGCCTGCCGTGCTGATCGCCGACATCCCGATGCAGCCGGACCGCCGCCGCCTCCTGCCCGGCGCCCGCCTCGCCGAACTGGCCACCGGCTACGCAGATTTCGCTGCTGCGCTCCCAACCCGCGACCGACTGGTCCTGGTCCCTGCCCCGGCGTTCGCCCGCAGCGAGGCCGATGCCCTGCTCCGCGAAGCCGTCGTCCGTGAACTCCGGACCCACCCCTGGCTGCCCATCGTCGCCACCTACTCCGCGTCTGCAGGGGGTGTGGATGCCTCGACAGTTATGCCGAGCACCGAAACAGGTGCGACGACCGCCACCGACCCACTGGGCGTCGCCGACTCACTTACCGCTGCTGACTCATTGACCGCTGGCGACTCGCTGGCCGTCGCTGACTCATTGACCGCTGCTGACTCGCTGGCTGCCGCCGACTCATTGACCGCCGCCGATTCACCGGCCGCCGCCGACTCGGCGTGGTCGACATCGGATGCGCACGACCCTGGTGGCCCGTTCGATCAGGATGGGGTCGAATCACAAGGCAACCCAACCTTGTTCGACGCGCTGCCGGACACCCAGTCCGGCGACCGCAGGCAGGCCGCGCGGGCACGTGCCGAATCGTTGGACGCAGACCTGCTCGAGGTAGCCCCGGAAGCAGTGCAGGCAGGTGCTGAGGTCGCCGTGCCGACCCGGGCGAGCGTATTCACCGGCCTGACCGAGGAATTGGCGCGGCTGCTCGATGATGTGGTCGGGCAGTTGGTGATTCCCGAGTTGTCGGGCCAGGGACATCTCGAGGCGCTGGGTGTGCTGGATGTGCATCGACTCGGGCTGGCGCGGCTCGCCGAACTGTCGGGCGGGCTGGAGCGCGCACCGGGGTGGTGGTACTCGCTGTATTCGGCGCTGGAGCCATTCGTACTCGATCCGCTGTCGGCGGAAGAGCTGGGGGCGCTTGCGGTTCCGCTGACGGACGGGCGACTGGTCACTGGACCGCGCACGGTGGTCCTCGACGACCAGCTCGAGGTCGCGATCCCGGTGCATTGGGCGCGCCTGGTGCATCCTGAGGCGCGGCATCCGCTGCTTGCCAGGCTCGGGGCGCGGTCGGCGACGGCCGAGGATCTGTTGAGCGAGCCTGCTTTGCGTGCTGAGCTCGAGGACCATCCGGATGACCCGGACACCGTCGATGCCGTGCTCCGTTTGGCCGCGCACGCCGATCCGAAGACGCTGCCGACCTGGCTCGGCATGCTCGAATTGCCGGACGTCGACGGCGAATCGCGGCCCGCGGACGAGTTGCTGTTGCCGGATGCCCCGCTGCGGGAACTGCTGGTCGAGGATTCACCGTTCAGCACGCTCGATCCCGAACTGCTGCAGCACTATGACTCGCGCGCGCTGCGAGCTGTCGGCGTCGGCTGGGATTTCAGCATGCTGGTCGAGGCCGATCCGACCGGCCCCGACCACGACCTGGACGACGAAGAGCGCTGGTGGTTGACGCTGGCGCAGGACCCGCACGAACTCGCCGCGATCCGCGACTTGGATCTGGTCGATGATGCCGCATGGCCGGAGGCGTTGTGGCAGTTGGCTTCCGCGCCGCACACCCGCCGTCTGCTCACCGATCGTGACGGGTACACGGCCTGGTGGTTGCGCACGAACGCGCGCATCGACGGCATCCCGCTCGGCTTGCTCCGCCATCCTTCGGACACCGAATTCGCCGGCCTGCTGCCGACGTTCACCGTTCCTGGTCTCGCCGACGACGCCGGCGCGATGCGCGCGATTCTCGCCGATGCGGCGGTGATCACTCCGGAGTTGACCGCCGCGCTGCTCGTCGCGCTCGCCGATCCGTCGAAAACCCCTACTCCCGAGGTGGTTTCGCACACGCACGCACGGCTGGCCGCAGCCGTTGCCGCCGGCCTGCTAGACCTGTCCGAACTGGAGCTACCCGCCAGGGTGCGCGCCCTGTCCGGCGCGGTCGTCGATCCCGCCGACGCGCTGGTGCTGGATCAGCCGTGGTTCGGTCTCGCCATACCACCGGATCGCCTGGTCGTCGGCGACACCGAGACCGCACCCGCCTTGGCGAACCTGCTCGACCTGCCGCTGGTGTCGAACGCTGTCACCGCGACGGTGCTGAGCGAGGGGCGCCGCAGCGCCTGGTCGGCCGAGCCGCTCGGAGTGGTCCTGCGCCAACTCTTTTCCTTGCCGCCGCAGGACGGCGAGCTGGTGGTGCACGACGACGTGCGCGTCCGCCTGTCCGGCGCGGTCGAGGTCACCGTGTCGGTCCCGTGGTGGCGCGAGGGAAATACGGTGCACTTCAGGGCATCTCAGGCACAGCAGTAGCGCCGATCGGCGTACCTGTGGATCGCGGCTTGGCGATGCCGCAGCCAACCGGCGAATCGAACTGTGCCGCACCGCGAAGCTAAGCGGCGTACTCCGAGATCATCTGGCTGAGCAGATCCAGCTGCGCCCGAACGGCCTCGCTGTCGTTGTCAACCAGCCAGCGCAACACGATCCCGTCGATGGCGTTGAGCATGAACCGGCTCAGCGTCGGCAGTGGAACACTCCACTGATTCGCGGTCGCATCCCGCGCGTGTTCGATGATGTCGGCGACGGTGGAGTCGTTGAAGTTGTACTGCTCGCGGGCGATTGCGAGTTTCGCTGGAGTTTGCTCACCCTCGCGCAGTGCGTAAGTCGTGGTTTCGTATGTGAGCAGTTGACGTTCCGGAGTTGCTTCTATGTTGAGCCACATGAGTTCCAGCCCCGCGCGGATCAATTTTTGAAGCGCTTCTTTTCCACTTCCGACGTCTTGCCATACCGTTTCATTGGCATCGACGGAATCACGTAATTCCATCGACAACGCCTTGACCAGCTCGGTCATCAGCGCGTCCTTGTTTTCGAAACAGTAATGGACCACACCAAGCGAGACGCCCGCCGCCTGGGCGACATCGCGCGTGGTCACGCCCGCAACGCCCTTTTTTTCGGCAAGGCCGATCGCGGCCTCGATAAGGTGGGCCCGTCTTTCTTCGACGCTCAATCGGGAGGACACCTCAGGGAGTTAAGCCTCCTGGGAGCGTGCAGTCAATTCGCGGGTAGAAAAATCTGGACTGGACGTATGACCAGTTCTATGGTTCAGTGCCTTCAGATCGTTAGGAGACGCGTATGCCGGTGTCGCGCAGAACTGTTCTTGCTCGGACCGTTGTCGGTTCCGCGGGGCTCGCCGCCGCGGCGGCACTGCCTGCGATGTCCGACGAGCTCGGCGCGTCCGCGACCGCCGCGCCAGGCTCCGGCGGCTACGAGATCGGCGTCGGAATTTCCGACATCACCGGTCCCGCCGCCGAATGCGGAATGATGGGCTATTCCCAGCTCGAACAGCAGACCGCGGGCATCCACCTGCGCCCGAGGGCGCGCGCGTTCATCATCGGCAGTGCGGGCAGGCGGGTGGTCTTCGTCGTCGCCGACAACGGCATGATTTTCCAGTCCGTGCACCGTGGCGTGCTCGCCGAACTGGCCCGCCGCTTCGGCGATCGGTACACCGAACAGAACGTGCTGCTCACCTCGACGCACTCGCATGCGACCTGCGGCGGCTCCAGCAACGACTACGCATACAACCTGTCCATCCTCGGTTTTCAGCAACAGGTCTACGACGCGGAGGTCAACGGCATCGTCGAGGCCATCGCGGCCGCGCACGCCGACCTCGGTCCCGGCAGTCTGACGTTGGGCCGCGGCGAGCTGCACGACGCAAGCGTCAACCGGTCCCGGGTGGCGTGGGAGCTCAATCCGGTTGCCGACAAAGCACATTTCCCCGCGGCCATCGACCCGGCGGTGACCGCGCTTTCGCTCGTCAAGGGCGGTCGGCAGGTCGGCGCCATCACCTGGTTCGCCACCCACGCCACCTCGATGACCAATGCGAACCGGCTGATCAGCGGGGACAACAAGGGTTACGCCGCGTTCGCCTACGAGCACACCGAACACGGTGTCCGCTACCTCGACGGCGCACCGGATTTCGTCGCCGCGTTCCCACAGACCAACACGGGCGACATGTCGCCGAACCTGAACCTGCGCCCCGGCTCCGGACCCACCGAGGACGAGTTCGAGAACACCCGCATCATCGGCGAGCGTCAGTATCAGGCGTCGAAAGCTGCTCTGGCCCAGGCGCAGCCGATGGGCGGTCCGATCGACGCGATGCTCTGTTACGTCGACCTGGCCGATATCGCCGTCGACGGCCGGTTCACGCCGGACGGACAGCCGCGGCACACCGCCCCCGCGGCCGCGGGCGTTTCACTGGCTGCAGGCAGCGTCGAGGACGGACCAGGCTTCCCGGGTGCGCCCATCCCGGAAGGGGTGCGCAACCCGTTCCTGACCTCGCTCGGCGGACCTAACGCACCCGCGCCGGCCTGGCTCGCGGATGCGCAGGCGCCCAAGGCAATCGCGGCCCCACTCGGCCTGATGCCGCCGGTGCCGTGGGTGCCGAATGTGCTGCCGATTCAGCTCGTTCGGCTCGGCGAGCTCTATTTGGCCGCTGCCGGTGGCGAATTCACCATCACCTCGGGGCTGCGGGTGCGCCGCGCCGTCGCGGCCGCCCTCGGCGTGCCGCTGGAGCAGGTGCTCATGCAGGGCTACGCGAACGCCTACCACGAATACGTCACCACCCCTGAGGAATACGACTCCCAGCAGTACGAGGGCGCCTCGACCCTGTTCGGTCGCTACACCCTCTGCGCCTATCAGCAGGAGTTCACCCGGCTGGCAACGGCATTCGCCGCGCGCCAGCTCGTCGCGCGTGGTCCGGCCCCGCGTGACGTGTCGAACCTGCAGCCGAACTTCCAGCCGGGAGCGGGCCAGGACACCACGCCGCCGGGCCGCGCCTTCGGTGACGTGCTGACCCAGCCTGCCTCGACCTACGCCGTCGGCACCCAGGTCGCTGCCGAATTCGTTTCCGCCCATCCGAAACACAACACGCGCCGCAACAGCACCTTCCTCGAGGTGCAGCGCCGCACCGCGTCAGGGGAGTGGGCGCGGGTGGCCAACGAGGGGGAGTGGGCGGTGCGGTTCTCCTGGAGCAAACGGGGTGTCGCCGAATCCGTTGCCAGGTTCACCTGGGACATCCCCGGCGACGCCGCGCCGGGACGGTATCGCATGCAGCACTATGCCGACAGTTTGAGCCAGGACGGTGCGTTGCACCCATTCACCGGAACTACCAACGAGTTCGAGGTGAGCTGACGTCACGGGGCCTCACAGCCCCGTCTGCGCACCCTTGTCGCCCCGCCGCGCCCCACGCCGCTGAATCAGGTAGATGCCGAGCGCGAGCACGCCGACCACCAGGCCCATCAGGCAGACCGGCAGCACCGACGCCCACCGATCACCGCCCGCGAGCACCACAAGGGTGGCGATCAGCCACAGCGTGCTGCCGACCGCGAGCACCGGGCGCGGATCGGTCAGCCGCGGCGGGATCTGGGGCACTTGCTGACTCACGCACGCAAGCTTAGTCCTGTCGCCGACCGGACTTGGCACGCCGACCTCGCGTCGCCGAGTAGCGAGAACGCGCGTCCGCTGGGCAGCGGTCCCGTATCGTTCACCTCTGTGACAACGCCATCCGATGTCCGAGCCCTCGCTGGTGAGCTCTCACTGGCGGTGGTTCGACTCACGCGTCATCTGCGCGGGCGCCGTGCCGACGCCCAGATTTCGCTGACTCAGCTTTCGGCCCTCGCGACCCTGTCTCGCGACGGCGCGATGACCCCGGGGGCGCTGGCGGCGAAGGAGCGCGTGCAGCCGCCGTCGATGACTCGGGTGATCGCCTCGCTCACCGACCTCGGTTTGGTCGAGCGCAAGCCGCACCCCACCGACGGCCGCCAGATCATCGTCTCGCTGTCCGAGGCGGGCAGTGCGCTCATCGCCGACGAAACCCACGCGCGCGAAGCCTGGATGACCGACCAACTCTCCAACCTCACCGAGGATCAGATCGTCACCCTGACTCGCGCCGTCGCGATCATGAAGCAGATCGTCGCCGAATCGGAGTGACCGCCCGGCGCGGTGTGTGTTACCGCGCGCCGAAAGGCTGGTCGCTGTCGACGATGTCGCGACCGAGCGGGAACAGCGAGACCGGGATGAGCTTCAAGTTGGCCCAGCCGAACGGGATTCCGATGATCGAGACGAACAGCGGGATGCTGGTCAGCAGGTGGCCGAGCGCGAGCCACCAGCCCGCGAAGATGAACCAGATGACGTTGCCGAGCAGCGATCCGACTCCGGCGGACGGCTTCTCGACCGTGGTCCGCCCGAACGGCCACAGCACGTAGGCCGCGATCCGGAACGAGGCGATGCCCCACGGGATCGTGATGATCAGGATGCAGCAGATGACGCCGGCCAGGAGGTAGCCGAGCGCCATCCAGAACCCGACGATCACGAGCCAGAGCACATTGAGGATGAGCTGAATCGGCTTCATGCGCCAAGGATGCCAGCAACCGGACATTCCGGCATCACCCCGCGGGTATGAAACCGCGCTCAGGGTAATCCCGGAGAGTGGCGCCGACCGTGCTCAGGCAAGGCGCCACCCGAGGCTCGATCAGAAGAACCAGCCGAGCACCGCGTCGCGGTCGGTGCCGAAGGCCTCGGTGAGCGGATGCAGGTGGGTGGGGTCCTTGACCTGCAGGCGGTTGGCGGCGGCGAAGGCGCGAGCGGGGTAGGCGCCGAGGTAGAGGCTGCCAAGGACGTCGATGCCGAGTTCGACATCGGGAGTACGGGTGGTCGGTGCGCACTCGGCGACGCCGTCGCGGACGATGAGCGCGAAGGTGCCGCCCGCGTCGCGGAACGGATCGGTCACCGCGAGCACCAGATCCAGGTCGCACTGGTATGCGCGGGCGCTCAGCGCGGCGGGCACGTCCATGACTCGCAACCAGAGTGCGTCGACGCGCCCTTCGGTGCGCACCAGGCGGGGATCGGTGAGCAGATAGGGCAGCGGATCGTTGTCGCTGAGCGTGGCGTTCACCTGCTTGACCAGATCCAGGCCTAGCAGCGTACGCCACAGTGCCGCATGGGCTTCGGTCGTCACCGCCGTCAGCTCCACCACCTCGACCTGCATCCCCTGCTCCCGATAGTGATACCGGTACAGCGCGTAGCCGTCGGGGTGCAGGAACGCGTAAAGCTCTGTGCCACCGCTACGTATCGCCGGAGTATCGGCGAACAACGTGCCCCACGAGGCATCCGGGCGCACCTGCACGCCGGGAGTGCAGCGCCGCCAGCGGTCGTAGATCGTCTTCACCTGTTCGATGACCGCGCCCGGGTCGACCAGCTCGACCCCGCCCGGATTCGGTGCGGACGGCAGGAACTCGGCAAAGCGCCGATCGATCGTGACCGAGTTCTCGCGCACCGTCGGGCCGTAGCCGAAGCGCCCGTAGATGCTGCCCTGGCTGGCCGTGAAGATGGTCAGCGGGCGTGCGTCGGCCTCGGTGCGCCGATGCTGCTCGGTGTACATCGCCCGCAGGATCCCGCGCCGCCGATGGGTCGGTGCGACGGCGACCGCCGCGATTCCGCAGGCATCGACCGTTCGCTCGCCGGGCACGGTCAGCGTCATCGTGCGCGATTTCACGTGCCCGACGATCCGCGCGCCGTCGACCGCGACGATCGCGTCCTGCCGCGCGTACAGCGGTTCCTGCTGCGGAAACAGCTCGAGGCTCCGCCTGCGGGTCTCCTCGTCGGCTCGGGCGCCGAACGCGGTCGCCGTCAGGGTCTGGATCGCGCTCGCGTCGTCGTCGGTGGCAGAGCGGAGGGTGATGCCGTTCGTCAACGTCATTATTCGACCTTGCCACGCCAACTCACCACGCCGCATTCGAATATCGGTGGGACAGACACCACGTACTGACCAGCACCGGTGGCGGTCTCGCCCGGCGGCCCCGGCAGGATGTAGCCGTGGCCGAAGTGATCGATATCGACGATCCCGCTGACCCGCGGGTCGATGACTTTCGCGACCTGAACTCCGCTGACCGCCGCCCCGATCTGCCGGGACGGAAGGGGCTGGTGATCGCCGAGGGCGTGGTGGTCGTGCAGCGGATGCTGGATTCGCGGTTCGCGCCGACGGCATTGCTCGGGGTGGAGAAGCGGCGCATCGAGCTGGCCGACGACCTGGCCGCTGTCGACGTGCCGTATTACCGCGCGTCCGCCGAGGTGATGGCGGAGGTGGTCGGGTTCCATCTCAATCGCGGCGTGCTCGCGGTCGCGCCGCGGCCCGCGGTGCTCACCATGGACGAGGTGGTCGACACGGCGCGGACGGTGGCCGTGCTGGAGGGCGTCAACGACCACGAGAATCTCGGCTCGATGTTTCGCAATGCGGCCGGGCTCGGTGCGTCGGCGATCCTGTTCGGCGATCGCTGCGCCGACCCGCTCTACCGGCGCGCGGTCCGTGTCTCGATGGGCCACGTGCTCCGTGTCCCGTTCGCTTCGGTGCCTGATTGGCCACACGGCCTGGATATACTGCGCCGCAAGCAGTTCCAGATCATCGCGCTCACGCCGAACCCGGCAGCGGCGCAGCTGGCCACAGCAATGACAGGGGAGCGCGTGGCATTGTTGCTCGGCGCCGAGGGACCCGGTCTGACCGAGGATGCGATGCGCGCCACCGACGTGCGTGCGCGCATCCCGATGTCGCCGGGCACCGACTCGCTCAACGTGGCGACCGCCGCCGCGATGGCGTTCTACGAGCGGGTGCGGTTGTGAACTACCCGCCCGCGCAAGGTCCGACACCGTGGGGCTCGGGGCTCACCGTCTCGATCGCGGTCGCCGTGCTGACCGCGGTCGCCGTGTACGCGTTCGGGCGGGCGCTGGCCGAGGTGCACCCGTTGCTCGCGGTCGGCGTGAATCTGGTGGCGGCCGGTGGCGCCGCGCCGACCGCGTGGCGATTGCGGTGGGCGCCGGTGACCAGGTGGGTGGTCGGCGGCGGCGCTGCGGGCGTGCTCGTCGGCTGGGCCGTGCTGCTGCTCAGCGGATTGGGCTGATCAGGAGACCCGGTCGCGGCCGCGTAGCCAGCCGAACAGGCCGCGTTTGGGGCGCACGGTGTCCGGCTCGTCCGCCACCGGCGGGATGAGGGTGGCCGGGTCTGGCGCTTGACCTTTCGGATACAGCGTGAACCCGCACACCGCGATGTCGCCGGGAACGAGCGCGCCTGCCGCGGCCTGCGCGCGGTAGTGGAAGCCGAGCCACTCGTTGTTGGCGGCGTCGGCGAAGTCGGGCGGGTCGAACGGCAGCGTCTGGGGGTCGGGCAGCTCACCGGCCTGCCAGCGCACCGGATGCTCACCGGCCCAGTACGGCCGCTCCCATACCAGCGGCAGGCCCTCGTCCTCGAGGATGTTCACCCGGCTCGAACTGAACGCCCTGCGGAATTCGCCGCGCTCCCAATGGGCGAACGCGCCCCAGCCGTGTGCGCTGTCGAACGAGACCAGATAGGTGTGCTCCGAAGCCAGCGGGCGCACCAGCATTTCCGGGATCTCGGTCGGATGGACGCGCGAGGCCTGCGCCGAACACACCACCGTCACGCCGGGATAGCAACCGATGTACACCTCGTCGGTGTCCGGGCCTGCGCAGCCTGCCAGGGTGCCGACCATGATCGGCAGCACGTCGCGGTCGCCGTGCAACTGCTTCGCAAGGGCCAGTGCGGCATCGGGATCCGGGTCATGGTTGGCCCGCAGTACCGTCAGCGGGTCTGGTGCGTCGACATACCAGAGAGACGAAGCCTTCGATAGCATTTCCGGCACCTCCCGATGGTTGCACGAATCAGCTCCGCGAACTTCGAGCAACGCACGGTGGTTTCGAACAATTCACCGTCTTCGTGAACTGCCGGACGCCGTCGCGCGCAGTCGACAACACACCGAAAAATCTACTCGCACTGCACCGCTGTCGGCGTCCCTTCGACCCCAGAACACGCCAACGGGTACCAGAATAACGCCGAAATGCCCTGCATCTGGTCGCTCGCTGTCCCGCAGGCGAACTCGTGTGCGGCGCGCGGCTACCCGGAGTTCGCCCGGCCGCGCCGGTGCGTTGAAATCGGCTGTGCGCCAAGCACGCTCAGTGGCCGGAGCTGCGCACTCCGAGCAGCACGTCCTCCCAGGACGGCATGGGCGCCTTGCCGCGCTTGGTGCGGGTCGACTTCGCCGGCGCCTTGGCAGGGGCGGGCTTCTTGGGGGTTTCCTCGGCGGCTGGCGCCTTCGGCGTGGCGGGGGCCGCAGGAGCGGTCTCCGCCGGGGTGCTCGCGGCAGGTGCCTGCGCGGCAGGCGCGGGTGCCGGGTTCGCCGCGGTGGGCGTCGCAGTGGACGTGGCGGCCGGCGTCGCGGTCGTGCCTGCGGTGATCGCGGGCGTGCTGGTGCCGCCTGCTGCGACGGCACGCTGCTCGTAGTACTCGTCCAGGGTGGGCTGGCCCTGCTGCCGTGCGGTGGTGCGGGCAGGCGGCGCCGCGGGCGCAGGCTGCGGCTCGACCACGGGTTCTGGCTCGGGCGCCGGTGCCTCGGCGGGCAGGATCGTTGCCAGGCCGCGTAGCGCGCGCCCGAAGTCGGGGTCGATCAGGTCGGACGCGGGGTCGTCGAGCGGGGAGACCGAGCCGCCGTGCGCGTCCGGCTGGTAGCGCCAGTGCGCGGCGATCTCGGAACGCCCGTTCTGCCACTGCAATTGGGCGACCCAGAAGCCCTTCTCGTCCTTCCAGGCGTCCCATTCGGCGCCCTCGATGTTGTGGCCGCGCTCGGTGAAGGCTGCGGTGACGACATCGATCAGGATCTCGACGGCAGGGCCGTCGGGGCGGACGGGGTGGGCCTTCTGTGCGAGCTCGGCGGCACGCGCCCGTTCCAGCAATACCGGGTAGGCGAACCGCTCGACGCGGCTGGCAGGCATGCCGGACTCTGCGGTGACCTGTTCGACGGACGCACCTGCACGGATACGAGCCTGGATATCGCGAGGACGCATAGTTGCTTCCATTTCGATCTCTATCTGGCCGAATCGGGCAAGGTCTCCGCGTGCTGCGGCTCGTAGCTTGTCGTCGGCGGGAAGCCGGTACTTTGCTCCGGACTCGGTGTCGATACACACGATGTGCGTGGAGTCGGGCGTCACCCCGATCACTCGAAGTTCACGCACCGTTACCTCCTTACCGCGTCGACTCGCGA
The DNA here is from genome assembly GCF_001612685.1 of Nocardia altamirensis NBRC 108246. GTDB lineage: Bacteria > Actinomycetota > Actinomycetes > Mycobacteriales > Mycobacteriaceae > Nocardia > Nocardia altamirensis. The sequence goes on from NZ_BDAY01000020.1 coordinate 65,488, forward strand.
CACCGCCCACTTTCCGAAACAGTAGTGCACTTCTGGGATCCGTGGGGCAAGACACGCAGGGCGGAAATCTCTGTGGAGACCACCGCGCCCCGCTAATCTGCTGTGTTGGTTTTTTCAGCGCCGGTGGCGCTGAGTGTTCGCCGCCCCCTCGGCTTTACCCTCCGAGCAGCCGAGATTCGCGCCTGCGGCGCATGCGCTTCGGCCACCCGCCACCTGCGACGGGCCGTGCACGGCACTCACAAGACTCGCGCTCCGGTGTGTCGAGCTCGTCAGAAATCTTGCGTGTCGTGCACGGCGTGTCGCTGACCTCAGCCCAGGTTCTGCACAACCCAATCGATGCTGCGGGTGAGCTGGGTGACGTCTTCCGGGTCGATCGCGGGGAACATGCCGACACGCAGCTGGTTGCGGCCCAGCTTGCGGTAGGGCTCGGTGTCGACGATTCCGTTGGCGCGCAGCACCTTGGCGACCGCGGCCGCGTCGACCGAATCGGCGAAGTCGATGGTGCCGACCACCTGCGAGCGGTGGGCGGGATCGGTGACGTACGGGGTGGCGTATTCGCTCGACTCGGCCCAGTTGTACAGGCGCGACGAGGAATCCAGCGTCCGCTTGACCGCCCAGTCCAGGCCGCCGTTGCTGTTGAGCCATTCGATCTGGTTGGCGAGCAACAGGAGTGTGGCCAGCGCCGGGGTGTTGTAGGTCTGATCCTTGGTGCTGTTGTCGATCGCGATCGGCAGCGACAGGAACTCCGGAGTCCACCGACCCGAAGCCTTGATCTCTTCGACCCTGGCCAGCGCGGCCGGGCTCATCAGCGCGACCCACAGGCCACCGTCGGCGGCGAAGGACTTCTGCGGTGCGAAGTAGTAGACGTCGGAGTCGGCGATGTTCACCGGGAGGCCGCCCGCGCCCGAGGTGGCGTCGATGGCGATCAGCGCGTGCGCCGAGCCGGCGGGACGCTGCACCGGAATGGCGACACCGGTGGAGGTTTCGTTGTGCGCCCAGCCGATCAGGTCGGCCGCCGGATCCGACACAGGCTCCGGCGCGCTGCCCGGTTCGGCCGAGACGACGATCGGGTCGCCGATGAACGGGTTGCCCTTGGCCACGGTGGCGAACTTCGAGCTGAACTCGCCGTTGGTCAGGTGCAGCGAACGCTCCCGGATCAGGCCGAACGCGGCGGCATCCCAGAAGGCCGTCGTGCCACCGTTGCCGAGCACCACCTCGTAGCCGTCGGGCAGCGCGAACAGCTCGCGTAGGCCCGAACGCACCCGCGCGACCACGTCTTTCACCGGCTTCTGCCGATGGCTGGTCCCGAACACCGAGGCGCCGACGTCCACCAGGGATTGCAACTGCTCCGGTCGCACCTTGGAGGGGCCACAGCCGAAACGTCCGTCGGCGGGCTTGAGGTCGGCGGGAATCGTCGGGAACGCAGTGGTCATGCCGAACAGGGTAGAGCGTGGCAGGGCCGCTCGGTACGTTCGGGTCGGCCTCCGGACAGCCAGCTATCACCCGCCATCCGTGACATCGGTGCAGGACACGCGCGAGAACGCGGCGGATCACGGTGGTACCGCTGTGTCTCGGCGCACATGCCAGCTAACCTTTGCGCCCATGAGCATGGCGTCAGCAAACTTGTGGCGGTTGCGTGGCCGCCGCCCTGGCACCTTCGGACTTCGCGTCGGCACGATCTCGGATGCGGCCAGGCGCGAGTTGCTGATGCGCGGGACCTTCGGTTCGGCAACGATCCTCGGGGTGCGGCCGAGCTCGAAGGGCATGGTCGATGACGACGGCAGCGGCCGCGCCGAGCACGGGCCGGTGTTCTGGGTCCGGGTGCAGGTCGACGGGGTGGCGCCGTACGAGACCAGGGTGCGCCAGCGGGTGTCCGAGGCGACGCTGGAATGGATGCAGCCCGGCGATGTCGTCAGCTGCCGGATCGATCCGGGCGACCGGGATCGGTTGGTGCTCTACGTGCCCGACTTCGCGGAGACCGGACGGGTCAGCATCTCGAAGATCCTCGCCGACGGCCGCCGCGCCGATGCCACGGTGCTTGCGGCCACTCCGGTCGCTGCGGACTACACCGGTCGCGACGATCCGGTGCTTCGGCTCGACCTCGAGTTGCGTGCGTGGGACGAACCGACGCCGTGGCTGGTTCGGCTGGTCCAGCCGGTGCCGTTGGCCGCGATCAGCCTGGTCGATCTCGGCCAGCACCTCGAGGTCGCCTTCTTCACCGTCGATCACGGCGAATCCGTCGCGGTCGACTGGGCCGCCTCACTCGGCGAGGACTGAACCGTCTTGGTGCGCGAACAAGTCAGGGGCGCACCGAGTATCGGCCTGTCAGAGATGGACGAAGGTGAAGCCCATCGCGCGGATGGTGGGGAGTGCGGCGATCATGCCTGCACCGGTGCCGGATTGTGGGCGGTGCATGTGCGCCAGCGAAATCGCACCCGGCGCAGCGGCATTCATCGCGGCCTGGACCTTGGCCGGGTTGGCGGTGGCGCCGTAGTCGGCGTTGATGCTGAATCCCACCGGGATTTCCCCCAGTTCACGCACGATCGAGACCGCGACGTCGTCATAGTGCGCGGTGCCCGCCCGGAAGAAGCGCGGTGGCCTGCCGACCAGCTCGGTTAGTCGTTCGTGATTGCCCCACACCTCGTCCGCCGCCTCCTGTGCCGAGCCGGTGCCCGCGATCCCGTAGGCGGCCTGGCCCTTCACCGACATCGGCTTGTGCGACGTGCCGTGATTGGCCAGCTCGAACAGCGGATTCGCGGCGAGCTTGGCGGCGCGTCCATGGTTCGCGTCGATCCACCGCTTGTTCAGGAACAACGTGGCCGGAATCTGCTGGGCGATCAGGAAACTCAGCAACGATTCGTCGATGTCGGTGCCGCCGGGACCGCCGCAGGCATCGAAGGTCAGCGCCAGCTGCTTGCCGGTGGCCTCGAAGGTGCTGGTGATGCCTTGCATCGCAACGCCCCACTGCTGGGGTTGTTGTCCGGTGTGCTTGGCAACCACCGTCCCGAGGGAGTTGACCTGTGGTGGCGGTGCGGCTTTGGAGACCGCGAGGGCATCCCAATTCCCCAGCGCCGAGGCCGGGTCGACCGTCGAACTCGGTTGCGCGGGCACGGTATCGGACTGCGCCGTGCCGCACGCGGTAGCGGCGAACCCGGCGGCAAGCGTGGCGCCGAGGCCGAACACGCGCCGCCGCGACATTCCTCGTTCCAACATCCGTACGCCCACCCTTTCAAGGTCATCCGGATGCTACGCGAGCCGAACACCCCAGTCCTTCAGGGCATTCGGCTCGCGGGTGGATCGTTATCAGGTTCTTACACGTGCTGGACGGAATTCCAGCCGCCGACCTCTTCCGGCCTGCGCGGACCCGGGCCGGTGTAGATGGCGGCGGGACGGACCAGCTTGCCGAGCTGCTTCTGCTCCAGGATGTGCGCACACCAGCCCGCGGTGCGGCCACAGGTGAACATGGCGGGCATCATGTGCGCGGGCACCTCGGCGAAGTCGAGGATCACCGCGGCCCAGAACTCCACGTTGGTCTCGATGGCGCGGTCGGGGCGGCGCTCACGCAGCTCGGCGAGCGCGGCCTGCTCCAGCGCGGCGGCCACCTCGTAGCGCGGCGCGTTGAGCCGCTTGGCGGTGGCGCGTAGCACGCGGGCGCGCGGGTCCTCGGCCCGGTACACCCGGTGCCCGAAGCCCATCAGCTTTTCCTTGCGGTCCAGGATGCCCTTGACCAGACCCCGTGCGTCACCGGTCTTTTCGACGCCCTCGATCATCGGAAGCACGCGAGCGGGCGCACCGCCGTGCAGCGGGCCCGACATCGCGCCGATCGCGCCGGACAGCGCGGCGGCCACGTCGGCGCCGGTGGAGGCGATCACCCTGGCGGTGAAGGTGGAGGCGTTCATGCCGTGCTCGGCGGCGGACACCCAGTAGGCGTCGATCGCCTCGGTGTGCCTCGGGTCCGGGTCGCCCTTCCACCTGGTCATGAACCGCTCGGTGACCGTGGTGCACTCGTCGATCTTCTTCTGCGGGACGGCAGGCTGGTAGATGCCGCGCGCGGACTGCGCGACGTAGGACAGCGCCATCACCGAGGCGCGCGCCAGGTTGTCCCGCGCGGTCTCGTTGTCGATGTCGAGCAGCGGCTGGTAGCCCCAGATCGGCGCGAGCATGGCCAGCCCAGCCTGCACGTCGACCCGAACGTCACCGGTGTGCACCGGGAGCGGGAACGGCTCGGCAGGCGGCAGCCCGCGGCCGAATTCGCCGTCGACCAGCAGCGCCCAGACGTCACCGAAGGTCACCTTGCCCTCGACCAGGTCTTCGATATCGACCCCTCGGTAGCGCAGTGCGCCACCGTCCTTGTCGGGTTCGGCGATATCGGTGGTGAAAGCCACCACGCCCTCCAGGCCGCTGACGAAATCGCTGGGTACGGCGGTCTGCCCGGTTGGCACCGCGGGGCTGGTAGTCATGTTGCGACTCTCCTTGCACTTCGGTTCGCATGGTTTTCGCGGCGACGGCTTGCAGGTCGCTCGAAAAGGTCGGCGGGAGGTGTACGGCTCGCCGAGCACATGCCGATCATCAAAACCTTAGCTCCTTGCTACCGCGGAGTAACGTCTGGCCCATGCGTGACCTGGACAATTCATCCGCCGGCCAGGAAACGGCCGAATACCACCCGAACACCGATCTCGCGGGCATGCGCGCCGAGTACGGCGGTGCCCCCTTCGGCAGCGGCGAGGACGTCGATCTGGACGAAACCTGGCTGGCAGGAGGCTGGGAACCGTTGCTGCGGCACTGGATCGAGCAGGCGACCGCGGTCGGTGTCGCGGAGCCGAACGCCATGGTGCTCGCCACCGTGAACATGGCGGACGGCATCCCGAGACCGGTGGCGCGGACCGTGCTCTGTAAGGGCCTTTCGCCCGAGGGTGTGACTTTTTACACCAACTACGACTCGGCCAAGGGCACCCAGCTGTCCGCGGTGCCGTTCGCCGCGGTCACCTTCGTCTGGCCTGCGCTCGGCAGGCAGGTCCATGTGCGCGGCGCGATCGAGAAGGTCGCCCCGGAGACGACCGCCGTCTATTGGCGCTCACGCCCGCGCGATTCCCAGCTCGGTGCCTGGGCCTCGCACCAGTCGACGCCGATCGGCTCGCGCGCCGAGCTCGACCGGATCATGGCCGAGACGGTCGAGCGCTTCGACGCTGTCGACGAGATCCCGGTGCCGCCGCACTGGGGCGGTTTCCTGCTCCGGCCCGACGAGGTGGAGTTCTGGCAGGGCAGGCGCGGCAGGCTGCACAACCGGATCCGGGTGCTGATCGAAGGACCCGCGATGAAGGTCGAACGACTACAGCCGTGAATTATTCCCGGTCAGCCGGTGATGAATATCGCGTCGAGACAAGCGGGTCGGACTCGTTAGTCTGCGCCCGGTGAGACTGCTGGCCGACACGGCGCCCTTGCGGCATGACGACTTCCGGCGGCTGTGGGCGTCCGGCGTCGTCACCATGATCGGTGCGCAGCTGTCCATCGTCGCGGTGCCGCAGCAAATCTTCCAGATCACCGGCAGCTCCGGCTATGTCGGCCTGGCCGGGCTGTTCGGCCTGGTGCCGCTGGTGGTGTTCGGGCTGTGGGGCGGCGCGCTCGCCGACGTGATGGACCGGCGCAAGCTGCTGCTCATCACCAACACCGGCACCGGGCTCACCGCACTGGGGTTCTGGATCCAGGCCGCCGCTGGCCTCGACAACGTGTGGGTCGTGCTCGGCCTGTTCGCGGTGCAGCAGGCGTTCTTCGCGGTCAACCAGCCGACTCGCAGCGCGACCATCCCGCGCCTGTTGCCGGAAGAGCACCTGGCCGCGGCCAATTCGCTGAGCATGACGGTGATGCAGTTCGGCGCGATCGCGGGGCCGGTGCTCGCCGGCGCGCTGATCCCGGTGATCGGGCTCGCCACGCTCTATCTGATCGACGCCGTCGCCCTGCTCGCCACGCTGTGGGCGGTGTGGCGGCTGCCTGCACTGCCGCCGACCGGGTCGGTGCGCAATGCCGGATTCCGTACGGTGCTGGACGGTTTCGGCTATCTGGCGACGCAGCGGGTGCTGCTCGCCTCCTTCGCGGTGGACGTGATCGCGATGGTGTTCGGCATGCCGAGGGCGCTGTTCCCGCAGATCGCGCACGAGACCTTCGGCGACCCGACCACCGGCGGCGTCGCGCTCGGCCTGCTGTTCGCGTCCATGTCGGTGGGCGCGGTGCTCGGCGGCGTGTTCTCCGGCTGGATCCCGCGCATCCGGCGCCAGGGCCTGGCGGTGATCGTCTGCATCGTGCTGTGGGGTCTGGCCATGGTCGGTTTCGGGCTCGCGGTCGGTTTCACCGGACACGGCCTCGGCCTCGGATTAGGGCTGTGGATCGCGCTGTTCTGCTCCGCCTTCGGCGGCGCCGTGGATATGATTTCGGCCGCGCTCCGGGTGACGATGCTGCAGCAGGTCGCCACCGACGAAATGCGCGGGCGGTTACAGGGTGTATTCATCGTGGTCGTCGCAGGTGGGCCCCGTATCGGTGATGTTGCCCACGGTTTCGCGGCGGCCAGTCTGGGTACCGCTGTTGCCGCGGCGGGCGGTGGTGGTCTTGTCGTGATCGGTGTGGTGATCGCGGCCATCGCGTTCCCGGCATTCGTGCGCTACCGCGTGGGCCGTGCACATGCGGAAATGGTGATGTGAGGTGTCCTGCGAATTGTTGGCAACTGTGGTCGGATGAGCATTGCCGACCTCACTTGGCCACGCGCAGTTTGTGAGCCGTGGCAGGACTACCCTCCGTGGTTGTCCGTGCCGGTGAACGGCTAGCGTTGAGGCAAGCGCATCGTGCGCCGACCGCGCCCGGTGCCTACGGTTCTAGCCTGAGAGGGATCCTTCCGTGCCCGCTGAGAACATCATCAACGTCGACGAAGACGCCAAGCCGGTCCTTTCGTATCCCGGCGGGGAATTCCCGATGACGGTTGCCAAGGCCGCCGAAGGTAACGACGGTATCGAGCTGGGAAAGCTGCTCGCCAACACCGGGTACGTCACCTACGACCCGGGCTTCATGAACACGGCCCCCACCAAGTCGGCCATCACCTACATCGACGGTGACGCGGGCATCCTGCGCTACCGCGGATACCCGATCGATCAGCTCGCGGGCTCCTCGACCTTCATCGAGGTCAGCTACCTGCTGATCTACGGCGAGCTGCCCTCGAAGACCCAGCTGGAGGACTTCACCGACCGGATCCGGCGGCACACGCTGCTGCACGAGGATCTGAAGCGGTTCTTCGACGGCTTCCCACGCAACGCGCACCCGATGCCGGTGCTGTCGTCCGCGGTCAACGCGCTCTCAGCGTACTACCAGGACTCGCTCGACCCGCGCGACCCCGAGCAGGTCGAACTGTCCACCATCCGACTATTGGCCAAGTTGCCGACGATTGCGGCGTACTCGTACAAGAAGTCGGTCGGTCAGCCGTTCCTCTACCCAGACAACTCGCTGAGCCTGGTGGAGAACTTCCTGCGGATGACCTTCGGCTTCCCGGCCGAGCCCTACGAGGTGGACCCCGAGGTCGCCGCGGCGCTCGACATGCTGCTGATCCTGCACGCCGACCACGAGCAGAACTGCTCCACCTCGACGGTGCGGCTCGTCGGCTCCTCCGACGCCAACCTGTTCACCTCGGTATCCGGTGGCATCAACGCGCTGTGGGGTCCGCTGCACGGCGGCGCGAACCAGGCCGTGCTGGAGATGCTGGACGGCATCAAGGCCGAGGGCGGCAACGTCAAGGAATTCATCCGCAAGGTCAAGAACAAGGAAGACGGCGTGAAGCTCATGGGCTTCGGGCACCGCGTCTACCGCAACTACGACCCGCGCGCCTCGATCGCCAAGAAGCACGCCGACTCGATTCTCGGCAAACTCGGCGGCGACGACGAACTCTTCGACATCGCCAAGACGCTCGAAGAGGCCGCGCTCACCGACGAGTACTTCATCTCGCGCCAGCTGTACCCGAACGTCGACTTCTACACCGGCGTCATCTACAAGGCGATGGGCTTCCCGACCCGCATGTTCACCGTGCTGTTCGCGATGGGCAGGCTGCCGGGCTGGATCGCGCACTGGCGTGAAATGCACAGTGAGCCACTGAAGATCGGCCGTCCGCGGCAGATCTACACCGGCTACGGCGCCCGCGACTACCGCGAGCTCAACAATCGTTGATTTCCCTGTCACCCACCATCATCTATCGAAGGGGATAACCCGAATGACCAAGCCGGAGATCGAGTTTCAGGGCGGCCCCGCGCCTTCCGAGCTGGTGATCAAGGACATCGTCGAGGGCGAAGGCAAGGAAGCCGTGCCCGGCGGCAACGTCGAGGTCCACTACGTGGGCGTCGAGTTCGACACCGGTGAAGAGTTCGACTCCTCCTGGAACCGCGGCGAATCGATCCAGTTTCCGCTGCGCGGCCTGATCCAGGGCTGGCAGGACGGCATCCCCGGCATGAAGGTCGGCGGCCGTCGCCAGCTCACCATCCCGCCCGCCCTTGCCTACGGCCCGGCCGGCGCAGGTCACCCCCTCGCCGGCAAGACCCTGGTCTTCGTGATCGACCTGGTCGACGCGAACTGAGTCCGCTCGCGTTGTGGCCCATATCCCGTCAAGGGGTATGGGCCACAAGCTTTTTCACTCTCGGATGAGTTTCTACTCGTGTACGACTTCTACGGGGTCGGTCAATGCGAGGGCCAGCGCGGACTGCTGAGCGCTGCTGCGTTGCGGGAGTGCGGCGACGGCCTTGTCGGTTTGGGTGCTCAGGTTGCCGACGATGGTTTGCAGCTGGGTGACGCCGCCGGTGAGCTGGTTCATGGCGCTGATCAATTGGGCGCCGCCCTGGTCGGCCAGTTGCGGGAGGCCCTCGGCCAGTTTGGCGCCTTGGTTGAGTTGCGCACTGGCGCTTTGCAATCGGTCGACGACGGTGCGGAGCAGCGTGCCGAGGTCGGTGTTCGGGTCGACCGCGCCGCCGACCAGCGTGCCGAGGTCGGTGAGCTGTGACCCGGCCTGGCCCGAAATGTTTTGCAGGGCTTCGATTTTCTTGATGATGTCGACTACCGCCGGGTCGTTGGCGAAGGGCAAGGCGCGCAGCGGCGGCAGGATCTGATCGAGGCCGGAGCTCACTGTGTTCGCCGTCTGCTCCACCTGCGCGATCGTGATCCCGGTCGAATCCAGCGCGGAGGCAAGCTCGTTCGCCTGCTCAGCCGCGCCGTCGACGGTCGAGTTCAGCAGTGCGATTGCCGAAGTCAACTGTGCGGAGCCTTCTTTGGCGAAATTGAGGAACCCGAGCATTTGATCGGCGCCCGAGCTGAACTGATCGGCGCCCGACGCGGCCGCGTTCACCCCCGCCTTCAACAGCTGGGCGGTGAACTGCACCTGCGACATCTGCGTGCGCGCCTGCCCGACCGCGGCGAGCGCGGCATCGACACCGACCGCGCCGATCCGCCGCGACACCGCGTCGGCGGCACCGTTGACCAGCGCGGTGTCGGCGTTCTTTGCCGAGCTCACGGTGAGCTTGGCCCGGTGCGGCTGCGTGCCTGCCAGGCTGCCGAGGGATTCGGTCAGGTCCTCGGGCAGCGTGATCACCGCGGCGTAGTCGGCGGTGCTTGCCTCGCCAGGCTTGGCTGCGGTCCACTCGTACCCGCCCGCCTGTGTCAGCGCCTGCACTACCCGCTCGCCCGTCGGCCCCTTATCGGTGTTGACCAGTGCGATTCCCGTCGGACTCGCCGGGCGACTACACGCGGTCACCCCGGCGCCGACGGCGCCGGCGGTTAGGAGGGCGACGGCGAGAAGTGCCAGGCGGGCGCGTTTTCCGATCATGGCCCCGACGGTAGTTGCCGTGCATAACCGCTGCGCTGGCGTTTCTCTGAGAGTTCACTAAGGCCGTAGACCTGGTTAGGTCACTAAGGTCCGGGCGCGGTGCGATCGGGCAGGTCGAGGACCAGGCGGATGCCACCGAGCGTGCCGTCGTCGAAATAGGCTCGGCCGCCGTGCAATTGGGCCTGCTGCGCGACGAGCGCCAGACCGAGACCTGAGCCGCCCTTGCTGGCCTGGCTGCCGCGGAAGAACCGGTCGAACACGATCTGGCGCTCCGGCACCGGGATCCCGCGGCCGTTGTCATCGATGGCGATCACGATGTGGCCGTGCGGCCCTCGGTGTGCCGACACCAGTGCCTCGGTGGCGCGGCCGTGCTTGACCGAGTTGGCCAGCGCGTTGTCCACCGCGAGGCGCAGCCCGGCGGGCAGGCCGCGGGTCACCAGTTCGGTGTCGGCGTCGATGCGCACCGTGAGGCCGGGGAAGCTGCGCATGGCGTCGTGCGCCGCCTGGTCACACAGCTCGCCGACATCGGTGGTGACGTGATCACGCTCGTTGAGCAGATCGCCGGTGGCCAACCGCTCCAACGCCGCGAGCGTGGTCTCCACCCGGCCTTGGCTTCGTTGCAGATCGCTGAGGATCTCCGCGCGTTGCGCCCCGTCCAGGTCGAGGGTGCGCAGCACCTCGAGGTCCGTGCGCATGGCCGTGAGCGGTGTGCGCAGTTCGTGCGCGGAGACGGCCGCGAAGTCGCGCGCGGTCTCCAGCGCGGCCGCGGTTTCGGCCTGCGCCCGATCGACCTGCTGCAGCATCGTGTTCACCGCCTCGGCCAGCTTCTCCGCCTCCCGCACGCCCGAACCATCCACCGGCGCTTGCGGATTGTCCGGATCCGGCAGCGCGCTGCGTGCACTGACCTGCTTGGTGAGCCGCACGATCGGCCGGACCGCGCGGCCGGCGAGCAGCCAGCCGAGTGCGGCGGCCGCGGCGATGGCGAGCAGGCCACCCGCGAGCACCCATTGCTGCTGCTCGGTGGTGATCCTGGTCGATTCGGCCGCGGGCAGCCCGATCGACACCACCCGGCCCTCGGGCTGGTTCTCCGTGGTGGTGAGCACCCGGTAGGACGCGCCGCCGATGGTCACGGTGCGCGAACCCGGTGGCAGAGCAGGCAATTCGGTGGGACTGGTCGCGGTGACGGCGCCGTTGTCGCGCACGGTCATCGAGATGTCCTTGCCGAGCCCGGTCAGGCTGAGCAGCCGCACGGCGATGACCGGTTCGATCAGCGCGATGCGCGAGGCGGTGGTCAGCTGCTGATCGGATTGGCGCACGTTGTTGCGTTCGATCAGCTGCACGCTGATCGCGCTGATCGCGGTGACGATCACGATCGCCCCGGCCGCCGCGGCGCCCGCGACCCGGGTGCGCAGCGAAAACGTCCGTCGCCGACGGGGTTTCGCGGGGCGCTCGGTCACTTGGGCGCCCGCAGCACGAACCCGACCCCGCGGATCGTGTGCAGCAGCCGGGGCGCGCCGTCGACTTCCAGCTTGCGCCGCAGGTAGCCGACGAAGACGTCCACCACATTGGTGTCGGCCGCGAAGTCGTAGCCCCACACCAGTTCCAGCAGCCGCTCCCGGCTCAGGACAACGCCGACATTGCGCGCCAGCGTGGAAAGCAGCTCGAATTCCCTTTTGGTGAGCTCGATTTCGACACCGCTGAGCAGCGCGCGATAGCCCGCGACATCCACCTCGAGCGGGCCCACAGTGATCGCGCCAGGGGTCGCGGGCGCCTGAGTGTCGGTGCGCCTGCGCAGCAGCGCTTTGATCCTGGCGACGAGCTCGGCGAGCACGAACGGTTTGACCAGATAATCGTCGGCGCCCGACTCCAGCCCGGAGATGCGATCGTCCACGGAGGCTCGCGCGCTGAGCACACAGATCGGCACCTCGTTGCCCATCGCGCGCAGCGCGGTCACCACCCCGGCGCCGTCGAGCACCGGCATGTTCATATCGAGCACGATCGCGTCCGGCGCGAACTCGCTCACGCTGCGCAGCGCCTGCGCGCCGTCCCTGGCGACGAGCACCCGGAACCCGGACAGCCGCAACCCACGCTCGACCGACGCGAGCACATCCTCGTCGTCGTCGACAACAAGAACAGTGGGATTGACAGTCACATCGTCCATTGTGCTGGGCTGGTCCGCCTCTCCGGGATTTCTGGCCAGACTCGTGTGTCGGGGCTCCCCCGCCTCTCCGGGATTTCTGGCCAGACTCGTGTGCGTGGTCGCCGGGCGTTGGCGGCCGGCGGTTCGGGGACGGGCGGGTCAGCCCGTCCCCGGTGAGTTACCCATGTGCTTGCGAGATCAGTTCTCGCAGAATCAGTAGTTGTGGCAGGAGTTGGCGACCGCCTGGATGGTTTCGCGCAGTTGTGCCGTGCGTGGGTCGTTTTCGGCCTGGCGGACGGCGTCCGGGTTCTCGTTGATCGCCTGCTGGAGGTCGGCGCGGCGCTTTTCGACCGGCTGGTCGAACTTGCGCTGCAGTTCGGCCTTTTGGGTCGGGTTCGCGTCGAGCATCGAGGCGAGTTGGGGGGCCTTGGCGTGCAGGGCGGCGTCGACCTGCGCGAAGGAACAGTCCGACTCGAGCAGCGGGGCTGCGAGCTCCATCGGGCCTGCGGCGGCGATCGCGGGGCTGAGCATCATGGCAACTGTGGCCAGTCCGCCCGCGGCGAGCACGGCGACGGTGGGACGGCCAACGGAACGCTTCATGGTGATTCTCCCGATCATCGAGGGGTTTGCGTGCGCCCTCGACGCTAGGCCGCCGCACTGGCACCCGCGTGAGCGTTCTCTGAGGAATCTCTAAGCAGGTGGGAATCGCACAGTGCGGCGGTTGTTTTCGCGTCTACGCGGGAGAGCCGACGTCCGGGACGACCACCTGCTCGGTGTGCTCCGGCGCCACCGCAGGCATGGCCGCTCGGATCTGTACTTCCAGTGCGTCGAGCACGGTGGGATCCTCGATGGTGGACGGCACGTCGTACGGATCGCCCGCGGTGATCTGCCGGATGGTCTTGCGCAGGATCTTGCCGGATCTGGTCTTGGGCAGCGCGGACACGATGATGGCGTCGTGCAGCGTGGCGATCGCGCCGATCTGCGTGCGCACCCGGCCGATCAGTTCCTCGCGCAGCTGGGCGGGGTCGACCTCGACCCCGGACTTCAGCACCACGTAGGCCAGCGGCCGGTGGCCCTTGAGTTCGTCGGGCAGGCCGACCACCGCGCACTCGGCGACCGCCTCGTGGCCTGCGATAGCCGCCTCGATGCTGCCTGCGGACAGCCGGTGCCCGGCCATGTTGATCACGTCGTCGCTGCGGCCGAGCACGAAGAGATAGCCGTCGTCGTCGAAGTAGCCGGAGTCGCCGGTCAGGTAGTGGCCGGGGTAGGCGGCCAGATAAGAGCGCTGGTAGCGCTCGTCGTCGTTCCACAGTCCGGTGAGCGTGCCGGGCGGCAGCGGCAGCCCGATCACGATGTTGCCCTCGACATTCGGCGCCACCGGGTTGCCCTCTGAGTCGAGCACCCGGATCCGGTAGCCGGGCACCGGCACCGATGCCGAGCCTGCTTTGATCGGAAGCTGTTGCAGGCCAAGCGGATTGGCGCAGATCGGCCAGCCGGTCTCGGTCTGCCACCAGTGGTCGACCACGGGGCAGTCGGTCCGGCCGGCGAGCAGCACCTCGTCGGCCCATGCGTAGGTGGCCGGATCTAGTCGTTCGCCCGCGCAGAACAGCGCACGCAACGACGACAGGTCGTAACCGTTGGCGAGCGCGGCGTCCGGGTCGGCCTTGCGGATCGCGCGCAGCGCGGTCGGTGCGGTGAACAGCACGCGGACCCCGTGTTCGGCGACCACCCGCCAGTAGGCGCCCGCGTCCGGGGTGCCGACCGGCTTGCCTTCGTACAGCAGCGTGGTCGCGCCGACCAGCAGTGGCGCGTAGACGATGTAGGAGTGGCCGACGACCCAGCCGACATCGGAGGCCGTCCACATCACCTGGCCGGGACCTACGTCGTAGATATTGCGCATGGACCAAGCGAGGGCAACCGCGTGTCCTCCGTTGTCCCGTACGACGCCCTTGGGCTTTCCGGTAGTGCCGGAGGTGTAGAGGATGTAGAGGGGATCGGTCGCGGCGACCGGAACCGGATCGGCCGGTGGCGCATCGCGGACAGCATCGTCCCAATCAAGCCACTGGGCCGCGACGGTGTGTGCGGAACTCGGCATCGATGCGGTGGCGGCCTGCGGCGCGGAGAAGTGGATCGTCGGGAACTGCGGCCGCTGCTTGACGATCACCGTGCGCGGCGCGGTGGTCTCGGCGAGGTCCAAGGCCTGCAACACAATCGGCGGATAATCGAGCTGTTTGCCCGGTTCGAGGCCGCCGGATGCTGTGATGATCAACACTGGCTCGGCATCGTCGATGCGTGCCGCGAGCTCGGGCGCGGCGAAGCCGCCGAACACCACCGAGTGCACCGCGCCGATGCGCGCGCAGGCCAGCATCGCGATCACCGCTTCGGGGATCATCGGCAGGTAGATGATGACGCGATCGCCCGCCGAGACGCCAAGGCGGAGCATCGCTCCCGCGAATCCAGCAACCTTTTCGAGCAGTTCGGCGTAGGTCAAAACGCCTCTGGTGCCCGTCATAGCGGAGTCGTATATTAAGGCGGGCTGATTCGCTAAGCCCCCCTCACCGCCAGCGCCGCCGTGCACATGCCGGTCGAGGGCGTTGAAGGAGGTGTTGAGGCGAGCGTCCGGGAACCACCTGGCCACTGGACGAGCGGTGGCGTCGACGATCTGGGTTGGTGGCACGTCCCAGTCGATCGCTTCAGCCGCGCCGGCCCAGAACTCGGCGGGATCGACCAAGCTGGTCTGATAGACCGGTCGGTACTCGTGCCGCACGTTCAATCCCGTGACTCCCTAGCCTCGCCTCGATGCCCGCCTCGATAGATCTGGTTGATTGTGGCAGACTTCACGCGACGCCCGGGTGGGTGTTGTGACCATTGGTTTTGCCTGGAACTGGCAGGTCAAGGGGCGCAGGCTTACTCGGAGTCACCCAAGAAGTTATTGATCCGTTAGAATCTGATGTCACTTATTTGGGCCGTCGTAGACGCAATTTCTCGGCCAGCCGCAGTTCTCGGCCAGCTCCGCCTGTCGAGCCAGTAATGCGTGTGGAGGTTCGCTGATGGCGCGTGGTTGGGGCCAGTTTGGAAAGTGAGTGGGAGATGCGTGACGCCGCTAGGTCCGGCAGAAGGCGCTGGGCGCTCGGCAACTGGGACCTGCGCTGGAAGGTAACGGCAGTGCTTGCCGTTCCGCTGGCAGTCGCGGTGGGACTCGGCGTGTCCAGGATTTCTTCGGAGTTCGCCGACTCGAGTCGGCTTGCCGGCGTCGCGGAGAACGTCGGGGCCATCCCGGCCGTCACCGCGCTGAGTGCACAGACGGCGACAACCGTCGGTTCGCAGATGGTTTCCGTCGTGCCGAATGTGTCTGTGGTGACCGATCAGAACCTTGCCGACCTCGACAAGGCGATCAGCAACGCGGAGAAGGCGACCGAACGTCTCAACGGTGTGCCCGGTGCCCGCGCGGCGCTGGAGAGCATGCTCACCCAGGCTCGCGCCGTGCGCGAGCAGGGCAAGGCGGTGCGGCCACCGCCGAGTTCCGACGCCATCGGTCTGATCGACCGCGTCCGCAACGACAGCGTGCGGATCGTCGAGTCGACGGTCGGCCAGGTGAGCGACACCGCGGTCGACACGGCCAAGCTGCGCCTGGTCGACTCGCTCAACACCCGTGCCACGCTGGTCGGTGAAGTCGCCGCGTTCCCTGCCGTGTTGGCCAACGAGCCCGACGGTGTCCAGGGCTTCCTCATCGCCGCTAGCACCGAACGCTCGCTGCTCAACGTGCTGTCGCACCGATTCCCCGACGGGGACACCTCGATCAACGACCTCAAAGTCGGCATCGACACCCGAGTGCGGTTGCTGACCAGCCCGCAGGCGAAGGCCGGGCAGCAGCCGGTCGGCGAATTGAAGAAGTCGCTGACCGACAGCCTCGCGGTCTACGAGCTTGTGGTGAGCAAGGCCACCAAGGACATCGACGTCGCGATGAGCTCGCTGGTGTCCACCTCGCAGCGCGACGCGTGGACCTATACCGCGGTCGTCGTTGCCACCATCCTCGCCGCGCTGTTGCTCGCGGTGTTCGTGGCGCGGTCGATGATCGTGCCGCTGCACCGGCTGCGCCTCGCGGCGCTGCGGGTCGCCGAGAGCGACCTGCCGCACGAGGTGTCCCAGCTCCGCAACGGCGCCTCGCCGGAAGAGGTTCCGCTGGAACCGATGCCGGTGCGCAGCACCGAGGAGATCGGCCAGCTTGCCCGTGCCGTCGACGACATCCACGGCCAGGCGCTGCGCCTCGCGAGCGACCAGGCGCAGATGCGTTCCCAGGTCAACGACATGTTCGAGACCCTGGCCCGGCGCTCCAAGTCGCTCGTCGACCATCAGCTCAGCTTGATCGAGGCGATGGAATACGACGAGAAGGACCCGCGTCTGCTGGAAAACCTGTTCCGGCTGGACCATCTCGCGGCTCGTATGCGTCGTAACGGTGACAACCTGCTGATTCTGGCAGGCACCAGGCAGCGCCGCGCGAAGTCCGCGCCGGTCGAGATCGCCGACGTGCTGCGTGCCGCGATCTCCGAGGTCGAGGACTACGAGCGGGTGAAACTGGGTGCCACACCGCGTGGTTCGCTGGTCGAGCCCGCCGCCTCCGATATGGCGCATCTGTTCGCCGAGCTGCTGGACAACGCGCTGCGTGCCTCCCCGCCGGAGACCGACGTGAAGTTCACCTTCGCGCAGGCACACGATCAGGGCATGCTCATCGAGGTGGCCGACCGCGGTATCGGTATGCCGCCGCCGGAGATGGCCGATATCAACCGGCGACTGGAGCAGACCGCGGAGCCGGGTCCGGACACCGCGCGCCACATGGGTCTCTTCGTGGTCGGCAGGCTGGCCGAGCGGCACGGTCTCACCGTGCGGCTGCGCCCCACCTTCGATACCGCCCGCGATCCCGGTGTCACCGTCACCGTGCATGTGCCCGGTGGGCTGATCGTTGCCGGCAAGCCGATCACGGCCCAGCCGGTCACGCCGTCGCCGCAGGCGCAGGAACGGCCGAGGCCGGCAGGCCCGTCGTCGATGCAGATGCGGGCGATCACCCGGACGCCGGGCGGCAATGTCATGGTGACCGTCGATCCAGGGGTGAGCGGGCCGATTCCGGTCAGCAAGCCCAACACCTCGCCGAGCACTCCACTCGCGGCAGGCGGGCTGCCCCAGCGGCAGCCAGGCAACGCGATGGCAGCGGGCATGAACGCGCAACAGGCGGGTCCGACCCTGCGCCCGGCCCCCGGTCAGCAGTCGAACGGGCCGCAGCGCGGCAAGCTCGCCGCGGCGAACCTGCCCAAGCGCAATGTCACCCCCGGCGGTCCGCCGCCGCGGCAGCCGGGCGCTCCGGCCGAGCCGACCGTGACGGGTCTGCCGCCGCGGGACCCGAATTCGGGCGAGCTGCCGAAACGGCAGCCTGGCAGCAACGGGGTGCCGCAACCGAGCATCAGTGGGCTAGCCCAGCCCCCTGGCGGCCTGCCGCAGCGTCAGCGCGGCGAGAACGGTGTGCCACCCCGCGATCCGAGCTCCGGCTTGCCGCAGCGCGATCCGAGCGCGGGCGGCTTGCCGCAGCGCGACAGCGGTGCGACCGGGCTGCCGCAACGGCAGGTAGGACCGAATGGTCTGCCGCAGCGTGATCCGAATGCCGGTGGGCTGCCGCAGCGTCAGCGTGGCGAAAACGGCCTGCCGCAGCGGGAATCCGCGTCCGGTGGTCTGCCGCAGCGCGAACCGAGCGCAGGCGGTGTGCCGCCGCGTGAGCCGAGCGTAGGGCTGCCGCAGCGCGATCCGAGCTCCGGTGGTTTGCCGCAGCGGGAATCCGCCTCGGGTGGCTTGCCGCAGCGTGAGCCGAGCCATGGTGGCCTGCCCCAGCGTGAGCCGAGCGCTGGCGGTGTGCCGCCGCGTGAGCCGAGTGTGGGGCTGCCGCAGCGTGATCCCAGTTCCGGTGGCCTACCGTCGCGTCACGCGGCGGCGAGCCTGCCGCAGCGGGACGCGACACCGACCGGGCTGCCACAGCGGCAGCCTGGGTCCCAGGTACCGCCGAACCTGCCACAACGCGAACCGGGCGCCGAAGGTCTGGCGCAGCGGGAGTCCGCGCCGGGAGTCGCTCTGCCGCAACGTGGTCGGGCCGCACGGCCGGACGCCGATGAGCCGCGCAACGACCCGGACGCGGGCGCCGATCCCGGTCGCCACAGCTACCGGGCGAACCCGACCAGAACTGCCTCGTTCTTCCAAACCAGGCTGCAACCCGCGGTCGATACCGGCGATTCCGTCATGGGCGGGACACCAATTTTCGCGGAAATGATGTCTGCGTGGCTCTCAGACCCGAATATGGACCGGTCACAAGTGGCTGCCTCCTTCGAGTCGCCGGGTGACGAAGGTTGGCAAGCGGCTCGCCGGGCCAGTGAGGCGCAAACCGAGACAAAGACGGCGGCCGGGTTGCCGCAACGCAATCCGGGCGGAAGGCTGGTCCCGGGCGCCGTCAACGGTGCGGTGGATAGGGCACCGAGCCGTGACCCGGAAACGATCAGGTCCAGCTTGAGTCGTCACCAGCAAGGCGTCCGGGATGGCCGCGCAATGAGAGCAATGAACCTAACCGGAGATAAAGGAGACCGATGAACCCCGATCTAGGTGGTACGAATCGTCAGCTGGATTGGCTGGTTTCGAACTTCGCCAACGAGGTTCCTGGCGTAGCCCATGCCGTCCTGGTCTCGGCTGACGGCCTACTCATGGCCGCGAGCGCGCAGCTGCCCGTCGACCGTGCCGAGCAGCTCTCGGCCGTCACCGCCGGGCTCGCCAGCCTCTCGGTCGGCGTCTCGAACTTGTTCGAGGGCGGCACCGTGCTGCAGTCCGTCGTCGAGATGGAACACGGCTACCTGCTACTCATGGCAGTCGGCGACGGCTCGTACCTGGCAGTGCTGACCAACACCTCGTGCGACATCGGTCAGGTCGGCTACGAGATGGCGTTGTTGGTCGAGCGTGTCGGCCAGACTGTCCAGGCCACGCCACGTGTCACGATGGGTTCCTGATGGTGGGATGGACATAGAAGATCACCGCGTGGGGAGCGCCGAGCCGAGCCTCGTCCGCCCATACTCGTTGACCGCAGGCCGAACGAGGCCCGCGGTCGAGTTGGCGTTGGAGGCCCTCGTCGCATCGCATCCGGTCGCCCTGGAGCGGCAGTTCGAACTGACCAACATCGAGACGTCAATCGTGGAGTTGTGCAGAGAATCGCCGTCCGTTGCCGAGGTAGCAGCCCGACTGGGTATCCCCATCGGGGTGGCACGTGTGCTCGTTGCCGACCTGATCGAGGCCGGCCACGTCCGCGTTTCGGCAACTTTGAAAGACGATTCCAGCGACGATGAACGTCGCGAGCTGATCGAAAGGGTTCTCAGTGGACTCCGGCGTATTTGATTCGACGGCGCAGGTCGACACCCGTACCAGCAAGCCAACGTCGGCGAAGATCGTGGTCGCGGGTGGCTTCGGTGTCGGTAAGACCACGATGGTCGGTGCTGTCTCGGAGATCGTTCCGCTGCGCACCGAGGCATTGGTGACCAATGCCAGTACCGGTATCGATAATTTGACAGGCATCCCGATGAAGTCGACCACCACCGTGGCGATGGACTTCGGCCGGATCAGCCTCGCCGACGATCTGGTGCTGTACCTCTTCGGTACGCCGGGCCAGTATCGATTCTGGTTCATGTGGGACGACCTGATCCGCGGTGCCATCGGCGCCGTGGTGCTCGTCGACACCCGCAGACTCGAGGACAGCTTCGCGGCTGTCGACTACTTCGAAGCGCGGGGCCTGCCGTTCCTGGTGGCGCTCAACGAATTCGACGACGCGCCGCGGTACCCGATCGAGGACATCCGCCAGGCACTCGCCGTGCCTGCGGACGTACCGATCCTGTCCATCGACGCACGGCGTCGTGAGCCGGCCAAGCAGGCCTTGGTCGCGCTCACCGAGTACGCCCTGCGGAAGGTGATGCAGGGTTACTAGCCGTTCGCGCGGTGCTACATTCGCCATGAACCGAGTGGCTAAGCTCACTCGGTGAGAATTTCGGCGCGCGAGCTGCTCGGGCAACTGCTCGATATCGACTCGTTTGTCAGCTGGGACCGGCCACCGATCACGGTGGCCGCCACCATGCGGTATCGCGAGGTTCTACAGAAAGCGGCAGTCGCGGCGGGCACCGATGAATCGGTGCTCACCGGCGAAGGGCTGCTCCGTGGGCATCGGGTGGCCGTGATCGCCTGTGAGTTCGGCTTTCTGGCTGGCTCGATCGGTGTTGCCGCGGCGGAGCGGATCGTCTCGGCGGTCGAGCGCGCCACCGAACTCGGGCTGCCCCTGGTCGCTTCGCCGACCTCCGGCGGCACTCGCATGCAGGAGGGCACCCTTGCCTTCGTGCAGATGGTGAAGATCGCCGGTGCCGTCGCCGCGCACAAGGCCGCCGGCCATCCCTATCTGGTGTATCTGCGCAACCCGACCATGGGCGGGGTCTTCGCGTCGTGGGGTTCCTTGGGGCACATGACTTTTGCCGAACCCGGCGCGTTGATCGGGTTTCTGGGACCACGGGTCTACCGAGCGCTCTATGGTCACCCGTTTCCAGAGGGCGTGCAGATCGCCGAAAACCTTTACCGCCGTGGCGTTATCGATGGAGTGGTCACTGTCCCGCTCTTTCGCCGCATCGCCCACCGTGCGCTCAGTGTGTTCAGTGGAGTGCCGGATTCGGTTGTCGCGGAGCAGGATCGACGGTCCTTCGGGCGCACGTCGGCTCCGGTGCGCGTGGCGGCTTCGGACGGGATCTCGGCGTGGGAGTCCGTCCTGATCTCGCGACGGCCGGACCGGCCAGGCATCCGTGATCTGCTACGCCATGTGACGCAACGGGTTCCGCTCAGCGGCACGGGACAGGGGGAGTCCGATCGGACCGTGGTGCACGCGCTGGCCCGCTTCCGTGGGCAGCCGTGTGTGGTGTTCGGCCACGACCGATCCGGGCAGCAGGACGACGCGATGGGGCCCGCCGCACTCCGGGAAGCACGACGCAGCATGGCGCTTGCTGAAGAGTTGCGAATACCGCTCGTCCTGGTCATCGACACGGTGGGTGCGTCCCTGTCGAAGGAGGCCGAGGAGCGCGGATTGGCCCCCGAAATCGCGCGCTGCATCGCGGATTTGGTGACTTTGGACACGCCGACGGTCTCGGTGCTGCTCGGCCAGGGCACCGGCGGCGGCGCGCTGGCCCTGCTGCCCGCGGACCGCGTCCTCGCCGCCACCAACGCCTGGCTGGCCCCGCTGCCGCCGGAGGGTGCAAGCGCGATCGTCTACCGGGACATCGCGCACGCGCCGGAGCTGGCTCGCGCGCAACGCATTCGCGCGGCCGACTTGCAGGCAGACGGCGTGGTCGACCGCATCGTGCCCGAATTCCCCGACGCGGCCGACGAGCCGGTCGAGTTCGCCCGCCGCATGGTCGCCGCCATCGGCGCCGAACTCGCTCAGCTACGCGCGCACCCCGACGCGGACCTCCGCGCCCTCCGCAAGGCCCGCTACCGCCGCCTCGGCTTGCCAAGCAGCACTGACTGATCGGCCTTGGACAGACCCCGAATCGAAGAGCGATGCCGCGACGGCAACCCGGATGTGACAACCGGGCGACCGAGCCGAAACGGCACCTGACGTCACGGTGGACAGTGAGTCGGACACGTCACTGTGCGTCGGCACGAAGTCCCAGGTCGGACGGCAAACCTGGAGCCAACACGCCAAGGGGCAGCGTTGACGGCTCGCCGCCACACTTCTACCGTCGGCATGTGACCTTCAGAAGCGAGACCTCCGCCATCCCCTCGATCGTGCTGAACGACGGGAACGTGATCCCGCAACTCGGTTTCGGCGTCTTCTTGGTGCCCGACGACGAGGTTTTCCCGGTCGTCACCGCCGCGCTCGAGGCGGGCTACCGCAGCATCGACACCGCCGCGATCTACGGCAACGAAGCGGGCACCGGCCGCGCGATCCGGGAATCCGGGCTGCCCCGCGACGAGGTCTACGTCACGTCCAAAGTGTGGAATTCCGAACAGGGCTTCGATTCCACCCTCCGCGCCTTCGACGCAAGCATGGCGCGCCTCGGCCTGGACTACCTCGATCTGTACCTGGTGCACTGGCCGGTGCCCGCCGCCGACCGCTACGTCGACACGTTCCGGGCACTGCAGGCGCTGAAGACGCAGGGCAGGGTCCGTTCCATCGGCGTATCGAACTTCACCGCCGAGCACCTATCCCGCGTGATCGCCGAGACCGGCGAGATTCCCGCGGTGAACCAGATCGAACTGCATCCGCGGCTGGCTCAGCGCGAGCTGCGCGAGTTCCACGCGGGTCACGCCATCGCCACCGAGGCGTGGGGGCCGCTCGGCCAGGGGACGCTGCTCGACGATCGCACCATCGCCTCGATCGCCGCCGCCGTCGATCGCACGCCAGCGCAGGTGATCATCCGCTGGCACCTGCAGCTCGGCAACATCGTGATCCCCAAGTCGGTCACTCCGTCCCGGATCGCCGAGAACCTGGACGTCTTCGGCTTCGAGCTCAGCCGCGACCAGGTGGCCGCGATCAACGCGCTCGACACCGGCACCCGCGTCGGCGACGACCCGAACACCTTCAGCCAGGGCCTGGACGTCTAACCGAGACCCAGGTAGCTGGTCAGCTCAACGGCCGCCGCCCGCCCCGCGCGGTTGGCGCCGATGGTGCTCGCCGACGGCCCGTAGCCGATCAGATGGATGCGCGGATCCGCGGCCACCTGGGTGGCCAGCCGCCCGGTCATCGTGATGCCGCCACCGGGTCCGCGCAGCCGCAGCGGCGCCAAATGGTCGAGCGCACTGCGGAATCCGGTGGCCCACAGGATCACGTCCGCATGCTGGAAGGCGCCGTCGGTCCAGCGCACCCCGTCCGGTTCGATGTGATCGAACATCGGCAGCCGGTGCAGTGCGCCGCGTTCCTTGGCCGCCCGCAGCCGGTCGTCGAGCCGCAGCCCGGTCACCGAAACCACCGATCCCGGCGGCAAACCGCGGCGCACCCGGTCTTCGACCTTGGCCACCGCCGCGCGGCCGTCCTCGGGGCCGAAGGACGCCTCGCGGAAGATCGGTTCGGTCCGCGTCACCCAGGTGGTCGACGTGACCTGAGAGATCTCGTCGAGCAGCTGCACCGCGGAGATGCCGCCGCCGACCACCACCACATGCTTGCCCGCGAATTCGGCGGCTGTGCGGTAGTCGCGGGTGTGCAGCTGCCGCCCGGCGAACGTCTCCGCGCCGCGATAGCGCGGGATGAAGGGGTGTTCCCAGGTACCGGTGCCGTTGATCAGGCCGCGCACCCGAATCGTGCCTGCCGAATCGGTTTCCGCGTTGAGGACAGGGCCGTGCTCGGCGGGGCTGCCGTCTTCGGTGCGGTCGCAGACGACGGTGACCGAGACCTGTCTTCGCACCCGCAGCTCGAACCGCTTCTCGTAGAGCTCGTAGTAGTGCGGCACCGCAGTAGCAGCAGGCGCCGATTCGGAGCCGGGTGGCAACGTTTCCGCGAATGACATGCCGGGCAGGTCATGGACCCGGTTGACCGTGGTCAGCGTGAGCGAGGGCCAGCGGAATTGCCAGGCGCCACCAGGTCCAGGCGCGTGGTCGACGATGAGAAAGTCCTGCTCGGGGCGCAACCCGAGGCGCTGGAGGTGATAACCGGCCGACAGTCCCGCCTGACCAGCGCCGATCACCAAGATATCGAAGTCTGTCGGCACAGCCGAAGATCGTATCTGCTTCAACGAAGTGAGCCGTCTGCTGTGGCACAGTGAATGTAACCAGACGGATCGCTCAGTTGGGGAGGTCGCATGCTCGGAGTTAGCCGAGACGGTGACGTAGTGACCATCGAACTTCAGCGCGCGGAGCGCCGCAACGCGCTCAACCTCGAACTCATCACGCTGTTGCGCGAGGCCGTGCTTGCCGCCATCGCCGACGAGGCGCGGGTGATCGTGCTGACCGGGCATGGCCCGATCTTCAGCGCGGGCGCGGATCTGACCGGCGTCTATTCCGAGGAATTCCTCAACAGCTTGATGGAGATGCTGCATCTCATCGAGTCCGCCCCGGTGCCGGTGATCTCGGCGATCAACGGCGGCGCGCTCGGCGCGGGTGTGCAGCTGGCGATCGCCTCGGACCTGCGGGTGATCGCGCCGGACGCGTATATCGCGATCCCGGCGGCCAAGCTGGGCATCTCGGTGGACCGCTGGACGGTACGCAGGCTGGCCTCGCTGATCGGCGGCGGGCCCGCCAGGACCATCCTGCTCGGCGCCGAGCCTGTCTCGGCCGTCGACGCCTACAATTTCGGCTTCGCGAACAAGCTCGGCACGCTGGCCGACGCGCAGGCGTGGGCCAAGCAGATCGCCGAGCTCGCGCCGCTGTCGCTGCGCTACATGAAGTTGGTGTTCAACGACGACGGCACCCGCGAGCCGGACAACGCCCAGCAACGCGCCGCCTTCGAGGCGACGTGGTCAAGCGCCGACGCCCAGGAGGGGCTGCTGGCCAGGCAAGAGAAGCGTGCCGCGAAATTTGTGGGGCGATGATGGGCATTCGACGCATGGCAGGCACCGCGGCGGGCGCGCTCGGGCTCAGCTGGGTGGTGCGCGCGGCGTGGGGCATTCCCTCGGCGATGGGCGCCTCGATCTCGGCCATCCAGCCGTACGCGACCGGCGCGGCCACCTATCGCAACCGCCAGTTCCACAACACCGAGCCGAGTAGTCAGCTCGCCGCGGGATCCGCTCCGTCCCTGCTGGTTTCGGCGCTCACCAAGCGCAATGCCGGTCGGCCGAGCGGGGTGATCCCGCTGCAGACCCCGCAATTGCCTTCGGCTGCCGCCGATCTCGCCGTCACCTGGTACGGGCATGCCACCGCGCTCATCGAGGTCGACGGCTACCGGGTACTCACCGATCCGGTATGGAGCGAACGGGTTTCGCCATCCGCGCTGGTCGGCCCGACCCGCATGCATCCGGTGCCGACTCCGCTGGCCGAGCTGCCCACGGTGGACGCGGTGATCATCTCGCACGATCACTACGACCATCTGGACAAGGAGACCGTCCGGGAGTTGGTGCTGCGCCAGACCGCGCCGTTCCTGGTGCCGATCGGCATCGGCGCGCACCTGCGGCACTGGGGTGTTCCTGAGCATCGGATCATCGAATTGGATTGGGGCGGTTCGATATCGCTCTCGGCGCTCGGCCGGGCGCGGGCGGGCGCCGATCTGGTGCTCACCTGTAGCGAGGCGCGGCACTTCTCCGGACGCGGGCTGATCCGCAACACCACGCTGTGGGCATCGTGGTCGATCGCAGGACCGACCAAGCGGGTCTACTTCGGCGGCGACACCGGATACACCAAGGCGTTCGCGGAAGCCGGTGCGGCGCTTGGCCCGTTCGATCTGACGTTGCTACCGATCGGCGCCTACGACGAGCGCTGGCGCGACGTGCACATGAATCCGGAGGAAGCGGTCCGTGCGCACGCCGATCTGTGTGTCGGTGACGCCGGGCACGGGCTGCTGGTGCCGATTCACTGGGCGACGTTCAATCTGGCCTTCCACGGCTGGTCCGAGCCGGTGCGGCGGATGGTGTCGGCGGCCGAAACCGCTGGTACGAAGATCGCGGTGCCCATGCCGGGCCAGCGGGTCGACCCCATAGGCACACCACCACGGGATTCGTGGTGGGAAGATGTTGGGTGAACACTCGTTCTAGTGGGCTACAGGAAGGAACGAATGCTATGAGCTTCGCGGATACCTTGAAGGGCCTCGTCGGCAAGGGCAAAGACGCTGCGGCCAAGAACGCCGACAAGATCAACGACGCCATCGACAAGGGTGGCGACTTCATCGACCAGAAGACGCAGGGCAAGTACTCGGACAAGATCGCCAAGGGTAAGGAAGCCGCCAAGAAGGTGGTTCCGCCGGATCAGCCCGGTACGCCCGAGCAGCCGGGCCCGCAGGGCTGACGAGCGGCGGGGCCCGGTTTCTGTCGGTCCCCGCCTCTAAAATTGCTGATATGGCAGCCCGCCGGAGCTTCGGGGGTATCGAGGTTGAACTGAGCAACCTCGACAAAGTGCTGTATCCGGCCACCGGCACCACCAAAGGCGAAGTCATCGCCTACTATTCGGCGATCGCGCCCGCGATGCTCCCGCATATCGTGCAGCGCCCGGTCACCAGGAAGCGGTGGCCCAACGGGGTCGACGAGCCGTCCTTCTTCGAAAAGAATCTCGCCGCGCACGCGCCGTCGTGGCTCGCGCGGCACACCATTCAGCACTCCGACCGCAAGGTCACCTATCCGGTGATCGACAACGAGGCCGGGCTGGCCTGGCTCGGACAGCAGGCATCGCTGGAAGTCCATGTGCCGCAATGGCGTTTCGACGGCGATGAGGTGGGTCCGGCGACCAGGCTGGTGTTCGACCTCGACCCGGGGCCCGGCGCGGACCTGGCCGACTGTGCGCAGGTGGCGCTCGCGGTGCGCGACATGGTCGAGGGGATCGGACTGCGCGCGTTTCCGGTCACCAGCGGTAGCAAGGGAATTCATCTCTACGTCCCGCTGGATCGGGAGCTGAGCTCCGGCGGTGCGTCCACCGTTGCCAAGCAGGTGGCGACGAATCTGGAGAAGCTGCACCCGGATCTGGTGACCGCGACCATGGCGAAGGTGGTGCGCAAGGGCAAGATCTTCCTCGACTGGAGCCAGAACAATCCGGCCAAGACGACGATCGCGCCGTACTCGATGCGCGGGCGCGAGCAGCCCAATGCCGCGGCGCCGCGCACCTGGAAGGAAATCGAGAACCGGAAGAAGTTGCGGCACTTACGGTTCGACGAGGTGCTTGCCCGATGGCGGGCCGACGGTGATCTGCTCGCCGAGCTCGACCCGCCGCTGGCCTCGGGCAGCAAGGCCTCGGCGGAATCCGGCGCCGACGCGCTCGCGAAGTATCGATCGATGCGCGACCCGGCGCGGACACCGGAGCCGGTGCCCGCCGACCGGCCGGTGCCGACCGACGGCAACCGCTACGTCGTGCAGGAACACCATGCGCGGCGGCTGCATTGGGATGTGCGGCTGGAACGTGGCGGGGTGCTGGTGTCGTGGGCGGTGCCGAAGGGCCCGCCGACCTCATCGGACCAGAACCGGCTCGCCGTGCACACCGAGGATCATCCGCTGGAATACCTGGACTTTCACGGCGCCATCCCGAGGGGGGAGTACGGCGCAGGCGAGATGACGATCTGGGATTCCGGCACCTACGAGACGGAGAAGTGGCGCGACGACGAGGTCATCGTCGAATTCCACGGGCAGCGGCTCAACGGTCGCTACGCGTTGATCCAGACCAACGGCAACCAGTGGCTGATGCATCGGATGCGCGAGCAGCGTGCCGAGCCGAACGGCGCGGTCGGTGCCGAGCCGAGCGGATCGTCCGGCCGGATCATTCGGGTGCCGAGCGGGCCGTCGACCTTTCCGCGTGGTCTCGCGCCGATGCTCGCCACGCCTGGCGATGTCGCCGACCTGACGCCCGACGAGTGGTGCTTCGAAACGAAATGGGACGGCTTCCGGCTCATCGCCGAGGTCGATGCGGGCACGCTGACCTTGCGCAGCCGGGTCGGCAATGTGGTCACCGGTCGATACTCGGGGATCGCCGGGCTCGCCGCGGAATTGGCCGACCACAGTGTCGTCCTCGACGGCGAAGCCGTGGTGTTCGACGACCACGGTGTCGCCAATCTCGGCCTGCTGCAGGCGGATGCGGCACGGGCGGTCTTCGTCGCCTTCGACGTCCTGTACCTGGACGGCACATCGCTTGTCCGCAAACGCTATTCGGATCGGCGGCGGGTGCTGGAGGCACTGGCAGGCACCGCGCCGTCCCTGATGGTGCCGCCACGATTGGACGGCTCCGGTGCCGACGCCGTGCGCTACAGCCAGGAACACGGCATGGAAGGCGTCGTCGCCAAACGCAAGGATTCGGTGTATCTGCCTGGCAAGCGCGGACATTCGTGGGTCAAGCACCGCAACTGGCGCACCCAGGAGGTCGTCATCGGCGGCTGGCGGCGCAGCGACGCGCGGAACTTCAAGTCCCTCCTCGTCGGCATCCCCTACGAGGACCGGCTCATCTACGTCGGCCGAGTCGGCACCGGCTTCAACGATCAGGACATGAAGGAACTGGCCAAGCGCCTCAACAAACTCGACCGCAAAACCACCCCGTTCGACAACGACCTGACCGCCGAGGAACGCAAGGAAGCGGTCTGGGTGACCCCCAAAATCCATGGCACGGTTCGCTTCATGAACTGGACCGAAACCGGCCGCCTCTGGCACCCCGCCTGGCTCGGCACCACCGACTGACGCGGTACAGGTAGCCTCCGCCAGGACGAATTGGCAAGAGACGTCGAACGATAAGGCGTCAGGTGCGTTCACAGAGGTTCGGTACTGTTCACAGAGGTCGTAACCTGTGTGAACAGTGGGCAGGGTTTGCGGAACTCCGTCAGTGGCGGCGGTTCTCGTTAGAAGGGGCCGTCGCTGAAGGCTCCGCTGCCGACCAGGATGTCGTTTGCGAGGTTTACTACGTTGAGTGTGCTCTGGCCGTGCTCTACCTCCGTGTTCTGGAATGTGGAGTGCCCGGCGGCGACGCCTTGCGACCGCGCCACCAGTCCGCCTGCGTTGTAACCGGATCCGAGGAACTGGTTCAACGGTTGACCTGCACGCACTTCCGGCGTGGCGTGCGATGCCGCGTCGTCCCTGAGCATCCGCAAATTGTAGGCAGCAGCTTTGACCGCCAGATCGTCGTTCCCGACCAGGTCGGACCATTCCTGGCCGTTGAACTTGTCCGGATATTTGGCCTTAACCGCGTTGAATGGGTCCTCCTTCTGATTGGTCAAGCCGATCGAGTTCCCTACACCCGACCCGTCCAAATGGACACCCCGCTTGTCCACAAAGGGCTGTGACGACAAATAGCGTGCCGTGTCATACATCACTCCCGCCGCGGGGCCTCTCGGGTCGGGGCGATAGGTCGACGGATCTTTCAGTGCGTTGAACATGCCCGTGTCCAGGCCGGTCCGCAGGGGTGCGCCCTCCTGGAGCACCATGGCGAGCACCAGGCGCGGATCAACTCCGGCCTCCCTGCCGTATTTCACGGCAAGCAGAGCCCAGTGCTTCATCTGCGGGCCATATTTGTCCAGTGCGGCGAGATCCATGGTTGTCAGGGTTGACGCAGGCCCCTCCCAGGTGGCCATCTTGTCCAAATCTCCTTGGAGCGCGGTGTTGTCGCTCGGATTCCCGGATTCGAGGAGCAGCGGCAACTTGGCAAGCGCCTTCATTTTGGGGATGCCTTCCAGACCGAGGATCCCGAGGAATTTGGTGCTCGCGAGCACGCCGGCCAATGGGCTGCTTGCGAAGACTCCGTCGAAAACCTGTATCGCCCTGTACAGATCGAGCACCGTCACCAAGTCGGCCGAGAAGTTCACCGCGCCGGTCTCGACCGTGGCGCTGACCTGGCTCGCCAAGGGAAAGGCTTGGCGCCCTGCGTCGGCGAGCGCGGTTCTGAGAGTGACGAGGCCGTCGTGATACCGCTGGACCGCATCGCCGAGTGTGCCTGCGACCCGGAAGATATCGCTGATGCCCTCGCGCAGCGCAGCCAATCCTTCGACGATGTCGGGAACCTCGGGAGCTGTTATGGCATCGAATTTTTCGCCGGCCTGCCGCAGCGTGACCAATCCCGCTTGGGCGATCTCGGAATTCGAGAAAGCGGTCCATGTTTTAGCGGCGGTGGCCAGTAGATCGGTCCGTCCGTTCGGTACCGACGTCGGGATTCCCCCTCGGCTCGGTGCGAGCAGAATACCGGGCCCATTGTCGCGATTCGGATCCGGCAGGGCGGGAAAGTCGCTTGCGCTGATCGGTGGCGCCGCGGAAGGCACCGGCTTGGCCGGCGGCTGTGCCGCGCGCTGACCGGGGCTGGTGTTGTTGTATTCGGCCATCTCCCAGTTGTATCCGGCGATTTTCAGCACATCGGCGAAACGGTCGAGGGCAGCCGCACACGCAATTGTCGCGTCGCGAACTTCACCACTCAAGTTCTTGTATTCCGTCGACCATGGCCCGACGGCTGGAAATGCGCCAGCCATTCCCCCTGTCGAACTGAGGCCGGGAACCAGAGTGCCGGTAACAGCTTGCCTTACTTGATCCCGCAGCGTGGCCAGGTCTTTGGCAACCGCGTAGTACACCTTGGCATCGACAATCAGTGTTGTGTTCTGCGGCGCCATCGGCTACCTGCCACGTAGCATGCGGCGATTGGTCTGCAGCGCGGAGGTGTACCGGTGGTGGGCAGCCTGGGCGGCCGCACTCATCTCGGCCACACCTCCGGCGAATTCCCGTGCGCCGGAAGCCCATTTGCCATGGGCCTCGGTGTAGGCCTGCGAACCGATGCTCTCCCAGATGCCGGGCAGCGCAGCCACCCCTTCGTCGAGTTGGTCCAGTTCCCCGGTGACGAACCCGGCCAGTGCTTTGAGGCGACTGACAATATTGTCGAGCTCATCGAGGTCGACCTTGAACTCTGCACTCATAACCGCAGCTCCGTGAACTCGCCCGCGCTGTCGCCGTCGCCGTCGCGGTAGTTGTCCGCACCGATGCCGAGTTTCGCGGCCATGCCGGTCAACGCTTGCACGATCCGCAGTCCGCCCTCGCGAGTATCGCGCCAGCCTTCCGCGAATTCGCTCGCCGCAGCACCGGACCACCCTTGTGCCAGCAACTCATCGACATCCTTGCCTGTCGAATTCAGTGCCGAACTCAGGGTATTCGCGATGCCGTACACTTTGCGACCAAATGCACTGACCTCATCCGGAACAACGAAAAGACTGCGCTCCGGCCCCGGCCCCCCGGTGCCATTCATGGATAGATCGTAACGTGCGGACTCGAGTCCGCTAAGCCCATGAAAACTTGGGCCCGGAATTCCAAGATCGAAGATGTCGAATTCTCGCTGCTACCCGGTGCGTCGAAATCCGCACCCCCGCTGTGGATTTGCACTGGCGCCGGGCGCATGGAAGGGGCGCGGATCCGCGGAAGAGGTGCAGATCTCGGGGAGGTTCAGGTGTGACGGTGGTCGCTGGGTTGGTGGGGGGTCAGGGATGACGGGGCTGGGTAGGGTGATGCGCGGCGGTATCCCTCTCCCGGTAGGAGCGTGCGGTGGACTTCAAGAACCTGGCCAGCAAGGCGATCGACCTGGCGCAGCAGAACGCGGACAAGGTGGATACCGTGATCGACAAGGCAGGCGACATCGTCGATCAGCAGACCGGCGGGAAGTTCGCCGGGCAGGTCGATTCCGTGCAGGAGGCCGCGAAGAAGGCGCTGCGCGAACAGAAGTGACGCGGAGTACGGCGGCCCGGAGAACGTCCAGTCCGTTACCGGGCCGCGCGCTCAGCTATTCCTCGTCGATGCGCGCTCGACACCGCAGCGGGATCCGGCCGCGATTCGATTGTGCCCATGGCGCTTTCGGCCGGTCGTGCCGGACATCCGCGGCGAAGGTACTGACCTTGTTTCACCCATTGCTGGGGCTCTGATCTGCCAGTACCGTGAGTGACCCGAGGCCAGCAGGCGCCGGTGCAGGCCAGTCGCCGGCGCGCCAGCGGCGCGCCTCGCCGGACAGCGGAGGCCACCATGCGCACGATCCACCCCATGCGCGCGAATCGCGAAGCGTCCGACGGCGGCAGGCCGGTGCTATCGGTGGTGCGCGGCCGAATAGCTCGTTCCGGCAACAAATCCGAGGCATCCGCGAAACGGCACACGTGTGCCGACGAGTTCGGCCGGGAGCAAGGTAGGTTGCGTGCCATGGCGACTCCGGGTGGAATCGGTAGTGGGACAGCGGCAATCGACAGCTCGACACCGCCGGTCCTACCGCGGAGGCCGGGCAGGCGCGTCGGCGCGATGCTCGTCCGTGTCGGATCATCGGCGGCCGCCGCCACACTGTTGGTGCTGGCGTCGACGCTGCTGACGACGCAAAGCACGGCCCGCGCCCAGGTGCCGCCGCCCGATGCCGATCCGTTCTATGCCGCGCCCGCCGATATTGCGGCTTACCCAGAGGGCGCGATCGTCGCTTCGCGGCAGACCGCGTTGTTCGGTCTGCCGCTGCCGGTTTCGACGTGGCAGGTGAAGTATCGATCCACCGACGCGGGCGGCGCGGCGATCGCCGATGTGGCCACCGTCATGGTGCCGATGCTGCCCTGGTTCGGTCCTGGCCCGCGGCCGCTGCTGTCCTATCAGATCGCCGAGGACAGCCTCGGCACCCGATGTGCGCCGTCGTATGCGTTGGCGGGCGGCGGCGATCTCGGTGGTGCGCAGGCGTTGATCGACACCCCGTTCATGGCCGATGCGCTCCGCCGCGGTTGGGCCGTGGTGACCAGCGACTACGAGGGCCCGCACGCCAGGTTCCTGGACGGTGTGAACTCGGGACGCGGCGTGCTCGACGGCATCCGTGCCGCCCGTGACCTGCCTGCCGCGGGTCTCGGTCCGGCGACACCCCTTGTCGCGTGGGGCTATTCGGGTGGCGCCTTCGCCACCCTGTGGGCCGCCCAGATGCAGCCGCAGTATGCGCCGGACGTCCGGTTCGCCGGCATCGCAGCGGGTGGTCTCCCCGTCAACTGGCCTGCCATCGCCCAGCACGTGGACGGCACGCCGCAGGCGGGCCTGGCCATGCTCATCCTGATCGCGGCCACCAGGGACCATCCGAGCGCGGGCATCGCGGACCTGCTCAACGATCGTGGCCGCGCGATGCTGGCCGCCGACGGCGCGGCCTGCGGCCCGGACCTGGTGTCGAAGTATGTGAACGCCAGGGTCGACGACTTCTCGTCGGTCCCGAACCTGCTGTCCCACCCCATATTTCGCGCCGCCACCGACCCCGAAGAACTCGGCGCCCCCGCACCGAGGGTCCCGATGTACCTGTACCACAGCACAAGTGACGACGTGATTCCCGCGGTGGGTTTCACCGATCTCCTCGGCCGCTACTGCGCCCAGGGCCCCGACATCACCTTCGTGCACTCCGCCCTGCCCGGCCACAACCCCGCCGCCGCAGGTGAAGCCCTCGGCGCAATGGCCTACCTGTCCGACCGGGTAGCAGGTGTGCCTATCGCCCCCGGCTGCCACCCCCGCTAGGAGCGCTTCTACACCGAGCTCCGCACTCTCTCCGTGAATCCAAGATCACCGGCGACGAGTGGCACATCATGGAGAGGGCTACTCGCACTTTGCCGCAGCCATGTGCCACTCGTCGTCCCCGCACCGCCTGTGGGGCGTTGGAAAGAGTGCGGATCCGCGGAAGGGGTGCGAATCTCCGTGCCCTGGAATCAAAACGGCGCGCACCATATCTGCGATGTGGTGCGCGCCGTGTCGGGTGCGAGTCGGAACGTCGGTGATCAGTTCCGCGCGCGGCCCGTGTCGTCCATCCACTTGGTGGATCCCGGCGGCGCGGCCAGGGTGCTGATCAGGTCGATGCCCGCGATGAGCAGCGTCGGCCCGCCCACGATGATGGTGCCGATGATGCCGCCGACGGCCGCGCCCGCGATCACGCTGGCGATCACGCCGGGCCCGGCGACGATGCCGGTCAGCCCGACCAGTGCGCCGATGATGGTGCCGATGAAACCGCCGACCGCGGTGGCGATGCCGAACTGCGACAGGAACGCGTCCTGCGCCCGCTGGTTCTCGTACGGCGAGGCGATCGCGGCCGCGGGCGCCGGACGGGCGGCGGCCTGGTCTTTGACCACGGTCAGCTCGAGTACGCGGCCCGCGTCACGGACCGCATGCGGTAGCGGGTATTCCAGCCCGTCCTGCCGGAAGGCTAGTGGCAGCGTGACCACGGTATTGCCCGCCGTGTCGTTGACATTGACGGTGCTGCCTGCCAGTTCGAACGATCCACCGGTCAGCGTGGTAATGATTTTGTCGCCAACCAGCTTTGCCTCGTAGCCGATCTCGGCGGCCGGGGCGGCGTCAGGCTGTGCGTAGGAGGTGCCCGCGCCGACCGCGACCGCGGCGACAAGGGGCACGGCGGCCGCAGTGAGTTTGCGGAGAATCATCCGGGTTGTTCCTATCCTCATCAGGTTTCAAGCACTGGAGAACGCCACGCACGTCCGATTCCTTCCCCCACTACGGTGCGCAGCCAATGATGTGATCAAAAGATCAGCTACTCCGCAGAGAACTCTACCGCTCCGGCCGCGGTTTGCACCCAGAATTATTGGGTAGTTTTCCTTTTTAAGAAACCGCGAATTCTGTTATAGCAATACGCTATTCACATACCGTCTGCCCAGTTCGGGGCTACGTCAGGTACATCCCGAGGGCGTAGGCGCCTGCACACACGACCGTGACAACGATCAGCGCCACGGCATCACGGCGCCCCGGCGCACCGGGGTGGGCGGTGAGTTCGCCGGTGCCGCCGCGCGCGGTGATCGCCTCGCCGAGTTCGCCTGCGCGCCGGGTGGATACGGCCATCGCCGCGGTGAGAATATCGATTAGCGCGTTCTCGGTGGCGAGATAGAGAACGCCGTCTTTCGGACGAAGCTTGCGCGCGGCGCGCAGGACGCGAATCTCGTCCATCAGCAGCGGAAGACCGCGCAATGTCAGCGCCACGACGACCGCCCATTCATCAACCGGCACACGGATTTTGCGCAATGGCGCACCGAGTCTGGCCAGTGCGGGCGCGATATCGCTCATCGGCGTCGTCCACGCAACCAGCAACGATGCGGCGACCATGATGAGGCCGAAGACCACCACCTGCGCATACCGCAGGACGGCATGGCCGCCGACCGGGACATTGATCAGTCCGCCCGCGACGAGCAAGGCCCAGAACCACCACGGCAGCCGCGGCAGCGTGCCGAGCGGAAGCCGGGCGAGCAGCCCGATGAGCACCAGGAACGCGATCATGATGCCGAGCACCGGCCAGGTCGGCAGGAACATCAGCAGCAGGCTGACCAGGAACGCGCCGATCATCTTGGTGCCTGCCCACAGGCTGTGCACGGGGCTGGCCACCGGAACCTGACGAAACAGCACCGTGCTCATCAGCGACCTCCCTGCTCGATGTGCTGCGCGGCATCGCCTTGGTAGCGCAGCGGTGTGGGCCGTGCATCATGCTGCCTGGTTACCTGATCGGTGACCGCCGCCATCGCGGACACTGAGTCCGCTGCCGGTATCCGCCCGTCGACCAGGTGCACCGTCCGATCGCACACCGCGGACATGTCCTCAACGTCGTGCGAGATGATGATCAGCGTCAACCCGGAGTCCCGCAGCCGCGCAAGCAGTTCCACGATATCGGCGCGGCCCGCCGGATCGAGTCCGGCCAACGGCTCGTCGAGGACGACGACCTGCGGGTGACTCGCCACGATCGCGGCGAGCACCACCCGTTTCGCTTGTCCGCCACTGAGTTCCTCGATCGAGCGCGCTGCGAGCGAGCGGTCGAGACCGACGGCGTCCAGCGCCCGCCCGACCGCACCGGACCCGGTCGCGCGCCCGCCCCAATCCGCGATCTCCGCCCCGACGGTCTGTTTCTGCAACTGCAGCCGAGAATGCTGGAAGGCCAACTCGACCCGCCCGATCTGCTTGGCGATCGGCTTGCCCGCGAGTTCGCAACGGCCGGAACTCGGTGCGATCAAACCCGCCATGATCCAGGCGAGGGTGGACTTGCCCGATCCGTTGCCGCCGACAACGAGCAGCGCCTCGCCGCGCCGCACGGACAGGTCGACGGAGTGCAACGCCGGTGCCTCCCACGGGGTTCCGCGGTTGTAGGTGTGCGCGATGCCGCGCAGTTCGAGGATCGTGTCGCCCATCGGCCTGCGTCGCGCGTCCCGTACCGGCTTGGGCCAGGTGGGCAGGAATTCGACCGATCGCCCCTCGGAGAGGTGAATCACTCGATCGGCCGCGGCGGCATCGGCCTCGTGGTGCGTGACGAGCACCACTGCCATCGCATGCCGCTTCGGCAGTGCCGCAAGCAGTTCCACGAGTTCGCGGCGGCCGTCCGGATCGATCATCGAGGTGGCCTCGTCGGCGATCAGCAGCGCGGGCTTCCTGGCCAGCGCCGCAGCCACCGCGAGCCGCTGCTGTTGCCCGCCGGACAGGGTTGCGGTTTCCTTATCGCCCATGCCATTCAGGCCGACCTCGCCGAGCAGCGCCTCGACCTCGACCTCGGCGGCCTGTTCCGGCGGCAACCCCCACACCACATCGTCGGCGACGAGGACACCGAGCGTCTGGCTTTCGGGTCGCTGTAACACCAGTGTCGTGCCGCCGAGATGCCCGAGCCCTGCGGAGCCTGGCCGCTGCACGGTCCCCGAGGTCGGTGGCAGCCCGGCCAGCAGCCTGGTGAGCGTCGATTTCCCTGATCCGTTGTGCCCGACGATGGCGACGAACTCGCCGACCGCGACGGTGAGGTCGATATCGCGCAATGCCTCGCGCACCGCACCGGGGTAGCGGAAACTGGCGCCGCGCAACGTGACCGGCAACGGCGCGATCGGCCGCTCGTCCGGCGGCGCGTCGAGCCGGTCGCTGCCGGGCAGCCAGGCCAGGCGATCGAGCACCGAACCGAGCACGAACCAGGAGAAGATCGCGGTCGCGAGCATGCCGGTCGCGACGCTGCCGCCGACCCAGGCCCACCACCAGCGCAGCACCGAATCGGTGAGATCGGCGGCCGTCCGTCCGAGCGGCTCGAGTTGCTGCTGCCGTGCCGCCAGGTTCTGGATGCCGCGCGAGGCGTTGCGGACGTTGTCGAACAGCAGGTTTCGCCCCGAGGAGAACAACTGCAACATGCCGACGGCGAACCCGGCCCACAGCGCGCTCGCCAGGATCGAGAGGCCGACCATCGCGGGGAACCCGCCGCCCCTGCGCTTCGCGGTGCCGATGATGCCTGCGACCGTCGCCGTCGCCAGCAACCCGACCGTGGCAACCAGGCCGGTCGCGACGAAGGCGACCAGCGCCGACGCGACCGCGGCGGTGACGAGTGCGCGCAGCCGGTAGCGATGCGCGATCATCCCCATCGGCACCGCGGCGACCAGGTTCAGCGCACCCGCGACGGGGATGACGGAGCCGATCGTCACCAATCCGACGGTGGCGCCGCCTAGCACGGCGCCGGTGGCCAGCTCGATCGGTCGTAGCGGCCCATGTTCGGCCGGTCCGTCAGCTATCGGCAGTCCACTCACGGCACAAGTCTGCCAGGGGGCGCGCCCGGCGTGTCCGGATGACGCTCAGGCGGCCCGGGTGAGGGTGTAGTCGGCGGGGTCGAGGGTGCGGATGCGGCGGCGGTAGCTGGTCTGTGAGCCCGGCCAATTGTTGGTGATGCGGCCCGCGGCGTTGCGATACCAGCTCGAGCAGAAGTTCCACGGGGTGCGCGCCAGCCGCTGCTGCAGGGCCGCGTTGAACTGCTGTTCCTGGTCGGCGCGCACCTCAAGGCAGTGCCCTGGCCGGTCGGCGAGCAACTGCACCGCCTGCCTGATGTAGCTGGTCTGCGATTCGATCATGTAGATGATCGAGCCGACACCGAGATTGGTGTTCGGCCCGTAGACCAGGAACAGATTCGGGAAGTCCGGCACCGTGATTCCGTAGTAGGCGTGCGCGCCTGCGGCCCACGCGTCGGACAGTTTGCGGCCTGCGCGCCCGTAGATGTTCATCGGCCAGAGGAATTCGGTGCCTTTGAACCCGGTGCCGTAGATGATCACGTCCGCCGCGTGCACGGTGCCGTCGGCGGTGCGGACTCCTTCTGGCACGACCTCGGTGATCGCCGTGGTCTCCAGCGTGACGTTCGGCTGCGTCAGCGCGGGGTAGTAGTCGTTGGAGAACAGGCCGCGCTTGCAGCCGATCGGATAGTCGGGGGTGAGCTTGGCCCGCAGCTCCGGATCCGCCACCTGCTTGCGCAGGTGCCGCTCGGCGATGCCGGACACCAGCTTGGTGATGGCCGGGAATTCGACGAGGCCGAGCGAGACGAACTCGGCGAGCGCCCACCAGCCGAAGCGTTCGACGAGCAGCGCGCCGGGCAGCTTGGCGAAGAGCCGGTGCTGGATCGGCGAGTAGTCGGTGTCGAATTTGGGGATCACCCAGGCCGGTGTGCGCTGGAACAGCGTGAGCTGGGCGACCTTCGGCTGGATCTCCGGGATGTACTGGATGGCGCTGGCGCCGGTGCCGACGCAGGCGACGCGCTTGCCGGTCAGCTCGACGTCGTGCGCCCATTCGGCGGAGTGGAACGCCTGGCCCGCGAAGGTGTCGATGCCCGGGATCTGCGGCAGCGCGGGCCGCGACAGCTGGCCGACCGCCGAGATCAGGACGTCCACCGTCCTGGCGTTCCCGTCCGCGGAGCGGACCGTCCAGTGCCCCGTCGTGTCGTCGAATTCGGCATCGGTCACGTCGACGCCGAATTGGATCGCGTCGAGCACCCCGTTGCGCTCCGCGACGCCGCGCAGATAGGCGTGGATGGCGTCGCGGCCGGAGTAGCGCTGCGGCCAGTCCGGTTTCGCCTCGAACGAATAGGAGTAGAGCGGGGACGGCACGTCGCATGCGGCGCCGGGATAGGTGTTCTCGCGCCAGACCCCGCCGAGATCGTCGGCCCGTTCCAAGATGGTGATGTCGCGGAAACCGTTGCGGCGCAGCTCGATCGCCATGCCGATGCCGCCGAAGCCCGCGCCGATGATGAGGACCGATGGCCGGTTGCCGGTTGTCATGTGACACTCCTCACAGCACTGCAGATAGTTCCACTCTAGGGGGCGTCCGGAAAGCCGATCGACAAATCCGGCCATACTGGGCGGGTGGGACGGGTGCAGGATCCGGGAATCCGCGATTGGAACTTTCCGCGCGGCATCGCCAGCGTGGCGCTGATGGTCGGCTACGCCGGGGAGCACGGCGTGCCCGTCGCGCGCATGCTCGCGGGCACGAGCCTGACCGAGCCGCTGCTGCGTGATCCGGACGCACAGATCGACGCACAGATCGAACTCGCGGTGATCCGCAATCTGGTGCGCGAGCTCGCCGACCGGCCCGCGCTCGGGGTCGAGATCGGTCGCCGCTACCGGATCACCACGTTCGGCATCTTCGGCTTCGCCTGCGTCAGCAGCCCGACGCTCGGCGAGGCGATCTCGTTCGCGCTGCGGTATCTGGAGCTGAGTTTCACCTTCTGCCTGCCGGTCGCCGAATGGCGGGCGGGGGAGTTCGTCGCCTGGGTGCACGACGAGTTGATTCCGGCCGATGTGCGCCAGTTCCTGGTCGAACGGGATGTCACCGCCATGCATCAGGTGATGAGCGATCTGCTCGGCAGGCATCTGCCGCTGGCCAGGGCCGAGTTCCGTTTCCCTGAACCGGATTACGCCGATCGGATCGAAGAGGTCACCGTGGTGCCGCCGCGCTTCGGCAGGCCGCGCAACCTGTTCGCCATCGATCCCGTGGTGCTGGATCAGCCGCTGCCGCAGGCGAACGAGCAGACCTGGGCGATGTGCCTGGCCCAATGCCGGGATCTGGTGCATCGCCGCCGCGCCCGCACCGGCATCGCCGCCGACGTGCGCGAGCTGCTCGTGCCCGGCACGGAGGGATTCACCGCGCCACCCGGAATCGACTCCGTCGCACGCGGCCTCAACATGAGCACCCGCACCCTGCGCCGCCACCTCGACGCGGCAGGCACCAGCTACCGCGCCCTGCTCGACGAGGTGCGCAGGGCGCTGGCCGAGGAAATGCTCACCACCACACCACTTTCGGTGAGCGATGTGGCGATCCGCCTCGGCTACGCCGAATCCTCGACCTTCATCTACGCGTTCAAGCGCTGGACCGGGGCCACGCCTGCGGCCTACCGCCGCGAGCGCGCGGTCCGTCGCTGAGGCGGCGGTCAGGCAGGCGGGACGCCGAGCCAGCCGCTCATCGGGACGCTGCGGAAATGCGTTGTCAGGCTGTGCGTCTCATCGATGAGGTGCAGTGCGACGGCGGGATCCGGCGCGTAGTCCATCACGTGGTCGGGCAGCTCGAGTTCCCAGTCGCCGCCGAGCACCGACGCGGTGCTCGGCGCGACCAGCAGCGGCTTGCCCGCGAAAGTCGTTGTCGCCGAGGAGTGTGCGTGGCCGGTGAGCACCGCGACGATGCGCTGGTCGTTCGCCACCACCTCGGCGAGTTTCTCCGGCTCGGCCAGCGCGATCTCGTCGACGACCGGGCTGAACAGGTGCGCGGGCGGGTGATGCAGTGCGAGCAGCACCGGCTTGTCGGCAGGGGCGGTGGCGAGCACGTCGTGCAGCCAGGCGTAGGTCTCGTCGGACAGCAGGCCGCTCGGTTCGCCTGGAATGCTCGAATCCAGCAGTGCGACGGTCAGATCGCCGATCCGGTGGGCGTGGTTGATCGGTGCGTCCGAGGCGGCCTCGCCGAGCAGGGTGGTGCGGAACGCTGCCCGATCGTCGTGGTTGCCGGGGATCGCGTACACCGGAATGTCGGTCGCCAGTGCGAGCTTGGCTTGCGCGTACTGCTCGGGCTTGCCCGCGTCGGTGACGTCACCGGTCAGCAGGATCGCGTCCGGCGTGCGCCGCAGCCCGTTGAGGAACGCCAGCACCGCCTCGACTCGTTCGGCATTGCGCGAGCCGAGATCGAAATGTGTGTCGCTGACCTGAGCCACCAGGATCATCGGCGTTCGCTTTCTCTGGGGGATCGCTCCGTTGCGTCAGAGTGTGCCCGCCTCCCGCGCGCGGCACCCAACAAGACTAGTTGACCTGCGCGTTGTGCGTCGCCATGAGGCTCGCCACCGGCGGAAACGTGTGCTGCGGTTTGTGTTCGCGGTCATAGCGGCGTCATTCGCTCTGGTCGGTGACGAGGGCGGTCAACGTCTGCAATGACCGCAGGAATGCCCGTCGATCCGCCGCGGGCAAGTGGGCGAGCAGGTGGTTCTCTCGTTCCTGGATATCGCTCTGCGCCCGGTCGCGCAGCGCCCGTCCGGATGGAGTGAGCGACAGCAGGTTCACGCGCCGGTCGGCCGGATCCGGTTCGCGCCGAATGAGTTCGCGCCGCTGCAACTCGTCGAGGACGCCGATGATGCGCGTCTTGTCCGCGCCGATCGCCTTGGCCAGTGCCGCTTGGGTGTAGACGGGTTCCTTGCCGAGCCCGAGCAGTACGGCGTACGCCCACATTGATAGCCCATGTCGTTCCAGCACAGGTAGTTCCGCCGTCATCAGCGCGCGGCCGAGTGGCGCGATCATCGCGGCGAGGTCGGGGCGGCGTGCTTCTGGCATGGGTAGAAAATACTGCTTGCTAGATAATAAGCTCACGCTTACGATAAGCTCATACTTATCATATGACTAGGAGCAGCGCGATGGCCATTGATCCGGATACTCGTACCGAACTGCGCACCCTCGACACATTGGGGAACGACGTCGATCTCGTCACGCTGGACGCAAGGGCGGTGCAGGTGAGTGTCGACCTTGTCGCTCGGCTCGCCGGTGCT
Organism: Nocardia altamirensis NBRC 108246; assembly: GCF_001612685.1. Taxonomy (GTDB): domain Bacteria; phylum Actinomycetota; class Actinomycetes; order Mycobacteriales; family Mycobacteriaceae; genus Nocardia; species Nocardia altamirensis. Next base: position 106,872 of record NZ_BDAY01000020.1, read on the forward strand.
GACCTGCGCAGACCGACGCCGTGCGCCGACTGGACCCTGCACGGCCTGCTGACGCACATGATCGCCCAGCACCGCGGATTCGCCGCGGCGGTCCGCGGTGACGAGGACCTGGCGGTATGGAAGACCCGCCCGCTCGGACCGGACCCGGTGCGGGACTACCGGGATGCCGCGGCCGAGGTCGTCGCGGCATTCGCCGAGCCGGGCGTCGTCGAACGGCAGATTCTGCTCCCGGAATTCACCACCGACTTCCGGTTCTCCGGTGCGCAGGTGCTGAGCTTCCACTTCATCGACTACGTCGTCCATTCCTGGGACGTGGCAAAGACTTTGGGCGTTCCGTTGCAGTTCGACGATGAGCTGATCGATGCGGCGTATCCGGTGGCGAGCGCGGTACCCGGTGGCGAGATTCGCCTGGCCCCCGGCGCCGCGTTCGGTCCAGAGGTGGCGTGGTCGAGCGCGGATCGGCTCGACCGGATCGTCGCGATGCTCGGCCGGTCGCCGGAGTGGTCGCGCTAGCCTGCCCGGAGCAGTTCGGTTGCGCGACCGAGCAATTCGTCGGGCTCGTGCGGTGCCGCATCGATCGGCCGCCAGAAGTCCGCGTCGGGCGTCGCCGCGAGCGCGAGCTCCGGCGGCGTCCGCCACGGCGCCGCGAGGCCGAGCCGCCACGAATGCAGGTAGGTCCGCGCGTTGGCGCCCGACTTGTCGAAGAGCGGATCGCCGACGATGGGCGCGCCGATCCAGGCCAGCTGCACGCGGATCTGGTGTCGGCGGCCGGTGATCGGGCGCAGCGCGAGCACCGAGTGCCCGGCGCGGCGCAGCACCGTCACGAAGTCGGTGCGCGACGGGTAGTTCTTGGTGTCGAGCAGGTCGGCGTCCTCGACGAACCAGCGGTCGCCCACCCGGCGGATGCTCTCGCGCGGCGCCGCGATGCGGACGCGATTCTTGCGTCCGACGCTCAGCGGCAGCTCGAGCACGCCCGCGTCGGGCAACTCGGTGGACTCGACGATCGCCAGGTACGCCTTGTCCGCGGTCTGCTTGTTGAACTGCCTGGTCAGCTGGCCGTGCGCGCCGAGCTCCTTGGCAAGCAGCACCAGGCCGGAGGTCACCTTGTCGATCCGGTGCACCGGGTAGAGCGTCTCGCCCGCCGCGGCCGCCAGCTCGACGAGGTCGGTGTCGTGCCGTTCCCCGGTGACCGAAATGCCTGCGGGTTTGTGCAGCGCCAGAATCGCCGCGTCCTCTTCGACGAGGAATCGCGCGCGCAACTCGGACCAGTCCATTTCCACTGGCACGAGCCTAAAGTGCGGCTCGCCGGTGCCGCCAATGTGGTGCCTTGTCCTAGCCGTTGCCCTTGCGGCGCAGCACATGTGGGCGCAGGCGGTTGAAGCCGCGCACGCGGACGCTGCGCAGGTTCTTGATCTCGAACTCCGCTTCACCCGCCAGGGCGGCCGCTTCCTCGTCGTCGACGAGCACCGTGCCAGGCCTGGCGACGCCGGTGAGGCGGGACGCGATGTTCACCACCGAGCCGTACAGGTCGCCGAATCGTTGCAGCACCGGCCCGTAGGCGACGGCGACGCGCAGTTCGGGGGTGCCGCCGACCATCATCGTCGACTCCTGGATGGCCAGCGCGATGCGGGCAGCGGCGACGGCGTTGGTCGCGGCGAACATGACCTCGTCGCCGACGTTCTTGACCACCCAGCCGCTGTTCTCGGTGATCGCGGCGGTGGTGGTCGATTCGAACGACTCGAGCAGCAGCGCGAGCTCGTCCGGGTGCAGGTGCCTGGTCAGCCGCGTGTAGCCGACCATGTCCGCGAAGCCGACCGCGAGGTCGCGCACCGTCTCGCCCGCCGAGGTGCCCGGGTCGAGCGAGCGTGACAGCGCCGCGGCGAGGTGGCGGCGCCAGGCATAGGTGTTGAGGTGTTCGAGCGTCGCGAGGGTGCCCTCGGCCGCGCTGCGCACGGTTTCCTCGGGGTCGGCGCCGGGGTCGGCGGCGGCGATGCGGGCATCGATCTCGGCGAGCACCAGGTCGACCTGCCATTCGGCCAGTCGCGCCATGCCCTGGCCGAGCGTGCGCGCCGTCGCCGCCTGCTGCCGGGAATCGGCGGCGGACAGCATGTTCAGCGTGCGGAAATCCCGGACGGCCGCGATATCGGCCTCGGAATAGTCGACGGCGTCGTCGTCCAGTCCGGCCGGGAAGCCGAGGGCCGTCCACAGCCGTTTGGTGAGCGCCGTGCTGGTCTTCGACTGCTCGGCAACCTGGGTGCGGCTGTACTTCCGTGGTCCGTCGAGCAGATAGGCCTCGACGATCGCCTGCACCTGCTCGGACTTCTCGGTGGGCACCATGCCCGTACCTTACGACGGCCGGCGGACCGTTCGGTGCGGACACCGCCGCGATTGGGTGAGCTCACAGTGCGCGGCGCTGCCCCATGTCATGGGTGCGCGGGTACCGCCTGGATGCGGGCCACGAATGTGTCGATGGCCGACCACATCTGCGGGTTGAGTTGGGTGTGCGTCCCGGTGCCGACAACGGACTGGAAGTCGACGCCGTTGGCGGCGAACTCGCTCGCAAGCGTGGCGTGCAGCGGGGAGGGGACCGTGCTGTCGGTTGCGTTGACCAGCAACAGGATCGGAGCGTCGTAGCCGCTGGTCGGCACGGTCAGGTAGGAGTTGTATGCGGCACGAAGCCCGCTGTCGGACAACCGTTTCGAGATCAGCTGGCCGAGGCCGATGTTGTGCACCCGCGCCTCGACCTGCGGCTTGCACAGCGTGGCGATGTCGTCGAGCACGGAGCGGCCGAGCGGGGTCAGGTACTGATCGAGATCGACCTCGGGGTGGGTGGTGCGCAGTCCGGTCAGGATCATCGAGGAGAACCCGACGAACTCGTCCGAGTCCGGGAAGCTGGGAAAGTCGGGTCCCACTGCGGGAAGCACCTTTTCGATGTCGGACGCGGGGTCGACCGCGATGGTGCCGCGGAAGTCCAGCTCGGGGGCGTAGGTCGCCTGCAGGTGCCCGGCGCCCAGCGCCGCCTGCCCGCCCTGCGACAGGCCGAGCACGCCCCAGGTCCTGGAGAGCTCGGGCCGGGCCGCTCGCGCGGCGCGGACGAGGTCGATGGTGGCGGTGGCCTCGGTCTTCAACTCCAGGTAGGGGTGCGGTCCGGTTTTGAACAGGCCGAGCCCGAGATAGTCCGGTGCCACCACCGCGAAGCCCTGCGTGAGCAGGTGCTGCATGATGCCGTCTTCTTCGTCGTGGAAGTGGGTGTTCGGGGCCGTGCTCGGATCGGACTGGCCGCCGCAGCCAGCGCCGAGTCCGGAGGTGCCGTGGTCGAACGCGATGATCGGCCAGCCGTTCGCGGGTGGCGTGCCTGCCGGGACGAACATCGCGCCGCTTGCCTGCCGTGCCGTCCCGTCCGACCCGGTCATCCAATAGGTGACCACCGACCCGCCCGACATGCCACGCCAGCCGTCGGCCTGCGGAATCGCGTCGATCAACGTCCCGGGAGTGTCGGCCATCGCAGGAGGGGCCTGCAGTCCGAGTGCGACGCTTGCCGACACCGTGGCAACTGCCACCGCGCTCTTCCAACCACGAGTTACCCGCATCGAAGCCTTCTCCTTCGTACTGGACAGTCGTCCAGTTAACGTCAGACTAGGTCGGTTGTGTAGCTACCACATCGCGGCACAGCGAATTGTAAGCAACCCCACGCTACGCGCGGCTTTGCTGCCGTGTGTCAGGGGCTAGCGGACCGTGTCAAGCTCGATCGCTGCTGTTCGGAAGGCCGCGGCGGTCCTGGCGGCCGCGTCGGTGAGTGGGTCGGGGAGGTGGGCGAGCAGTAGCCGCCGATGTTCTTGCGGGCCGCCGCGTACCGGCAGCACGCGCACGCCCACCGGTGCGGCGGGTGCGAGCACCGCAGGCACGGTGGTCAGTCCGCACCCGGCCGCGACGAGCTGCAACTTGGCCAGCCAGTCGCGGGCTGTGTGGACGATCTCCGGCCGTTCGTCCAGGCCGGGCCAGACGCCCATCAGCGAGTCGTCGACGGTGGTCGGGCCTGCGATCCAGTGTTGCCCGTGCAGATCGGCGACGTCGACGTAGTCGCCGCGGGCGAGCGGGTGCGCGGCGGGCAGCGCGACGCCGCCGGTCGAGCAGGAGCGATTGCTTGTCCCGTGAGTGGCCGGATGCCGTGTCAGCGTGCGCGACGGATGAGCGTGTCTGCTTGCCGACGATGGAGCGCTGCGGCCGTGGAGTCGCCGAGGGTCGTGGCGAGTTCGGCGAGGTAGGTGGCGACGGGCTCCAGCGTGAGTAGCCCGGTGCCTGCTCCGGCGAGTTCCTCTGCGGCAGGAAGTAATTGGTCGTAGCAGCGGCGCATCAAGGGTTCGTCGCCGAGCGCGGCGGCGGCGCGGGCGGTGAGGCAGGTGCGCAGCTCGAGCAGCAGATCACGCGGGGATTGCGGTGTCGCGCGCAGGGCTACGGCTGCCTCGTCGCGAAGGCCCTTGTCCAGCAGGAGGATCGGCCGGACCCATGGCTCGTGCGGTCCCCATGCGGCGGTGGCGAAGTCGTCGCGGAGTGCCAGTCCGTGTCGTAGGCGCAGGCAGAGCAGGGCGAGGGGGAGTAGGCCCTGTTCGACGCCCGGCATGCCGCTGCCTGCGAGCGCGGTGGCCGCGGACCGGTAAGCGGCCGCCGCTTCGTCGTGGCCGCCGGTGATCGCGGTGCGCAGCGCGCCGAACCAGCGGGTGAAGATGCCGACCATCGGCAACTCGTACTCGGTGCCGAGCCCGTCCGCGGCCGTCGCGTTGGCCGCCGCCGCAGGGAGATCACCTGTTGCGCAGTTTGTTTGGATGCCGATGAGGTGGCCGAGCACCTCGTAGGTTGGTAGCCGGTGTTGCCGTCCGAGTGCGATGAGCTCGTCGCCGATGCCGGCGCGATCCGCGCTCAGTCCGGTTCGCTGGAAGGTGTGCATGAAACGGCCGTTGAGCGCGAACGCCAGCAGCGCCGGATCGCCGAGCTTCCTGGCGATCGTCTCGGCCTCCTCGGCGGCGCGCAGGCCGCGATCGTCGGCGGCGCCGCGCAGCTCCATGGCCACGGTCGTGCACAACCGTGCGCGCAGCTCACGGTGTTCGGCGGGCAGCACGGCGATGGTGCGTTCGGCCGCCGCGACGAGCTGGCTGGCCAGCTCGGGATCGTCGTTGGTCGTCCACACGCCGGGGACGTCGAACGCACTGATGACGCGGGCGGTCAGCGTCGGATCACCCTGCCGCTCGGCTCGCGTGACGGCCAGTGCGCGGTAATGGCGAGCCTCGGCGAGCCCACCCGTCACCGCCAGTGCCCTGGCTAGTCCGGTGGTGGCCTCGAGCTGTGCGGACAGGTCGGGCTCCGGCATGCGGTCGAAAGCGTCCAGGGCGGCTCGCCATTGGCGTGCGGCCTCGGCGATGGCGAATTTCTGCTCGGCGTCGAGCGCGGCGGCGCTGGCATATCGAGCGGCGGCCGCCGCGGTGGCTCGGCTGTGTGCGCGGGTGAAATGGTGCGCGAGCACGGAAACCTCTGTGGTGCCTGTTCTTTCGAGCAGTGTGGCGAGCTGTCCGTGCCACTGTGCGCGGCGTGGTCCGCTGATGTCGTGGTAGACCGTGTCGCGCACCAGGGTGTGGGTGAAGCGCAGCGTGCCGTCGGGTCGCTCGGTGAACAGACCTGCTGCCAGCGAAGTTTCGAGGCTGTCCATGGTGCGTTCCGCGTCGCCGGTCAGCTCGAGGAGGATCTCGCGGTCGACGTCCTCGCCGAGCACGGAAGCCTGGGCGACCACGGTCTGGGCGGGCTGCGGCAACTGCGCCAGGCGATGCCGGATGACCTCACGCACACCGGCCGGAATGGCGTCGAGCGCCGTGGCTCCCTCGTCGCGGAGCAGCCTGGACAGTTCCCGGACGAAGAACGGATTTCCGTTGCTGCGCCGGTGGATTCCCGCCGCGGCGGGCGCCGCGAGGTCGGGTCCGGCGATCGCACGCACGAGGGCAGCGGTATCGGCCTCGGACAGTCCGGTCAGATACACCCGGACCGGTTCCGTTCTCGCCAGCTTGCCCAGTGCCGCGGTCAGTTCGGCACTGATCTCCGTGCTGCGGTAGGTCGCCAGCACCAGCACCGGGGCCGTGATGCCGCCGACGATCAGCGCGGTGAGTAGGTCGAGGGTTTCGGCGCCCGCGTTGTGCACGTCGTCGAATACCAGCAGCAAGGGCGCACGGCGTGCCAACGCCGCCAGTCGCTCAGCTGCGTTGCGGTGGAACAGAAACCGTGCCTCGGCGAGATCCATCTGGGCGGGCGCATCCGTCGGCGCCAGTGCCCATGTCGGCGGCGGAGCGTCGGTTGGGAAGGGTGTATCCGCCAGCGCCAGTGCACCCGTCGGCGTCGGTGTATCCGCACTTGTCGGAGTCGGCGGATTCGTCGGGGGCGATGCGACTCCCGCGGCGGTCAGCGCGGCGACGATTCTGGTCCACGCCCAGCCTGGTGGCACGCCGAGGTCGGCCGGGCTCTCACCACGTGCGGTGATCCAGCCGTCGGCCGCCAATGCGGTCGAGAGCTCCTCGGCCAGAGCGGTTTTCCCGGCACCTGCCTCGCCGGTCAGCAACACCAGCTGCGCGTGACCGTGCCGGACGGCGTCGTCGGCGGCACGGTGGAGCGCCCCTAACTCGGAGCTCCGACCGACAAAACCCTTTCTATGCACAGCGGTTCGAGCGGTCTTGGTCGTCGGCAGTAGTTGTGGTGCCTGCGCCAGGATGTCGGCTTCCACCTGTCGCAGCTCGGGACCAGGGTCGGCGCCCAACTCGGTGCGCAAAAACTCGCGGATGCGCCGCAGTGCAGCCAAAGCATCACTCTGCCTGCCGGATCGGTACATGGCGATGGCGAGCAGTTGCCAAGCGTGTTCGCGCAACGGGTGCTCGGCGACGAGGGACTCCAGCCCCGAGATGGCCTCGGCCGGCCGCGCGAGATCGACCAGCGCGGCGGCGCGATGTTCGACGGCGAGCTGTCGCAGGCCGTCGAGCCGGTCGACTTCGGCACGCGCCCAACCCTGTTCGGCGAACTCCGCGTAGGCAGGTCCGTGCCACAGGTCGAGCGCCGCATCGATCGTCGGCAACGCGGCATCGGCCTGTCCGGCAGCCAGCAGCTCGGCGGTGTGGCGGACGGCGGCAGCGAAGCGGTCCGCGTCAACGGCATCCGGGGCGGTGCGCAGCGCGTAGCCCGGCGCGGCCGTCACCAGGACCTCGGCCGGGGTCCTGGCCTGGCGCTCCGGCTCGAGTGCCCTGCGCAGATCGGCGACGAAGGTCTGGATCGCGCCGACCGCACCGCGCGGCGGTTGTTCCCACAGGTCGTCGATCAGCTGGTCCACCGAGACCATGCGCCCCCGTGCGACGAGCAGGCGCGCGAGCACCGCACGGTGCCGCGGCCCTTTCAAGGCCAGTGTCGACCCGGCCCGTTCGGCGCGAAGGGGACCGAGCACCCCGAAGCTCAGCTGCGCCACGCGACGGGTCCGATCCTTTCGACGAGAGCAGCCGTACTCAGTCGCTGCTGATCAGATGCTGAGTGCCAGAGCAAAGACTGTCCGGTGTCACCGACGAACACTGGAAGGACACCCGATGACATCGAAGATTACCGGATTCGACTACCAGCGGATCGCCGTCGCCGACGGCGTCGAGCTCAACGTTGCAGTGGGCGGCGCGGGCCGCCCGATCGTGCTGCTGCACGGGTTCCCGCAGACCCATCTGATGTGGCGCCACGTCGCGGCCGACCTGGCCGCCGATCACACCGTCATCTGCCCTGACCTGCGCGGTTACGGCGACAGCGACAAGCCGGCGGCGACCGACAGTGGTGTCTACTCGAAGCGGACCATGGCCGCGGATGCCGTGGCCGTCGCGCGCGCCCTCGGTCACGAGCGGTTCGCGCTCGCCGGGCACGATCGCGGCGCCCTGGTCGCGATCCGCGCCGGACTCGACCATCCCGACGCCGTCACCCATCTCGCCGCACTCGACACGCTGCCCACCCTGGACATGTGGGAGGTGCTGCGCGGTGTCACGGCGGCCGTCGGCTTCCACCTGTACCTGATGGCACAGCCGCCCGGCCTGCCCGAGCAGCTGATCGCCGCCGCTCCGGACGCGTTCTTCGGCCACTTTCTCGACATGTGGTCCGGCGACCCCGCCGCGATTCCGGCCGAGGTGCGCGCCGCCTACCTGCACGCCAGCGCCGCCGCGGTGCCGAGCATCGTCGCCGACTTCCGCGCGTCCGCAGGCATCGACCTCGAGCACGACCAGGCCGATCGCGCCGCGGGCAACCAGTTCCGCATGCCGGTCACTGTCCTGCAACAGGATTGGGGCGCTGCCCTCGGCTTCGATGCCGAAAGCCGCTGGCGCGCTTGGGCGCCCGACCTGAAGCACCACACCGTCAGCTGCGGTCACTTCATGGCGGAGGAGTCGCCGGCCACCGTCACCGACGCCGTGCGAGCACTGCTCGCGCGTTGACGGATTTCGTCGCGACGAGCCGAAGTCCCGGCCGGAATGTTGACGCAATATTGATGTGGCAATCATCACTCGCCAATTCCCCGAGTGGTGGTTGTACATTGGCGACGAGCACCTGTAGTCGAGGAAACCTCTCCGCTTCTACAGGTGGTTTGTCCGTAATTGTGCGATGCCGGTGACAATGTTGTCCGTATCGGCCGCAGAAATGGCGGAGGCAAGGTCGACGCAGCGGTCGAGCGACGCGGATGCGGCTCCACCTGCGTGTATGTCACTAATCAACGGCCCGGGGCCATATATCGGAAACGGGCAGCATCTCACCAGGAGCGACGATGGCAACCATCTCTCGCGACAGCAAGCAGACCGGACGAAAAACTGCTCTCCGAAATGGCGGAGCCGCTCCGGTTTACGTCAATCTCACCGACAAGGCGTTCTTGCGGTTGCATCACGGTTATGGACTGCCCGTCATTACTCAGACGCTGACCTTCGTCGAGCGCAGGCTTTCCGATGCGCAGTTGAATGCGATGTACACACTGTTGAAGGCGGGGCCGCTGACGCGACGCGTGCGCCGCCCTGCGGTGCCGTTCGCCCGCGCGCGGTGGGTGCCGACCGATTCGGCGCTGCCACTGTCGGTGGAATCGGATCCGATACCGGATGCCGACGCCATGGCATGGGCGAACCGTCAGGCGCAGTTCCCGCTCGATCCCGACGCGGGCTACGGCTGGCGGCTGTCTGCCGTGCCGACCAGTTCCGGCGGGATGATCGTCTGCCTCAGCAAGTCACACGCTGTCGCCGATGGTCACGCAGGTCTGATGGCCGAGGCCGGGCTTGTCGATCCGGAGCGGGCCACCAAGGGTGCGCTGGCCACCGCTGTCGGCTTCCGCGATGAACTTGCCGACGGCATGCACCGCGCCACCACCATTGCCAAGCAGGCCTTTTCGGAGATGCGCCGCGCAAACCAGGATCCATTGCATCGCAAGGCCGTCGTCACCGCGTTGACCACCCGGGAACCCAAGACCGCGCAGGGTTCCGCCGAATGGCAGGAGCAGTCGGCGGTGCTCACCTTCGACGCAGCACAGTGGCGGGCGATCGCGGCGCGCGACGGCGGCACCGCCAACACGCTGTACCTTGCGCTCACCGCCGATCTGCTGCGCAACTGCCCGCTCATCGACGGCATCCCGCCGGTGCTCACGCCCGCCGTCCGAATCCTGCGCGAGCACAACCAAAGTGACGCGAACTCCTTCACCAGGGTGCCGGTGGTGGTGCAGCGTGACTGGCTGGACAATCACGACCTGACCGCGCTCCGGGCAGCGAGCAAGGGCGCGTTCGCCGCCGCCGACACGGTGGGTGGCGGCGTTCTCTCGCGCCCGCGCAAGATGCCACCCGACCTGATCGACTTCCTGCCGGAGGGCGTCGTGCACCGGCTACTGGAGACACCGCCGATCACCATCGGAATGTGTTCCAACATGGGTGTTCTCGATGACTTCATCGCCCCCGAACTCCGCGAGTCCACCCCGCTACTGCATATGAAGCGCGCGGTAGTGCAAGGCCTCGATCTCCCCACCGCCGTCAAACAACCTGTCGCACTGGCGACCTGGCTCTCGGAAGCCGGCGAACGAATCCACTGGAACCTGGAAAGCCTCAAACCGGAGATGTCCCGTTCCGCAACAGAATTAGCGAATCAAGCGACAAAGGTCGCCGCCTCGTGGGGCTTACACCCGCTCCGTATCGACACGAGCGACTCCGGCGCATAGCGGGGCCAACCGCGATCATCTCCGGCTTCCGCGTAACCGTCTGCTCGGCACGGAGGATTCTGGGAGTCTGAGATCCATGACGTCCGATGCTCCGCTGCCCGCGGCTCGCCTCTTCGATATCCTCGGCGCCGATTACGAGCGGTCCTATCGGGATCTTCCCGAGCAGCGCGCTGCGCTCGAGTGGTTGTCTGCGCGCTTGCCTGCGGGCGCGGAGGTGCTGGACGTCGGGAGCGGCACTGGGGTGCCCACCGCACGTACCTTGTCCGACAATGGGTTTCGGGTGGTGGGTATCGATGTTTCCCCTGTCATGATCGATACCGCCAAGCGGCAGGTGCCCGGTGCCACCTTCTATCAGGCAGACGTGCGCGAATACTCGGTCGAGCCTTCTAGTTCGGCGGCCGTCTGCGCGTTCTTCCCGCTGCTGCAAATGACTCGCGCGGACATCGACGCCTCGTTGGCGCGCATGGCGAGCTGGCTGCGACCGGGCGGCTACCTGATCTTCGCCACCGTCCCCGCCGACCTCGAACAGGTCGACATCGTCTTCATGGGCCACCCGGCCGTGGTGAGCAGCTATGCGGCTCCCGATCTCCTCGACCGTCTCCGCGGCGCAGGTCTCGAAGTCGTCGAAGCGCGGGAGACCACCTTCACCCCGGACTACGAGGGCGCCACCCCCGAGCCCCACGTGTTCGTCTACTGCCGCCGTCCTGTGTGAGTCGTCCCGACCTTGCGGTCGGTCGCAACTACGCGAGGTGTGCACTGCCCGCCGACCGTGTCAGTTGGCGTGTCAGATCGCTGTCAGGTCGGTATCAGCCGGTCTGGCGAAAGTACTCACATCGACAACGCAGCACTCACGGCCACACCGGCCGCAGGGGCTGCCGCAGCAAGGAGTACTGCAATGCCTACTTTCCAGACCCTGGCACCGATCACCGTCATCGCCGACATCCTCTCCGGTGAGCTCACCGTGCGGGCCTCGGACCGCACCGACACCGTCGTGCAGGTCAACCCCGCCGATCCCTCGAAGAAGGCCGATGTGCGCGCCGCCGAGCAGACCCGTGTCGACTTCACCGGAGGCACCCTGACGGTCAAAGCATCCAAGGACTGGCGCACCCACACCCCCTTCGGCGGCAACCCCTCGATCGAGGTGCTCATCGAGGTGCCCACCGGCTCACTGCTCACAGCAGGCTCCGGCGTCGGCCGGCTGGTGGCCGTCGGCGAATTCGCCGACACCGACCTCGAAGTCGCGGCGGGCGACATCACCGTCGAACGCCCCCGCGGTGCGGTCAGCGCCAAGGTCGCCAAGGGCGACATCCACATTCACGACGCCGCCGCAGGCGAGCTGCGGCTGGAAACCTCCTACGGCGAGCTCGAGATCGGAATCGCCGCGGGCAGCGCCGTGCAGCTGGAAGTCAACGCCACCAGCGGCACCGTGCAGAACCTGATGCAACCGGTCGACCCGACCAACGCCGAAACCGTCCGCGTCCACGCACGTAACTCCTTCGGCAACATCATCATCCGCCACGCCGTCCTGGTCTGAACCGACCTGAAGCTACCGAGACTCTGAAGAAGGACTACGTCATGACAAGTGCAGTTAGCAGGACATCCGGTGTCGAGGACGGCTGGGGAAAGGTCGCCGACGCGTTCCATGCGAACTTCGACGGCAAACCCGGCGAAGTGGGCGCGGCGTGCTGCGTCTACGTCGGCGGCCGCAAAGTCGTCGACCTGTGGGCAGGGCAAGCCGACCGCGCGGCGAACCGGCCGTGGACCGCGGACACCATTGTCCAGGTCGCGTCGACGACCAAGGGTGCCACGGCGATCTGTGCCCATCTGCTTGCACAGCGGGGTCTGCTGGATCTCGATGCACCGGTGGTCGAGTACTGGCCGGAGTTCGGCGCCGCAGGCAAGGAACGAATTCCGGTGCGCTGGTTGCTTTCCCACCAGGCAGGTCTGCCTGCGATCGACGGACCGCTGACCTACGAGCAGGCGCTCGACTGGCATCCGGTCATCCGTGCACTCGAGGCGCAGAAGCCGCTGTGGGAGCCGGGGACCGAACACGTCTACCACGCTATGACTTTCGGGTTCCTGGTCGGTGAGGTCGTGCGTCGGATCTCCGGTAAGTCGCTCGGCACGTTCTTCGCCGACGAGGTGGCGGCGCCGCTCGGACTGAGCGCCTGGATCGGGCTGCCCGAACAGGAGGAGGCGCGGGTGGCGAAGCTCGAGTTCGCCGCGCCGTTCAGTGTGGAGGAGCTGACCGCAGGGATGGTCGCGACGTCCGGGCTCGACGCGGCAACGGTCACCGCATGGATCACCGCCATGTTCAGTCCCGGCTCGATCCAGATGCGCGCGGCCGATCTCGGCGGCGCCATCGACAACGGTTCTGATTACTTCACCCAGCGTCCTTGGCGCGCAGCCGAATTCCCGGCCGCGAACATGGTCGCCGACGCGGAGTCGGTGGCGCGGATGTATGCGGCAACGGTGAGCGAGATCGACGGGATGCGGCTGCTCGAGCCGTCCACTGTCGAGCGGATGACCGTCGTGCAGACCGACAAGACTCGGATGTACGGGCTGCCACCGGAATTGGACATCCCGGCCGAGCGTTCCTTCTACATGTCACTCGGCTTCATGCGCTCCAGCGTGATTCTCCCGATGGTCGGGCCGGGTTCGTTCGGTCACCCGGGCTCCGGCGGTTCGATCGGCTTCGCGGACCCGGACGCTGGTGTCGGCTTCGGCTACGTCACCAACCACTGGCACTTCCCGCCTGACGATCCGCGTGCGGCCAGTCTGGCCAAAGCGGTCCGTTCCTGCCTCTGATGACAAAGACCCTCCCGCTGAGCCTTCGGTGGGAGGGTCTTTCCATTTGTAGTGAAACGTCTTCTGTAGGAAGAGGGTTCAGCACCCCGCGGCGGTCAGCTGGTAGTCGGCTTCGAGCAGCATCCACCCGCTCAGCTGGATCGACAGATCGCGGCTCTGGTTGGCGGGCGGCGGTGTGAACGCGTTCGAGAGCTGGGGGAAGATTCCGCCATGCGCCGGAACCGTCACGGCGCGGGTCCAGTCGGCGCCGAACAGCGGCAGGCCGTCCACCTCGGCGCGATGCTCCCAGGCCGCCCGCGCCGAAGCGTGCACGATGTTCGCGGCGGTGGTGTCGCCGAGCGACAAGGCGGCGACGGTGAGATACCGGGCGAGGATGCCCATGAACAGCCCGCTGTCGTCCCCGGCGGCGCCGGTGATCACGCCGTCCTTGGTGAGCTTCGCCTCGACCGCTGCGACGATCGCGGCGGCGCGCCGACGGTGCTCGGATTCCCCTGTGCGCAGGGCCAGTTCGGTTTCCAGTCCGATGGCGACGCCCTGCGAGTAGGTGGTGATGGCCCGGTTCACGCGGGCGCCGGGTTCGTGGACGCCGTCGAGGATCAGCCCGCTGTCGGTGTCGCGCAATCGGGTGTGCAGGAATTCGGCGAGGCGACCGGCGCAGGTCAGCTCGCCAAGCCGTGCCAACGCGATGCCGGTCGGACCGATCGACGGGGTGTTGTAGTAGTCGTCGCCGATCCGCCACGGCACCGCGCCGACGTCCGGATTCCAGCCGCCGAGCAAGGCGGCCCGCAGATCTCCGACGGCATCGCCGAAGCGAATGCCGAGCAGCCGGTCGGCGCGTTCGAGCGCCAGCGCCAACCAGGCCATGTCGTCGTAGTACCGGTTGGTCCAGCCGGTGAGATTGCGGGTGCGGATGCCGCGCGCGAGTGCGGCGACCCGATCGATGCGCGCTACGGTGCGGTCGCGGTGCGCGGCGTCCACCGCGCAGTCGAGCAGGTGGGCTTGCCACCAGTAATTCCATTGCAGGAAGGACTGTTCCGCCAAGGGGCGTGGCCAATCGGACACACCGAGCCGCACCCCGGGCAGACCCCACAGGCTGCGCACGTGCCGCGTCACAATGGCCTGTTCCGCCAAGTCCACCCGTTGCCCGCAGGTATCGGCTCCCGCGGACACCTGCCGGGTGATCGGCGCCGCCTGTATCGGCCGCGACAGCACGGTGACTGCGATCCCGGTACCGGCGGCATACAAGAGGGTGCGCCGGCTCAGCCCCTTGTCCCGGCGTTCCATTCGCTCGGACTCCCCTTGCTGAACAACGATCATTAAAGCTGGAAACCGTGCACTGCGAGTTTATCTCGCTAAAACCACGACGGCACGACGCTCAGCGCCCGTGGTGAGCTAAGACACGGGACCGAGTTGCTAGTTCGCGCTGATTTCTTCGTGAATTCACGGACCGTTTCTGATCTACGTAAAGCAACGTTCAACTCTTTTGCCGGTGAATTGCCGCGTCGCCCGGAAATGCTGTGGCCAATGCGCGTTATGGCGCGCTGACGGCAGCAAGCTTCGCGGAGTTGAGCACCGCGTACAGCGCCACGACGTGCCCTGCGCTGTCGACCTCGAATGCGGCGACCAGGAACGGCACACCGCCACCGGTGACCAGCGCGCCGGGACCGCCGTTCACCGAGGTGACATCGACGCGCAGCGCTGCGGGCCAGAACGGCGCCGCGATACGGAACCACTCGGCGATTGCGACCGCGCCGTACATCGGCGCCCGCGGTGTCTCCCGCTGGCCGTCGGCATCGGCGCGGAACTCGGCATCGGGCGCAAGGAGTTTCACCAGCACTTCGATATCGCCATGCACGGCGGCGGCCATGAACCCCGCGACGAGTTCGCGGTGGTCGCCGTTGTCCGGCTCCTGGCGCGGTCGGCGGGCTTTGACGCGCTGGCGGGCGCGATACGCCAATTGCCGCACCCCGCGTTCGCTGCGGCCGAGCAACTCGGCGATCTCGGCGTGCGCGAAATCGAATGCCTCGTGCAGCACGAATACCGCCCGCTCATCCGGCGTGAGTGTCTCGAGCAACAGCAGTAGCCCGACTGATGCGGATTCCCGCAACGCGACCGCCTCCGCGAGGTCGCCGACCAGCGGTTCCGGCAGCCACGGGCCCACGTAGTCTTCCCGCCGTGCCCGCGCCCGCCGCAAGTGGTCGATGGACTCGTTGGCGACAAGCCGAAACACATAGGCACGCGCGTTCTCGACGGTGCTGCGATCGACGCGATGCCAGCGCAGCCACGCCTCCTGCAGCACGTCTTCGGCATCGCTTCGGGTGCCGAGCATGCGGTAGGCGACACCGAACAGTGCGGCACGGTCGAGCTCGAACGGATCCTCTGCCATCGCAAGTCGAACGTACCAGCGCGTGACGCGGGGCCGCCCGAATCCGTCTGTCCTACATGAGCAACCGAATGATCGTCGAAAAACTGCTGCACCTCATGTTCGACAAGCACGACCTGTCCGCCGCTTCGGCCCTCCTGCACGACGAGTTCCGCTCGCACAACCCTGTTGTCCCGCACGATCCCGCAGCAAGGACCGGCCGCGAAGCGTTCCTCGACTTCCTCGCTTCGCCGCAGGGCCAGGCAATGATGCACGCCGAATCCACCACCCGGCGCGTCCTCGCCGACGGCGACCTCGTCGCAGTGCACAGCAGCCTCACCTGGCCCGACGGATCGACGATGGCGATTGTCGACATCCTCCGTATCCGCGACGGCCTCGTCGTCGAGCACTGGGATGTCGTCCAGCCGGTCCCGGAAACCGCGGCCAACCCGCACGGCATGTTCTGAGCAACCGCTGTGAACAACCTGCGGTGCGGGACACCCCTCGCACTACCCGATGATCGGAGCATGACGTGTCGTTGATCGATGGCAAATAGTATGGCGCGCGAAGCTTTTCGGACATCGTACGAAGGACGGCATGACTACGCCCGACACCAACCAGGCCTCGACACGCGGCTCGTACCACGCGATCACCGAGGTCGGCAATCCCGTCTTGCACCAGCGCTGCCGCGATGTCACCGAGTTCGGGACCGAAGCGTTGGCTCGACTCGTCGACGACATGTTCCACACCATGTACGTCGCTCGTGGAGTCGGCTTGGCCGCCAACCAAATCGGCGTCGATCTGCAGGTCTTCGTCTACGACTGCCCGGATGACTACGACACCGCCGAGGACGAGAGCCGCCGCAACGTCGGCCACATCTGCAACCCGGTGCTCGAGAATGTCACCACCGAGCCGCAGATCGTCGGCAGGGAAGGCTGCCTTTCGGTACCGGGCCCGGTGGCACAGCTGGCCCGCGCCGCCCACACCATCGTGC
Source organism: Nocardia altamirensis NBRC 108246 (assembly GCF_001612685.1). Lineage (GTDB taxonomy): Bacteria > Actinomycetota > Actinomycetes > Mycobacteriales > Mycobacteriaceae > Nocardia > Nocardia altamirensis. The sequence continues at coordinate 123,267 of NZ_BDAY01000020.1, forward strand.
GGGGCAAGGACATGCACGGAAACGACGTCACGCTCGAGGGCACCGGACTGTTCGCCCGATGCCTGCAGCACGAGACCGACCATCTGGCAGGCACGCTCTACATCGATCACCTCACCGATGCGGAGCGCGCCGACGTCCTGGCCGAAATGGCGCAGAACCGTGACGCTGTGCTGGCAGACCGCGAGGAGCGGGCACAGGCTTGTTAAGCGGAGTTACCGGTCCTCGTTAAGGCTCCCTCTCTACTGTCGCGGCGTAGTTTGCTCGACGTGGGGAGGGTTCCGTGCCGCAGGACGACGAGGCAGCGGTCGAGGCGCACTGGCATCCGCTGACGCGCATCGGATTTCGTTTCGGTGTGTGCTATTTCGGTGCGATCGGCCTCGCCGGTGTGCTCGGGCTGATCCCGATTCTGTTGGCGGGCTTGGGGATCGAAGCGGGCTCGGTGCTGCACGTTGTCACCCTCGCGCGCCCGCCGATCGAATGGACCGCCACCCATGTGCTCGGCCTGCGGGTGACGAGCACGCAGGTGGGCAGCGACAGCGCGTTCCAGTGGACCGGACTGTTCCTCCTGGTGGTGCTGTCCGCGGTGGCCACGGCGGCATGGTCGGTGCTGGATCGCCGACGGGCCAGCTACACCCGGCTGTTCGCCTGGACTCAGCTGTCGCTGCGGTTCGTCCTTGCGCTGGCGATGTTCTATTTCGGGATGGCCAAGGCGATCCCGACCCAGATGCCGTTCGTGCTGAACCGGTTGGTGGAGCCCTACGGCAATTTCAGCCCGCAAGGCGTGCTGTGGTCGCAGATCAGTGTGTCGCAGCCGTATGAAATCGCGCTCGGCGCAGCGGAATTGCTGGCAGGTCTGCTGTTGCTCGTGCCGAGGGCCACCGCTGCTGGGGCCTTGCTTTGCGCGGTGGACATGACGCAGGTGTTCCTGCTGAATATGACCTATGACGTCCGCCTGAAAACAGTCTCGTCGCAGTTTCTGCTGCTGAGCCTGTTCCTGCTCGCACCGTATGGGCGCCGGTTGCTGGCTGCGCTGTTCGCGGGCCGTCCCACGCAGGCGACCCGGCCCGTGCCGCTGTTCGGTTCCGCGCGGGCCAACCGGATCGCGCTCGTGGCACAGCTGGTGGTCGGCCTGCTCTTGCTCGGCGTGATCGGGGCACAGAACTGGCGGCAGTGGTCGAAGGAGACCCCCGAGCTGTACGGCATCTACCGAGTGGACGGCTTCTCCTCCGAGGGCTATGCCCGCGACCCGCTGCTGACCGACGAATTGCGTTGGCGCCGAGTCATTATCGACCGCCCCTTCCACGTCTCCGACCCGATGGTGCTCACCATCCAGCACATGGATGACTCCTTCGAGGTGTACGGCGGCACCATCGACCCGAAGCGCCACCACATCGACCTGCGCCACCGCATCGCCCTCGGCACCTTCGAAGAGACCCCGATCCGGGTACGGCTCACCTACTGGTGGCCCGAACCCGGCCGCATGGTCATCGACGCCGACGACTATGCCGGGCACCGCATCCACGCCTGGTTCACCGAACTCGATCCGCAGTCCTTCCCGCTGCTCGAACGCGGCTTCAGCTGGGTCCAGGAGACGCCCTACAACCGGTGAGCCCCGCCCATGAGCTACTCTTCGGCAATCGCGATCGACGAGCTTGATCCTGCCCAGCGCAGCGTTTGTCCGCACAAGCGAGAGGAGCATGATGCTCGAGCAGGCGCGTCTGGAAGTAGTGCACGAACCGCTGGCCGACCGCACGCCGGAGGCACCGTATTTCGAAGCGAACTATCGCGTTCGCGCCGGTGACATCGATCAAGAGATGCGGTTGCGGTTGGACGGCGTCGCTCGGTACCTCCAGGATGTCGCCAACGACAATCTGGAAGCCACGGACTTCGCGAACACCGACCCCTTCTGGGTCGTCAGGCGCACCGTGATCGACGTGATCGAACCGATCTCCTGGCCTGCCACGGTTACCTTGCAGCGATGGTGCTCCGGACTGTCGACGCGATGGGCGAATATGCGCGTGCGAATGACCGCGACCCATGAAACAAGTCGCCTCAATCCGGTGCAGCGCCCCGACGGCCTCGTGGAAACCGAGGCCTTCTGGATCAATGTGAACGAGAACGGCATGCCGACGAGAATCAGCGACGGCGGGTTCGCGTGGCTGAGTTCGATGAACGACAACCATCGGTTACGAATGCCGATGAGTCCGCGAGCAGTGCCCGACCATGATCCCGGTATGCCCGCTGACCGCAGCCATATCCTCCGCACCGCGGACTTCGACCCGTTCAAGCACGTGAACAATGCGGCGTACTGGGTAGTCGTCGAGGACGAATTGGTCGAGCACCCAGATATTCTCGATGCCCCGCATCGCGCCGTGATCGATTACCTGCGCCCGATCGCGCCCGGATCCGACGTGATCGTTCGGCGGCGCCGCGACGGCGAGCAGCTCCAGATCTGGATGATCGTCGACGACCGAATCGTCACTACCATGACAGTAGACAAGCTGAGTCCTGAACACAGCCGTGGCCGGTAGCCTCAGCCAACCCGCGCGGAATGTGCTGAGAGAGAAGGCAGCCCCGAGGGGGCGCGATTCGACCGCGTGAACGCGCATCAGGCCATACCCGTTCGGGCCGGTCGTCAAGCCAAGAAATGTTGCGGGTTTCATCGACCCAACGAATGGTGTATTGCTCGGATTCGAGGAATGTTAACGGTCTCCAAAGCTCGATCGCTGGACGAGTCGGCGGTAGGGGTTGTCCGATAGGATGAACGACGTGGGTGCGATCTTGCTGGTGACTTCGTACAACGATGCCAGCGCATGCGAGGCCGGGCGGGGGGAGACCACCGGTCTGGTGCTCTCCTGGAGCGATAGCGCGCCGAACAATCACTTCGACAGCCACCTGTGCCAGTCCGTGCAGGGTTGGGCCGACCCCATTTTTCCGAGTACTCCGTCGTAGAAGGATCGACCGATGGCAGACGACAGCGAATTCGACGGCCTCACCAAAGCCGCGAAGGGACGCCACATCCGGCTGAAGCCAGACGCCGCGCAGAACTGCGCCAAGCTGTGCAGTGACATGATCATTGAGCTCAACAGTGCGATCGGCAACGCAAGCAAGCTCGCCAACACCCAGGGTTTCGGCAACAACATCACGAACGCGAACGATCTCGCCAAGCGCTACAACGACCGCGCGACCACCGGCGACTCCTCGCTCCATCACGCGCTGACGAAGCACCGTGAGATGGTCAACGACATGATGGAGACCTTCATCGCGTCCGGTCGCGCCTACCTGGAAAACGAAAAAGCCTCTGCCGCAGAGCTTTCCAAGTACGAGACGGCGATCAAGGAACTCCGGCCGAAGTCGTAGGATTCCGACTGTCCTTGCGCCATGGAGGTGACCAATGGGTGACTCAGCACCGAACAATCCGAAGCGATACAACCTGGAAGAGTTCAAGCCGAAGAACGCGGGCAACGACAAAACCACCGTGCTCGGCGACAAGTCGGTTGCGACCGAGAACGGCCAAATCGCCTGGGAGACATACGGCAAGGACCTGGACACCCTTGTCGGATTCCGCGATTCGATCAATACCGGATCGGTACGCGGAATGGCGAACAGTTGGCGCGGGCACGGCACCAAACTGGCCGAACTCGCCGGCAAATTCTCGAACGCTGTGAAAGCGACGATCGTCGATTCCTGGGATTCCGAGGGAGGTCGCATCGCGTCGGCGGCGGTGCAGCGCTACGCCGATCAGTTGTCAGCGCTCCCCACCGTCATCAACGCGGTCGCGAACAGTCTGGATTACTCGGCGAATTTCCTCGACACCACGCGAAACAATATCCCGGACGGCAAGGGCAACCTGGCCAACGGCAAGTCGATCGTGACGAGCTCCGGCCAGTACGACAACGAGCAGACACGTAACCAAATGCGGCAACTGCTCACGCAGCGGGCCAACGACGTCATGAACCAGGTCTTCGTTGCCGGCGGGAAGTCCGTGGACGCGGCCATGCCGATATTCCCGCTGCCGCAACCGGTGACGCAGGGGCTCCCTGACCCAACGCAGGTTGGTAACCCCGGTCCTCCTGGTCCCCCCGGGCCTCCCGGACCTCCCGGACCCGGTGTGAAACTCGGGCCAGGACCTGGGTTGAACAAGGCCGCGCTCAAACAACAGCAGCAGCAACTCGACGATGCGCGCAAGCGGGCGGAACAGGACGCCAAGGACCGGGCGGCGGAGATCGCCAGGCAGAACAAAGAGGCCCAGCAGCGGGCGGCAGATCAGGCCGCGCAGCAGAAGGCGCAGGCAGCCCAGCAGGCTGGACTGCAGGGCCTGCAGGCCGCGCAGCAGGCGGCGGAAAAGGGTCTGTCGGCCGCGCAGCAGGCGGCGGCGGAAAAGGGTCTGCAGACCGCAAGCGCGGCAGGTTTGCCCAGCTCGCTGGCCGGTTTGAATCCTGAGCTGAGCAAGGAGCTGAACAAGAAGGCAGGCGGCCCAGGTCCCGGTCCCGGCAAGCTCGGCGGGCCCGGTGCGCCGACCAGCGCGCTCGGCACGGAGGTTTCGAAGCTGTTCCCGCGGGCGTCGGTCACCGGAACGGCTGCTTCGGCACTCGGCCGGGCAGGCCTGGCCGCTACTCCTGGTATGCCGGGTTCGCCAGGTGCCGCGGGTTCACCCGGTGGTGCCCACGGTCAGAACAAGGAGCACAAGCGGGCGGACTACCTCGACTCCGTCGAGCATATCGAAGAAGCTCTCGGCGATGCCCCGGTGACGTCGAAGCCAGTCGTCGAAGGATGACCGTTCATCGGGGGCGGCTGACGTCGCTCGAGCTCGTGGTGCTGTGGGAGCTGATGTCGAACGACAAGCTGCCGTTCCCGCTGACCCACTGGCCGACGCACCAGTACGAGGAGGACTACTACCGCGCGAAAAGGGCGACAGCTGAACGGCTTCTGCAGTATCTGCCTGCCGACGCGGAGCAGCTGTGGGAGGCAGCGGTCAACCCGGACATCGTCATCTGGGCGGCGGGCGAGTCGCCCGATGACGAGACGGACATGTCGGCGATGACACGTGTCGTCGGATTGCGGCGCGAGGGCTATGCGGTGGTCCTGGTCCAGCAACCTGGCGAGACTGCCGACCGCGGCGGCGACATCGACGTCTACGAGACCGACGTCGCCGGGCTGGCAAAGGCGGTGATCGGCCAGCTGCCGAAGGTCGAGCGCGGTAAACAGGGCGAAATTCCGATCCTCTCGGAACAGTCGAACGCAATCTCGGCGCAGTCGGACGACATGGATTACAGCTACGGCTCCTCGCAGGTGCTCGAGGCGATCGATCCGCCGCAAACGCGCTCCGACCGTTGGCGCAACGCGAAGGCGACCCAGATCGGCGAGCTGAAGGTCGAGCCGGGCAGCGGGGCGCACTGGATTCAGGACCGTCGTGGCTATCTCGTGCGCTGGCGCGACCTCGTCGACGACGGCCGCTACCTGATCGAGCCCAAGCCGAATCCGATCGCGATTCCGGTGGACGACAAGGCCTTCGAGCGGTTCGTCAACCAGCGGGTTGTCGAACTGGTCCAGCGGATCCGGGAGAATCGGCCTGCGGAACGCGACTTCCGAGTCCTCTGATCATGGCTACGCAGAGGGAGTGTGATGCTCGACGAGATGGCGCGTGACACGCTCGAGTTCCTCCTCGAGACGAAGTTCTACGAGCAGCGCCTGCCCGGTCTCGGCGCGGTCGTCGAAGTGGGCGATCAGCGGTGGGAGCTTGCGCTCGGCGTCGCGGACCTGGCCACCGGCGAACCGTTTCGCCTCGGCGACCACTACCGCGTCGGATGTGTCACGAAGTCGTTCACCGCGACCGCCGTACTGCAGCAGATCGACAGTGGCCTACTCGGTTTCGACGACACGCTCGAACCGTTCGTCCCCGGCATCCCGAACGGTGCGCGCATCACGATCAGGCACCTGCTGAACATGACGTCCGGTGTCGCCAACTTTGTCGGTGTGCCGGACTGGCTGCCGACGCGCGACGAACTGTCCTTCGACACGCCGGACGCGGACTGGCCGCAGGAGCGCAAGGTCGACCTGATGCGAAGCAGGCCTGCGGCTTTCGAGCCGGGGGCCAAGGCAGACTACTGCGACAGCAACTACATCCTGCTCGGCCTCGTGCTCGAGCAGGTGACCGGCAAGCCCGCCGCCGACGTGATCAACGGCGCTGTCGTCGCTGCGGTGCCCGGCTTGACGAGCACCGAATTCCCGTCGGTCGCAAAGCTTCCCGACCCTCATCCGACGTCCTACGCGCTCATGCCCGACGGTCGAACGCTGCGCAGGCTCGGCGACATGAACCCCAATGCCCTGTGGGCGACCGGCGCGATGACCTCGACGGTCGACGACCTCTTGATCTGGGTGCGCGAGCTCGCCGACGGGACGCTGCTGTCTGAGGACCTGCAGCGTGCGCGCTTGACGTCGACGCACCTGGACCGCAGGCGGGCCTTCCATCGGTACGGGCTCGGCGTGCAGCGACTCGGCGCGCTGGTCGGCCACAACGGCATCATGCCCGGTGCGTCCTGCGCGGTGTACCGCTATCCCGCCGAGGATGCGTCGGTCGCCGTTGTGACCAACGTGTCGGCGAACGTCGACGCCATCAGCATGGAGATCGCGCTCGAGCTCGTGCGGGCGCTCTACCCCAGGTTCGTCGATGGCTGAGCAGGCCGACCCGATCGCGATCGTCGGCATCGGGTGCCGGTATCCGGGCGGCATCGCCTCGTCGGCGGATCTCTGGCTGTTCGCCGCCGAAGGGCACAGTGCCACTTCGGCATTCCCGACCGATCGGGGCTGGGATCGGGCCAGGCTGCAGGCCACGGTCAACTCCGGGCGCGGGAACTTCCTCGATGCGGCGGACGCGTTCGATGCGGCGTTCTTCGGCATCAGCCCGCGCGAGGCGGTGGCGATGGACCCGCAGCAGCGGCTGCTGCTCGAGACCTCGTGGGAAGCCTTGGAGCGCAGCGGCATCGATCCGCTGTCGCTTGCCGGGACGGAAACCGGCGTCTATTTCGGCGTCGTCGCACAGGATTACGGCGGTCGGGTCGCTTCCGAGCGCATGGGCCTTGCGGGGCACCTCGCCACCGGCATCTCGGCCGCTGTCGCATCCGGGCGGGTCGCGTACTCGCTCGGGCTGGCGGGTCCGGCGATCACCGTGGACACGGCATGTTCCTCGTCGCTCGTCGCGATCCACCTTGCGGCGCAGGCATTGCGGACCGGTGATTGCACGCTGGCGCTGGCCGGTGGCGCGACGGTGCTGAGCTCGCCGAGCGCCATCCTCGGGCTTGCCGAGCTCGGTGCGCTCGCCGAAGACGGCCGGAGCAAGCCGTTCTCGGCCGCCGCCGACGGGTTCGGGATCGGTGAAGGCGTCGGCGTACTTGTCCTGGAACGACTTTCCGACGCTCGCCGGCACGGTCATCCGGTGCTCGCCCTGCTTCGCGGCTCGGCGACCGGCCAGGACGGCGCTTCGAACGGACTGACGGTACCGAGCGGCCCCGCGCAGGAACGGGTCATCCGCAAGGCGCTCGCCGACGCCGGGCTCACGCCTGGCGATGTCGACGTCGTGGAGGCGCACGGCACCGGAACCACGGTCGGCGACCCGATCGAGGCGGCCGCCTTGATCGCGACCTACGGCGAAAAGCGCTCGGACACAACACCGCTGCTGGTCGGTTCGGTGAAATCGAATATCGGTCACGCGCAGGCCGCCGCCGGCGTCGCCGGGGTGATCAAGATGGTCGAGGCCATTCGGCGCGGGACGGTCCCGCCGACACTGTATGCCGATCGGTTGACCACCGCGGTCGACTGGTCCGCCAGCCCGGTGCGGGTGGTGGCCGAGCCGACGGCATGGCCTGCGGGGTCGCACGTTCGTCGCGCGGGTGTCTCGGCGTTCGGCATCAGCGGCACCAACGCTCATGTGATTCTGGAACAGGCGCCCGCCGGGTCAACGGCCGCCACATCGACGCAGCGTCGGCCGCCTGGCGTTGTTCCGCTCGCGCTGTCGGCGAAGACGGGACAAGCGTTGGCGGAGTACGCTTCCCGGCTGCTTGCGGTGCTCGACCACGAACCGGTGGACGTCGCGTGGTCGCTGGCGACCGGCCGGGCGAGCCTCGCCTGCCGGGCCGTCGTCGTCGGCACGGACCGCGACGAACTGCGTGCGGGTCTCACCGCGATCGCCGAGGGGCAAGCGGCTGAGAACGTCGTCACGAACGGCATCCCACCCGGCGACACCGTGTTCGTGTTCCCAGGCCAAGGGTCGCAGTGGGTGCGGATGGCGGCCGAATTGCTCGACACCGCACCGGCATTCGCCGAGCACATCGACCGATGCGCTGCCGTGTTCGCCGACCTGGTCGACTGGTCGCTGCTCGACGTGCTGCGAAACGAGCCGGATGCGCCAGGACTCGAACGAGTCGACGTGGTGCAGCCGGTGCTGTTCGCTGTCATGACCTCGCTGGCCCGGCTGTGGCAGTCGATCGGTGTCGAACCGGCCGCCGTGGTCGGTCATTCGCAGGGCGAGATCGCCGCCGTCTACGTCGCGGGCGCGCTGTCGCTTGCCGACGCCGCACGCGTCGTCATCGTGCGCAGCCGCGCGCTCGTCGCGATCGCAGGCGACGGCGGCATGGTTTCGGTGCCGCAACCGGTCGACGAGGTCGGCGTGCTTGTCGAAAAGTGGCCCGGTCGACTGGGTGTCGCCGCGATCAACGGCCCGCGTTCGACCGTGGTCGCCGGTGAGGCGGCCGCCGTCGCGGAACTTCTCGCGCACAGCGACGCCAACGACCTTCGTGCCAAACAGATTCCGGTGAACTACGCCGCGCATTCGGCACAGGTCGATTCGATCGCCGCCGACTTGCGGTCGGCACTGGCCGACATCGAAACCGCTGCCCCGAGTGTCCCGCTCTTCTCGACGGTCACCGGCGGACTGCTCGACCCGACCACGATGGACGCCGGATACTGGTTCCAAAACCTCAGGCAGCCGGTGCGATTCGAGTCAGCGATACGAGCCGCCTACGAGCATGGGTACCGCGGCTTCGTCGAGGTGAGCCCGCACCCGGTGCTGACCGTCGGCATCGAGGAAACGCTCGACACCGACGACGTCACGGTCGTCGAAACGCTGCGGCGCGATCAGGGTGGCCTGCGACGCTTCCTCCTTTCCGCGGCGCACGTGACCGCCTCGTGGCGGACCTATCTCCAAGCGCGGCAACCACAGCGGGTCGATCTGCCGGTCTACCCGTTCCAGCACAACCGATTCTGGCTCGCGCCCGACGAGGGCGGGGCAGGTGCCGTGCACCCGTTCATCGATGCGGTAGTCGAGCATCCCGAATCCGGCGAAATGACGTTCGCCGGTGAGGTGTCCGTCGACCGCCAGCCTTGGCTGGCCGACCACGCCGTCGCCGGAACGGTGCTGTTGCCGGGTGCCGCGACGGTCGAGCTTGTCCTGTCGGCAGGCACGCGGGCCGGGTGCCCGTCGCTGTCCGAACTCGTGCTGCACACGCCGCTCACCGTTCCCGAATCCGGTGCGGTGCAGCTGCAAACGGTCCTCGGCACGCCGGAGTCTTCGGGTAGGCGACCGGTCCGGTGCTACATGCGAACCGACGAATCGGCGCAGTGGACGCTGCACGCCTCCGGCGCGGTATCCACCCGCACCACCAGTTCGCCGCCGGTGGTCGCGGCCTGGCCGCCGGAAGACGCAACGCCGGTCGACGTCGCCGACTTCTACGAACGATCCGCGGCCAGCGGCTACGAATACGGGCCGGTGTTCCGCGGGCTGCGTGCTGTTTGGGTGAAGGGCGCTTCGGCCGCGGACCGGGAGCTCTTCGCGGAGGTTGTTGCGCCACTCCCTTCCAGCACAGCGGGATTCGGCATGCACCCGGCACTGCTGGACGCGGCGTTGCACGTACTGATTGAGCAGTTCGCCAGTCGCGACGCCGCGACGGTGAGCATGCCGTTCGCCTGGGAGGGCGTCGAGCTGTATTCAACAGGCGCGACAGCCCTGCGTGTGCACGCGACGATAGCGGCCGATGACCGCGCCACGTTGACACTGTCCGACACCGCCGGATCCGTCGTCGCCAGGATCGAGTCGCTGGTGACCAGGCCGATCGACCGACGGCAGTTGGCTGGCGAGTCGGTGTTCGGCATCGATTGGCTGCCTGTCGCGATTCCGGAGCACCGCGGCGGCCGAAGCGGCCAGGCTCCCAACGTATTACGTTGCCAAGCAACGCCGGTAACCGACGGCGATCTCCCACGGGCGGTACGCGCGCGGCTGGCCGAGATCCTCGATCAGATCCAGCGGTGGCGCCAACGGGACGACGACAGCACGCTCGTGGTCGTCACCTGTCGTGCGGTCGCGGTGCACAGCGGCGAGGACGTGGCAGATCTCGTGCACGCACCGGTGTGGGGGCTGCTGCGGAGTGCGCAGAACGAGCACCCTGGGCGAATCACACTCGTAGACGTCGACGACTGGGTACACCGCCGCGTTGCGATAGCGGCGGCACTGGCCTGCGACGAACCACAGCTCGCGTACCGGCGCGGAATCGCTTACGCGCCAAGGCTTGTTCGTGCCCGCACCGACTTGGTCGGCAATTCCGAGCTGGTCGATGCCGGGTCTTGGCAGTTGCGGACGGCAGGTACCGGAACGCTCCAGTCGACCAACCTGCGCCTGGCGGCGCTGCCGGAGCCGGAACGGGCGCTGTGGGACGGCGAAATCCGGATCGCGGTTCGCGCGGCCGGGCTGAACTTCCGCGACGTCATGATCGCGCTCGTCGTAGACGCCGAAGCCAGCGCCGATTTCGGGGTCGACTTCGGCGGGTACAGCGACGTCCACGCCGAAATCGGCGCCGACGGTGCGGGTGTCGTCGTCGAGGTTGCCGCCGACGTCACGACGGTTGCGCCGGGGGACCGGGTGATGGGTCTGCTCGGTCCGATCGCGTCGACGGTGATCGTCGATCACCGGTTGGTGGTCCCGATTCCGGTCGGCCTGTCGTTCGCGGAAGCGGCCACAACGCCCGCGGTGTTCCTGACCGCCTACATCGCGCTGCGTGACTTGACGCGGATGGCACCGGGCGAGCGGTTGCTGGTGCACGCGGCGACCGGCGGCGTCGGCCTGGCGGCGATTGCGCTGGCTCGGCATTGGGGCGCAGAACTATTCGTCACGGCGAGCCCTGGCAAGCAGCACCTGCTGCGGGCGCTCGGATTCGACGACGACCATATCGCCAACTCCCGCACCGTCGAGTTCGAGCAGGCATTTCTCGCGACCACCGACGGTGCCGGTGTCGACGTCGTACTCGACTCGCTCGCAGGCGATTTCGTCGATGCCGCACTGCGACTGCTGCCCCGCGGCGGCCGGTTCGTCGAGCTGGGCAAGACCGACGTCCGTGACCCGGCGACCGTCGCAGCGGCACATCCCGGCGTGGCGTATCAGGCGTTCACCGTGCTCGATGTCGGTCCCGACCTGATCCAGCAGCGGCTCGCCGACATCGCGGCGATGTTCGAATCCGGTGTGCTCCAGCCGTTGCCGGTCGGCCGCTGGGATATCCGTCGTGCGCCGGAAGCCCTGCGCTACCTCGGTCAGGCGCGGCATGTCGGCAAGTTGGCACTCATGATCCCCGCGCGACAGCGGCAGGCAGGCACCGTCCTGATCACCGGCGGCACCGGCGTCATCGGCGCGACGCTCGCGCGGCACCTCGTGCGTCGCCACGGTGTCCGAAACCTCGTGCTGCTCAGTCGCCGTGGCATGGACGCACCCGGTGCGACCGAGCTGCACAGCGAGCTCAGCGCGCTCGGGGCCGCCGTACAGGTGGTGGCATGTGATGCCGCGCAGCGTGATTCGCTCAGGGCGGTGATCGCGCGGATCGACCCGCCGCTGGTCGGCGTGATCCACGCGGCAGGTGTGCTCGACGACGCGGTGATCGACTCGATGACCCCCGAGCAGCTCGAGACTGTGCTCCGGCCGAAAGTCGACGCCGCCTGGCACCTGCACGAGGCGACGGCCGAATCCGACCTGTCGATGTTCGTCCTGTTCTCCTCGATCGCAGGCATCTCCGGTGCCGTCGGTCAGGCAAACTATGCCGCGGCCAACACATTCATCGATGCGTTGGCCGCACACCGTCACCAACTCGGCCTGCCCGCCGTTGCACTCGGCTGGGGTTTCTGGGCAGCGGCCACCGGCATGACCGGCCATCTCCGCGAACAGGATCGGGCTCGCCTGGAGCGAACCGGATCCATCGCCATGTCCTCCGCCGAGGCCCTCGACATGTTCGACGAGGCGATCGGCCTCGGCCGCCCGTTCGTCCTGCCCGCCCGACTCGACATCGCCGCCATGCAATCCGGAGAGATCCTCCCCGCGCTGGTCCGCGGCCTGGTGCGAGCAGCGCCGAAGTCACGCGTCACGCCGGGCGTGCCAGCGGCCAACCGCCTAGCCGGACTCGACCCTGCACAGAAACGCGACCAGGTCTTCGCTCTCGTACGCTCAGCCGCAGCCGCAGTGCTCGGCTACGACGGCCCTGACGCAATCGGACCCGACCAATCCTTCAAGGACCTCGGCTTCGACTCTCTCAGCGCGGTCGAATTCCGCAATCGCCTCCGCGCCGCACTAGGTATCTCCGTCCCGACCACAGTCGTCTTCGAATACCCCACCGCCGCAACATTGACGAACCACCTCTGCGAAGCCCTGGATTGATCAGGTGGGTCACGCGCCAGGTCACTAGGCGGGCTCGCGCCGGCGCCGGCGGGCAGGAATTGGCGGCGACAGCTATTCGGTCCGCGGCCGGGAATGGAATCCGATGCCCTCGTCCTGTGCACAAATCCAGACCGCCTCGTCGGACTTGCTGTCCGGGACGTAGATGATCCGCTCTTGGCGGCGCTGCACCTGTGGCGGCGGCGACTGCTCGAGCTCGTCGGCGTCGAAGGCGAGCCGTTCGAGGTCGTTCTCCAGTCGCCGCACCATGTTCGCATCGCCATAGTGGTTGCGCAGTACGTCGAGGGATTGCCGGAGCTGGCCGACCGCGAAGCGCAGCTCCGCGATTTCACTGCTTGTCATCAATAGTTCCTGTGTTCTTGGTCTTCGTCAGGATGCTGCCCACCGATTGCGGCGCGGGCACGCCGGAGTGCGGCGACCAGATCGAGAGCAACCGGCAGCGACAAGGCGTGTGGGCCGCCAGCAGTCAGATCGGCGGTAAGAACGGAATCACGCCGCCTTCGAGCACGATCGCGCAACCCGAGTCGCCCACCAACCGTGCTGCGAACTGCACTTCGTATTTCTCCGTAATCTCTCTTACTGTGTTTTCGGCGATCGGTGTAGTCTCTCCGCGACTGACGACCATGCCGTTTCGTGCTGCCCCTGACTGGATAAGCCGGTCGAGGACGTAGACGCCGGTCAACATTCCGGCACCGGCACTGGAAATATCAAAGGTAATCGCCTTTTTCGCGCCGAGGTGCGCGCCGATCGAGGAGGCGAACGACGGTTCCATATACATGCGAGTCGCGTGTTTGCTCCGCGTGATCGAGGTCGAGATGATCACATCGAGCTCCGCCGGATTATATCGGGACCTGGATAGGCAATCTTCCGCAGCGTTGACTGCGAGTGTGAAGGAATCGTGGCAACTTTCCCCGATTGATTCGAATCGAGAGTGCAACATGTGTGCTCCTGGACATCGTCGTCAAGATGTGGTTTCTGAAGTTTCTGATCTTCATTTGGACAGCAAGCAGCCAGGCAGTAACCGAAGATTCGTTGCGCATGGACTGCCGCTGATTACGCTGTGCTTGGTGATCGAGGTCTGTGCCTTATCGCAGCCGGTTGACATAGGCGATTGTCTGGCTACCCTGAGGTGTCAGTTGACTGATTGAGCTCTGACCAGGTAGGAAACGATTCTGGTCTCCAGATGCTCACTCGATGGATGGTGGTTGTGTGAGGATTCGATTGTCTAGCAATGATTGGGCTATGCAGGAATGGACATTAACATTCGGCGCCTTGAAGGGGCAATGGTTCTTTTGGTGAACGGAAGATGTGATCTACGTCACCGCCATTACTTGTGTGTGCTAACGGTTTTGGCGCGGCGTGACGCCAGGTGGCCTCGATCCTGGTCCGCTCACCGTCTAGCGGGTGCACCGGCTCTCAGTGGACGCGGGTGCCTGGGCTGAATGAGGCTGACTCAATAACACACCCAAGACTCTGATGCTCTCGGACTCTCAGCAGGCTTCTTCAGCTGAAGGCTGAGGGAATCGCCGACGGAGGGAGAAGGGCTTTCCAGCCACAGAATTTGCTTTCCGTCCGCGAAGTAGATTTTGCGAGAAGTGCCGTCCAATTCATGGAAGGCTTCGGCGAATTTCGCTGCCAGCGGGCTTCGGCCGACGTCACCACACACCATGACGAGGGAGTGTCCTGGGTTTTCGGAAAGGGCCTGGCGGAGATCCCGCTCGACCTGCTTCGCGAAGACCTCAGGCGCGCAGGACACCAGCTGACCGCCGGGATCTGTGTCGAGATTTGTGGGGTCGATGGACGGAGCGTCGGCTCGCACAAAGAAATTCCCGTTGTGCGTCTCCGCGCCGATAAAGAACACGCCATCGTCGTCGTACCAGGGCGTTGCCCTCGAGTCGCCCCAACCTTCATCTCCGAAGATGCGTCGGAACTTCTGCCATGCCCCTTTAGGCTCTGGATCGATCGACGTATAGTGGCGCGTCAATTCTTGATGCCATTGTCCCAGTCTTCTGAAGTAGGGTATGTCCTCCTCCATGAGAGGGTAGGCGACTCCTGCTACTTTGCGATTTGGTTCATGTTCGGCGCCGGCATAAAGGATGTCCTTGCTCACGTCGCCGGTTCGTATCGGGAAGTCGCCAACCGCAGGGTTGTTGACCGTGATCAATTCACCCTCGGGGGCGCGGGGCGCGCTGTCGGGTACTTTCCACTGTGACGGTTGACGTCGGATCAGGTCCCTACCGACCCCATCCTCATCCAAATGCCGCAGGGCGGCGTAACGAAACGAACTACCGACATGTTGGAGCCGGTTTCGAAGAAAAGAGTGGGCCACCTTGTCGATGCCGGTGGTCAATCGTGCGCACAGCACATGGCCGATCCCGCTCAATTTTTCCGGATCGCCGCCGTGTATGGACCGCAACGAGGGCCTTCCAATCCTGGGTTCCAGCCTCTGCGCAGCAGAAGCTTAGTCACCTGCCGAGCTCACCGATACCCATCGCCAGGTGCAGCTATCGCGCGAGAAGTCGGTCGATCAACGCCAGGTCGGCCTCGAGATGGGCGCGGCCGTTGGCCAGCAGCGCGGCGATGAGGTCGGCTTGGTCGAGTCCGCTCTTGGCGGCGGTGGCGGCGGACCACACCTCGAGTTCGGACCGGAGTCGGTCACGAAGATCGAGTAGTTCGTCGCGGGGGAGGGGCTCGGCGAAAGTGAGCATCGTATACAGGTCACGCGGGTAGCTGCCGCGGATCCGCCCCCAGCCCACCCTGAGTAGATCGGTCAACTCCGCCCGTCCGGCGGCGGTGATGCGGTAGACCGTGCGGGCTGTCGAGTCGGTGGCGGACTCGGGCGTCTCGACCACGTCGGCCATGCCGGCCCGCGCGAGGCTGCCCAACGCGTGATACACCGAACCGCGTTTGACATCGGTCCACCGCTCGGCGTGGCTGGACTCCAACCAGCGGCGAATCTCGTAGCCGTGCTTGGGTCCCTGCGCGAGCAGGCCGAGCACGAGAATCCTGGTGGCGGCACTCATGATCGGGCGGTGTCTTTGAGTTTGGTCATCACGAACCAGCAGGACGGCCCGCCGTATCCGAAGGTCGTCGGGCGCTCGACCCGGACACCGTGGCGATCCTCCGAGGCAGCGTCCATCCATGCGGTGTCGAAGTCGCAGAATGTCGGCAACAGCTCCTCGGCGTCGGCGGCAATCAAAATCTGCTGGTAGTAACACTTTCGGACGACCGCAATGTAGCCGTTCGCGTCGTCTTGGGGATGGTCGAAGGTGAAGGTATCGCCGAAGAAGTCATGTTCGCGCTGTTTGGAACCCGCGCGCAGCACGTCGAGGGGATTGCCGGAAGCGTCGAGCGCGGTCTCGGTATCGCGGCGGACCCAGTCGTAGAACGGGTCGAGGAATGCAGAGCGGAACTGCTCGATCGCTTCTTGTCGAGTGTTGCGGTGCCGCAAGTTTCGATAGGCGGCGATCGAGAGGGCGGTGAACCAGAGAATATCGAGGGCTGGTTTGTCTACGGCGGTGTGCCGCTGTTCGTCGACGATCACTGCGGCCTCGGTCATCACTGCGGCTTCGTCGGGTGGGTCTAGGGCGGCGAGGAACGGTCTGCTGAACCAAGTGACATCTGTAGGAATCATGTCAGTAAGGTAAGTCAAATTTGACCTATGGTCAAATTTGACTGCCGGACAGGGTGGCCACAATCGTTCGTGCGGCGTGTTGAACTTGGCGTTGGCGGTCGGCTCCCGTGATGCCTTGCAGGTGGAATGCCCAGTGCGCCTCGAACAGGCAGGTCAGCGCGTATGCCGCGCGGGCGATGTCGTCGGCGTCTGCCGCGGGGTATTCGGCGGCGAGTTGCCGTTCGAGCTCCGGTAGCCATCGCTCAGTCCACAAGGCGCGCAAGCGTTCTCGCACCGTGGCGTCGCGGGCGCTCAACGCTACGAGCTCGATCCAGATGACGAGTTCTTCCGGGCTGCGATAGGCGCCGGGTTCGAACATCGCGTCTATCCGGCGATCCACGGGCTGCTCGGCGTCGGCGCGGAGCATCGAGGCGCCGTACGCGCCGACGGCCTCGTTGACGAAAGCTTGCATCAGGCCGTCACGACTGCCGAAGTAGTGCAGCACAAGGGTTCGCTGCATGCCGGCCGCGGAAGCCACCTGGGACAGGGTCGCGTTCGCCAGCCCGTCGCTGGCCACCACGCCGGCCATCGCCCGCAGGATGTGCGCTATCCGTTCCCTGGCCTTGCTCGGCCGACCTACTTTGTTTACTGTCATGATAGTAAATATATCCGGAAGGTGAGCTGATGCGGATTCTGGCGCTGGGTGGGGCCGGGGAGATGGGCCGTGTCGCGGTCCGCGCTCTTGTTGATGACGACAGGGTCGATCAGGTGGTGGTGACCGATCTCGATCAGCGACAAGCAGTGCGAGTCGCACATGCGTTGGGTCCCAAGGTGTCGGGCCTGGGCCTGAATGTGGCTGATCGCGGTGAGCTGTTGGCTGCGATCAGGGACTGCACTGTCGTCGTCAACACAGTGGGTCCCTATTTCCGATTCGGTGTCCCGATCTTGTCCGCAGCGATCGAGGCGGGCCGCGACTACGTCGACATCTGCGACGACTGGGAACCCACCCTGGACATGCTGGCAATGAACGATCGTGCGCGCGCGGCGGGTGTGACGGCACTGGTGGGGATGGGTGCCAGCCCAGGTATCGCCAATCTTCTTGCGGTGACTGCAGCGCGGGAACTCGACACCGTCGAAACCATCATCACCGGCTGGAATATCCAAGCGGCACAACATGACCCCAGCCCGAGTAACGCGCCCAGCGCGGCCATCGTGCACGGAATACGGCAGATCAGCGGCGCGATCAGGGTCACCCGAAGCGGTGTCCTCGTCGATCGGCCAGCGCTGGAGCGAATCGAGTTCGAATACCCGGGCATCGGTGCTGCTTGCGGTCGTAGCTTCGGACATCCAGAAGCGGTCACCCTCAACAGCGTCTACCCAGATCTGCAGAACAACACCAACATCGTCGTCGGTGACCGGTTCACTCTCGCGGGCCTATCGGCCGTGCGGTTCTGCGTCGATCACCGGATCCTCAGTCCCACCCAGGCCGCCCGTGTCGTCGCGTCCGCCGAACGTATGCTGCCCGCCAACCCGGCGAATCTCCTCAAACCAGGCGGACTTCCACCACTTTTCGCGGTCGCGACCGGCACCCACGGGAACGCTCCCGCCACCGCCGCGACAGCGCTGGCACAGATCCCCGGACTCACCATGGCGGAAAACACCGGCATACCGTTGGCAGCCGCGACACTCTTGCTCGCGTCTATACGACGACCAGGTGTCCACACCCCCGAAACCCTGATCGACCCCGACACATTCTTCGCCACGCTGGCACCCCATTGCATCGGCAACCCAGCTCCTACAGCGATGACCTCCACAACCCGCTCCTGGTCGACACCCCGAGCAAATGCCGACAGCTTGGCCACATCCGTGCTCACCGCCTTCCTGACACCCAACCCGAACCGGCCGCCCGCTGAGAGTCAGTGTGGGAGTTGCTGGTAGAGCCCGATGAGTCCTTCGGCTGTGGCACGGGCCGCGGCGCAGCCGTTGAAGGCATCGATCGTGATGATCTCGGACTTCAGGTGATCGTCGAAAATACTGCCCAGGTGCGCTGGGGTGAACACTGCGTCAGAAGGCGGCTGCAGCGCGGTCGACACACTGATCCGACAGCGGCTGTCCGGCCCCCATTCGCCTTTGCTTTGCACGGCCCGCAGGCCACCGATCGTGGTTTCCTTCGCGGTGCTGTCGCGTTCTCTGACGAACTCGATGTCCATCTGTGTGCGGTCTCTGCTGAACTCGTACTGGATGTCCTGGTATGTCGAATCGTCGTTGCCGTCGAGCTGGAACCGGCATTGCCAGGGCAGGTCGTTCCCGTCTTCCGCTAGCGCAGGATGGTGTCCCTGCCCGATCGTGCCGAGCACGGCGCACGGGTCGAGTGCGGCCAGCGGGGAGTTCATGTGTGCATATTTCGAGGTCGCTCGTAAGGGTGGGTCGAGCCGGCGCGTGAGGGCTGCGGTGGCGATGTCCCGAGCTGCCGCACACGGATCGCCGGAGTCCACCGTGAAGCTGATATACCAGCGGTCACCCACCGGCGCATCCGCAAAACAGTGGTCGGGCTTGGCCTTGTTGTCGTCATAGGTGTCAGTCGTGATCACGCTCTCATCGCCCTGGCGTTGGCCGGTGATGCCGGGAACCATCGAGGCCATGATCGTGCTGCCAGGCCCAATGTCGGGAGATTTGAATGACACACTGCACCGGCTGAATTCGCGGTCGGCACCGAAGTAGTTGGGCGTCCCGATCAGGTGTATCACGGCGTCGTCGAGGTAGCCGCACGGATCAAGCGGACGCAGGGTATCGCGGTAGGCGATCATCATCTGATCCTGCGGTGACAGCACCGTCGCCCACGCCGGGATCGGTCCCGGCGGTGCCGTCAGCGGTGGCGCGGCGAGTGTCGGCAGTGGCGCGGCGGGTGTCGATGTGGACGTACACGACGAGGTGCCGACCACACCTGACAACAGCATCGCCACAGCAACGAGCACTTTTCTCACGGCGGCGAATGCTACAACCGATTCGACTCGTCCTCCCGATTCGACCATCACGAACAGATCATCGGATCCGCTCCCACCAACCCTGGACGAACCGGTCAATCTGGCCGGGCGTTAGCACAGAGTTGATGTGGCGGAACCGGATAGGTACGGCCGAACTGGACTGCATCCGTGTTGGGGCCCGCGATGCGAACGATCTCGCGCGCATGTGAGGGTCCTGCGGAGATGTCCCAGACCCGGACTCCGTGCTCGGTCCCTGCGGCCAGGTAGCGGCCGTCGTCGCTCACGGTCATCAGCCGGACGAGATCGTCTGTGTCGATGACACAGATGAATGTGGCTGGGTGGGATTGGTGCGGTCGTAGGCGGCGATGCCGGGTACCTCTCGCGCACTCCGAGATCCGGTCGAGCTGTAGTGCGCGCATATCCGGTTCGAGCTTGACCAATATTCTTTTGAGAAAGAGAGATGTCCATATCAATCCTTACCCTATAAAGCGGGCTGATTTCCAGCCATACGCATTACCAGCCACCGACTGTTCTCGACAAGTCCGCAAACGTCAGTCACTCGTGTAACGATTCTTCGCCAACGACCGGGAGGCAGCAAGCCTGGTGAGTCGGTCATGGAGCGCGATATCTTCGCGATTCTGAATTTCGTGCTCGGTGATGGCACACGCAACTACGAGGTTGGCGGGCACTACGAGCTTCGAGCCGACACGATGTTTCCTATCGGCGAACCTCACAACTACCGGCTTGTTGTCGAGTGCCCGGACCCGCGCTAGAAAACGGGTCCCACTCCCCGTATCCACTGTGTGGCGATTTCCCGCTACGGATACTCGCCGCGTGATTGAGTACCATCCGGTCGGTTCTTTATTTGCTCAACTGCCCAACCGAGAACCGTGCAGAGTCGGATTGCGGTGCCCATTTCCAGTGCTGGGAAGGTGATCATTGGGGTGTAGCGTTTTGCCCGATTCCAGGATTGCGCAGGGCCGAGGGCCGGTCTCGAACGAGCGAACTCGGCCGCAATCGAAACCGAAGGAATCCGCACGAAGCTGTTCACTGGCCGTCGGCCGGTAAACGGGAGTTCGACCGAGGAGAGCCGAAGGTGCCGCAACCGCCGGGCAAGATCGAGGCCGCTGTCATCTCCTTCGATCCGGGTGACTCCGGCACGGTCGAAACCGCCCGGGGAGCGTTGCCGGTGCGGGTCGCATGCAGCGATCCTCACCTGACCGGAGTTGGAGTTGCTTTGACCATCACCTATCCGAAATCAGTTGTCCGGCAGGGAGATTGCAACTAGCTCGCCTACTGACAATGGATATTCCTGCTCTGCAAGCAAGTTGGCGCAACGTGGAAGTGATCGGCGCCGAAGCTATTCTCTACTTCTACTCGCATCTGTTCATGGCACATCCCGAGGTACGGGCCATGTTTCCGGTGTCGATGTCGGATCAACGGGGCCGATTCTTCACCGCCCTCGGACACATTGTCACCAATGTCGACAGAATTGCTGATGATCCGCGTTTCGTCGAGCAACTCGGCCGCGACCATCGCCGTTTCGGTGTCGTCGCCGACCACTACCCCGCCGCGGGCGCTTCGTTGCTGGCTACCCTGCAGTACTTCCTGGGCGAGGCCTGGACCGATAGCCTTGCCGCCGATTGGGCCGAGGCGTTCGGGACCATCGCGACCCTCATGGTGCAGTCCGCCGAAGCCGACGAACGGACCTCGCCGGCCTGGTGGGACGCGGAGGTGATCGGCACCGAACGCCGCAGTATCGATATGGCGGTGGTGCGGATCAGGCCGTCGCAGCCGTACTCATACCTGCCCGGTCAGTCGATGGCCATAGAGATCCCGCAGCGCCCGCGACTGTGGCGCTACTACTCACCCGCTGGCGTCCCGCACGCCGACGGCACGATCGAACTGCACGTGCAAATCGTCGCGGGAGGACAGGTCAGCACGGTGCTGGCCCGCTCGCTCGAGCCCGGCGAGTGGATCCGGCTCGGCGCCCCCGTCGGCACCGCGCTCACACTCGCCGAAGACGACAGCGATCTGTTGATGGTGGCAGGCGGCTCCGGTCTTGCACCGCTGCGGGCGGTGATCGAGCAGATCGACGCCCGCCGTTACGAATCCCGCAGCGGGGGAAACGTGCATCTCTTCCACGGCGCGCGCACTCAGTGGCACCTGTACGACCACCGGCAGCTGTCGGAGTGGGCGGAGACCCGGCCGTGGTTCCGATACACCCCAGCCGTTTCCGAGGATCCCACCTTCCCCGGCGCGCGTGGTCTCGTCGGCACCATCGCCGCCCAGACACACCACTGGGCCGGATACACAGCGCTGGTTTGCGGTTCGCCGGGGATGGTCGAACACACGGCAAACGAACTCGTCGCGGCAGGCATGGCCCGCATGGCGGTCCGATTCGAGCAGTTCCACCAACAGGCGCCGACGCGGCTTCCGTAGACGCCAGACACGAGGTACCCCCATGGCGATGAACCCCTCCGAGATCACACCCGAGAGCATCAGAGACACACAGTTCAAGCGCTCCGCCCTCGGCCGTCGCGGCTACGACGAAGCCCAAGTGGATCAATTTCTTCGCCGACTCTCTACCGTGATGGGCCAGGTCGTCGCCGCCAACGACCGGCTGACCAGCCAACTCCAACGCGGGGGCAGGGCGGACCTGGTCGCCGCCAACAACTATCTCCAGGAGCAGGTCGCGGAACTGGAGCGCCAGCTCCTCGATCGCGATACCAACCCGATCGGTGGCGGCCCGACCGTCGCGATGCTGTGGGACGAGGTCGAGGCTCTGCGCCGCGAGAACGAGCGGCTACACGAGGAGGCGCACGACGATGTGCTCGGCGTGAATATCCGCGCGGTCAATATGCTCAGCCAAGCTCAGACAGCCGCGGAGGCAACGGTCAACGAGGCCGAGCGGTACGCGACCGAACTCGTCATCGAGGCCAGACAGCATTATGCCGAAATCCTCCGTCAGGCACAGGATTCCGCGGGACAGGCCGTCGGCGAGCTAGCCGCGCTCACCCAGGCGCCAGCGCCCGGGACCGCGGTGTCGCAGGCCGAAGTCGACTATCTCCGTGCCTACACGCAGATCGCTCAGAAACAGCTGCAGTCGATCGTCGACGCAATGTGCTTCGAAGTCGACAAGCTCGGTCGCAGCGCTCCACCGGGAATCCGTGGCCAGTCGATATCGACTGCGGCACAGCACCCTTCGACGATCCCATCGCTGCCGGGTGAGTCGGAGCAGCAGCCGTGGAATGAGCCGAGGCCTTCCGGCGGCGGCGAAGTGGACCACTATCACCACGCCGCGTCCTAACCGTCCAACTGCGCGCGCAGCGCTGGAATCGCCGCCCTCGCTCGGAGTCGCGGCGGATGAATCACAATGAGAGGGAAGTCGTTGTCCATCTATGAGAAGCTCGGCGGAGCCGAGGCCATCGCCGCCGTTGTCGACGACTTCTACGTCCGCGTCCTTGCCGACGACCGATTGGCCGGTTTCTTCACCGGCGTCAATCTGGCTCGGCTGCAGGGAAAGCAAACCGAATTCTTCTGCGCGGCCCTCGGCGGACCGGAGTCGTACACGGGCGTATCGATGAGACAGGTCCATAAAGGCCGCGGCATCATGCAGAGCCATTTCGACTTGGTCGCAGGCTATCTCAACGATGCCCTGCTGGGCGCCGGGGTGCCGGCAGACCTGGCCGCGCAGGTCCTCGAGGCCATAGCACCCCTGGCAGACGACATCGTCAGCGCTCGTGCCTGACGCATCCGGTCCAGCGAGGTGGGCTGCATCCGCTCCAACCGCCCCCCATCTCGCCCGCCGCCCGCCAACGCCATTGCACATCACCTGATCCGCAATGGTGAACCCGCACACCGGAATCAACGCAACGCACGGCACTGGTCTTTGCACGTCCGAGCGAGCTCGGTGCCGCGTTCGGTGCGCGAGTTGGATGAAAGCTGTTGCTTACAAACAGGATTCGCCTGAGGTCGGAGGCTCGTCGCCTCGGCAGGGCTCCATGCAGATGGGAACAGTACCGGCCAGCATCTTCTTGCTGGCCGGTTGTTGGTTGAAGCCGAATTCGCCCTGAATTGCGGCAGGCAAGTAGAGGACGCCGTCTCGATCTCCACCCACACCCCTTCGCTTGCCTGGCATTCCAGGCAGGCGAAGGGGCGCTGGGCAGCAAAGTAGTGCGGGTGCCGATAGGTGATGATTCATATACCGATCTTCAAGCACTCTCTTGACAAGTGATCGATATATGAATCTTTTCGGTATATACGTGTTATGATCGATATATGGATCATGCTAGGGCTGTCACCTCGGCCGAGTTCGGCCAAGCAGTGCGCAGCGCTCGGGAGCAGCGAGGCCTGCACCAAGCAGATCTTGCCGAGCGGCTCGGCGTCACGAGGATGACTGTGTCGCGGCTGGAAAGAGGAGGCGCGGTCCGTATGGAAACCGCCATTCGTGCGCTGTCCGAGTGCGGCTACGAAATCGTTGTAGTACCCAAGTTCAGCCGGGTCACCGTCGAGGGACGGTAGCTCGATGGCCCGCAACAAGGTCCCCGGTTTGGATGTGTGGTTGTACGGACATCGCGTCGCCCACCTCACTGAACCCAGCACCTACCGATACAAGCTCGAGTTCACCGACGAGGCGCTGGATGTTTTCGGTCAGGGAGCGCGAGTGCTGTCGCTTGCCCTGCCTTTCGATACCAAGGCGGTCGCTGACGCAAAGGGGGTGGGTGGTCGACCTGTGGCCGCGTTCCTGGAAGGACTCCTCCCCGAAGGGAATCTCCGCCGCCATCTCGCCGCGAGCCTCGGGGTTACCTCCATCGACAAGCTGGAGCTCCTGCGAGCAGTGGGTGCCGAATGCGCGGGTGCGGTGCAGTTCATCCCCGAAGGCGAAGTGCCGTCCACTGGGACGATCAGGGAGCTCTCCGATGACGAAGTGAACCGGCTCGTTGCTGATCTCCCCACTTATCACCTCCCCGAAGGAACTGTTCCGCAAGCGTCGCTTGCGGGAATTCAGGACAAGGTGCTGTTGGTTGCGCGACCGGACGGATCCTGGGGATGGCCCGAAGGCGGCGCGGTGTCATCACACATCATCAAACCTGAGCCGTTGGGTGGCGCGACCGTGCCGCATCTCATTCAGGCCGAACATTGGGCGATGTCGGTAGCTGGCGCCGCGGGCCTTAGTGCCGCACAGACCACTGTCGAATCCTTCGACGGACGTAGCGCTCTCGTCGTCGCCCGCTATGACCGGACCCAAGCCGGGGACAGGCTGCACCAGGAAGATTTCTGTCAGTCGCTCGGCCTGGACCCCGACGCAAAGTATGAAAGCACAGCAGAGTCCGAACAGCTCGGATCCAGGCTGCGCCGCCTCGCGTCTGTGGCGGCCGACCGTGCGATGGATCCCCAGGCGTTCCGCGTCGATCTGCTGTCGGCGGTGACCTTCAACGTCATCATGGGCAATGGTGACGCGCATTCGAAGAACTATTCACTGCTACTCGGCCGTCGCGGCGAAGTATCCCTGGCGCCGATGTATGACTCCGCACCGGTCATGTACCTGGATCCTAGATTCAAAGGCACAGGCCACATCATCAACGGTCGCACCAACATCGACTCTGTCGACGAAGCCGACCTTGTGGCCGAAGCCCGCTCGTGGGGGCTGGCGCCGCGAATCGCGCAAGGCACGGTCCGCACCGTCATGGCGAATGTTTGGGACGCTGTGCACTCGATCCCCCTGCCGCCCGGCACCGAGTCGGTCTCGAACAGGCTCGAAGCGCTCTGGGCTCGGCGTCAGTGGACCGTGCCATGACCCCGAAAGCGCCATCCAAATCGCCTTGAACTACAAGAACACCGAGATGAGCGACGGTGCGGTGATCGGTGAAGCGCATCTGAAACTTGCACGGACAGTAGACAACCTCACGCCCGCAGCCTTCCACGGCGAGATCGGATTCACTGAGTCGTGCCCGGTCACTAAGCGGGCTAAGGCGGCCGAAGCGACTTAGTTCCTACGGGGCGCGGTGTGGCCCCAACAGCCAGCGAGTTCGTTGCAGCGCTGCTTCAGCTTCGTCGGCGAGTTGGCGCATGCCGGACTTGATCGCAGCTCGGATTGTCCGCTGAATTTGATGGGGTAGACGGTGCTGCTCGGCCGCTTCGATTGCCTCTGTGAACGCTTCGGTTGCGGCACTGGGCTCTTCGATCGCAACCAGTACTTCGCCGGTTGTTACTCGTTCGATGATGCGCCATTGAGGAGCGGACGGCGTGCCGACGGTGACGGCTACCAGCCTGCCTGCCTCGAGGACACGTCCGGTTCCGAGTAACCCGCGAAGCTCTATCTCGCGCAGCGTGAACGGCTGAAACAACAAGCCACTAAAAGTGTTTCGATCCAGCAGACACCGATAGTGTCGCAGAGCGGCGTCAAATCGTTCACCGTCGCCGAGTTCGCCGGCCGCACGACACAGGAACGCAAGGGTCGAGCCCTGGTCTGCGGGCTCGTTCGATAGCTCCAATGACTGTTCCAGTCGGGCGACTGCTGCGCCGATGTGGCCTGCTTTGCGCAGTTCGTTCCCGTGCATGCGGAGGGTGTGAGCGTAGAACGTTGGGTCGCCGAGATGAGCGGCTACCTTCACGGCCTGCCCAGTCCATCGGGCGGCGGATGAAAGACGTTCTTCCGGCAGGACTGTTCCGAGCGAGACACCAAGTGCGACACGGGCATGGGCGAGCAAAACGAGGCTGTCGCGTTCCATCCGCCCTTCCGATGCTCTGGCTTCCAGCCGAGCTACCAGGGGCCACAGCTCGTTGACGGCTTCGACGGCTTGCCCGGACTTTCGGGCAATCTCAGCGAGTCGCACTGTGCTATCTCCGAATTGGAGCATGGCCCGATACTCCGCGTCGTCTGTGTCGGTCACTCCGAGTATGTGTGCCGGTATGCCCAACCGTGCTGCGATGTGACGGCGCGACGCCAGGTCGGTGATCGCGCGGCGGCCGGTTTCGAGCATCGACACATATGACTTGTCGTAGCCGAGTAGCTCGGCCAACGCGATTTGGTTGAGCCCGTTGATCCGACGATAGGTACGAAGGATTGTCGGTAGGTCGCGAGTCGCCATAGCGGTTGTCGCCTCAGGTGCTGCCCATAGCCAAATCGCGGAAGCGATTGGGGTGGAGCGGATTACGGCATGACCGGCAGCGCCAGTGTTCGCCGAACAGGTGGGACACACGGGCTCGCTTACGTAGCGGCTGATGGTGACGCCGCAAGCCTGGCATCTGTCGCCGCTCATAGTGCCCCTCTAGGCGTTCTCCGCTGCCCGGAGTTGGGCGAACCAGGTCATGACAGAACGCTTGTAGCCGTCCGGCATGTTCAAGCCCGCTATCTCGTCTTCACGAAACAGGCCGACTTCTTTGTGTTCGTGCGACAAGACCGGCTCGGCGTCAGTGTCCGGGTAACAGCCGTAGGTCACGATGAACACATGCTTCTCGACCACGTTGATGTAGTAGATCCACGAGTCGAGGATCGGCCCAGTGGTGACAGGCCATTGCGTTTCTTCGGTGATCTCCCTGGCGACGCATTCTTCCGGTGTCTCGTCGGGTTCGATCCTGCCGCCCGGCAATTCCCACTCTTCGCGCTCGTTCTTCAGCAGCAGCACCCGCCCGTCCCGAACAACGACGCCCTTAACCGAGATCGAGTACATGTGCGGCACGTATCCGGAAGCAGTCATGCCGCGACGCTAGCACCGGCCGATCGATAGAAACCGCTGGTTGGCGTTGACAGTCTGTCAGTGAACTGGCGTGTGCACCACAGCGCACCGTTGGCCCATGTCGGTTGACTTACAGCAGGATTGGGCGGCACGAGTGGCGGCAACGCTCGCTGCTGACGGGTTCGCCCGCTTCGAACGGATCAGCACCCGAGCTCAGCTCGTGACTCTCGGGGCATCACTAGGTCGCATCATCGCCCACCGCGACAGCGACAACGACGGCGTGACCATACTCGAGAACCGAGGCGGGATCGCCAAGAGGATCGGATACGAAGGATTCGGCGCCGGTGCCCTCCCGCCACACACCGACCGATCCGGCGTCGCGGAACCGCCTGCCCTGCTGGTTGTTGTCTGTAGGCAGAGAAGTAGTTCAGGTGGTGAGTGCATTGCGATCGACGGACGCAGCGTCTACGTCGATCTCGCAATGAAGGACCGCGAAGCAGCACACGCCCTATCGCAGCCCCGCACAGCGCTTTTCGGCGGCGCGACCGGGTATCTCGGCTCGATTTTCGAGTACGCCCAAGGAGGTCGGATCCGGATCCGATATCGCACTGACCGATTGGCCAAATACTCACCAGAGATCACCCGTTACCTGCCAGTTCTCGCAGCCGCGATCAAACGGCACACCCTCCGCTTCGGCCTCGAACCAGGCCAGGGATACGTCCTGCACAACCATCGCTGGCTGCATGGCCGAACGGCGTTCACCGGTGATCGCGTCGTGTACCGGCTAAGCCTCGACCCCCACCCCGAATTCGCGATTCCATCTGGCTTCGCGAGACCGGACCTGCCGGTGGTGGTGACCGGATGAACGTCGACTTCGACACGATCCGCCTGACCGTGCGCTTCGAGAACGGCTCCGACGACCCGAATGCGTACCCGCACTACGACCACTGCGGATTCGACCCCGGTCCGCTCACCGTCGAGCAGGCACATCGGCTCTCACAGATCCACGTGCATAACGAGTCTGTGCAGTGCAGGCAGAAGCAAGCCGCGTTGTCGGCATTGGAAGCGGCAGGTCGGCTGCGCCGCATCTCGCGATCAGGACTTTGATCATGGGCCAGCAATGCCCGGCGGGTCGCTGTCGCTATTGGGCTTCCGCGGTGGCTGAGGCCGCGTACGGCGGAAGAGAGTTGAGAGCGCGTGGATTATCTCTGGACGTTGACCTGGCTCGGTGCCCCACAACGCGACGGTGCTGACCACGATGACTGCGAGTGCGAAAGATCCTGGGGCACTGCCCATGACGATGGCGACGGCTGTTCCTGCATCCATTGGGTCCCTGTGTTCTCCCGCTGATCGAGCGAGGGGCACAGGGCAACCTCAGCTCGACCAGGCAACTGGCTGGTTGAACTAAGGTTCAGTCCCGGCGTGACAAGAACCCGAGTCGACAAGAACCGGTGTTCTCGGGAGTCGGCGCAGTCCAATGTGTGCTCGCCGGGCACGATTGGAGTTTCTGGACGCCGAACTCAGACGACCTGGACGATACGCTACATCGCCTGCTGATACGGCGGCAAGAACTGGCCTGCACCGGTCTGGACCTTGCGAGAGTAGCCTGGCCGTGAGCATGCGAAAGGGCGCTGAACTGCAGAGATGCTGTGCCCTCGGCAGGATTCGAACCTGCGACACCCGCTTTAGGAGAGCGGTGCTCTATCCCCTGAGCTACGAGGGCTGACCTGGGGGCGATGGGGTGCCCGCCGGGACTTCCGGGGAGTCTACCGGGTCGGTGACGGAGAGGCCGCATCGATTCCTTCGGGCTTGGTCGCCTTGGCGATGATGTAGTCGGCCCATGGGCCCCAGAGGGTGAGGCCGGGGCGGCTGAAGGCGAGGCGGAGGGCGGGGTTGACGCGGCGCATGTCGGGGTCGCGGAGGCGCTTGCTGAGATAGTCGGCGAGGGGCGCGTAGACGTGGCGGCGGATCGAGTAGGTGGTGACGTCGGTGAAGCCTGCGGCGACGAGCGCCTGGCGGTAGCGGTGGATGTCGAAGAAGTCGCGGTCGCGCACGGCGCCTGGCATGCGGCGGACGCCGGGCCGGTCGGTGAGCTGGACCATGGCCTTGGCGGCGTTGTTCGTGCGCGGCACGATATCGGCGGTGACCAGCATGCCGCCGGGCTGGAGGACACGGTGCGCTTCGGCGAAAAACCTTGGGTAGGAGGGGAAGTGGAAGGCCGACTCGAGTGCGGTGACTTTCGTGCACGATTCGGCCGGTCGGGGGAGCGCGATGGCGGAGCCGTATTCGTAGTGAATGCGGTCGCTGAGTCCGAGTTCGTCGGCACGCTTGCGGGCGATCTCGATTTGTTCGACGGCGATGTTCACGCCGATGATATGGGCTGGTCCGAATTCCTTGGCCCACAGGAAGTCTTGGTCGCCGTAGCCGAAGCCGACGTCGAGTTGGATGTCGTCGGGGCCGAGTTCGGCTTCGCGGCCGACCAGCCGCGCCAGGTCCCTGCTCGCTTCATCGAGGGTGGCCGGATTGTCGCGCCAGTAGCCGAGATTGATGAAGAGCGAGTCTTCGCCGAAGAGGTTCTGCGGCCCGACTACGTCGTAGGCCCGGCCGACGCGTTCACCGGACGGCAGGAACGGTACTTTCGCCCATTCGTAGCATTCGCGGGCCCAGCGCAGCGATCGGTTGCGCAGATCCTCGACCGGGATATCGGCAGTGGTCAGCGTCATGAGACCTCCAGCGCTCAGCTCTCGACCGGTTGCCGCCAGCCAATCCGGTATCGAGATGTTGACAGTCTCAGACAGTTTCGCGCTGCCGTCAAGAGTCGCTGGTCAGCCGGTTGTCAGAGGTCGACCCGCTCCCATGGCAACGCTTCGCGCCAGCCGTCGCGCTCCGCCACCCAGTCGTTGAGGATCCGGACCATCTGCTCGAAGGCAGGTGAATGGGCCATGTCCCATGGTGTTTGATCACGGATGGTGGCGCCGAAGTGCTTGTCGGGCCCGCCCTCTCGATACTCGATGGAATAGCCGTGGCCGTCCTCTGTCGGCACCTCCTCATCGAGGTGCACCTGAATGTAGTGCTGCCCCACCGGTGTCAGATCCAAGCGTTCCACGATGGCGAACGGACAGCTGAAGTTCATATCTGCGAGCAGATCGTGCAACGCCGTCTCGGAGGGGTCGTCGATGACTTGGTTGGGATCCGCGGTCGTCACTCGAATGCGGGCGGTCTCGCTCATGCTGTGCCATCCTGCCGGTTGCTGCCGGAGCGTGTCACTTGCCGCCGGTGAGAAGCCAGCGCACCGCGCGATCGAAGGCGGAGTCGCGGTCCGCGCTGAATTCGGCGTCGGTGAAGACCGGTTCGATCAGTTCGGGCGGTATTCCGGTGCCGTCGAAGGTGTGTCCGTCCGAGGTCAGGAATTCCTCGTTCGGCACGCCGAACCACCAGTCCGCGTGCCGGGCGCCCGGCAGCTTGCGCTGCATCACATCGGAGAACACGCCCTGCGTCGGCTGGCCGATTCGTGTTGTCGGCCATGGCCGTTCGAGCATGGCCTGGGTGAAGGTCTCGCCAGCGCTGACGGTGGAGCCACCGGTCAGCAGCGCGACGGGACCGGTGAACGCGGCGCGGGCAGGCTCGACGCGCTGCGGCTGCGGACTGCTGGTTCGGGTCTTCTTCGCGTAGGCGAAGTAGGGGCGATCGGTGAGCCGGGCGGCCAACTGCAGGCCGAGACTGTCCGAGCCGCCGCCGTTGACGCGCAGATCCAGCACCAGCCCGCGCAGCGTGGCCAGTCGGTCGGTGGTGAAGATCGCGTCGAGGGCGCGGTCGAGTTCGGCACTGTCGGCGGCGAAGGTGCGTTCGGCGGTGTAGCCGCTGAACCCGGACACCCGCAGGTATCCATATCCCTGCTGTCCCGGCAGGTCCGCATAGCCGATGCGGCCGTTGGCGTACTCGGTGAGCGGCTGCTGGAGGTCGCGGCGTTGGACGAATTCCCGGACCTGCTGGTCGAATTGGGGACTCGGCATGGTGGTGCCTGGCCGGGACATGCCGAAAAAGCCGGTGTCCCCGGCCGATACCGTCACGTGCATGTCGTGTAACGGTGCGACCATGTCGCGCAAGACGGCAAACAGTTCGGCGTCTTCGCCGCGCTCATCGGCGCTGCGGGCGCGGTCCCGGAAGGTCTCCCGAACCTGTTGCCAGTCAATACCTTTCGCCGCGAAGAACGGGTAGTTCTCTTGGAACGTCTGCCAGAAGACGTCGAACGTGGGCGGTTCGGCCGGGTCGGCGCACGGCGCAGGCAGCCCGGGTATTCGCGTCAGCGCACGGTCGCCGGGGGATCCATCGATGTGCAGCGCCGCCCGATCCGGATTGTCGCCACGGCGGAGGGTGAGGACGTCCTTGTCCTCGGTGACGTACCTGCCCGGATTCCCGGCGCGGGTCGCCGTGGTGTCCTTCAGGCAGCTGAGCGCGGTCAGCTGGTAGGTCTGCATGGTGTCGCCGTGCAGCGCGAGTGCGGTCCCGTAGTCGTCCACCTGCCAGAATCCGGCCGGAAAGTCGACGTCGGCCGGACGCTCGGCGGGTCGACCGCAGGCGGTGGTGAGCGCACCGACCGCAACGAGTGCGGCGACGATGGCCGCGGTTCTTTTGCGCAGCATAGGCATTCGTCAAAGGTCCAGCACAGTGGTCGGTCGCGGCAACCGTGTGGGCACGTGAGTGCGCGGTGTGGCTAGCCGTAGTACGGGTGTAGCGCGGGTTCCTCAGAACCCGCCGTCGAATCCGCCGCCGTCGAAACCATCGAACCCGCCATCGTCGAATCCGCCTGCGTCGCCACCGGATTCGTAACCGCCCGCGTCCGAACCAGGGTCGTACCCGGCGGGCTCGGCGCCGGATTCGTAACCGCTGCCGTCGAACCCACCGTTGTCGCCGGCGGCCAGCCCGTCCTGGTACCCGTCGCCGTACCCGCTCTCGAACCCTTGCGCGTCGTATCCGACGCCGGACATCCCGGAGAACAGCGAGGAGAACAGCAGCGCAGAACCGAGACCCCAGGCCCCGGCGACCAGGGCGGGCTTCCACCACGGCTCGGAGTACCAGCCCGCGGGCACCGGGCGGCCCGCGACCCGCCCGCCCGGGTAGTAGTTGGGCGTCGCCGGCGAGGGGTTCGGCGAGGCCGCGATCTCCCGGCCGTCGTGTTCGACGACCCGGTCCTCGGTGACCTTGCCAGCGGCGTCCTGTCCGTCGAGCGCGGGGACGGCAGGACCCGGGTCCATGCCCATCGCCTCGCGCGCGGCCCGAATGTAGTAGAGCCCTTCCAGCGCAGTCTGTTTCGCCAGCCGCGCCTGGGCGGGTGTGCGTGCCTGGTCGAGCTGCGACCCGGCGGCCAGATGTCGCTCGGACGCGTCGACCAGCGCCTGATTGGCGGCATCGTTGCTGCCGCTGAGGTTGTAGACCTGGCCGCCGAGCCGCTCGTTGACTTGGCGCGCGTCGGCCAGTGCGTCGGCGAGCTGGGTCGCCGTCCGCTGCTTGTTCTGCCGGGACAGCACGACGGCGACGGCGGCAATCGCCACGATCACCACGATGAGCACGAGCCACAACACCGCAGGCACCTCTTCCGTCGCCGAGTCCAGATACCGTCCAGTTTACTGGGCGCTTGCTGAGACTCCGCTGAAACGAGGGCACCGCCACACCGGTGGCATCGCCTGGATTACGGGGTGACGGCCTGCGCCTCTTCGTAATCTGCCGGGTCGAAAGCCCTTGTCTTCCAACGGTAGAGCACGGTGGCCCCGGGCCAGTTGTTGGTGATGCGGCCCGCGGCGTTGCGATACCAGCTCGAGCAGAAGTTCCACGGCGTATCTTTCAGCCGCTGCTGCAGCCAGTCGTCCCACTGCTGCTCGGCGCCCGCGCGGGCGGCGAGATGGCGGCCGGGCCGGTCGGTGAGGTACTGCGCGACCTGGCGAATGTAGCGGGCCTGCGATTCGAGCATGTAGATGATCGAGCCGGAGCCGACGTTGGTGTTCGGGCCGTACATCATGAACAGGTTCGGGAAGTTCGGCACGGAAAGGCCGAGGAAGGCACGCGCTCCTTCCTCGCCCCAGACGTCGGCGAGCTTGCGGCCGCCGATGCCGTAGATGTTCATCGGCGCGAGGAACTCGGTGCCCTTGAATCCGGTGCCGTAGACGATCACGTCGACCTCGTGGTCGACGCCGTCGGCGGTGCGGATGCCGGTCGGGGTGATCGCCTCGATCGCGGTGGTTTCCACCGTGACGTTCGGCTGGGCCAGCGCAGGGAAGTATTCGTTGGAGAACAGGCCGCGCTTGCAGCCCGCCGCGTAATCGGGGGTCAGCTTCGCCCGCAGGCCGGGGTCGGGGACCTGCTTGTCGCGATGGCGGTCGGCGAGTGCGATCACCGGGGTCTTCATCGCCGGAATATCGGTCAACGCCAGCGCGAGCACCTCGAAGATCGACCAGATCGCGAACCGCTCGGCGAGCCGGGTCGGCGGCAGGTACTTGAACACCGCCTTGTGCATGCCGCTGTATTCGGTGTCGAACTTCGGCAGCACCCAGGCCGCCGACCGCTGGAACAGCGTGAGGTGCGCGGCCGTCGGCTGGAGGCGCGGAATGTATTGGATCGCACTGGCTCCGGTGCCGATGCAGGCGATGCGCTTGCCGGTCAGCTCGACGTTGTGGTCCCACTCGGCGGAGTGGAAGGCGGGGCCCGCGAAGGTATCGATGCCAGGAATGTTGGGCATGGCCGGCCGCGACAGCTGACCGACTGCAGGCACCAGAATGTCTGCGGTGAGCTGGGCGCCGTCGGCGGTGGTCACGGTCCACCGGCCGGTCTGCTCGTCGAACTCGGCGTCGGTCACCTCGGTGCCGAACCGGATGAAGCGCGGCAGATCGTGTTTCTCGGCGACCCCGCGCATGTACTCGTGGATATCGCGTTGCTCCGAAAACCGCCGTGGCCAATCGGTTTTGGGCTCGAACGACCACGAGTACAGCGGCGAAGGCACATCGCACGCCGCGCCGGGGTAGGTGTTCTCCCGCCAGACGCCGCCCAGATCCTCGGCGCGTTCCAGGATGGTGAAGGTGTCCAGCCCGGCCCGCCGCAGCTCCAGCGCGATGCCGAGCCCGGCGAACCCGGCGCCGATGATGATGATGGACGGGGTCGTCATGATCTGAGCGTAGGACCCGAACCCGCAGGTCCGAAGAGATCCCCGGTCATGGAATCAACATTTTCGGCCATGTCGCACCGGTGGATCCGCACCCTTTCCGTGAATCCGCACTGGCTCTGGGCCGTCAGAGCCA
>NZ_BDAY01000021.1 GCF_001612685.1 Nocardia altamirensis NBRC 108246
GATTCCGTCGGTGCTGATGGTGCTCACGGCATTGCCGCTCACGGTCAACGGCAAGCTGGATCGCAAGGCGCTGCCCGCGCCGGTGCTCGAGGCCGCGGCCTTCCGCGCGCCGGTCACCGCTGCCGAGCAGATCGTGTCCGGTGTCTTCGCTGAGGTGCTCGGCGTCGACCGGGCCGGCCTGGACGACGACTTCTTCGCACTCGGCGGCAACTCGCTGATCGCCACCCAGGTGGCAGCCCGCTTGTCGGCGGCGCTGGACACCCATATCGGGGTGAGGGAGATTTTCGAGGCGTCCACCGTGGTCGCGTTGGCCGCGCGGGCTGACGCCGGAACCGGTGCGGGCGCCGGGGCGGGTGTGCGTCCGCCGTTGGTGGCGCAGGAGCGTCCGGCGTTGGTGCCGCTGTCGCTGGCGCAGCAGCGCATGTGGTTCCTGAACCGGTTCGATCCCGAGTCGTTCGTGGACAACATCCCGGTGGCGGTGCGGCTTTCGGGCCTGCTGGATCGGCAGGCGTTGCAGATCGCGGTGGCCGATGTCCTGGCCCGCCACGAGTCATTGCGTACCCGGTATCCCGAGGTGGATGGGACGGCGTATCAGGAGATCGTGGCGACCGGGAAGGTCATCCCCGATCTGTCCCCGGTCGAGGTGGCTGAGGCTGAATTGCCGCAGCGGCTTTCGGAGCTGGTGCTGCGTGGTTTCGATGTCACTGTCGAGGTGCCGTTGCGGGCCAAGCTGTTCGAGGTCAGCCCGACCGAGCATGTGCTTGCGCTGGTGGTGCACCACATTGGTGCGGATGGTTTCTCGATGGGGCCGTTGACCCGGGATGTGATGATCGCTTATGCGGCACGCGTCGCGGGCGGTGAGCCTGCGTGGGTGCCGCTGGCGGTGCAGTACGCGGACTTCGCGTTGTGGCAGCGTCGGGTGCTCGGTCGTGAGGATGATCCGGAATCGGTGATCGCGCAGCAGGTCTCGTTCTGGCGGCAGGCGCTGGCTGGGTTGCCTGAGCAGTTGGATCTGCCGTCGGATCGGCCGCGTCCGGCGGTCGCGTCCGGTCGTGGTGGACGGGTGCGTTTCGAGATCGACGCCGATGTGCATGCTGGTCTTGCCGGGCTGGGGCAGGCGCAGGGCGCGACGCTGTTCATGGTTGTGCACGCCGCGCTTGCGGTGTTGTTGGCGCGGTTGAGCGGTGAGTCCGACATTGCGATCGGTACCCCGGTGGCTGGTCGTGGTGAGCGGGCGCTCGATGATCTGGTCGGTATGTTCGTCAACACCTTGGTTTTGCGGACCGAGGTCGACGGCGGTGCCACGTTCAGTGAGTTGCTGCAGGCGGTGCGTGGCACTGACATTGCCGCGTTCGGGCACGCCGACCTGCCGTTCGAGCGGCTGGTGGAGATCATCAACCCGGCTCGCTCGCAGGCACGCAACCCACTGTTCCAGGTGATGCTCACACTGCAGAACCTCGGCCAGACCGCGCTCGAACTGTCCGAGCTCACCGTCAGTGCCGTCGATCTGCCGAGTGACACCGCGAAGTTCGATCTGCAACTGGTGCTCGCCGAAGAGCCCGGTGCGCAGGGCCGGATCGATGCCGAGTTCATCTACGCCACTGATCTGTTCGATGCCGAGACCATCACGGAGGTCGTGCGGCGGTTCACTCGGGTGTTGAAGGCCATTGTCGCTACGCCGGATCGTCCGGTCGGCGACCTGCCGCTGCTCGATGTCACCGAAAACGCGGTGCTGCTGCGCGACTGGAACAACACCGCCGCCGCCATCGAGGTGCCGCCGGGTGATGCTGCGGGAACGTTGATTTCGCTGTTCGAGGCGCAGGTCGCCGCGACACCGGATGCCATCGCGGTCACCTTCGACGGGACAAGTCTGGTCCACCCGTCGCCTGGCCACCACCCCTCATCGAGTCACTACGAGACGCTGACATATGCCGAGCTGGCCGATCGCGTCCGGCCGCTGGCCAGGTGGTTGATCGAGCACGGTGTCGGGGCGGAATCGCTTGTGGCGCTAGGTATGCAGCGGTCGATCGATCTGGTGGTCGGCATGTACGCGGTGCTGACCGCAGGTGGCGGCTACCTGCCGCTGGACCCGGATCACCCGGCCGAACGCACCGCCTACGTGCTCGAGACAGCCGACCCGGTGTGTGTGCTGACCAGTGGCGCTGATCTGCCGATCGATACCGCGCAGGTGCGGATCGATCTGCTCGAGCTGTCCACGTACACGACGACGCCGGTGACCGATGCGGATCGGCGTGTGCCGGTGCGGCCTTCGAACACCGCGTATGTGATCTTCACGTCGGGTTCGACGGGACGGCCGAAGGGTGTCGCGGTGTCGCACGCGGCGATCGTGAATCGCCTGGTCTGGATGCAGGCCGCCTACGGTCTCACCGTCGAGGATGTGGTGTTGCAGAAGACGCCTGCCACCTTCGATGTGTCGGTGTGGGAGTTCTTCTGGCCCTTGCAAGTTGGTGCGCGGCTCGTGGTCGCCAAGCCGGATGGGCATCGTGATCCGGCTTATCTGGCGCAGTTGATCATGGACGAGGGTGTTACGACGGCGCATTTCGTGCCGTCGATGCTCGCGGTGTTCGTTGCTGATCTGCGGGTCGGTGAATGTGGCAGTCTGCGTAACGTTTTCGCCTCTGGCGAGGCGTTGCCCGCGCCGACCGCGCAGCGACTGCGGGAGTTGACCGGGGCCAGGTTGCACAACCTGTACGGCCCGACCGAGGCCGCTGTCGATGTGACTTTCCACGAGGTCGTAGATGCCGACACGGTGTCGGTGCCGATCGGTCGGCCGGTGTTCAACACTCAGGTGTATGTACTGGATGCGCGGCTGCGGCCGGTCCCGGTCGGGGTGGCCGGTGAGCTTTACTTGGCCGGTGCGCAGCTGGCGCGCGGCTATGTGGAGCGACCCGACCTGAGTTCGGATCGGTTCGTGGCGAACCCCTTCACGCCGGGTGAGCGGATGTATCGCACCGGTGACCTGGTGCGCTGGGTGAACTCGACGGGTACCGGTGAGTTGGAGTACTTGGGCCGCACCGACTTCCAGGTGAAGCTGCGTGGTCTGCGGATCGAGCTCGGTGAGATCGAGGCTGCGCTCGTTGCGCTGGACTCGGTTGCGCAGTCGGTCGTGGTGGTGCGCTCCGACGAACGGTTGGGCGATCAGCTGGTCGGCTACCTCGTCGCGGCCGCCGAGCACGCCATCGATACCGATGACGTGCGTGCGGAATTGGCGCTCGCACTGCCCGCCTACATGGTCCCCTCGGTCTATGTGATCCTGGATGCGTTCCCGCTCAACGCTTCCGGCAAGCTCGACCGCAAGGCGCTGCCGAACCCGGCGCCTACGGCACGGGTGTTCCGCAAACCGACCACGACGATCGAGGCGATCGTCGCCGCGACCTACGCCGATGTACTCGGCATCCACGGCGACGGCGCCGAGGTCGGCCTCGACGACGACTTCTTCGCACTCGGTGGCAATTCGCTGATCGCGACCCAGGTGATCGCCAGGCTGGGTGCGGCGCTGGACACCACCATCCCGGTGCGCACGTTGTTCGAGGCACCGACGGTGGGCGCGCTGGCCGCACTGCTGTCGGGGCAGGTCGGCGCAGGTCGTCGCCGGGCCTTGGTGGCCGCGACGCGACCGGAGCAGATCCCGTTGTCGTTGGCGCAGCAGCGCATGTGGTTCCTCAACCGGTTCGACAAGGCAAGCGCGGTCAACAACATCCCGATGGCGATCCGGTTGACCGGCGACCTCGATGTCGCCGCGCTGCAGCAGGCCGTTGGCGACGTCGTCGACCGGCACGAGGTGCTGCGCACGTACTACCCGGAGACCGCCGACGGTCAAGGTGTGCAGGTGATCCTGCCGGTCGGCGCGGGAGCTCCGGCGCTGGCACCGATCGCGGTCGCCGCGGCGGATCTGCACGACCGCATTGCGGCGGTCGTGCTGGCTGGATTCGATGTCACCACCGACGTTCCGGTGCGCGCCGAGCTGTTGCGCATCGCTCCGGACAACCACGTGCTCGTGGTCGTGGTGCACCACATCAGCAGTGACGGTTGGTCCATGCGCCCACTGGCGCGGGATGTGGTGGCTGCCTACGTCGCCCGCTCGCGTGGCGAGGCGCCCAGCTGGGCGCCGCTGCCGGTGCAGTACGCCGATTACGCGCTGTGGCAGCGCGAAACCCTTGGCGCCGAGGACGATCCGGAGTCGCTGCTCGCCGAGCAGACCGCCTACTGGACGGCGACACTGGCCGGACTGCCGGGGCAGCTCGACCTGCCCACCGACCGGCCGCGTCCGGTCGTGGCGTCCAACCGGGGTGGCGTGTACCAATTCCCGATCGAGGCCGAGCTGCAACAGCAGCTGACGGACCTGGCCAGGGAACACGGCGCCAGCTCGTTCATGGTGCTGCACGCCGCGTTGGCGGTGCTGCTCGGCCGGATGTCCAACAGCGACGACATCGCGATCGGCACTCCGGTCGCCGGTCGCGGCGAGGCCGAGCTGGACGATCTGATCGGCATGTTCGTCAACACCCTGGTGCTGCGGACGGCAGTGGATCCGAGCGCGCCGTTCACGGACCTGCTCGCGCAGGCCAAGGACACCGATCTCGCGGCGTTCGCCCATGCCGATGTCCCGTTCGAGCGGCTGGTCGAGGTGCTCAGCCCGGAACGCTCGCAGGCGCGGCACCCGCTGTTCCAGGTGGCGCTGACCTTCGAGGCCACCGGTGCCGGTGAGACCGCACGGGTGGAGCTGCCCGGCCTGGAGCTCGCCGCGGTCGACTTCGATCCGGGGACAGCGAAGTTCGATCTCGCGTTGTCCGTCGCCGAATCCTTGGACGGTGGCCTCGAGCTGGCGTGGAACTACGCCACCGATCTGTTCGACGTGGCGACGGTGGCGGTGCTGGCCAAGCGCATCGTGCGGATCCTGCGGCGAGTAGTGGCCGATCCGGACGTCGTGGTCGGTGACATCGATCTGCTCGGCGAGGTCGAGCGCGCCAACGTCACGCGACACTGGGTGTCGGGCATCGACACCGCGGCACTGGAGCGGAGCGACGCGGGAATCGACAGTGGCACCGGGCTTTTCCCGGAGCAGGTGACGCTGTCGGAGCTGTTCGACGCCGCAGTCGCCACCAACGGCGACCGTGCCGCGGTGACCTTCGACGCCGACACAATCAGCTATGACGAGCTGAGTCGGCGGGTGAATCGAGTGGCGCGCGCCCTGATCGCCGCCGGTGCGGCGCCGGAGACGTTGGTCGCGGTAGTCATGCCGCGCTCACTGGATCTAGTGGTTGCGCTGCTCGCGGTGCTCCGGGCCGGTGCCGGATATGTTCCGATCGACCCGACGCATCCCCGCGAGCGCATCGCCAACGTGCTGGCGGACGCGCACCCGGCGGTCGTGTTGACCGGCGAGGGCGTCGAGGTGGAGATCCCGGCGGGCATACCGATCGTCGCGATGGACGAATTCCGGGTGGCCGCGTCGGATGCCGCGGTCGAGGCGCCGATCACCGACGCTGATCGGCGGAGCCCGTTGCGGCCGCACAACGTCGCGTACGTCATTTTCACCTCGGGTTCGACCGGCCGCCCGAAGGGCGTTGCCGTGCCGCACGCCGCCGTGGTGAACCAAATCCGGTGGATTGCCGGCGAATACGGCATCGGCGTCGACGATGTGGTGCTGTTCAAGACCCCGGCCACGTTCGACGTGTCGGTGTGGGAACTGTTCGCCCCGTTGGTGAGCGGTGCTCGCCAAGTGGTCGCCGCGCCGGACGGACATCGCGATCCGCGGTATCTGGCCGACATCATCGCGGCCGAGCGCGTCACGATGACCTCGTTCGTGCCGTCCATGCTGTCGGTCTTCGCAGGCAGCGCCGCCGCGGACCGGCTGACCTCGCTGCGGCTGCTGCTGATGGCGGGTGAAGCATTGACGGCGACGACGGTCGCCGCGATCCGGCAGATCAGCGCGGCTGCGTTGCACAATCTGTACGGACCGACCGAAACAACGGTGCACGCCACCCACGGCCCCGTCGGCGACGACGTGTCCGGCGTGCTTCCGATCGGCGCACCGGTGTGGAACACCCAGATGTACGTGCTGGATTCGCGACTACACCCGGTGCCGATCGGTGTCCCCGGCGAGCTGTACCTGGCGGGCACGCAGTTGGCGCGCGGCTATGTCGGGCGGCCCGACCTCACCGCGGATCGGTTCGTGGCCAACCCATTCGATGCCGATGGTGCGCGGATGTATCGGACCGGTGACCTGGTCGCCTGGACCGGTAGTGGTGAGGTTGCGTTCCTCGGCCGCACCGACTTCCAGGTGAAGCTGCGTGGTCTGCGGATCGAGCTCGGCGAAATCGAGTCGGCGCTGACCGCGGTGGACGAGGTGGCCCAGGCGGTCGTGACCGTGCACCGCGACCAGCGCACCGGCGAACAGCTGGTTGGCTATGTCGTGGCGGTGCCGGGATCGTCGATCGATGCCGAGCAGGTGCGCGCGGGGCTCGGCAAGCGGCTGCCGGGCTACATGGTGCCCGCGCAGGTGCTGGTGCTCGACGCGTTCCCGCTCAATCCTTCGGGCAAGTTGGATCGGAAGGCGTTGCCCGCGCCGGTGTTCGAGGCGAAGGTCTTCCGGGCACCGTCCACGGCGATGGAAGAAATCGTCGCGGATGCGTTTGCCGAGGTGCTCGGTGTCGAGCGGGTCGGCTTGGACGACGACTTCTTCGCGCTCGGCGGCAACTCGTTGATCGCCACCCAGATGACCGCGCGACTCGGCACGGTGCTCGACCGGCAGTTGTCGGTGCGCGATCTGTTCGAGGCCTCCAGTGTGATCGCGCTGGCGGCCAGGCTGGAGCACAGTGCCGGAGCAGGCCGGGCCCGGCCTGCGTTGGTCGCGGGCGAACGGCCGGAACGGATTCCGCTGTCCTCGGCACAGCGGCGCTACTGGTTCCTCAACCAGTTCGACACGACCACGTCCGCGGTGGACAACATCCCGCTGGCCGTTCGCCTGTCCGGCGCCCTCGATGTGGTCGCGCTGGAGCAGGCG
The DNA here is from genome assembly GCF_001612685.1 of Nocardia altamirensis NBRC 108246. Lineage (GTDB taxonomy): Bacteria > Actinomycetota > Actinomycetes > Mycobacteriales > Mycobacteriaceae > Nocardia > Nocardia altamirensis. Next base: position 7,022 of record NZ_BDAY01000021.1, read on the forward strand.
ATCGGCGATCTGGTGGTGCGGCACGAAGCGCTGCGGACGATCTACCCGCAGACGGCGGACGGCCCGCATCAGGTGATCCTGCCGGTCGCGGCGGCCAAGCCGCGGTTGGCGCCGGTCGAGGTCAGCGAGGCCGAACTGGTCGGCAAGATCATCGAATTCGCGGTGACCACCTTCGACGTGACCACCGAGGTGCCGCTGGCGGTGGCGTTGTTCAAGGTGGCGGGCACGGCCGATCATGTGCTCGCGTTGACCGTGCACCACGTTTCGGCGGATGGTTTCTCGCTCGGTCCGCTGGCGCGGGACGTGATGGCCGCCTATGTGGCGCGGATGCAGGGCGAGGCGCCGCAGTGGGCGCCGCTGCCGGTGCAGTACGCCGACTACGCGGTGTGGCAACACGCGGTGCTCGGCTCCGAGGACGATCCGGAATCGCTTGCCGCCCAGCAGATCGCCTACTGGCAGCGGACCCTCGACGGTCTGCCCGACCAGTTGGAGCTGCCGACGGATCGGCCGCGTCCGCCTGCCCAGTCGTTCCAGGGCAAGGCGGTCCGTTTCGAGATCGACGCGCAGCGGCACGCTCGCTTGCACGAGTTGGCGCGGGCACACAACGCGTCGTTGTTCATGGTGGCGCATGCGGCGTTGGCGGTGCTGCTGGCGCGGACCTCGAACACCGACGACATCGCCGTCGGCACGCCGATCGCCGGTCGCGGCGAGCGCGCGCTCGACGACTTGATCGGCATGTTCGTCAACACGCTCGTGTTCCGCACCCGAGTCGACGGCGGCGTCTCGTTCGCCGACTTCCTGGCCGAGGTGCGGGAGCGGGACCTGGCGGCCTTCGGCAACGCCGACGTGCCGTTCGAGCGTCTGGTCGAAGTGCTCAACCCGGAGCGCTCCACCGCGCGCAACCCGTTGTTCCAGGTGGGTCTGACCTTCCAGAATCTGGCCGACACCAGCTTCGAACTGCCTGGCATGTCGGCGCGACCGGTCAGCTTCGACACCCAGCTGGCCAAGACCGATCTGCACGTCACCCTCAGCGATCATTACGCGGAGGACGGCACGACGGCTGAACTCCTCGTCGAATTCGGTTATGCCATCGACCTGTTCGACGAGTTCACGGTGCAGGGTTTCGCGGACCGCTTCGTTCGGGTGCTCGACGCGGTGCTGGCCGACGAGTCGGTGCGCATCGGCGATATCGAGCTGCTCGACGCGGCCGAGAGCAAGCAGATCGTGTGCGGCTGGAACGACACCGAGCACGTGCTGCACGGTTCGGAGACGCTGGTCTCGCTGCTGGATGCGACCGTGGCCGCCCACCAGGACGCGGTCGCGATTGTGGCGGACGAGGTGAGCTTGTCTTATGCCGACCTCGATGCCAGAGTAAATCGGTTGTCGCGCTACCTGATCGCTCGCGGCATCGGCGCGGAGGATCGGGTGGCCATGGCCATCCACCGCTCGGTGGATCTGGTGGTCGCCATGTACGCCGTCGCGCGGACCGGCGCAACCTATGTGCCGCTCGACCCGTCGCAACCGGCCGACCGCTTGGACTACATCCTGGCGACCGCCGCGCCGTCGTGCGTGTTGACCACGGCTGCGGTGCTCGCGGCCCGGCCCGCGGCGGACGAGCACTCGCAGAGTGTGGCGCCCGAGTGGGTGAACCTCGACGACCTTGACCTGTCCGGCCTGTCCGGCCACGCGCTAGCTCCGGCCGAGCTGGTCCGCGAGTTCGGTGCCGCCAACACGGCGTACGTGATCTTCACGTCCGGTTCGACGGGCCGTCCGAAGGGCGTCGCGGTGCCGCACGGCGCGGTGGTGAACCAGTTGCTGTGGAAGACAGCGGAATTCGACCTCGGACCCGAGGACGCGGTGCTGCTGAAGACGGCAGCCACGTTCGACCTGTCGGTGTGGGAGTTCTGGACTGCCGCCGTCAGTGGCGGCCGCTTGGTGATCGCCGCGCCGGACGGGCATCGCGACCCGGCCTACCTGAACGAGCTGATGCGCGCCACGGGAGTGACCACGCTGCATGTGGTCCCGTCCATGCTGGACGCGCTGCTCACGGAATCCGGTGGTGCACTGAGTCCTTCGCTGCGCCGAGTCCTCGCGATCGGTGAGGCGCTGCCCGCTGCGGTCGCGCAGCGGTTCCGTTCCGGTAATGCTGCGGCGCTAGCCCACTCCGCGTCGCTGTATAACCTGTACGGCCCGACCGAAGCGGCCGTGTCGATCACCAGCCACCTGGTCACCGACGCCGACCGGACGTCGGTGCCCATCGGTGCGCCGGAATGGAATTCGCGGGTCTACGTCCTCGACGCCAGGCTGCGGCCGGTGCCGGTGGGTGTGTCGGGTGAGTTGTATCTGGCGGGTGCGCAGTTGGCGCGCGGCTATTTCGGTCGTGCGGATTTGACCGCGGACCGGTTCGTTGCCGATCCGTTCGATACGGGCGAGCGCATGTATCGCACCGGTGACCTGGTGGCGTGGAACGCTTCTGGTGAGCTGGACTACCGTGGTCGCACCGACTTCCAGGTGAAGATCCGTGGTTTCCGGATCGAGCTCGGCGAGATCGAAGCGGCATTGCTCGCACTTCCGCTGATCGGGCAGGTCGCCGTGGTGGCCAAGCAGGACGAGCGCGCCGGTGATCGACTGGTGGCCTATCTGGTGCCCGCCGCTGCCGAACTCGATGTGGCGCAGGTGAAGTCGGCGCTGACCGAGGCGCTGCCGTCGTACATGATGCCGTCGGCGTTCGTGGTGCTGGAAGCGTTGCCGCTGAACGCGAACGGCAAGCTGGACCGCAGGGCGCTGCCCGAGCCGGAATTCGAGGTCGCCGTGTTCCGGGCGCCGTCGACGCCGGTGGAGGCGATCGTGGCGGCGGTGGTGGCGGACGTGCTCGGTATCGAGCGAGTCGGTGCCGACGACGACTTCTTCGGCCTCGGCGGTGATTCGATCCGGACCATTCAGCTGGTTGCCCGGGCCAAGGAGCGCGGTGTGCGGTTCACCCCGCGCGACGTGTTCGATCGGCGGAGTGTCGCCGCGCTGGCCGCGGTCGCCACCATGACTGAGAGCACCGCACAGCGGCTGCTTGCGGAGTTGCCCGGTGCCGGGATCGGCGAGATCCCGTTGTCGCCGCAGGTGTTGGCGGCGGTGGCCGCTGACGCGTCGCTGCGGCGATTCGCGAGGTCGATCGCGTTGCGGCTACCCGACGACATCGACAGGACGACCTTGGTCGCGATGATCGGCGCCGTTGTCGATCACCACGATGCGCTGCGCGCCCGCCTGCGCCACGGCACGGATGCGGTGGTCTTCGAAACGCTGGAACGCGGCACGATCGACATCGACGCCCTTGTGCATCGGGTCGACGTGCCGGAGGGCATCGGCGCCGTCGGTTTGTCGCAGCTGGCACGGGCCGAATACGACGCTGCCCTCGATCGTCTCGATCCGGCGAATGCGGTGATGACCCAGTTCCTGTGGTTCGCGTTCGGCGATGCTCAGCCGGATGCGCTGCTGCTGGTCGGACATCGCTGCGTCGGCGACGATGCGTCCTGGCGCATCGTGCTCGCCGACCTGGCGGTGGCGTGGTCGCAGTTGGCGGCAGGGCAGCCGGTTGCCTTGCCTGCCGTCGGCACCTCGATGCGCCGCTGGGCGCACGCGCTCACCGAGGCCGCACACGACCCGGCTCGCATTGCCGAACTGCCGTTCTGGCAAGAGGTTTCGGCTACACCCGATCCGCAGCTCGGCGCGCGCGCATTCGATCCGACGGTCGACACCATCGCCACGGTGGACCGGGTGGAGGTGAGCGTGTCCGCGGCCGTGACCGAGGCGGTGCTGACCGCGATTCCGGAGTTGTACCGGGGAGCCGAGACCGACGGCCTGCTTTCGGCGCTCGCACTGGCGGTGTCCCGCTGGCGCGGCGACGCGGCGGGCGGTGCGGCGCTGGTGCGGGTCGTGCACAACGGTCGAGCCGCGAACAGTGTTGCCGGTGCTGATCTTTCGCGCACCGTCGGCTGGTTCGCCAGCGAATTCCCGGCGCGCTTGGATCTGGCGGGCGCCGACCTCACCGCGGCGTTCGCTGGCGAAACGGTCCTCGGCAGCATCGTGAAATCCGTGAAGGAGCAACTGCTCGCGGTGCCTGGCGCGGGTCTCGGCTATGGCGTGCTGCGATACCTGAACGGGGACACCGCAGTTGAGCTCGGGCACGACGTCCCCGGTCAGATCAGGTTCTGCTACGCGGGTCACCTGCCCGCCGGCGCCGCGCTGACCGGTGACTTCGCCGATCAGTCCGCGCCGATGGACTGGGTGCCCGCGGCCGAACTCGGCCTGCCGGATACCGACCTCGATCCGAGCAGGTCGGCCAACGCGACGGTCGATATCACCGTGAGCGTCACCGACGGGGCGGAAGGGCCACGACTACGCACCTCATTCGCCTACCCGAGTGGTCTGCTGACCCACGCGCGGGTGCACGAACTCACCGAGCTGTGGGTTGCCGCGCTCACCGCGTTGGCCACCCACGCCGGGCAGCCGGACGCGGGCGGCCGCACGCCGTCGGATCTGCCGCTGGTGTCGGTCGGGCAGGCCGATATCGAAACCTGGGAACGCGAATACCCGGCGCTGACAGAGGTGTGGCCGCTGACGCCGCTGCAGTCCGGTCTGCTGGTCGAGGCGACGAGCAACCGCTCGTCGGTCGACGGCTACACCATGCATGCGGGCATCGACCTCGAAGGCGCGCTTGATGTCGCACGGTTGCGGGCGGCGGCCCGCGGCATCCTCGACCGCTACCCGAACCTGCGGGCGGCCTTCGTCATCGATTCGATCGGCCAACCGGTCCAGGTGATCCAGGACCAGGTCGAGGTGGCCTGGTGCGAGGTCGACCTGACCGCGCTGCCGCATGACCAGCGGCGCGGGGAACTGCGGCGCCTGGTGACCGAGGAGCGCGCGACCAATTTCGACATGACGGCGGCACCGCTGATCCGCTTCACGCTGTATCGCACCGACCTGGTCGGCGCCGGTGCGGCCGTGGATCTGCCCGCGGCGGCCGCGGCCGCCGGAGCGGTCACCCCCGCAAGCGGGGCATGGCAGCTGGCGGTCACGACCCACCACATCCTGCTCGACGGCTGGTCGTTGCCGCTGTTGATGCGGGACCTGCTTGTGCTGTACGCCGTGCACGGTGACGCCGCCGCACTGCCTGCGGTGACGCCGTACCGGGCCTTCCTGTCCTGGCTGGCCGAACGGAATCAGCAGGAGTCGGTGCAGGTCTGGCGGAACGCGCTCGCCGAGGCGACGGAGCCGACCCAGTTGGCGCCGCAGCTGCGCGGGGTCGACAGCGGCGAAGCGGGCACGCTGATCACCGCGTTCGACGCCGATGACACCAGCCGGATCGCCAAACAGGCTGCGGCACTCGGCGTTACGGTGAACACGCTGGTTCAGGCGGCGTGGGGCCTTGTACTCGGCCGGATGACCGGTCGCTCGGACGTGGTGTTCGGCGCCACCGTTTCCGGTCGCCCTGCCGATCTGCCCGGCGTGGAGTCGATGGTCGGTCTGTTCATCAACACGGTGCCGGTGCGGGTTCGGGTCGACGAACACCGCACGGTCGGTGAGTACCTGCGCGGTCTGCAGGGCGAGCAGGCCGAGCTGCTGGAGCACCACTACGTCGGCTTGACCGATATTCAGCAGATCGCCGGTGCCGGAGCACAATTCGACACCCTGCTCGTGTTCGAGTCCTATCCGGTGGACAAGGATGCCATCGCCGCCGCCAAATCCGTCGACGGTATGTCGGTCACCGGCATCGGCATGACCGACGTCGCAACCAACTACCCGTTGACGCTGATGGTCACCGTCGAATCGACGATGGAATTGACCTGGACCTACCGGGATGGGTGGTTCACCGCCGACGAGATCCCGGTGCTAGCCGCGCGCATGCACCGCGTGCTGGAGGCACTGCTCGGCGACCCCGCAGACCCCGTCGTCGACATCGATATCTTCGATGCTGCCGAGCGGGCCGCGTTGCTCGATGAATCCGGCGCCGCGGTCTCCGGCGCCACCTCGGCTGGTCATGCCGAAGCCGCGCTCGGCGTCGGCCCGCGCACGGTGGCGGCGGCGCTCCGTGCCGCCGCCGGGGCGGACCCCCTCGCGGCGGCGCTGCTCATCGGTGACACCGAAGTCCTGTTCTCGGCGCTGGATTCCCAGTCATCGCAGCTGGCGCGGGTGTTGATCGGCCGTGACGTCGGCTCCGGCGACATCGTCGCCGTGGCGCTGCCGCATTCGGTCGAGCAGGTGGTCGCGCTGTGGGCGGTCCAGAAGACCGGTGCAGCTGCCGTGTTCGCCGACGGGCTGTCCGCTGACGAAATGCACTCCGCCGGTGTCGATTTCACGATCGCGGCGGAGCGGGCGGACGGGTCGCCGAGGTGGCTTGCCCTGGCGGAACCTGCGGTGCGTGCGGAAGTGGCTGGCGCAGCGCCGCATCCGGTGTCCGACGCCGAGCGGATCCGGCCGCTGCAGGAGGACCAGCCTGCCTTCGTGCTTCCGGCAGGCGACTCGTCGCTGGTCCTCACGCAGACCCAGGCGCTGGCACGAGCACGGGCGCTGTGCGCGGAGCACGGGATCGACTACGAGTCCGTGACATACACCACAGCGGCATCGGGCAGTGCGGCGCTCGCCGAATTCCTGGCTGCCGCCACCGTCGGCGCGCTGTCGGTGCTGCCCACCGGCGACCCGGTGTCCGATCGTGCCGATGGCGAGGTCAGTCACTGGTTTGTCGGCGCAGGAGACGGACATGAGGAGGAGGCCGTCGATGACGGGTTGCGCATCGTCGCCGAATAGATCGTCACCCCAGCGGTGACGAAAACATCTCGGAACGCAACAAAACCGGGTTACCAGCCTGGTGGATCGACTTGCGGTGCCGCCGTTCGTGGTGGCCGCGCTGATGTTCCGGACGGAGCCGTCCGGAGAGTGAGGATCGTGAATGAACGTGCGTCGAGATGGACGCTCAGGTCGTCGTCGTGGGTCGGTGGCTCCGCCATTCGGTGATGTATTGACTGCGGCGGCGGAATCGGCTGCTGATCGGGTGGCGTTGCGATTCGAGGATCGTGAACTCACCTACCGGCAGCTGGATGAGCGTTCGACACAGTTGGCGCGCGAGTTGATCGATCGTGGTGTCGGTCCAGGGGATATCGTCGCGATCGCGATTGCCCGCAGTATCGAATCGGTGCTCACGGTGTGGGCGGTTGCGCGGACGGGTGCGGCGTTCGTGCCGGTGGATCCGTTGTATCCGCAGGATCGGATCGAGTTCATGCTTGCCGATTCGGCGGCGGTGCTCGGGCTGACCACCTCGGCGCACCGGCCGGGGTTGGGCGAAGGCATCGAGTGGCTGGTATTGGACGATCCGGTCGTGGTGCAGCGAGTGGGGGCTCGGCCGACGCATCCGTTCTGGTACGGCGATCGGGTTCGGCCGTTGACCGCGCGGCATCCGGCCTACCTGATCTACACCTCGGGCTCGACCGGTCGACCGAAAGCGGTGGTGGTCACCAGCGACGGTATGGCGCGGGTGGCGGCGGCCGGTGCCAGGTACGGCATTTCGGCAGCGTCGCGGGTGACCCATCTGAGTTCGCCCAGCTTCGATTTCTCGATTCTGGAGTTCCTGCACACTTTTGCCGCGGGTGCCACCTTGGTCATCGTGCCGCCGACGGTATTCGGTGGCGAGGAATTGGCGGCGTTGCTGAAGCGGGAGCGCGTCACGCATCTGACGATCACGCCCGGTGCGCTGGAATCGGTGCCGCTGGACGAGTATTCCGATCTACAGGCTGTTGTCTGCGCCGGCGACACCTTGAGCCCCGTGCTTGTCGATCGGTGGACCACGGCCGATCGGGTGGTGTTCAACGCCTACGGGCCGACCGAGACAACGGTGATCGTCACGACCGGGCCGGTGGCGGTGGGTGCGCCGGTGACGGTGGGGCCGGTGACCGAGGGCACCCGTGCGCTCATTCTGGATTCGCGACTGCGGATGGCGCCGGCCAGGGTGGCCGGTGAGTTGTACATTGCGGGATCAGGTCTGGCGCAAGGGTATTTGGGGCGACCGGGTTTGACCGCGGAGCGCTTTGTGGCCAACCCGTTTGCGGCGGAGCTGGGTTTGCCCGCCTCGCGGATGTATCGCACCGGTGATCTGGTGCGCCGCGGCGAGGACGGCACGCTCGAGCACTTGGGTCGTGCGGACTTCCAGGTGAAGATCCGTGGTCTGCGGATCGAGCTGGGGGAGGTCGACAGCGCGCTGTCGGTGCATCCGGATGTCGCGTTCGCGGTCACGCTCGGTCGTGCGCTGCCCTCGGGGACGACCGCATTGGTGTCGTATGTGCTCGGTCGTCCCGGAGCCACCCTCGAGCCGTCCGCGCTTGCCGATTTTGTCTCGAAGTCGTTGCCCGCCTACATGGTTCCGGCCTCGATCACGGTGCTCGACGAGATTCCGCTGACCCCGGTCGGCAAGGTCGATCGGGCCGCGCTGCCCGAACCTGTGTTCGCGGCACGGGAATTCAGGGCGCCTGCTACCCGAGCCGAGGAGACCGTCGCCGAGATCTTCGGTGAGGTACTCGGACTCGACCGGGTCGGTGCCGACGACGACTTCTTCGAGCTCGGCGGCAACTCGTTGATCGCTACCCGGATTGCGGCTCGGCTCGGTGCCGCCTTGGACATCCGGATACCGCTGCACCTGGTATTCGAGACACCCACCGTGGCCGGGCTTGCCGAACAGGTGCAGCGGCACGCCGGGTTGGCCGGTGCGGACGCGGTTCAGCAGTTGCGGCCGATGCCGCGGCCCGACCGTATTCCGTTGTCCTACGCCCAGCAGCGGATGTGGTTCCTGAATCGGTTCGATCCCGACAGCGTGGTGGACAACATCCCGATGGCGGTGCGGTTGACCGGTGCACTGGATCTGGACGCTTTGCGTGCCGCGGTGCGTGCGCTGGTCGAGCGACACGAAGTCCTGCGCACCATCTACCCCGCGCTCGACGGCGAGGGCCGTCAAGTGGTGCTTCCCATGGATGATCCGCGGGCGGTGCCGGAGCTTGTGGTGGTGGCGGCGGACCACGAGCAGCTGCGCGGGCAGGTCGTCGACACCGTTGCCGAGACATTCGATGTGACCGCGGCGCCACCGATACGGTTGCGCGCGTTGCGGATCGGTGAGACCGAGCACGTGCTGGTGTGTGTGGTGCACCATATCGCAGGCGACGGCTGGTCACTCGGTGCGCTGACCCGTGATTTGATGACCGCCTATGTCGCCTGCGCGGCGGGCACGGCTCCGGACTGGGCGCCGTTGCCGGTGCAATACGCCGACTTCAGTATTTGGCAGCGCAGTGTGCTCGGCTCGGAAGATGATCCGCAGAGCGTGATTTCGGCTCAGGCCGAGTTCTGGCGGACGGCTTTGGCCGGGGCGCCGGACGAGCTGGCGCTGCCGTTCGATCGTCCGCGCGGGGCCGCCCAATCGTTCGCCGGTGCGCAGGTCGAGTTCCGGATCGGGGCGGATCTGCACCAGCGGCTGCAGGAGGTCGCCAGGGAGCAGCAGGGCTCGCTGTTCATGGTCATGCATGCTGCGTTGGCGGTATTGCTGGCCGGCATGTCGGGCACCGAGGACATTGCGATCGGCACGCCGGTGGCTGGGCGTGGCGAGGCGGCGCTCGATGATCTGGTCGGCATGTTTGTCAATACTTTGGTGCTGCGCACGCAGGTCGGTGGCGAGCTGACCGTCACCGACTTACTGGCCGCTGTTCGGGACACCGATCTGCAGGCGTTCGCGCATGCCGATATTCCGTTCGAGCGTTTGGTCGACCTGCTTGCGCCGGAGCGCGCGCTGAACCGGAACCCGTTGTTCCAGGTGATGCTGTCGTTCCAGAACTTGCCGGAGGGTGCGTTCGAACTGCCGGGGTTGCGCGTCTCAGGCGTCGACATGGCGATGGTCACCGAGAAGTTCGACTTGTCGTTGACGATCAAGGAATCCGACGCGGCGGACGGTGGCATCTTCGCTGAGTTCTCTTATGCCACTGACCTGTTCGACGCGGCGACGGTGACGGGTCTCGCCGATCGTTATGTGCGGGTGTTGGCGTCGATTGCAGGTGATGCGCAGCGGCGGGTGCGCGATATTGATCTGCTCGATGATGCTGAGCGCGGTCGTGTGTTGTGGGCGGGCACCGGTGCGGTGTCGCCGGTGGATTCGGCGGCCACCCTGGTGTCGATGTTCCAGGCGCAGGTGGCGCGGACACCGGATGCGGCCGCGGTGACCTTCGAGGGCGAGTCGCTGTCTTATGCCGAGTTCGCGGCGCGCGCCAATCGTCTTGCTCGGCATTTGATTTCGTTGGGTGTGGGGCCGGACAAGCTGGTCGGTCTCGGGATGCGCCGGTCGCTGGAGCTGGTGGTCGGCATGTATGCGGTCAGTCTGGCCGGTGGCGGTTATCTGCCGCTGGATCCGGACCATCCGGCCGAACGCATCGCGCATATTCTCGACACCGCGCGGCCGGTGTGTGTGCTGACCACCGGTGCTGAATTCGCTGCGGTGCACGACGGTTTCGAGCTCGTCGAGCTGGATTCCCTTGATGTGTCCGGATATTCGGCGGCACCGGTGACCGATGCGGATCGGGTTGCGCCGGTGCGGTCTTCGAATACGGCGTATGTGATTTTCACGTCGGGTTCGACGGGGCGGCCCAAGGGTGTTGCGGTGTCGCACGCTGCGATTGTCAACCGTCTGGTGTGGATGCAGGCCGAGTACGGGCTTACGTCCGAGGACGTGGTGTTGCAGAAGACCCCGGCGACTTTCGATGTGTCGGTGTGGGAGTTCTTCTGGCCGTTGCAGATCGGTGCGCGTCTGGTGGTTGCGAGGCCCGAAGGGCATCGTGATCCGGCCTACTTGGCCGAGGTGATCGAGGCCGAGCAGGTGACGACTGTGCACTTCGTGCCGTCGATGATGGCGGTATTCGTGGCCGAACGTGCTGCGGTGGAGTGTGGTTCGCTTCGGCAGGTGTTTGCTTCGGGCGAGGCGCTTCCCGCGCCGACGGCGCAGCGGTTGCGGGAGTTGGCCGGTGCCAGGGTGCACAACCTGTACGGCCCGACCGAGGCTGCGGTCGATGTCACTTATCACGAGGTGATCGATGTCGACAGCGTGTCGGTGCCGATCGGTCGTGCGGTGTTCAACACGCGCGTGTATGTGCTGGATGCGGCGCTGCGGCCGGTGCCGGTCGGGGTGCGTGGTGAACTATATTTGGCCGGTGCGCAGTTGGCGCGCGGGTATGTGGGCCGCGCGGATCTTACTGCGGATCGGTTTGTGGCTGATCCGTTCGGCGCTGCGGGTGCACGGATGTATCGCACCGGTGATCTGGTGCGCTGGCTGCCAGCGGGTGAGCTGGAGTACTTGGGCCGCACCGACTTCCAGGTGAAGTTGCGCGGCCAGCGGATCGAGCTCGGCGAGATCGAGGCGGTGCTGCTGGAGCATCCTGCGGTGTCGCAGGCGGTGGCGCTGGTGGTCGAGACCGCGATCAGTCAACAGCTGGTGGCGTATGTGGTTGCCGTGTCGGGCGTTTCGGTTGACTCGGTGGAGCTGGCCCGGTTCGGTGGCGAACGGTTGCCGTCCTACATGGTGCCGCAGGCGTTCGTGTTGCTGGATGCGTTGCCGCTCACCGTGAACGGCAAGCTCGACCGTAAAGCGTTGCCGGACCCGGTGGTCGCGCCGACGGTGTCGCGCGATCCGGTCGGTCCGGTGGAATCGCAGCTTGCGGAGCTGGTCGCGCAGATGCTCGGTGTGGCGCGCGTTGGAGCCGATGATTCGTTCTTCGCCCTCGGCGGCGACAGCATCATGTCGATCCAGCTGGTGTCGCGGGCCAAGGCGGCCGGATTGCTGTTCACTCCGCGAGATGTGTTCGAGCGCAAGACTATTGCCGGACTGGCGGAGGTCGCGGTACTCGGCGAAGCCGCGACGGTGCAGCTGACCGAGCTAGCAGGCGCCGGCGTCGGCGATATCCCGCTGACCCCGATCCTGGCCAGCTCCCTCGCAGGCGGCGTGTACAACCGGTTCACCCAGAATATGGTGCTCGCGCTGCCCGACGGCATCGACCGCGCCGGTCTGCTGACCGTCCTGACCGCGGTGCTCGATCAGCACGACATGTTGCGATCCCGGGTAGCGCAGGCCGAGGGGCAGTGGCGACTCGAGACCTTCCCCAAGGGTTCGGTCGATGTCGATCCGCTGGTCGTCGAGGTCGAGGTGCCCGCAGGTGCGGACGAGGCCGAACGGCACCGGATTGCCACTGCAGCAATGGATTCCGCTCTCGAGGTGGTGGATCCGATCGCAGGCCGGATGCTCGGCTTCGCCTGGGTGCGTCGCCACGGCGCCCGCGACGCGCTGATCGTCGTTGCCCACCACTTCGTCATCGACGGGGTGTCCTGGCGGATCCTGATCCCGGACCTGGTGGTGGCCTGGTCGCAGTATGCCGCCGGTCAACAGGTCGACCTGCCCGCCGTCGGCACCTCGTTCCGCCGTTGGGCACATGGCTTGGCCGACGTGGCTACCACGGCCGATTCCGCCGATGAGCTGGCCTACTGGCGGCAGGTGCTCGCCGAGCCGGATCCGCTGCTCGGCGCGCGTGGCCTCGATCGGGCGATCGATACCTATGCCACGGTGCGGGCCGTCGGTGTCGAGGTGCCGGTGGCGGTCACCGATGCGGTGCTGACCGAGCTTCCCGCGCGGTATCGCGGCGGTGTCAACGATGGATTGTTGGCCGCGTTGGCCATTGCGGTGCGCAGGTGGCGTGCTCGTCGTGGCGTCGACGCACCGGTCACCCGGATTCGGCTCGAAGGCCATGGTCGGGAGGAGGGCGTGCTGCCCGGCGCCGATCTGACTCGCACGATCGGCTGGTTCACCAGTACGTTCCCGGTTGCGGTCGATCTGACCGGCATCGACGCGGACGCGGTGCTCGTCGATGCGGACGTGACCGCGACGGCACTGCGGTCGGTGAAAGAGCAGTTGCTTGCCATTCCGCAGCGCGGTGTCGGCTTCGGGATCCTGCGCTATCTGAATCCAGACGCCGCGCCGGAGCTGGCGGGTGTGCTCGGGCAGATCGGGTTCAACTACCTGGGTCGGATTTCGGCGGGCAAGATTCCCGAGGGCCTGACCGATGCCGGGTTCCTGCCCACCGATGAACTCGGTGCACTCAACGCCGACTTCGACCCGGCGCTGCCCGCCGACATGGTCATCGACATCAATGCGGCGGTGGTCGACACCGACGCGGGCCCGCGCATGGATGTGTCGTTCCAATTCGCCGGTCAGATTCTCGAGGAAGCCGACGTGCGGGAGTTGGCCCAGGAGTGGGTCGCCGCGCTGACCGTGCTCGCCGAGCATGCCACCCACCCCGCCGCCGGTGGTCTGACCCCGTCGGACGTGCCGCTCGTTCCGGTGTCCCAAGCCGAGTTGGATACGTGGCGTCGCGAGTATCCCGGCCTGGTCGATGTGTTGCCGTTGTCGCCGTTGCAGTTCGGCATGTTGTTCCTCATGGCGGCGATGGCGGATTCGGATGCCTATGTCCCGCAGATGGTCATGGAGCTGGCCGGTGAGTTGGATGTGGAGCGGCTGCATCGTGCGGCACAGGCGGTGCTGACCCGGCACGCGAACCTGCGCGCCGCGTTCGTCGCGGCGGCCGACGGCACGCCGGTGCAGGTGATCGCCGACGGTGTTCAGGTGCCATGGCAGGTCGTCTCCGGAGTATCCGATGCCGAACTGCCCGCGTTGCTGAACGCCGAGCAGCGGCGCGGGTTCGATCCCGCGGTGGCGCCGCTGATGCGATTCACGGTGTACCGCACCGAGTCCGGACGCTCCTACCTGTCGATGACCGAGCATCACATCCTGCTCGATGGCTGGTCGACACCGTTGTTGTTCAAAGAGATGATGATTCTCTATGCGACGCATGGGGATTCGTCGGTGCTGCCGCGGGTGCGCCCGTATCGCGACTATCTGGCGTGGCTTTCGCGCCAAGACCACCAGGCCTCGGCCCGAGTCTGGGGATCGACGCTTGCCGGAGTGCGGCCTGCGCTGCTGGCGCCTGCCCTTGTCGGACCAGAAGTTCCGGTCGACGAGGTCGGCAACTGCACCTTCGCCCTCTCGCCCGCCGACACCGCCGGATTGACCGCGTTCGCCGCCGGTGCCGGTATCACGGTCAACACGGTCGTGCAGGCCGCTTGGGGCGTTCTGGTCGCCGCATGCCTGGGTCGCGAGGACGCGGTGTTCGGTGCCGTAGTCTCGGGCCGGCCGCCCCAACTCGACGGTGTCGGCGAGATGATCGGCATGTTCGTCAACACCATCCCGGTGTGGGTGCGCTGCGATCCGGACGCGACGGTGCTCGAGCTGCTGACCGGACTGCTGACTGAGCAGTCGGCACTGCTCGATCACCATTACCTCGGTTTGGCCGATATTCACCGTGCCGCAGGCGCAGGCGAATTGTTCGACTCGCTGGTGGCCTATGAGTCCTATCCGGTCGACGCCGAGGGACTGCGGCAGGCCCACGGCTCGATCGACGGTTTGACGATCAAGAGCATGGAGGTGACCGAGTCCACCCACTACCCGGTCTCGGTGAGTGTCCTGCTCGACGACCAGCTGAAGGTGCAACTCGCCTACCGGCGCGACACCGTCGCCGAGGACACGGCAACGGCACTGACCGACTGGTTGCGAACCTTGATCGCGGAATTCGTCGCCGCACCGCAGCGCACCCTCGGCGAGACCATCCGTCAGCTGGCGGCCGGACGAAACGACCCGATCACCCAAACCCGGTACTGGCGTGCGATTTTGGCCGACATTCCGCAGCAGCTCGGCCTGCCGGTTGACCGGCAACGCACGGCGGCCCGATCGCTCGGCAGCGATCGGATGGTGTTCCCGATCGCGGCGGATCTGCACCGGCGGTTGCAGGAGGTTGCCAGGGAGCAGCATGGCTCGTTGTTCACGGTCGTGCATGCTGCGCTCGCGGTGTTATTAGCCGGGATGTCCAGCACGGATGACATCGCTATCGGTACCCCGGTGGCCGAGCGTGCTGCGGCCGCGCCCGATGACCGGGTCGGCATGCTCGTCAACACTCTGGTGCTGCGTACACGGATCAGTGGCGAGTTGACCATCGCCGAGTTGCTGGCCGCTACTCGCGACGCCGATCTGCAGGCGTTCGCGCACGCCGATATTCCGTTCGAGCGTTTGGCCGACCTGCTTGCTCCGGAGCGCGCGTTGAACCGGAACCCGTTGTTCCAGGTGATGCTGTCGGTCCCGGAGGGGGCATTCGAGCTGCCGGGGCTGCGGGTTTCGGGGGTCGAACTCGAGAACCCGGCCGAGGACGTCGACCTGTCGCTGACCTTCAAGGAATCCGGCGCGGTCGGCGGTGGCATGGTCGCTGAGTTCTCGTATGCCACTGACCTGTTCGATGCGGGGACGATTGCGGGTTTCGCCGATCGCTATGTGCGGGTGTTGGCGTCGATTGCGGGTGATGCGCAGCGGCGGGTGCGTGATATCGATCTGGTCGATGAGGTCGAGCGGTCGTTGGTGTTGCGGGGTTGGAACGAGACCGCGCATGCGGTGCCCGATCTGGTGAGTGTGCTGGATCGCTTCCAGGCGCAGGTGCGGTTGCGACCGGATGCTGTCGCCCTCGTCTTCGATTCGGGTGCTGGGGCGACGACGCTGACGTATGGGGGGTTTGCTGCGCGGGTGAACTGGTTGGCGCGCAAGCTGATCGACCTCGGCGTCGGTCCCGAGATATTGGTGGCGGTCGGTATTCGCCGGTCGGTCGACACGATGGTCGCGGTCTACGCGGTGTTGGCTGCCGGTGGCGCGTATGTGCCGGTCGATCCGGATCATCCGGCCGAACGCATCGCTCATATCCTCGACACCGCGCGCCCGGCCTGTGTGCTGACCACGTCCGGTGCCGAGTTGGCGTTGCCGGAGTCGGTGCGCCAGGTGCAGATCGACACCGTGGAGATGTCCGGTCTCTCCGATGCGCCGGTGACCGATGTGGATCGGTTGGCGCCGGTGCGGGCGGACAACACGGCTTACGTGATCTATACCTCGGGTTCGACTGGTCGTCCGAAGGGTGTGGCGGTGAGCCATGCGGCGTTGGTCAATCAGATGGCGTGGATGGTTGGTGAGCTCGGGCTGGACGAGTCCGATGTGCTGTTGCAGCGGACGCCGTTCACGTTCGATCCGTCGGTGTGGGAGATGTTTGCTCCGTTGATGGTTGGTGCGAGTGTGGTCGTCACCACGCACGAGGGCTACCGTGATCCGCGGTATCAGGCCGAATTGATCGGGCGGTACGGGGTGACCGCGATGGAGATGGTTCCTTCGCTGCTCACGGTATTCGCTGCGGAGGCTTCGGCCGACGAATGCCGTTCGCTGCGATGGGTTTTCGCTGGTGGTGAGGTGTTGCCGCCCGCGACGGTCAGCGCTTTCCGCGAGATTTCGGATGCCAAGGTGTACAACACTTACGGTCCTACCGAATTCACCATCACTGCTACCTCATGGCAGGTAGGTGAGGTGATACCTGGTTCGGTGCCGATCGGTGCTCCGGTATGGAATTCGCGGGCGTATGTGCTGGATTCGGCGTTGCGTCCGGTGCCGGTCGGGGTGCGTGGTGAGTTGTATCTGGCCGGTGCTCAGGTGGCGCGCGGGTATCAGGGTCGAGTGGATTTGACGGCGGACCGGTTTGTTGCTGATCCGTTCGGTGCTGTGGGTGAGCGGATGTACCGGACCGGTGACGTGGTGCGTTGGAACGCTTCTGGTGCACTGGAGTATGTCGGTCGTTCTGATTTCCAGGTGAAGCTGCGCGGTCAGCGGATCGAGCTCGGCGAGATCGAGGCGGTGCTGCTGGAGCACGCCGCGGTGTCGCAGGCGGTGGCGCTGGTGGTCGATACCGCGACCGGTCAGCAGCTGGTGGCGTATGTGGTTGCGGTGGATGGTGTTTCGGTTGATTCGGCGGAGTTGGCCCGGTTCGGTGGCGAGCGGTTGCCGTCGTACATGGTGCCTGCGGCGACCGTTGTGCTGGCGGAGCTTCCGCTCAACAGCTCGGGCAAGCTCGATCGAAAGGCGTTGCCGGAGCCGGTGTTCGAAGCACGGGAGTTCCGTGCGCCGGTGACGCCGGAGCAGCAGATCGTTGCGGAGGTGTTCGCGGATCTGCTCGGCGTGGAGCGGATTGGTCTTGACGACTCGTTCTTCGAACTCGGCGGCAACTCACTGCTGGCCGTCCGTGCGGCGGCGCGGCTCGGCGCCGAACTTCAGGAGGCCGTTCCGTTGGTGTGGTTGTTCACCGCACCGACGCCGGGCGAGCTGGCGGCCCAGCTGCAGCAGCGCCGGTCGGGTCAGCTCGACCTGGACGCTGCCTTCGACGTACTGCTGCCGCTGCGTTCCGCAGGCTCGGCGGAACCACTGTTCTGCGTGCATCCCTTCGGCGGCATCGCGTGGTCGTTTGCGGGCTTGGCCGCGCACCTGGACGCTGATCGTCCGATCTACGGACTGCAATCGCCTGCACTTCAGGCAACCGACGCCTCGTCCTTGCCGGAGTCGGTCGAGGAGTGGGCGCGGATCTATGTCAAGGAGATCCGGTCGGTGCAGCCGACCGGCCCCTACCACCTGCTTGGCTGGTCGCTCGGCGGTGTGCTCGCGCACGCCATGGCCGTGCAGTTGCAGGATGAGGGCGAACAGGTGGCTCTGCTGGCGATGATGGACAGCTATCTCCATGCGGAGCGGGTGCCGGGCGACGCGGACGCCGAGGCAGGCGGAATGCCGCTGCAGGAGTTGCTGGGTGGTCTGTTCGGCGACAACATGGTCGATTTGGCACTCGACGAGAGTGCGGATGTCTCGGCAATCGCCACCCAGCTGGCTGGTCTGCCGGAGCCGTTCGGCTCGCTCGGTGCCGAGCGGATCGCCTGGTTCATGCAGGCGAACGTCGACATGACCGCGTTGACGGACGGGTACCAGGCCGCGAAGTTCCGAGGCGACCTCGTGTACTTCACCGCGGCCGAGGAGGCTCCTGCCGCCACGGCGGGAGCTGCGACGTGGTCGAGCGCAGTGGCGGGCACGGTCAACGATCACCCGGTGCCTGCGACGCACTGGCGGATGACCGACCAGGCCGCGCTGACGCGAATCGGATCCGTGTTGAACGAGTTCTGGCGCAAGCGCGCACAGTGACTCGGTGGACCACCCCGCTATCCGTGCGTTGCGGGGTGGTTCGAACGGTGTGGTCAGCCGAGGATCAGGGGAAGGGTGATGGGGAGGTCGGCCATGGCGAGTTTTTCGGCGTCGGTGGGAATACGGCGGCCGGTGCCGACGAGGAGGGCGTCTTTGTCGGACATTGTTGCGGGGAAAGGGGTTCCGGCGATCTGGTCGAGCATTTCGCGGGAGCGGGCCAGGGATTCGGCGGGTGGGTCGGCGAGTTCGGGGAGATGGGCGATGAGGTCGAGGTGGTGCAGTGTCCATTCGAGGACGTAGGCGGAGAGGTAATCGCCTGCGGTGAGGACTTGGTCGCAGGTGCTGACGAGGATGGTCGGGTCGACGAGGGTGGCGGCGCGGCCCGCAGCCGAGCCGACGTCGTCGAGATGGAACTTCAGCAGGCCCGGTTCCTGGTAGGCGGCGGCGAGCCGGACGATCAGCGCGTCGAGCGGATCGTCGCCGGTGGGCGGAGTGTCGGAGATGTTCCAGTAGGTCACGGCGTTGCGGGTCGGCGCCGAATCTGCGGGCGTGACGAGGGTGATCAGGACGTCTTGGGCGTCGATGATCAGGTGGCACACCAGGTCCCGGACGAGCCAGCCGGTGCAGCCGGATGGCATGGCGAAGTCGTGATCGGGGAGTTCGGCGACCGCGGTGCGCAACGCTGTCCATGAGCGTGAGAAGAGGTCCACGGCCGCAAGTTAGCAGTGCATGGTCGTCCTGGCGAATTTTTTCCATGGATCACCAAAGCCTCGTTCAGGAGCGCACTTTCGACCTCTGTCCGAAGCCGTCGACTTGGCCGGCGTCTGCTGATCACGGCCGCGCATCGGCGGAGCGAGGTATCCGGAGTTCCAGTCGGAAGCCACCATCCGCCTCGTGGTGGGTGCGCAGCGTCCCGTCGAGCAGTTCGGCGCGCTCGGTCAGCCCACGCAGCCCGTGCCCGGCGCTCGGCAGCGTCATCGGGGTGTGCTGACCCGCGGTGTTGCGCACGATCACCGTGACCTCGGTCGTGTCGGCCGTGAGCGTCACGGTCACTGCGGCGCCCGGCGCGTGCTTGCGGACGTTGGTGAGTGCTTCCTGCACGGTGCGGTAGATCGCCCGCTGGGTGGCCGCACCGAGATCGTCGGGCATGGCGCCGATCAGCGTGACGTCGATGCCGCTGTCGTGCAACAGTTTCGGCAGATCCGCGACGGTGGGTTGCGGGGTGAGCGCGCCGCCGTTGGTTCCGGAGGCGCGCAGCACGGTCACCATATGCCGTAGTTCGTCCAGGGTTTTGGCGCTGAGCTCTCTGATCGTTTCCGCAACGCCAACGGTTTTCGGGTCGGGACTGCTCACCTCGAGCGCGCCTGCCTGGATGGCGATCATGCTGACCTGATGCGACACCACGTCGTGCATCTCGGACGCGAGCTCGGCGCGGTCGCGGGCGAGTGCGGATTGGATGCGAAGGGCGTCGCCTTCTTCGCGCGCCGCGGTCAGCTCGGCGATCTTGTCCTGCAACGCGACTCGGGAGCGGAGCAGCCTGCCGAGCACCGCAGGCGCGATCGCGGAGAGGACCCGGGTGATGATGATGACGGTGAACATGTCGAGCGGAATATGTTCCCAGGCAACGGAATACCGCACGACGATGAAGACGACCGCCAGGATGATCGTGCAGACGACGACGGTCAGGCTGCGCTTGCTGTGCCTGCCGACGGTGTAGATCGCGACCGAGGGGATGAGCAGCGAATGCCACGCGGCCGGGATGGTGCACAGGAACGTCAGCACCGGAAACCGCCGCCGCCAGAGCAGCGCAACCACACCGAATGCGGCCGACAGATGCTCGGGCAGCGAGGTCGGCATCTGCGGCACCAGCCAGACATCCAGCACGGACAGTGGTATCGGTAGGAGATACAGCAGCACCCGATACCACGGTGTTGTCATGTCTGTGGTCCGTCGACCAGCCCGGCCTGTTGCGCGATCAGTGCCGCCTCGACTCTGGTGCCGACGCCGAGCTTGGCCAGGATCGCGCTCATATCGTCCTTGACCGTCCCGGTGCTGTGCCGGATCAGCCCGGCGATCTCGCGGTTGGAACGCCCGGCGGCGACGTGCCGCAGCACTGTCTGCTCGCGTTCGGACAGTTTGGCGACCGCGGCGACGGCCGAGGAGACCGCCTCGGCGGCCGAGAACCCGCGGATCACCGATCGGGTCAGCGTCGGCGACAGCACAACGCCGCCCGCGGCCAGGCTTTTCACCAGCGTCACGAGTTGGCGGGGATTGGTGTCCTTGAGCAGGAATCCGGCGGCGCCGAGCGTGAGCGCCTGCAGGACGTATTCGTCGGCGTCGAACGTCGTCAGCATGGCGACCACGGGCGGATTCGCGCGCGTCAGCACCTCACGCAAAATGGTGAGGCCGTCGACGTGGGGCATGCGAATGTCGAGCAGGACGACATCGGGGTGGTGGCGGTCGATTTGTGCCAATGCCGTGACGCCGTCAGCGGTGGCGACCACGTCGATATCGGCATCCTGTCCGAGAATCAGCTCGAATCCGGACCGGACGAGCGCCTCGTCGTCGATCACGATGACTCGAATCATGCCTGGGAACAATACTGTAGTTACCGTCCGGCTACACAGCCATGGTTGAAGCAGCCAGTTGGCGGTGCGGAAATCAGACCTTACGGCGACGCGCCGGTTGTCCGATTGCACATACGGTTCGCCGGGTACGTGTTCAGCCCGGCCGAGCCACCCCCGATCGGCCCGGTTCTGAAAGGGATCGCGTCATCGCTCGATCGATGCGTGGCTGCGCGATCCTCGCTAGGAAGGAAACACCATGCCCGACAACGCATCCGCCGCCTCCCACCTCGCTACCGCCGCACATCCCGCCGACACCAAGATCATTGCCCGACTGACCGAGCCCGCGCTGCGTACCCTGCTCAACACCGCACAGGATCTCTCCGCGAATTCCATCGGCCTGCTCCTCGATTGTGCCGAGCATCTGCACTTCCACCAGTACTCGGACCAGCTGACCGCCTAACCACAGCTTGGAAAAAGCCTTGGGCCGGGACTGGTAAGTCCCGGCCCAAAGTGTCGATCAGGGGTAGCGATCTATTTACTGGGATGCGCCGAGCGCGGCGAGCATGGCGGGGGTGTCGAGGTAGTTGTCGAAGCCGGCGACGCGGCCGTCACGCAGGTGCCAGATGTGGATCTGCGCGACGTCGAAGGCGACACCGTCCTTGGTCTTGCCGACGCCGCGGCCCATCATGACGACGTCGTCGCCCGCGGCGAAGATGTTGTCCGGGATGGTGTTGGGTTCGACATGGGCGAGCATCGTGGTGAAGTAGGTGGCAGCGCCCTCGTATCCGACATGTCGACCACCCCACGGCAATTGCTCGGCCTGTTTTATCTCGATATCCGGATCGAAGAGTCGCTCGATAACTGTGAAATCGAGTTCACCGAATGCCTGGTACACCTGGGTGACGAGGTCGAGATTGGTTTGGGACACTGAAGGGGCTCCTCGTGGGATGAATCGTGTAGAACACCAACATCTTTGCCGTTCGGCGCCGGTGTCGCTACATGAAGAAGGAGTCATTTTGGCATCGACGTCACGGTGCGGGCGGCGGTCATTCGACGGCGATTCCGAGTACCCAGTTTGCCACCGTTGAACCACGAATTTTCCGGCGTCGAACAATCGTGGCCCGCAGGGGGTGCCGCGGCGTCCGGAAATGTTGTCGCCGCAGTGGTTCTGCCCCTGGTAGGAATGCACCCATGCCGACTGAACCGAATCTTTTTGCTGGGACCGAGCTTTCGGCGCGGGTCGAGCGTGCCGAAAGATCGCTGATCGAGCAGGGTGCGCGCGCGGCCGCCGCGCGGGACCCGCAGCTGCGGGTCCTCACTCAGCCGCTCGGCAGCGGGCTCGCGGTGTGGGCAGGCCCTGGCTCGCCGTTCGACAAGGTCGTCGGCGTCGGCATGGACGGCGAATTCAGCGACCAGGAACTGGCCGCGGTGGAGCAGGAGTTCGCGGACCGCGACACCCCGGTGCAGTTCGAGGTGTCCACCCTCGCCGACCCGGCCGTGGTCGAACGCCTCACCCGCCGCGGCTATGTGCTCGTCGGTTTCGAGAACGTGCTCGGCCTGCGGCTGGCGCCGGGCAGGCAGGCGAACTCGGCGCATGGTGTCGAGATCGCGCCTGCGACGCCCGCACAATTCGACACCTGGTTGCAGGTCTGCGTCGACGGCTTCGCCACTCCGGACACCCAGGGCGTGCCGTCCAGTGAGGAATTCCCGCGCGAATCACTCGAGCACGCGATGGGCGATCTCGCCGCGACCACCGGCTTCAGCCGATTGATCGCACAGGTAGACGGTGTTGCGGCGGGCTCGGCCAGCCTGCGCCTGCACGATGGCATCGCCCAACTCTGCGGCGCGTCGACGCTACCGGCGTTCCGCCGCCGCGGCATTCAAGCCTCCTTGCTGGCGCATCGGCTCGCCACGGCCGCGGCGGCGGGCTGCGACCTCGCGACCGTCACCGTGCTGCCCGGCTCGAAGTCGCAGCAGAACGTGCAACGCCTCGGCTTCCAGCTGCTCTACGTGCGCACCATCCTCGTCAAGGCGTGAGCACCGTGTGGATGCGGTTCGCCGGATCCACCACACGCCGGATCTCGGCGAATTGCGCGTAGTTGTGGGCGTAGTAGCGCTCGAGCGGGTCACCGGATTCGAGGTAGTTGATATAGGCCCCCGCCGAGGCGGGCGCGACCAGACTGTGTGCTTCGGCGATCCACTCGGCGGCTCGCTCGTGCGGAATCGGTTGGTAGTTGCCCCATTCCACGAGGGCGGCATGCGCGCGCCACGGGAAGGCGGTCTCGGTCGGGCCGGTGTCGCGGATGGCACCGTCGAGCGCGTTGATCTGGACCCATCCGGTGCCGCCCGCGCGCGAATGCTTGGTGACCGCCTCCACGATCGCGGCGATGGTGTCCGCCGTGAGTTCGGTGATGACATCGGAACCACAGGTGAACGTGGCGCGCGGTGGGGTGCCGCTTGCAAGATGGGTGACTGCGTCCAAGTGGCTGAGGGACCGATATTCGACGTTCAGTGGTTTCGCCGTGTTGGTCATCAGCTCGACGGCCGCGCGCACGCCGTCCCTGGCGGGGCTGACCAGCTGGAGCCAGCAGGTCAGCCCGCCGCGCCCGTCGGCGTCGACGCTGACATCGGCCCACTGGTCGCGGCCCGCGGTGCGCAGCCAGTTCGCCCATCCGGCGATCACCTGAGCCGCCTGGTCGCCGGGAAAGGTCAGTTCCACAACGTCTTTCGGCGTTGCCGGGCAGGTGTGGTAGGTGAGCGAGGTGACGACACCGAGGTGGGCGCCGCCGCCGCGAACGGCCCAGAACAGATCGGGCCGGTAGGTCGGCGACACCTCGGTCGTCGTGCCGTCCGGCAGCACCATCGTCGCCGCGACCAGCCGGTCGCAGGTCAGGCCGTATCTGCGGGCCTCGAACCCGAGACCGCCGCCGAGGGTGAGCCCGGCGACGCCGACCATCGGGCACATACCCGCAGGAATGGTCTGCCCGTGCTTGTCGAGCTCGCGGTACACCTGCTGCAGCGTCATCCCCGGCGCCACCACCGCCATGCCGTCGCGGTAGGTCAGTCCCGTCAACCCGCGCAGATCGATGATCATCGCGCCGCTGGCCGCCGAGGCGCCCACGTAGGAGTGACCGCCCGCGCGTGCCGCCAGCACGACGTCGTGCTCGGCGGCGAACGCGACCGCGGTCGCGACATCCGCCGCCGAGGTGACCCGTACGACGGCCGTCGGCGCCGCGCTGTCGAATCGGGTGTTGAAGAGCTGCTTCGCCTTCGCGTAATCCGGGTCGCTCGCGAGGCTGACCGGGCGGCGCAGTCGCTGCTCCAAGCCGCCCCAATCCACGCCCGCCGCAGCGCGGCTGGATGTTAGCGGCGACGGCTCAGCACGGGCGATGCCGCGGTGCGCGGTACCGCCGAATGCCAGGGTTGTCGCGCCGATGCCGAAGGCGCCGCGCAGGAATACGCCGCGGGAGAGGTTGGTGTCGATCCATGCAGCGTAGGTCCTTCAGCCACTGGCCCTGACCTGCCGTGTTCGGTCGGCGTGCCATCGGCTCGCGCGGGGGTGATCGTGGGTTAATGGGGTACATGGTCATTCGGTGGCTGTGTGCGGCTGCGGCGGCGGTGCTCGCCGCGGTGATGGCGCTGTTCATTTACGTGATCATGGTGGTGCGGGTGCCCGCGCCGTTCGTGGTGTTGACGCACGTGGTGAGCGACTTCGGGCTGTACCTGGTCCCCGTTGGGCTCAGCGGATTCGTGTTGGCGCTGATCGCGTTCGCGCCGAAGGGACGTGTCCGGGTGCGCCGGACGGCGGCGGTCGCGGGGCTGGTGTGCCTGCTCGGCGTGCTCACTGCCGGTCTGCCGCTGGCCGCGTCGTGGGGGACGGCGATCCGCAACGATGCCAAGCTGTCGTTCCGTGACTATTTCGCCGGAGAGCGGAACGTCGGCGCGCCCGTCGAAGCGCTGAGCACCGCGTACAACACCATCGACGGTCAGGATCTGCTGCTGGATGTGAAGCTGCCCGCGGCGGCATCGGATCGCCCACGGCCCGCAGTGGTCTGGGTGCACGGCGGCGGCTGGGCCAACGGCGACCGCGGCGAGGCGCCGCTGTGGCATAAGTGGTTGACCGACAAGGGCTATGCCGTCTTCGCGATCGACTACCGGATGACGCCGCCACCGCGCTGGGATCAGGCGCCCGCCGATGTGAAGTGTGCCGTCGGCTGGGTCAAGCAGCAGGCGGCGAAGTACGGCGTCGACCCGGCGCGGGTGATGATCGCGGGCGGCTCGGCGGGCGGCAACCTCGCGCTGATGGGCGCCTATGCCGACGATCGCGTGCTGCCGAGCTGCGCGGTCGACGACACCAGGGTCAAGGCGGTCGCGGCGTTCTATCCGATGCCCGATCTGGCGGAGGCGTGGCGTGATTCCGGGCTGCCCGGCCGAATGCGCACCTTCCTTTCGGATTACACCGGCGGCACCCCCGATCAGGTGCCCGACCGATACAAGGCGGCGTCCCCGGTCACCTACATCCGCCCCAACGTGCCGCCGACGCTGGTCATGCACGGCACCCGCGATCATGTTGCGCCGTACCGGGGTTCGGTCGAGCTGATGGAGCGGCTGCGCCGAGTCGGTGTCGAAGGTCAGCTGCTCGCCGTGCCTTACGGCGAACACATCTACGATTTCACCTGGGGCGATTGGGGCACCCAGATGTCCAAGCACGTCTTCGGCACATTCCTCGCAAACCACTTCCCTGCCAACTGAATCGCGCACACCCGCGGGCGTACTCCCGAGTAACTGTGGCGGCGGTCACTGTTGTGCATTAAGCGTGACGCGCGTTACTGTAACGCCTCGTTAAGGGGAACGAGGCAGTTCCCCACTGTGGGAGGGTGCGCGAAGAATGCTCAGACGCCGACGTCCGATTCGGGCTCTTGCTGCCGCCGCGACCGCGTTCGCGCTGTTCTCGGGCGTGCTCGTGGCGTCGGGGCAGACCGCCGCCGCCGATCCGCTCGACGCTCAGCTCATCGCGACTCATCAAGGCCAACAGCAGTTTCCGCGGGTCTTCATCGACTGGGACGTGCCGATCACGATGAGCGACGGCACCGTGCTGAAGGGCAACGTGTACCGGCCCGCCGACGCCACCGGGCAACCGGTTGCCGCGCCGATGCCGACGATCGTCAATCTCACGCCCTACACGAAACTCATTGGCAACATCGCAGATTCGACCATGGCGGTGCCCGGCCTCGCCGAGCCGCTGATGCGGATACTGAGCAGCATCGACCTGTCCGCCTTCGGCATGGGCGGCATCAGCGACCTGATGCACGCGCTACCCGGCGGCGCGGCAAGGACTTTCGCCGTCGATCGCAACCTGGTGCAGAGCGGCTACACCCAGGTGGTCGTCGATGTGCGCGGCACCGGCTTCTCGCAGGGCACCTGGCAGGTGTTCGGCGATCGAGAGCAGCAGGACGGTGCGGAAGTGGTGGATTGGGCTGCCGCACAGCCGTGGTCCAACGGCAAGATCGGGATGAGTGGCATCTCCTACTCCGCGATCAACCAGCTGCAGACCGCCGAACGCAGGCCAGCCGCGCTGCGCGCGATCTTCCCGATCGTGCCTGGCAGCGACCTGATCCGCGATGTCGCCGCGCCCGGCGGCGCGCTCGGCATCGGGTTCATCCCCGAGTGGCTGCTCGCGGTGAACGCCACCAAGCTGCTGCCTGACCTGATGTCCATCCTGAACGGCAAGTTCGACTGGGTCTGGCTCGCCGACCGGGTGCGCGATCCGTTCACCTTCTTCAATCTCGTCATCGAGGCCTTGGCGACGCCGAGCATCGAACAGATCAAGCCGGAGATGCGGACCCTCCTCGACGAACAAAGCCCGGTGCGCACCGCGTTCATCGGCAATCCGGAGCGGATCGAGGTGCCGACCTTCATCTACGGCGGCTGGCACGACATCTTCACCTACTCCTCGCCGCGGGTCTACAACGCGGTGAATGTGCCTGCGAGCCAGAAGAAGCTGGTGATGGGCGACACCTACCACGTCAGCACCGGCTCCGGCCTCGGCGTTCCCGGTGCGCCGCCGGCACTGGACGTGCTGCAACGGGCCTGGTTCGACAAGTGGCTCAAGGACATCGACAACGGCATCGACGGCTACGAGCAGGTGCACCTGTGGCAGCAGGGCGGCGGCTGGACCACCGCCCCGTCCTTCCCGCGCCCCGGAATGGATTACCGCCGTATGTATTTCGACGCGGCATCGTCGGGAACCGCGCCGGGCAGCGCATACGACGGCAGCCTCGTCACCACGCCTGGTGGGCCTGCACGCGTGACGGTGGCGCCCGGCCTGTCCACCTTGTGCTCCCGCGACGCGGCGCAGGGCACCGCAGGCATCCTGTCCGCGTTCGATGCCTGTGCGAAGGACGCGCGCATCAGCGAGATGAACGCGCTGACCTTCACCAGTGCGCCGGTCGACCGGCCGACTCAAGTGTCAGGGCCGATCGCCGTCCACCTCAACACGGTGCTCGACGCCACCGACGGCTACTGGACGGTGACCGTGAACGACGTTGCGCCGGATGGTCGTTCGACGGTATGGAGCACCGGGCAGCGCACCGCGTCGCTGCGCGCGGTGAACGAGGCCAAGTCGACGCGCTCGCCGAATGGTGATTACACCGACCCGTACCCACCGCTGACGCTGGAGACCAGGCAGCCGATCGTGCCGGGGCAGCCGACCGTCATCGATATCGGCCTGTTCGCCACCGACGGCGTGCTGCAACCCGGTCATCGGCTGCGCATCGACGTGTTTGCGGGCAACTTCCCGAGCAGTATTCCGTTGCGCCCGTTGTTGAACGAGAGCGAACTCAAGCCGCAGCATCTGCAGCTCGACCCGAATCAGCCGAGCTGGGTGAACATTCCGGTCGCCGCGGGCACCGGGTGGTGAGCGGTCAGGCGCCGGATCCCAGCAGTGCCAGGGCCGCTCGGTTGAGCGGGTCCGCCAGCTCGGGCAGCGCCTGCGGACCTGACTCGATCAGCACGGCCCGCACCCGGTCGTCGATGCCGCCGATCAGTACGTCGACCAGGCGCAGGTCGGGCACGGCCGCGAGCTCGCCGTTGCGCACGCCGATGCGGGCCGCGGCGAGCATGCGGTAGGCGAACAGCCGGTGCATCTTGGCCCGGTGTGCGATGAGACCCGGTCCGGCGGCCAGGGTTTCGATGTGCAGCGCGCGGGCTGCGGCGGGCTCGGCCACCAAGAAGTCCAGGTACGCGATCAGCGTCGTGCGCACCAGATCGCAGAACGCGCGTGCGCCGGACTCGGCGACGACGCGATCCAGTTCGCGCGCCACCACCTCGACCGCGAGATCGAAGGCGGCGGTGAAGCACTCTTCCTTACTGTCGAACAGGGTGTAGAACGTGCGCCTGGCCACCTTGGCGCGGCCGACGATGTCGGCGAGCGTCGTCGGGCCGTACCCGAGCTCGGCGATCGCCTCCAGCGCGGCGATGCACAGCCGCTCGCGCTGCGAGGTGGTCACCTCGTCGCGGCTCAAGCGGTGCGGACCCCGCGGAAGCCGTCCAGGAGCACCGGTGGTCAGGACGTTCATAGTGACGTCGAGTGTGCCACACGGAAATTCCGGTCCCTGCTGTCCGGGTCGCCGACTATTTTCCTGCGGTGTGCGCGCTGTCGAGTGCCCGCCCGCCGGGATGGCGTTCCCGCCAGATCCAGAACACCGCGCAGCTGATCAGCGCCCAGCCCGCGAGCACAAGGAACGGGAAAAGGTGTTGGTGCGCACCGAAGTACACCGCGGTGTGCTGGGCATTCACCGACGCGCCCGGCGGCAGCCAGCGCCCGATGTGGCCGAGCAGCGACGGCAGCAGCGGCCACGACACCGCCCCGCCCGAGGACGGATTGCCGAGCAGCACCATCAGGCCCCAGGTCGGCAGGATCGCCCACCGCCCGACCATGGTGTTGAACATGGTGAACACCATTCCGGAGGTGAACATCGTCAGCGACAGGATGAACCAGGATTCCGCGAACGGCAGCCGGACCGCGCCGAGCACCCAATCCACCATGGCGGCGATGGCAAGGCCGCCACACGCCGAGTACGCGAGGGTGAATCCGATCCGCTCGGCGGGATTGAGCGCGGCAGCGTGCACGCTGAGCTGGGTCGCGCCGATGAAGCCGATGACCACCGCGGCCAGCGAGATGTAGAAGATCGCCAGCCCGTGCGGGTCGCCGCGTTGCAACGGCACGATGTCGACGACCGCCACCGGGATGTTCGCCGCTCGGCTCACCGTGGTTGCGGCCTCGGTGAGCAGTTGCGCGACGGATTGGCCGGACGCGCTGGCGATCTCGAGTCGCACGCCAGGCGGGTGCGCCGTGACGATGGCGAAGACCTGCTGCTCCTCGACGGCGGCGCGGGCCGCCGCCGCGGTGTCGTACTCGTGCACGGCAGGCGAATCGTCGAGCGTGGGGGACAGCCGGGCCAGGAATTCCGAGACCGGCGGCGCGTGCGGTGGCCCGACCACGGCGATCGGGAGCTGCCGTGGCGTCGGATTCGCCAACGCGTAGGTGTAGGAGCCGGCGAACAGGCCCGCCGCCGCCGCGACGAGCAGCACGAGCACGGTCGCGGGGAAGTACGGCGAGGTGCGGACCATGGTCAACCACTCGGCGCGCGTGCGTCGTCGCTCATGCTGTCCCCGCAGGTTGGGCATCCCCGCAGACTAGGCCCTACCAGGCTGGATGCTGATCGGCCACGCCGAAGGGGTCCGCTCAGCCCGGCAGTCG
Source organism: Nocardia altamirensis NBRC 108246 (assembly GCF_001612685.1). Lineage (GTDB taxonomy): Bacteria > Actinomycetota > Actinomycetes > Mycobacteriales > Mycobacteriaceae > Nocardia > Nocardia altamirensis. The sequence goes on from NZ_BDAY01000021.1 coordinate 36,504, forward strand.
GTCCGCGGGGTAGTCGTCGAGTGCGCGGTCGGCGTTGCCGACGATGACCGGGTGGCCGACGAGGTCGAACATGGCGATGTCGGAGTGGTGGTCACCGAAGGCCGCGCAGGCCGACAGGTCGATACCGGTCTGTGCGGCGTAGCGGCGTAATGCAGCGGACTTGTCGGCGCCGACCATCGTCTCGACGACTTCGCCTGTGTAGAAACCGTTGTGGACTTCCAGCACAGTGCACAGCACGGCGTCAGTGCGGAGCAGGGTGGCGAGGGGGCGCAGCGCGGCGTCGAACGAGCCGGAGACGAGCACGATCCGGGTCCCGGAACTGGCGAGCTGCTGGATGCGTTGGCGCACAGCGGGATTGAAGAAACCCGCAGTGGCGATGCGTGCGGTGCACCAGGCGCGGCCGACGCGATGCACCTCGGCCACCTCGCGACCCGCCCACAATCGGTAGAACCACCGGTGAGAATCGCTGCGGCTCATGCCTTGTGCCCGCAGCGCGAAGAACTCGCGGATCGTTCCCGGACCGTCGACCTCGGGAAAGCGCTCGGCGTCGAAGGCGAACAGGGACAGGAAGGTGATGTCGCGGACCAGGGTTTCGTCGACGTCGACGAAGGCGGCGGGAATCGGCAGCCTGGTCGTAGTCTGTTGCGCCCGCAGGGTTTCCAGTGGACCGCGACTCATGACGCGACGACCTTGGTCGGCTCGGCGGCTTGCACGAGGAACTGGCGCTCCTGCGAGGTCACCCCGAACAACTTCAGCATCGGCGAGGTCATCGCGGTGGTCACCAGTGCCATCACCACGAGCATCGAATACAGCTGCCCGCCGATGAGCCCGATCGACAAACCGACGTTGAGGATGATCAGTTCGGTCAGCCCCCTGGTGTTCATGAGGCTGGCCAGCGCCCCCGCTTCCTTGCGCTCGATACCGGTGGCGCGCGCGGCCAGATAGGTGCCGCCGAGCTTGCCGAGCAGCGCGGCAAGCAGGATCGCGAGCATCTCGCCGATGCCTGCGCGGTCGATCGAGCTGAGGTCGACCTGCAGTCCCGCGATCACGAAGAAGGCGGGCAGGAAGACCGAACTCAACAGTTGCGCACCGGTTTCCACGGCGGGACGGTGGCCGCGCGGGAAGATGACGCCGAACAGGAAGGCGCCGAAGATCAGGTGCAGGCCGATCCACTCGGTGGCCGCGCCCCACAGCAGCGCGCCCGAAACCGCAAGGAAGATCATCGTATTGACGGTGGTCGGCGCCGTCGACCGCCCGATGCGGGCGAGCAGCGGCCGCGCGATCCACCACATGGCCGCGACCAGCGGCACGAACAGCAGCAGTCGCCACTGCTCGTTTGCGCCTGGCCGCGCGACGCCGATGACGATGGCGAGCACGGTCCACGCCAAAATATCGTCGATGGCCGCGCTGGCCAAGCTGAGCTGCCCGATCCTGCTGCCCATCAGGCCGCGATCGTGCAGGATGCGGGCCAGCACCGGGAACGCGGTGACCGCGAGCGCGCAGCCGATGAAAAGGGCGAAGCTCAACTGGTTGTCGCGTTCGTGCCTGGACAGCACGGCGACCGCGACGATGCAGCCGAGGACGAACGGGACGACGTAGGCGGACAGTGACACCGCGCCGATCACGCGGCGGTTGCCGTTGAACGAGCCGCGGTCGATCTCCAGCCCGGCCAGGAACATGAAGATCATCACGCCGACATTCGCGAACGCGCTCAGGTAGGACCGGATGTCTTGTGGAAAGACCATTCCGGAGAGGTGTGCCCCCAGAATTGTGGGCCCGGCGATAATTCCGGCCGCGATTTCTCCGATCACCGCAGGTTGACCGAGGCGCTCCGCGACTCGGCCCAACACGCGCGCTGCGGCTGCGATGAGCACCAGATCCAGTAGCAGGAAGACGATTTGGTTACTCGGCAACGTTCGCTCCGTTCGAAAAGGGCATGCTTGTGGCCGCCCGTGTCCTCCGTCGGAGCCGACCGAGTAGACCCGTCCGTCGCAGATTCCCGGTTAGACTCCCGACTCCCCGGGTACAACGATAACGTGCGACTCTGACCGCGGCGAGTTCCCTGTGACACTCGGCACAACATCGCGAATCCGGTCAACCGTGCTGGCGGAAAGTTGTACCTCCCTGTCGTGGATCGCGCTGGTCAGAGGCTGGTCCGACCGAACATACTTCGAACCTAGGCTCGAGTTGCCCCAGTGAGGGGAGGCACTAGTTGTTCGAAGGTAAGACGGTTCTGATCACCGGCGCCGCAACGATTATCGGCACCGAAGTGGCGCGCGTATTCGCGAACTATTCCGCAGACATTGTCCTCGGTGATATCGACGAGGACGGCGGCCGGCGCGCGGCGGCCGAAATAGGAGACCGGGCGGTGTTCATCCCGCTCGACATTCGGAACGATGAATCCATCGAGAAATTTATTGCGCAGGCCGCCGGGAATACCGGTCGGATAGACGCTTTGGTGAATATCGCCTGCCTCTATGGCGACGACGAGACGACCGACGTGCGCGCCCAGTGGCTCGACGTGCTGAATACGAATATCGTCGGCACCGCGCTGATGTGCTACGGCGCGCGAGCGTATTTGAAGGAATCGGGCGGCGCCATCGTGAACTTCACCTCGCCGAGCGGCCACGTCGCCCAGCACGGCAGGCTCCAATATCCGGTGAGCAAGGCCGGGATCGCCCAACTCACCCGCAGTCTCGCCCTGGCGTACGCGGCGGACGGGGTGCGGGTGAACAGTGTGTCGCCCGGCTGGACCTGGTCGCGGGTGATGCACGACATCACCGGCGGCGATCGGGCACGCACCGATGCCGTAGCGGCAGGCTTCCACATGCTCGGCCGTGCGGCCGACGCCGGCGAGATCGGCGAGGTTGTCGCCTTTCTCGCTTCGCCGAAAGCGAGTTTCGTGACCGGCGCGGAATGGGCCGCCGATGGCGGCTACACGGCGCTCGGGCCCGAACAGACGACCTCGGCGATCGCCCTACTGCTGCAACAGAGTTAGGAACACGACGGTGAACAAAGACACGTTATCGGGCACTGAACTGCTGGCCGCTGCCCGATCGGTAGCGCCCAAACTGGCCGAACGCCGCAGCGAAATCGACACGGCCAGGCGCATTCCCGACGATATCGTCGAACTGTTGCGCTCGCTCGGCATCTACCGCATGTGCTTCAGCGCCGACCACGGCGGGCCAGGGCTGACCTCGTTGGCGCAGCTGGAGATCGTCGAGGCGTTGTCCTACGGCGACACCGCGACCGGCTGGTGCGCGATGATCGGCGCGGCCACCGGCATCTACGCGGGCTACCTGAACGAGCAGGCGGTCGCGGAACTCATACCGTCGCTCGACCTGGTCACCGCGGGACTCATCTTTCCCGCGGGTCGGGCCGAGCGGGTGCCTGGCGGCTATCGGCTGACCGGACGCTGGAAGTTCGGCAGTGCGATCACCCACGCGGATCTGGTCATCGGCGGCGCCTTCGTGTGCACCGACGGCAACATGGACTTCACCCCGGCGGGCAGACTGGTGGTCCGGATCTTCTTCATGCGCCGCGATCAGGTCGAGGTGTTCGACACCTGGGACACCACGGGTCTGCGGGGGAGCGGCAGCAACGATTACGCGGTCGAGAATCTCTTTGTCCCCGAGCATCATTCGTTCGACTTCGGCGAACGAAAAAGCGGCACAGGCAAATTAGCCGAGCCGGAAGCACTGGCCCGCATCATGCCCGGTGTTCCGCTCGGCATGGCGCGCGCCGCGCTCGACTATGTGCGCGATATCGCCGCGGGCAAGGTCATCGCCGCGACCGGGCAGAAGTGGGCGGACAACTATCGCGCACAGTACATCCTCGGCGAATGCGAGATGGAGTACATCGTCGCGCGCAGTGCGGTGGTGGAAACCATTGACACGCTGTGGGATTCGTTAGACGAGGAGCGCTTCGCGAACCTGTCGCCCGATGCCCGCATCAGCACCGCGCTCGCTCGAACGCATGCGTTCCGCGCCGCCCGCCGGATCATCGCGCGCCTGTGTGAGCTGGTCGGCACCGATTCGATCTACAAGCCGAATCCGCTCGATATCTGGCAGCGCGATATCAACACCATGGCGACGCACATCATCGCGCACGACGCCGTGATCCAGTCCACCGGCGCTTTCTTGCTCGGTGGACAACCAGAATTCCCGTTCGTGCTCGGCCTCGGCTGAGCCGAACTTTGTTGTACTAAGAGGGGAAGTAGTGCAGTGGACGTAGACAATCGGCCACGGCTGCCGTCGCTGACCGGGCTCCGGTTCTTCGCGGCACTCTCGGTATTCATATTCCATTCGATGTTGCCGAACTCGCCCATACCACCCTTTCTTCCGGTCAATTTCTTCGCGGACCCCGATCTCGCGCACGACAGCGCGGTCGTTGTCGGCAAGCTCGGGTTCCTCGGAGTTTCCTTCTTCTTTATTCTCAGTGGATTCGTGTTGACCTGGTCGTGGCGGGCGGGATCGAGCAGGCTGCTGTTCATCAGGCGCCGGGTCGTGAAGATCTTTCCGAACCACCTGACCTTGTGGGTCGTCTGCATGGTGTTGTTCGCCGCGGCGATCACACCGTGGAAGTCGTGGCTGCCGAATCTTTTCCTGGTACACGCATGGTTCCCGCAGAACTACATCAACGCCGGTGTCAATACGCCGTCCTGGACGCTGTCCTGTGAGTTCCTGTTCTACGTATTGTTCCCGTTCGTCGTTCCGCTGATACTCAAGATTCCGGCAAAGTATCTCTGGTACGGCGCTGCGGCCATGGTCCTCGGTATGGGCCTGATCGAACTGGCGAATGTCTATCTGATACCAGGCTCGGCGAAATCCGAGTTGACTCCCATTCCGGTGCTCCAACTGTGGTTCGGGTATCTGTTCCCGCCCGCGCGGCTGTTCGAGTTCTTCCTCGGCGTCTTCGTCGCGCGCATCGTTGCGGAGGGCCGCTGGCTCCGGCTGCCGATCTGGGCCTGCCTGCTCGGCTGCCTCGCCGGGTACCTGGTCGCCATGTACACCCCGTTCGTCGTCGGGTTCTTCCTGGCCACCGCCATCCCGCTGGCCCTGCTGATCGGGTCGGCCGCGGTGTCGGACATCGAGGGCAGGTCGCGGTTCCTGTCCAGCAGATTCGTCGTCTGGCTCGGCGATATTTCGTTCGCCTTCTACATATGTCAGGGGGTCGCACTGTTCTATGTCAGGCACCAAATGGGTGACGTGACATTCAGTGCGCCGATCGCGGTACTCGTGATCTTCGCGTTGTTCGTCTTGAACATCCTGATGGCGTGGGCGCTGCACAGCTTCGTGGAATCGCCGGCCATGCGCCACCTGGCGCGGCCGAAACCGAAGCGCAAGCCCACGTCTGTCTCAGCCGGTGCACCCGCCGAGCGTGGCGTTCCGCAGACGCAGATCGCGGGAGATTAGTTCCTATTTTTCACGATGTGTTCACCATGTGCGAACTCGGAGATCCGGTATGCAAGGCCGATCTCCGAGGATTGCAAAATGCTGATATGCGCACTGAAACTTGCTTGCAGGGTCACTCGAACAGAGTTACGATGATTACGTTATTAACGATCGGCGTGTAGAGATTGGGGGGCCGTTTTCCGGCCGCACGCGGGTGCAGATGATGTGCCGCGGTCAGCTGGCCGAAGTCATAGATCGACAATTCTTCGGTGCATGCTGTTCAGGCGACTGTGGAGCTGAGCGACAAATGAATCGCTCAATAGGCAGCGCGATGCTCGATGAATGGAGGCGGAGGGGTCCGCAACCTTCATTATCGAATTGAATGCAGCCGATGTCAGCTTGGATCCGAATATTGATGTCAACGACATGCGGTGACCAGGCGATATTTTCAGTACAGGTGCTCGGACGGACACGGGCGGTATGCCATGCGGCGAACCGTCTACTTACTGATCCGGCCGTATCCGTCCGTGCTGTCATAAGTCACCGAAAGGTAGTTATGAGCACAACCGTCGGTAGTAGTTCTGAATTCGTACATAGACATCTCTCGGAGCCGACGTCGCCTCCGATTCCAGTGGCCGCCGAGGCGGTCGCGACGGGCGTACTCCGCGTCGTCTTTGCCAGGCGACGGTGCGCCGAACCGGATACGGTCTGCGACGTCATCGCCTGCGATGAGTGTTTCGCGCCGCATCTGAAGAAGGTGATCGGTTTTGTCGAGGCGGGCAAGCCGGTGCACTTCGTGATTCCCGCCTTTCCGGCAAAGTCGCGTAATCGTCGCAAAACCCTTGGGCGACTGCCGGATATGGCTGAGACGTTGGCGATCGAGTCGCTGCAGGGGTTCTGCGATCAGGTCTCGGCGGTCTATGCCCCCGGTGCGATCGTGACGATCTGTTCCGACGGCCACGTGTTCAGCGACTCGCTGGAGATCCCGGATCCGCATGTCGACGAGTATGCCGCTGAGCTGCGCCGGGTGATCCGGTCCACTGGCGGCGGCTCGATCGGCTTGTACGGGTTGCGTGATGCGATGCCTGGTCTGTCGTGGGATGAGCGGCGTGCTCGGCTGCTCGAGGAGTTCGCCACGAGTATCGACTCGATTCGTGAGTCGGTGAAGACGGATCCGGCGATGCGGCGGATGTTCAACGGGATTCACCGGTTCATGGTGGAGGACAACACGGCGTTGATGCCGGAGTTGAGCGCGACCCAGCGGCGCAACCGGTCGAAGGAGACCGCCTATGAGGTGGTGCAGCGCAGTCAGGCGTGGAGCAGGCTGGTCGCGGGCGTGTTCCCTGACGCGGTGCGGTTGTCGATCCATCCGCAAACCCATCACAGCGACAAGATCGGCTTCCATCTCCTGCGCACGCAGGACAACTGGCTGACTCCGTGGCACGGTGTCGTGCTCGACGACGGCACGAAGTACACGCTGATCAAACGGGCCGAGGCGGAAAGCCTTGGCGCACGCCTGGTTTGGCGGAACAGCCGCCCGAGCCATTTCGTCACCGCACCTCGAGGAGCATCATGACAAGCAGCGTCCGCCCGGCTCCGCTGGACGGTATCGATCTGGAGCCGTTCGCCCGGATCGTGACCGCCGAATCCCCCGGGCAATCCCTGGCCGATCTGCCGATCGAGGATCTGCTCGAGACCGTGCTCGCCACCAAGGTGACCGTGTTACGTGGCTACGGTCTGCTGAACAAGCTTGAGCTGGAGCGGTATTGCCGTGCCGCGGGGGAGTTGTTGGAGTGGGATTTCGGCACGATCCTGGACTTGGTGGTTCGGGACGATCCGCAGAACTACCTGTTCGACAAGGGTGATGTGCCGTTCCACTGGGACGGTGCGTTCGCCGCACGGGTGCCGCGGTTCTTCTTGTTCCAGTGTGTGCAGGGCAGTGCGCCGGGTGCGGGTGGGGAGACGGTGTTCTCCGACACCACTGAGGTGTATCGCGAAGCGCCGCAAGAGCTCAAACAGCTCTGGGCACGCACCACGATCACCTATCGGACCGACAAGCTCGCCCACTACGGCGGGCTGGCCAAGTGGCCACTGCTCGGTACGCACCCGGCCACCGGCGAGGTGACGATTCGTTACGCCGAACCTCTTGATCCCGCAAAGTATCTCAACCCGCTCTTCCTCACCCTCGAGGGGATTTCCCCGGAGGACGGGGTGCGGGTGATGGAGGACCTGCGCGAGCGATTGCACGATCCGCGCTATTGCTATGCCCATCCGTGGGAAACCGGCGACATCGTCGTCGTCGAAAACCATGCTTTGCTACACGGACGCAACGGATTCAGTGGATCCGCTGAGCGCCACGTGCAGCGAATCCAGATCGTCTGAGCGTCGAAAGGCACGTGACATGCCAACACCCATCACCGAAATAGCTACCGAATACGACGTGGTGATCATGGGCGGCGGACCCGCCGGATCGACCCTCGCGGCGATACTGTGCCGGGAGAGCGATCTGCGAGTCGCCGTCATCGACCGAGAAGTGTTCCCGCGTGAACACATCGGGGAATCCGGCGCGCATCCGCTGGTGCCGGTCCTGCAAGCCAGTGGGGCACTGGAAAAGGTGCTCGCCAGCCAATGCTGGATTCAGAAGTTCGGCGGAATCTACCAGTGGGACAACGATCGTCCGTTCGTGTCGTTCTTCGAGCACGCCGACTATCTGGTCGACGGGATCTATCGCTGGTCGATTCACGTCAACCGGGAGGAGTTCGACACCGTCCTGCTCGATCACGCCGAGGACAGCGGCGCGCACGTCTTCCAGGGCGTTCGCATCACGAAATTCCTTCCTGGCGACGGGTATACGACCGTTGTGCTCGAGGACGGCACGGAGCTGCGCGCCGGGTACTTCGTGGACGCGTCGGGCCGGGCGAACTCGGTGGCCGCGCGTGGATCGCAGCGGGACAAGCAGTGGCTCTCGGAGTACCGCAACATCGCGGTGTGGTCGCACTTCCGCAACTGCATCCCCGCACAGCATGCCGCCGGCGAGTGGAATATGTTCCGGGAGAACAACTTGTCGCCCATCTACGCCGTTGCCTTCGAGCACGGCTGGGTCTGGTACATCCCGACACCGCGACTGATCGACGGGGTGCGCGAGAATGTCTGGTCCATCGGCATCGTGACCAACCCGGACTCGCTGGCCAGAGTGGATCTGCGCGATCCGGAGATCTTCCGCAAGACGATCCATTCGATTCCGGTGCTGCGTGATCTGATCGTCGATGCGGAGCCGATTCGCCCGGAAATGCTGACGGCGACGAACTATTCGCGGATCAGCGATCACTTCGGGTCCTTCGACGAGCGTTGGCTCGCGGTGGGGGATGCGTCGTATTTCGTGGATCCGTTGTTCTCGTCGGGGATGTCGTTCGCGGTGACTCAGGCGTGGGCGGCGGCGTTGGTGCTGCGCAAGAGTTTCGATGCCTCGGTCGACGAGCAGACCAAGCGGGATCTGTGGCGCGACTACGACGTCGAATGGCGAGGCATGGCCGAGACCTGGGCCCTCAGCATTGACCAGTGGTACCACGAGATCTCGCGCACCCACCCTGACAGCATGTACTGGCAGGGTCAAAAGCGTGGTACCGCACTCGGCAACGCCACCGAGGGCACCTTCCAAGCGTTGCTGAACACGGCGCTGGTCCCCGACCTGCTCAACGTGATGACCAACGGCAGCCGGGATCCACGCGATCTGGCCACCGAGGGGCCCTATCTCACCGCGCTCACCGCGGCCGACGCGGTGGAACTCGGTGCGGACGACTGGATTTCGCTGGCGCCGCAGACGCGGATCAGGTCAGGGCTCGGTGCGGATATGCCCGGCTTCAAAGGCATGTCCCCACCGTTCGAGGTGCCGCAGGAGGTGCGCGACGGACTCGGCCGATACTGGCTCGATCCGATCGCCAACGCCGATTCGGCGCCGGAGCCGCTCGCCGACGCGGTGCCGTGTCACCGCTTCTACTCCAGCGCGGACCCCGAGGTCGAGGTGCGCTGTCTGGAACGCGACGGCGGACAAGAACTGTGGGCCGCGCTCTCGAACGGTCCGGTGCGCTGGGCGGAGCTGGCGCCGACGCTGTCGGTATTGCAGGGCCGTGCGCTCAAACGATTGCTCCGCGCGGGCCTGGTGATTAACGAGACCAACGCCCAGCCCGATAACCCGGTGGGGGATGCCGAAATTGGGGCGGGGCTCGGCCAAGGGGGAGAGCAAGGGTAGTTCCTATGAGGTCAGTGGCGGTTCTAGCGGTCGACGACGTCATACCGTTCGACCTCTCGGTCCCGATCGAGATCTTCGGCCGGGCCAGGCTGGAAGATGGCACCGCGGGGTACGACGTTCGTGTCTGTGGCGAGAATTCCGATGTCTCGTCGAGGTTTTTCGCGATTTCCGCGGTGCGGGACATCGAATTCCTCGACGAGGCGGACACGATCATCGTTCCCGGCTCACTCAGCTATCGTTCGGCGCCGTCACCGAGACTGCGGGCTGCCCTGCGCCGCGCCCACGAGCGCGGCGCACGGGTGGCCTCGATCTGCCTGGGGGCGTTCACTCTTGCGTCGGTCGGATTGCTCGATGGCATGCGCGTCACCACGCACTGGATGGCGGCCGCCGAACTGGCTTCCGACTATCCGCGGGTCCGGGTGGATCCGGCCGTGTTGTTCGTAGACAACGAAAGTGTGCTCACCTCAGCGGGTGCGGCCGCCGGATTGGACCTGTGCCTGCACATGGTGCGCAGGGACTACGGGTCGGCGGTGGCGGCCGAGACCGCACGTCTTTCGGTGATGCCGTTGACCCGCGACGGCGGCCAGGCGCAGTTCATCGCGGATCGCCCGCGGTCCGAGGCCGACCAGAAGTCGATCAATCCAACACTGGAGTGGGCCGAATCCGTGCTCGGCACCCGAATCACCGTGTCGGACTTGGCCGCCCGCGCAGGCGTGAGCCAGCGCACGCTGATCCGGCGTTTCAACGAACAAGTCCGGATGACACCCAACGAATGGTTGCAGACCGTCCGGGTGCGCAAGTCGCAGGAGCTGCTGGAAAAGACCGACGCCACAATGGAAAACATCGCCCACCAAGCAGGCTTCGCCTCAGTAGCCGCCCTACGCAAGGCTTTCCGCAAAACCACCGGCGTCACCCCCCAGTCATACCGCAAAGCCTTCCTCTGACCCGCCGATCCCTGCGGCATCGGCCGCCGTACGCAGCACCTCTTCGACCATGGCTGGGGTGAGTCGGCCGGTGAAGGTGTTTTGTTGGCTTACGTGGTAGCAGCCGAACAGGTGTAGGGGTGCGCGGCCTGTGTCGGTGGGGGTTAGTTGGGTGTGGGCGCCGTGGGTGAACTTGGGGCGGGGGCGGGGGATGGTCCAGCCTGCGTCGGCGAGCACGGGGAGCAGGGCTTGCCAGCCGAAGGCGCCGAGGACGACGACGGCGCGGAGGGTCGGGGTGAGTAAGGCCAATTCGGTGCTGAGCCAGTGGCGGCAGCGGTCGCGTTCGTCCGGTGTCGGCTTGTTGTCCGGCGGTGCGCAGTGCACGGGGGCGGTGATGCGGACGCCGAAGAGGCGCAGGCCGTCGTCGGCGTGCACGGCGGTCGGTTGGCTGGCGAGGCCGACGGCGTGCAGCGCCGCGTAGAGCACGTCACCGCTGCGGTCGCCGGTGAACATCCGGCCGGTCCGGTTGGCGCCGTGCGCGGCGGGAGCCAACCCGACGATCAGCAGTCGGGCGTCGTCCGGGCCGAATCCGGGAACCGCCCGTCCCCAATAGGTTTCGTCACGAAAGGCGGCGCGCTTGTCCCGCGCGACCTGCTCGCGCCAGGCCACAAGCCGCTCGCACGCGAAGCAGTCCGCGACGGCTGCGTCGAGCTCGGCAATGGTGCGGCACACGAGATCCATTCGACCACAGCGCCGGTGCCGCTCGACAGGTCATTTGTCCAGTTCAATGCACGTCCTGAGTACGGATAACGACCAGGACATGTGATCGTTGCCACCCCGCCCTGCTTGATAGCATGGCCTTTCTGACCGACCGGATGCGGGCTTCGCCCGAAGCTCGCTGCGCTCGCCGGGCGGGGCCGCTGTGTTCATCTGGGGGCTTCGCCCCCGGATTCACCTCGAAAGAGTTTTCCATGCAGTTTGACATCGTCGAGCGGGACGAAACGTGGGTTGCCGGATTGCCGGTGCGCAGCCCGAAGCGTGCGCTCGGAGAACTGCGTGACCACGACCTGGAGGCCGCGTGGGCCGCCGTCTTACATCAGGAGCTCGGCGGCCCGCTGGCCAGCGCCTACACCGACTACACCGGCGAGCTCGGCACCTACAACACCCAGATCGTCGGCTATGAGTGCGCGTCCTTCGGCGATGTCACTCGCGGCCATCTGGTGGCCAGGCTGCCGCGCGGCACCTATGCGAGATTCGCCTCGGTCGGTAACTTCCCGCAGGTGATGACCGACCTCTGGACCCAGATCGCGTACGCCGAGGAGCACAACCAGATCAAGCGGACCTACACCGGCGACTTCGAGTGTTATCCGCACGCCTACAAGATCGAGCTGTACCTGGCGGTCGACGCCCGATGAGTTATGCGATCGCGGTGCGCAACGAGGCGATCTACGGCGGCCTGGTGGTCCCGCGGGTGCGCCCGAGTTTCAAGGTCAGCAACAGCGACCTGATCGAGTTCCTGAAGGACCGGCTGCGCGACCGGAAGGGCGCGGATCGGCCGATGTTCACGGTGTACGTGCCCGACCCGGCAGGCAACTACAACGCCGTGGTCTGTTTCGAGTACCGCGAGCCGGAGGCGGTGCCGATCGGTGACGTGCTGGTGCGGGTGCCGAAGGGCGTCTACGCGCGCTTCGCGCCGAACGGGGACTACCACGATCCGGTCGAGGATGTGTGGGCCCAGGTCGACGACGCGACGGCCTCGGCGGAGATCACTCGCGCCTATCGTGAAGAGATCGAGATCTGGCAGGGTCCGGACACGGTTGAGCTGTTCATCTCCATCCTCGTATAGCTTGCTGTTGGTTAGCTGCACTAGAACCAACCGGTCTCCTGGTTATCTAGCTGAACCGTAAGAAGGGTTCTGACCAGGAGGGATTTGTGGAGATGCCTCCAGTTTTCGGAAGATTAACCAGACGTCTGGTCAATTCCTGCCGGATGACGGATACTGCCCTAGGCAAAGTCGTCCGGAAGCAGGGTTTCGGACGGGGATGCCGACCCCGGATCGACCACCGCGCTGGCATGCGGAGCAACGGAGTAGGAACAGTATGGCTGTCGAGGCGATCGCAGTCGTCCCGAGAGAATTCCCCGGCGGAAGGCTGCGGCTTCGGGACGGTCAGGCCATGGGTGCCTCGCGCACCGCGGCCGCGCCGCTACGGGTTGCTGGTCGACGCGACGCGGCGGTTGCAGGTCATTTCCCGCCCTGCGCCGATTCCCATGATCGCTACCGGGCCGGTCCGGTCTGGTGGGATAATCGTCGACATCGGCCAATTGCCGATGGATTGCACGGCTCGCCGATTCGAGCCGACGAAGCACGGACGCGCAGTGTCGGAGACCGACCCCGGAGCGGTGGGGTGACGGATGGGTGATGACAACAGCCGAAAAGCGCGACTCCCCAGCGCAGCGGCACCGACTTTCGTGGATCCCCTGGATAGACTGGCGTCGCTTCGTTTCTCGGACCTGCTCGGAGAACCCGAGCATGAGACCATGGCGTTGGTGCTATGCCTGAGCGATTCGGCTGCTGCCCGGGTGCGGAATCGGCAGCCCGGTAGCAGGCGGCGTCCGATGCCGGGCGTGGACACCCGTGGATAGCGTGATCGGAGACAAGGTGCCTCGGCGGACGCTCGACTCATTGGTGACTCAGGTCGCCTCCGAGCTGATGGGCGTCGACGCCACGAACATGGCCGAGACGACCGAGCGGGTCCTTGCCCAGCTGGTCGAATACTTCGACGTCGACTTCAGCTACGTGCGCCACACCGACCGGGAACGCCGGGCGTCGGTGCTGATCGCCGAGTGGCCGCATCGGCCGCAGGTGCCCGATCCGGATCCGCTGGAGGTCGTCTACTTCGAGGGCGCCGACCCGGTGTTCCGCGCGTTCGAGCATGCGACCGAGCCGATGATCGCCCGCCCGACGCCCGAGTTCGCCGATTATCAGGAGACGATGCGCCGGGCCTCCGGCATCCCGGTGGTCACCACCGCCGCGGTGCCGCTGCTCTCGCGCGGTGAGTCCACCGGCGTGCTCGGCTTCATCAAGACCGGCGACCGGGAGTGGAGTACCCGCGAGCTCAACGTGCTCAAGGCGATCGCCGCGCTGTTCGCGCAGCTGCAGGCACGGGTCGTCGCCGAGGAACGGCTGCGCTACATCGCGCTGCACGACGACCTGACCGGGCTCGCGAACCGGCGCGCCTTGCTCGAGCACATGGAGGAACGCCTCCGGCCTGGCAGCCCCGGCCCGGTGGCGGCGTTCTTCCTCGACCTGGATCGGCTCAAGGCGCTCAACGACTTCCTCGGGCACACCGCAGGCGACAACTTCATCCGCACGCTGTCCTCGCGCCTGCGTGAGCATCTCGATCCCGACGACATGATCGCGCGCCTCGGCGGCGACGAATTCGTCATCGTGCCTGCCAAGCCGATGGACGCGGTGGCCGCCGAGGAGGAGGGCACCAGGATTCAGCAGCTCATCGGGCGCCGGGTCACCGTCGGCGGTGAGTCGGTGAGCCGGGCCGCGAGCATCGGTGTCGCCGTCGGCATTCCCGGCGAGACCACCGTGGCCGACGTGCTGCGCCGGGCCGATCACGCACTGCTCTCGGCCAAGTCGGGCGGCGGCAACGGCGTCGCGGTGTTCACCGATGCGATGCGGGCCCAGTTCGAGCTGCAGGACGATGTGGAGCTCAACCTGCGCGGCGCGGTGTCCGACGGGTCGTTGCTGCTGCACTATCAGCCGGAGGTCGACCTGCGCACCGGCCGGATCGTCGCGCTGGAGGCGCTGGTCCGCTGGCTGCATCCGACGCGAGGCCTGCTGCCGCCCGCCGCGTTCGTCACCGTGGCCGAGGCGACCAACCTGGCGGGCGAGCTCGGCCGCTGGGTGATCAGGTCGGCCTGCGCGCAGTTCGCCGAGTGGCGCAGGCGCGGGCTCGCGGCGAATGTCGTGATGCGGATCAATGTTTCGCCGGTGCAGTTGGTCAGCCTCGATTTCGTGGAGCGGATCGAAGACATCCTGCGGTTGTTCGGCATCGACGGCAGCTCGATCTGCCTGGAGATCACCGAGCACGTCGTCGTGCAGGACCTGGCGCGCACCCAGGTCACGCTGCGCGGACTCAAGCGGATGGGCGTGCAGATCGCGATCGACGATTTCGGCACCGGCTACAGCTCGCTGTCGCACCTGAAGGCGCTTCCGGTCGACGCGGTGAAGATCGACCGCGGTTTCGTGCAGCGGCTCGGTGCGAGCACCGACGATCTCGCGATCGTGAAATCCATTATCGGCCTTGCCGGTTCGTTCGGCCTCGGGGTAGTCGGCGAGGGCGTCGAGACGGCGGTGGCCGCGCGCACTCTGGTCGGTCTCGGTTGCTATCGGGCACAGGGCTTTTTGATCGCGCGGCCGATGCCCGCCGATGAGGTGGAAGCGCATCTTGCGGTGGGGCGCATCCCGCTCGATCTCGATCTACCGCGTGCGAGTCGGGGTACGGCCGGCATATGACCGGCGATCATGCGTCGGAAAGCCCACCGTCCGAACATGATTGGCTGCTGATCGAAACGCTGGAGCGGGCTGCCGACGGGTCGCCCTCGGTGCCGACGCTGGTCGCCGACGGTCCTCGGGTCAAGGACTGGGTGAGCCTGTTGCGGCCGCGCCGGGAATTGCATGCGGCCGCACCGCAATGGATCGAGGAGGTCGTGCGGCGCTGCGTCGCGACGGCCGAGCCGATCAGCAACTGCGAGAGCGGATTCGCGATCGTCGGTGTGCCCGTGCGGTGCGCGTTCGGCGAGGTGCACGGGGTCCAGGTGTGGGTGGGGCCGGTCGACGCGCACCCGGCGCCGCGCCCGCGCGTTGCGGCATGGGACTGGGTCGCCGACACCGAATTGGCCCACCACGGACCGGGTTTGGAGGAGTTGATCTTTGCCAGGGCGCCGCAGGAGGTGCGGGTGATCCGGACACCGCCCGAGGCGTTCGGCCGGATGGTGCGGTTCGACGGACGGCTCGACTACTTCGACATGGTCGGCAAGCTCGACGGCCGGCACCAGAGCGCCGTCGACATGATCGGCGACGACGACGTCGTCCGCAGCTTCCAGATGGTGACCAGGGCCGACCCGGTGGCCCGCCGGGTGCGGGCGCTGATGCACGAGTGCACCGACGTCGCACCGGCTCGACCCGACGTCGACATGACCATGCTCCGCGCCGTCGCCCAGCGCGCCGACGACGGCGTCGGCTTCGTCTGGCTGAGCACCGGTCTGATCTACGAGTGGACCCGCATCCCCGCCCCGCCCTTGGACCGCTGGGCGGTCGAGCGGCCGACCGTGCACCCGGACGATATCGAGGAGTTCCGCACCGCCTGTGCGGATCTGGCAGGCACCACCGCCATCGAGCTACGCCTGCGGGTGCGATTCCTCGACTCCGAGTGGATTCCGGTGCGCGCCGAATTGCGGCCGGTCGTGGTCGACGCGAGCGGGCACGGGCTGCTTCGGGTCTGGGCGGAACCGACCGACTGAAAATACGGACAAACCGGTTTCGCCGGGTCTTTCACGGCTGTTCACGTGCCGTTCGGCGCAGTGGTCCCGAAGATAACCCGACTAGCTGCACCATCGGCGAGGTGCGCATAGTTCAGCTTGCGAACTTCTACGGCCCGCGTTCGGGTGGGTTGCGCACTGCCTTGCATCATCTCGGTGAGGGATATGTGGCGGCCGGGCACGAAGTGGTGCTCATTGTGCCTGGTGCGCGCCGATCCGAAGAGCTGCTGCCCACCGGGGTCGTCCGGGTCACGTTGCCCGCCTTGGCCATTCCGTGGACCGGCGGCTATCGCGCGGCCGATCCACGGCGGGTCGCCGACGTGCTGACAGGCCTGCGCCCGGACGTGCTCGAGGTCTCGGATCGGTTGACGCTGCGCGGATTCGGCCGCTGGGCGCGCAAGCGCGACGTGGCAGGGGTGATGATCTCGCACGAACGCCTCGACCGGCTGCTCGGTCAGTTCATGCCACGCCAGGCCGCGCGCCGCTGCGCCGATGTGGCCAACGGCCGGACCGCCGCCGACTACGACATCGTGGTCTGCACCACCGAATTCGCCCGCGAGGAATTCCTGCGCATCGGCGCGTCGAACGCCGAGCTGGTGCCGCTCGGCGTCGATCTCGAACTGTTCAGTCCACGCAGGCGCGACGGCAGGCTGCGCGCCGACCTCGGTGCGCAGGGCCATCCGCTGCTGGTGCACTGCGGCAGGCTTTCGGTGGAGAAGCGGGTGGACCGCAGCATCGACGCGGTGGCCGCGCTGCGCAGGGCGGGCACCGAGGTCCGCCTGGTCGTCGCCGGTGACGGCCCGCGCCGCGAGGCGCTGGAACGCCGGGCCCGCGCATTGCCGCCACTGGCCGACGGACAATCCGCCGTACACTTCACCGGCTTCATCTCCGAACGCGCGATGGTCGCGAAACTGCTTGCCACCGCGGATGTTTCCCTGGCGCCAGGCCCGCACGAGACCTTCGGCCTCGCCGCGCTGGAAGCGCTCGCGGCGGG
This sequence comes from Nocardia altamirensis NBRC 108246, assembly GCF_001612685.1. Lineage (GTDB taxonomy): Bacteria > Actinomycetota > Actinomycetes > Mycobacteriales > Mycobacteriaceae > Nocardia > Nocardia altamirensis. The sequence continues at coordinate 53,616 of NZ_BDAY01000021.1, forward strand.
CACGCCGGTGGTGGCGAGCCGATCCTCGGCGCTCGCCGACATCGTGACCGCCGAGTGCGGCGCGGTCGCCGCCGACCGCGGCTCCGCGTTCGCGCAGGCCGTCACCGACGTGCTGGCGATGCCGACGGCAGGGCGCAGGAAGGCCGCACGCAGCAGGGCCGAGCAGTACACCTGGCCGCGGGCGGTGGCAGGAATGCTTGACGTGCTGGGCCGGTAGTGCCTGCCTCGAGTACCCTGCGATGAACCGATTCGAGCAATTCGAGATGGGATGCGTAGTGCGAGGTAGTTGGCGACGCGGCCGCAGGACCGTGCGGGACGCGAAGGTGCTGATCACGGGGGCGGCCAGCGGAATAGGCCGGGCTACCGCGCAGGCCGCGGGCGCGGCGGGCGCAGAGCTGGTGCTCACCGATATCGACGCGGCGGGGTTGGACGCGACGGTGGCCGACATTCGCGGCAGCGGCGGTGTCGTGCTCGTCGCCGAGGCCTTCGACATCACCGATTACGACGCCGTCACCGCATTCGCGGAGAAGGTGCACACCGCGCACGGCAGCCTCGACGTCGTGATGAACGTGGCAGGCACCTCGGCGTGGGGCACGGTGGAGAACCTGGAGCACAAGCACTGGCGGCGCATGGTCGAGGTCAATCTGATGGGCCCGATCCACGTCATCGAGAACTTCGTGCCGCCGATGGTGCGGGCGGGCAAGGGCGGCGCGCTGGTCAACGTGTCCTCGGCGGCAGGCCTGCTCGCGCTGCCGTGGCACGCGGCCTACAGCGCGGGCAAATACGGCATCCGCGGCGTCTCCGAGGTGCTGCGCTTCGACCTGGACCAGCACGACATCTCGGTGCACCTGGTGGTGCCAGGCGCGGTGGACACGCCGCTGGTGCACACGGTCGAGCTGGTCGGCGTCGACCGGGAGTCGCCGAAGATCCAGCGCGCGATCAAGTCGTTCACCAGGCACGCTGTCGCGCCGGAGCACGTGGCCGCCGCGATCCTGCGCGGCATGGCGCGCAACCGGTTCCTGATCTACACCTCGTTCGACATCCGGTTCGGCTACTGGTGGGCGCGCAAGTTCGCGCTGCCCTACGAAATCGTGATGCGCCAGGCCAGCGCCCGGTTCACCCGATTGCTGGCTTCGCAGCGCAATTGAGCTGCACGTCGAGCACGCGGGCGCCGGGTCCCTCGGTGCCGAGCCGGTCGTGTTCGTTGACGAGTTTGCAGCTGCCGAGCGACAGGCAGCCGCAGCCGATGCAGCCGGTCAGGTTGTCGCGCAACCGGATCAGTTGGGTGATGCGGTCGTCGAGGTCGGCCCGCCAGTTGGTGGACAGCGTCTCCCAGTCGCGGCGGGTGGGATTGCGGCCTTCCGGCAATTGATCGAGTGCGTCGCGAATTTCACTGAGCGGGATACCGACTCGTTGGGAAATGCGGATAAAGGCGACCCGCCGCAGCGTCTCTCGCGCGTATCTGCGCTGATTTCCGCTGGTCCGGCGGCTGCTGATCAGGCCTTCGCGTTCGTAGAAGTGCAACGCGGAAACGGCTACTCCGCTACGCTCGGAAAGCTGCCCGGGGGTCAGCTCCTTCGCTCGCCAATCGGCTGTCGACATTCACGCTCCTCCATTCGCCTAAACAATACTTGAGGTTAGGGCGACCTGGGGGAGGAATCGGGACAACGGTATGTCAATGTCCCCGGGGCCCACCTCCTCGTCCCCGGATCCGCCCGTGTGCGCAGCAACACCGCAACGAAGGGAAGAATTGCGTGCTCTTGTGGCCGCGGCGAACTACGGTCTGAGCATGGGAGCAGACGCTGTGCCCGCGCGGCACGGAGAGGATTCGGACGCGGACGGGCTAGATCCCGACCGTCCGGGCGTGCAGTTGACGGTGACCTCCGAGGTCGGCACGCTGCGCACGGTGCTGCTGCACCGGCCGGGTGACGAGCTGCGCAGGCTCACCCCGCGCAACAACGACCAGTTGCTGTTCGACGGCATTCCCTGGGTGGAACGGGCCCAACAGGAACACGACGCCTTCGCGGGCGTGCTGCGCGAGCGCGGCGTCGAGGTGCTGCTGCTCGCCGATCTGCTCGCCGAGACCCTCGCCGTCAGCGGCGCGGCCCGCATCCAGGGCATCTCCGCGGCCGTCGACGCGCGCAGGCTCGGGCACACCCTGGCCGACCAGCTCGCCGCGTTCCTGCGTGGCGTGCGCGCCAGGGACCTGGCCAACATCCTGATGGCCGGGATGACCTTCGACGAGCTACCGTTCGGGCCGGACGCCACCTCGCTGGTGCGCCGGATGCATCACGGCGCCGACTTCGTCATCGATCCGCTGCCCAACCTGCTGTTCACCAGGGATTCCTCGTTCTGGATCGGCCCGCGCGTCGCGATCACCTCGCTGGCGCTGCCCGCCAGAGCCAGGGAAACCTCGCTCACCGATCTGATCTACGCGTTCCATCCCCGGTTCCTCGGGGTCCGCCGTGCCTACGAATCGCACACCGCGCCCATCGAAGGCGGCGACGTGCTGCTGCTCGCACCGGGCGTCGTCGCGGTCGGCGTCGGCGAGCGCACCTCACCGGCGGGCGCGGAAGCGTTGGCGCGCAGCCTGTTCGACGACGACCTCGCGCACACCGTGCTGGTCATCCCGATCGCGCAGAGCCGGGCGACCATGCACCTGGACACCGTGTGCACGATGGTCGACACCGACGCGCTGGTGATGTATCCGGCGGTGCGTGACTCCTTGTGCGCGTTCACCATTCAGCGCGAAGACGATTACGGCGGGCGCAACGGCGCTGGCCGGGTCTCGATGAGCGGACCCGACCCGTTCCTGGTCGCCGCCGCCAAGGCCATGGGCATCGACAAGCTGCGGGTCATCGATACCGGACTCGACGGCGTCACCGCCGAGCGCGAACAGTGGGACGACGGAAACAACACGCTCGCGCTGGCGCCGGGCGTGGTCGCGGCCTATGAGCGCAACGAGATGACCAACGGGCGACTGGAGGACGCGGGCATCGAGGTGCTGCGGATACCGGGCTCCGAATTGGGTTCCGGCAGAGGCGGTCCCCGCTGCCTGTCCTGTCCGCTTTCTCGGGATCACCGGTAAGACGTCGGGGCGCAGGCGACTGTGAGTGAGGCATAGGAGCGAACCATGTTCAACATCACCGTGTCGCACGAGTCGACCGTGCCGCCCTACGAACAACTACGCATGGGGATCATCGCTCAGGTGCGCTCCGGCGAGCTGACCGCGGGCACCAAGATTCCCACGGTCCGTGCCCTTGCCGCGCAACTCGGGCTCGCGCCGAACACGGTGGCCCGCGCCTATCGGGAGCTGGAAACGGACGGGGTGGTCGAAACCCGGGGCAGGCAAGGGTCTTTCATTGCCTCCTCCGGTGACCCGACCCGCGATGTCGCTGGTCGCGCCGCCACCGCCTATGTCGCCACCGTGCGGCGGCTCGGCCTGGACGACGAGGCGGCGCTGCGTTATGTGAAAGCGGCGCTGGATAGTTGAGCGCGCGGCGTCGAGCGCGGGATGCGGAGCGTCAACGCCAGCTCGGCAGCCACAGATGGTCGTGCCAGTTGCCCGGTGTGATCGGCAGCGCGGTGAGAATGGGCCACAGCCAGATGAAGTTGGCGATCACCAAACCGAGATAGAGACAGACCGCAAGCAGTCCTAAGGCATGTCGTTCGTCGGGCGCCACGGGTAGGTAGGTCCCGACGGGGCTGCGCGGCACCGGGACTCGCCGGGTGGGCCCGAGCACATCGCCGAGCGCCAGTGCCATCCCCATCACCAGGAACGGCGCGAGCGCCACCGCGTAGAAGTAGTACATCTGCCGATCGAGGGTCAGGAACCAGGGCAGCAGCGCCGCGCCGTAGCCGACGAGCACCGTGATGTAGCGCCAGTCGCGGCGGACCACGCTGCGCCACAGCATCCACGCGAGCAACGGGAACGCGAGCCACCAGATCGCGGGCGTGCCGATCAACATGACGGCCTTCACGCACTGGGTCTGCCCACAACCGCTGACGCCGTTGTCGGCGTAGTAGTAGAGCATCGGCCGCAGGCCCATCGGCCAGGTCCACGGCTTCGATTCCCACGGATGGTGATTGCCCGCCGAATTGGTCAGGCCCTCATGGAATTCCAGCGCCCGCGCGTTGAAATACCACAGCGACCGCATCGCGTCGGGCACGATATGCGACCAGAATCCGCCGGTGCCGATCGGCGCGGTCGGCGCGGACGGATTGCCTGCCATGTACCGATCGACGCCGGTCTCACTGGCGAACCAGGCCCAGTACGAGGCGAGATACACCCCGATCGGTATCAGCACCAAGGCATACAGCGCGGGCCCGATATCGCGGAGCGCGGTGCCGAACCACGGCCTGCGTACCCCGTAGGCCCGCCGCGCCGCCAGATCGAAGCAGACGCTGAGCAGGCCGAAGGCGACGATGAAATACACGCCGGACCATTTGGTTCCGCAGGCCAAGCCGAGCAGCACGCCTGCACCGAAGCGCCACCACCGCACGCCGAGCCGCGGGCCCCAAGGGCTCATGTCGATCCGGCCCTCCGCGTCGACCTTCGCCATGCGGGCGCGGACCTCGTCCCGGTCGACGATCAGACAACCGAAGGCGGCGGTGACGAACAACGCGAGAAAGATGTCGAGCATGCCGATGCGCGAGGAGACGAAGGTGAGCCCGTCGGCGATCAGCAGGACGCCCGCGAACGCACCGATCAGGGTGGAGCGCGCCAGCCGCCGCACGATCCTGATCACCAGCAGCACGAGCAGCGTGCCTGCCACCGCCGAGGCGAACCGCCAGCCCCAGCCGTTGTAGCCGAACATCGCCTCGCCGATCGCGATGAGCTGCTTGCCGATCGGCGGATGCACCACCAGCCCGTAGCCGGGGTTGTCCTCCACCCAGCCGCCGGTGAGCATCTGCCAGCCCTGCGGCGCGTAATGCTTCTCGTCGAACACCGGGGTGCCCGCGTCGGTCGGATAGCTGAGCATGATGAACCGCGTCACTGCCGCGATTGCCGTGAGGAACGCGGTGACCACCCAGCCGCGCAGGGTGTCGGTCGGCCCGAAATCGGGCGGCGGCCGCAGCGGCGCGGGGCTCGACCAGGAGGGCACGGCCCCGAATGGAGCGGTCGCGCGCTGGTCGGTCACCTGTGTCACGCCCCGATCGTATGCTGTGCGCGCCGCGAGGTCCCGCAGCGGTGAGCCCGACACAGTACGAATCACATAGCACGCGGCCGACTCCCGCGTTGTCACGATCACATATCGAACCGTGCGACGGCGGTACGTTCGGCGTGGCTCGATAGGCTGCCATGGTCCGGCGGGTGCCGGGTGTGTCCAGACGGGAGTGCGGTGGCGGACGAGGCGACGGGTGAGCCAGGGCAGGGCAGGCTGGTACTGGCGGCGACGCCGATGGGCGACATCGGTGACGCGTCGCAGCGGCTGCGCGACGCGCTCGGGTCGGCCGATGTCGTCGCGGCCGAAGACACCCGCCGCACCAAGTCGCTGGCCAAGGCACTCGGGGTGGAGATCACCGGACGGGTCGTGAGTTTCTACGACCACGTGGAGACCGCCCGAATCCCGACGCTGCTCGGCGAGATCGAGGCGGGGCGCACGGTGCTGCTGGTGACCGACGCAGGCATGCCGTCGGTCAGCGATCCCGGATACCGGCTGGTCGCGGCCTGCGCGGCGCGCTCGCTGCCGGTGACCTGCCTGCCAGGCCCCTCGGCGGTCACCACCGCACTTGCGCTGTCCGCGCTTCCGGTGGAGCGGTTCTGCTTCGACGGCTTCGCGCCGCGCAAATCCGGGCAGCGGCGAGAGTGGTTGCGCACGTTGGCCACCGAGCCGCGCGCCTGCGTGTTCTTCGAGGCGCCGCACCGCCTCGCCGATTGTCTGGCCGACGCCGTCGCGGTGCTCGGGCCGGATCGGCGCGCGGCCGTCTGCCGTGAGCTCACCAAGACCTACGAGGAGGTCGTCCGCGGCACGCTGGCCGAGCTCGCCGCGTGGGCCGTCGACGGTGCCCGCGGCGAGATCACCGTGGTTCTCGAAGGGGCGCAACCCCGCTCCGCCGACCCGGCAGATCTGGTCGACGAGGTCGAGGCGCTGACCGCGACGGGCGTGCGCCTCAAGGACGCCTGCGCGCAGGTGGCCACCGCCAACGGCGCCTCCCGCAACGAGTTGTACGACGCCGTGCTGGTCGCGCGGCGCGACGGCGAGGCGTGATCGGGCCGCGCGCCGGGCGGTAACCGGAGCAACCGTCGATCACCCGGCGGTCGACGAGATAGCAGATCTCGGGCGCACCGAGAAGGTCGCTGGGCGGATTCTGGCATTTGCACAAAGCGTTGAGTTTCCGCCCTTTTCGCGTCGATCGGCCGTTAAGTTGTCAGCGGTGCCGACCGTGCGGCCGGCCCGACGGGGAGGAATGTCGATGACTGTGCGCCGTGTCGCGGCCCGCGGTGTGCTCGCGCTCAGTGCTGTGCTCGCGATGGCAACAGGTGCCGGGGTTGGGGCCGCTGAGCCGGGTAGCACCGATCAGTGCGGGCGCTGGACCGCGTCGACTGTGTCGTCGGGGCTGGGCGTGCTGGAGAACCTGGCGTTCGATGGGCGCGGCGGGCTGCTGCTGTCGGAGGTGCCCGCGTCCGGCACCGACGGTGCGTTGCGGCGTATCCGCGCCGACGGGGTCCGAGAAGTGTTGGCGTTCGCGGGGTCTCCCGGCGGCATCGTGGTGTCGGGCAGCACGGCGTATTTCACCAACGGCGGCTCGTTGATCAGCGGTGTGGCCGGTCGCGCGGACGGGGTCATCCAAGCACTCGACCTGGATCGGGGCACGGTCTCGACCGTGGCGCGTGGTCTCGTCGCGCCCAACGGCCTCGCGGTGCTGCCGGACGGTGGCTTCGTGGTGAGCCGGGATGTCGGCACGCCGACCACGCTGACCAGGGTCGCCGCCGACGGTTCGCTCGCTCCGCTCGCCACGGACCTGACCTCGACCAATGGGCTCGCCTACGATCCGAATCGGCGAAAGCTGTTCGTCTCGACCACCTTCGAGCCGGTCAGCGCGCTCGCGGTGCTCGACATGGATCGACCCGATGTCGCGCCCGTCCGCATCACGGTGCCCGGGTACGGCCCGCTCAACGCGGCCGACGATCTGACGGTCGGGCCCGACGGCAACGTCTATCTCGCCTTGAACGTCGCGGGCCGGATCGTCCGCGTCGACCCGGAGACCGGCCGCTCCTGCACAGTCGCCGAGGACATTTCGTTTCCCACGTCGGCCCGCTTCGGTGCAGGCCACGGCTGGGATCCGCGCTCGCTCTATGTCACGAGTTTTGCGGGAACCGTCACCCGGTTGACCCCGACCGCTTGAGGCGAGACCGGCTGCCTGTCCACGGTTCGGGACCGCGGCTCTGGTCCGGTGTTGATTGTCATGGTGCAGCCGACGCCCAACGCGGCATGATTGAACCCATGACTTCTCTGGAGAGCAAGGCCAAGGCATTCCTCGCACTGCACCAACCCGGTGATCCCGTTGTGCTGCCGACCGTGTGGGACGCCTGGTCGGCGAAAGTCGTGGTGGATTCGGGATTCGCGGCGCTGACCGTTGGCAGTCATCCGGTCGCCGACTCGATCGGGCGTGGTGACGGTGAAGGCATGACTTTCGCCGAGTCGCTCACCAGGGTCAAGCAGATCACCGACGCGGTCGACGTTCCGGTGTCGGTCGACATCGAGTCCGGCTATGGCCTCGAGCCTGCGCAGCTGATCGAGGGGCTGCTGGAGGCGGGCGCGGTCGGCCTCAATATCGAGGACACGGTGCACAGCGAGGGCAAGCGCCTGCGCGCACCGCAGGAGCACGCCGACCTGGTGCACGGCTTGCGTCAGTTCGCCGACGCGGCCGGGGTGCACGTGGTGGTGAACGCCAGGACCGACCTGTTCATCCGGGAAGACGGTGACGAGGCCGACCGGGCCGATCGCGCCATCGAGCGACTGCGGCTCGCTGCTGCGGCAGGCGCCGACGTCCTCTTCCCCGCCGGCGCCAGGGGTGACGTCGTGGTGCGCCGCCTGACCAGTGAATTGTCGCTGCCCATCAGCATGGTCGGGCTGCCGGACAAGTCCGACAAGGCGGAACTCGCCGCTCAGGGTGTGGCCCGAATCAGCTTCGGCCCCTTCCTGCAGCGTGCGTTGACCGCCGAGATCGAGCGGCTGCTCACTCGCTGGAAGTAGGGGCTCTCGTACGCATCGCTGATCGCTGGAGCGGCGGGTGCTCCAGCGTTTGTTCGATATGCAAGTGAGGCAGGCCGTTTCAGGCCTACGCGGCCAGTCCTAATGTCGCAGTGACGAACTGGATGAACAGTGGCGCCAGATCGGGTACACGGTCGGGCCCGTCGGAAACGATCACTCGGCGGGTCCGTTCGCCGATCGCGTCCGGGATGAGGGCGATCAACTCGTCCGACACCTCGGGCAGCGCCGGATTCGCCTGCCGCGCTTGGTCATAGAAGAGGCGGTACAGCTCCGCGAATCGGTCGACGGCCAGGTCGCGGTAGCCGACCGCGGCTTGATTGACCTTGAACGATTCGACGAGGACGAGTCTGGCGAAATCCGGTTCGGTGGCGACGGTGCGACAGAACGTGACCACGATCGACTCGATCTTGGCCGTGGCGTCGGCGTCCGCGTCGAGCTGTGCGAGCTCCTCGGCGATCCGGGTGGCGACGATGTCGACGCCGGTGTGCACCGCCTCGATGAAGCACTCCTCCTTGTTGGCGAAGTGTTCGTAGAAGGTGCTGCGCGAAACCCGCGCGCTGGCCACGATATCGGTGAGGGTGGTGCCGGAATACCCCTTGCCGTCGACACATTCGACCATCGCCTCGATGAGCCGTCCGCGCTGCGAGACGAGGACGGCGTCGCGTGCTGCCCGATGCCGGTCGGCGAAACTGGTTCGCGCCGCGCCCGGTGCCTGGTCTCGGTCCATCACGTACCTCCCGATCGTGAGCGTCCGTAACCAAGCATTATCCGTCTGCGTGCCAGCGGTTTACGCGCGGGCTGGCGACAACGGTGGTCACCGCCAACGGCCTTTCGCCCGTACCCCGCGAATGGGGTACGGGCGCAGCGTGATTCGCGGAAAGGAGTCAGTCCTTGGGCTCGACGTACTTGGGGTACACCGGCTCCGGCGCGGGGAGCGGCACCCCCGGCTCGATCGGCGTCGCGATCGCGGCGAACGTGCGCTCCTGCTGGCCGAGCTGATCGAGGATCTTGGCCGCCGAACCCGGCATCACCGGCTGCACCAGGATCGCGACGATGCGCAACACCTCGAGCGTCACGTACAGCACCGTCGCCTCGCGGGCCAGATCCTCCGGCGTGCCTGACTTGGCCAGCGTCCACGGCGCCTGCGCCGAGAAGTACCGGTTCGTCTCGCCGAGCACCAGCCAGATCGCCTCCAGCGCGAGATGCATTTGCTGGGCGTCGTATTCGGCGCGGCAGCGGGCGAGCAGACCGTTCACCGAATCGAGCAGCTTGCGGTCGTCGTCGGTGAACGCGCCTGGCGTCGGCACCACGGCGCCGCAGTCGCGCGCCACCATCTTGGTGCTGCGCTGCACGAGGTTGCCGAACTCGTTGGCGAGGTCGCTGTTGATCCGGCCGACGATCGCGTCGTGGCTGTAGCTGCCGTCCTGGCCGTAGGAGATCTCGCGCAGCAGGAAGAAGCGCACCGCGTCGAGGCCATAGGTCTCGACGAGTTCGAGCGGGTCGACCACGTTGCCGACCGACTTGGACATCTTCTCGCCCTTGTTGTACAGGAACCCGTGCACGAAAACGCGTTTCGGCAGTTCGACGCCGGCGGACAGCAGGAACGCAGGCCAGTAGACCGTGTGGAACCGGGTGATGTCCTTGCCGATGATGTGCACGTCGGCAGGCCAGAATCGTTGGAACGCCGCAGATTCCGTGTCAGGGAAGCCGACGCCGGTGATGTAGTTGGTGAGCGCGTCCACCCAGACGTACATCACGTGATCGGGGTGGCCCGGCACCGGCACACCCCAGTCGAACGTGGTGCGCGAGACCGACAGATCCTTCAGGCCGGCCTTGACGTAGCTGACGATCTCGTTGCGACGCGTTGCGGGCGCGATGAATTCGGGATGCTCCTCGTACAGCGCGAGCAGCTTGTCCTGGTAGGCCGAGAGTTTGAAGAAGAAGTTCGACTCCTCGGTCCAGGTGACCGGCGTCTTCGACTCGGTGGAGATCCGGCTGCCGTCCTCGAGCAGCGTGGTCTCCTCATCGGTGTAGAAGGCCTCGTCGCGCACCGAGTACCACCCCGAGTAGTTGCCGAGGTAGATATCGCCGTTGGCCAGCATCCGCTCCCAGATCGCGACGCTGGAGACCTGGTGGTCCTCGTCGGTGGTGCGGATGAACCGGTCGAAGGAGATGTCGAGCGTCTTGTCCATCGCCTCGAACACGTCCGAGTTGCGCGCGGCGAGCTCCTCGACCGGGACGCCTGCGGCGACGGCCGCCTGCTGCATCTTCTGACCGTGCTCGTCGGTGCCGGTCATGAAGAAGACGTCGTACCCGTCGAGCCGCTTGAAGCGGGCGATGGCGTCGGCCGAGATGTACTCGTACGCATGCCCGATATGCGGCGCACCGTTCGGATAGGCGATGGCCGTGGTGATGTAGAAGGCGGGACGCTCAGCTGCACTCATGCCTGCACCTCGCTGACGCTCGGTTCCGGCATGACCGCATACGCAGCTGTGTTGATTGATCGCTCGCTTCGCTCACTCATGGTGCGTCTACTGTAATGCGCGTGGTTTCCTGCCCTCACGTGAATATCCCCGCCGCGGATCCCGAGGTCTCGACCGGGGGTTTGCGGTGAAGGCCACGCGTCCCGCGCCCGAGCTTCCCGAGCCGCTGACACCGCTCGTCGACGCGCACACCCACCTCGATGCCTGCGGCGCGAGCGACGCGGCGTCGACGGCCGTGATCGTGGACCGCGCCGCCTCGGTCGGCGTCGGCCAGGTGGTCACCGTTGCCGATGACCTGACCGCCGCGCAGTGGGCGGTGCAGGCCGCCAACGCCGACCCGCGGGTGTATGCCGCTGTCGCACTGCATCCGACGCGGGCGAACGCGCTCGACGATGCGGCCAAGCGCGAGTTGGAGCGCCTCGCGGCGGACCCGAGGGTGGTGGCGATCGGCGAGACCGGCCTCGACTACTACTGGCCTGGCAAGCTCGACGGCTGCGCCGACATCGAGACCCAGATCGAAGGCTTCCGTTGGCATATCGACCTGGCGAAGCGGGTCGGCAAGCCGTTGATGATCCACAACCGCGAGGCCGACCACGATTTGCTGACGGTACTGCTGGACGAGGGCGCGCCGCCGACGGTGATCTTCCATTGCTTCTCGTCCGACACCAATATGGCGCTGTCCTGCGTGGCAGAGGGCTATGTGCTGAGTTTCTCCGGCACGGTGAGTTTCAAGAATGCGCACGAGTTGCGCGAGGCCGCCAAGGTGGTGCCCGACGAGCTCATTCTGGTCGAAACGGACGCACCGTATCTGACGCCGCATCCGTTCCGTGGCGCTCCCAACGAACCGTACTGCCTGCCGTACACGGTGCGCGCGCTCGCGGAATTACGGGAGCAGGATCCTGCCGAATTGGCGAAGATCACCACGGCCAACGCACGCCGCGTCTACGGCATCTGAACGACGCGGACGGTTGGACGACGTTTGTCGTTTTCCGGCCTTTTGCGTACCCGTAAGGGGCCTGGATATGTGTGGTGTGTCCTACATCACTATTGTCTGCACGTTTCGCGATTAACCTGCGGCGGCGATATCTGTCTGTGATATTGAATCCCGCAGTTGACGCACATGATGGTTGTCGACCCCTAACCCCCTCGTTATCGTACTGTGACCATGTCGCCATTCACGAGAATCAACCAGTCTCGCTCCCCGCTGCTGTACGTAGCGGTCGCGGCGCTGTTGATGACGCTGATCGTCGGCGCCGGACTGGCGATTGTGAATCGCAAGACGGTGACCGTCGTCGTCGACGGTGAGCGCCTGTTCGAGACCACGATGTCGCCCGATGTCCGCGGCGTGCTGCGCGCCGCCGGGTTCGCCGTCACCGAGCGGGACCGGGTCGCCCCCGCGCTCGCCGCGCGGATCGGCGACGGCGCGACCATCACGCTCAACCGGGCGCGCGAGGTTCAGCTCATGGTCGACGGCCAGGAGCGCAAGGTGTGGACCACCGGCCTGACCGCGGGCGAGGCGCTCGAGCAATTGAGCCTGCCCAAAGAGATGTACGTATCGCCTGCCCGCGACGAGAAGCTGCCGCTCGCAGGTGCCGCGCTGCAGGTCGCCTCGCCCAAGTCGGTGTCATTGCTCGACGGCATCGGTGGGTTCGTCGACGTCAGGCTCGCGGCGCCGACGGTGGGGGAATTCCTTGCCGTGGCAGGCGTTCCGCTGATCCAGCAGGATTCCGTCGAGCCCGCCGCGACCACTCCGCTGACCGACGGCCTGCGCATCACGGTGACCCGCAAGCGGATCGAGAACCGCATGGAGACGCTGCCGCTCGACCCGCCCGAGCAGGTGATCGAAGACCCGACCATGAACATGAGCCGCTCGGTGGTGGAAAGCAAGGGCGCGCCCGGCGTTCAGGACGTCACCTTCGCGGTCACCATGGTCAATGGTCAGGAAGTGGATCGCAAGCCGATCGCCTCGACGGTGACGGTGACCGCGGCGCCGAAGACCGTCCGCAAGGGCGCCAAGCCCGGCACCGAGGTGCCGCCGGTGCGCGACGGCGCGATCTGGGATGCGCTGGCCCGCTGCGAGTCCACCGGCAACTGGGCCATCAACAACGGCAACGGGTACTACGGCGGCATCCAGTTCGACCAGAGCACCTGGGAACGCCAGGGCGGCCTGAAGTACGCGCCCCGCGCCGACCTGGCCACCCGCGAGGAGCAGATCGCGATCGCCGAGGTAACACGGGCGCGGCAGGGCTGGGGTGCCTGGCCTGCGTGTACGAGTCGACTCGGGCTCAGCTGACTGTTGGATCGATGGCACGGAATTCCACCTCCTTCGCGTGCGCGATGACCTCGACCTCGTCGCCGAGTGCCCACTCAGCCACTCGCGAAGCCTGCTTGGCCGGAACGCCTTCGGTGTCGCCGGGTGCCGGGGGAATGTCGTAGGTGCCGTGCGCGTCGTGCGGTAGGACCACGCGATAACCATGGTCGAGCGCCGTGCGGGCGGTGGCGAGCACGCACATCTCCGACTGCACGCCGCCGATCGCCAGTGCGTTGACGCCACGCTCGACCAGCAGTGAGTTCAACTCGGTGCCGTCGAAGCCGTCGTCGGTTGCCTTGTGCACCACTGCTTCTCGCGGGCCGGGCTGGACGGGCAGCAGCAACTGCCAGCCGTCGGTCCCCGGCTCGTCGACGGCGCCTGGCCCGCCATCGTTCTGCAGGTGGGCGACGAACGCACCCGTCAGCCGCGCGCGGGCGATCAGCGCGGCGATCTGTATCTTGACCGCGTCCGCGTACGGGATTGCTTCCTGGCCTTCGAAGAAAGCGGATTGCACATCTACGACGAGGAGGGCGTCGACGGGGGCGATTTCTGACATCGGGGAAATTCTGCTGAGTGGCATCGTGCCCGGTCAAACATGTTGAGCGCGGCTACACGGGCGTGAAACCGGATGGCGGCGTACCCGATTCCTCGGTGTTGCCTGTGGTTGGCCGGCTGGTCACGGGATGCTGGCAACATCCCGCCGATCTGTACGATCGTCCAGGTTTGTGGTGGTGTGTCAGTCGGGTCAGTGAGGTTGTTCTGATGAGGGTAGGTCCGGTGTGCCTGCGGGCGCTGGTGGTGTCCGTGGTGTCCGCGAGTGCCGTGCTGTTCGCGAATGTCGCTCCCGCACAGGCGGAAGCGCCGGGGACGGTGATCGCGGTCGACGCACAAGCGGACGGCTGGCGTGGCGCCTCGGACGCCTCGGTGCTCGAATACTGGATGCGCGGGTCCGACGGCACGCCGCGGCGAGCCAGTGGCGCACTGTTCGTCCCGCAGGGCCCGCCGCCTGCCGCAGGCTGGCCGGTCATCGCCTACGACCACGGCACCAGCGGCCTCGGTGCGGGCTGCGGCGGACAGTCCGATCCGGACGGCCATCCGTACCAACAGGTTCGGGTGCGTGAGGAGCGCTTCATCCAGCGACTGGTCGGGCAGGGCTTCGCGGTCGTCGCCCCCGACTACCTCGGCCTCGGCCGCTTCGACACCGGGCCGCACCCGTACCTGGAGATCGCGACCGAGGCGTCCGCCACCATCGATCTGCTGCGTGCCGCTCGCGCTACCCGCCCCGAACTCTCGCGCACCTGGGCCGTGCTCGGCGTCTCGCAGGGCGGCCAAGCCGCACTCGGCACCGGCCATCTCCAGTCCACCTACGCGCCGGACCTCGACTTCCGCGGCACCGTCGCGATCGACCCCGAGTCCGATGTCGAGAAGCTGCTCCCGATCGCAGGACCTGACACGCCCGCCATCCAGGGCGCCGACAACGCGATGAGCTTCTTCGTCAGCATCCTGGCAGGCCTGCGCGCCGCCCGCCCCGACATCGACGTCGATCAGTACCTCACGCCCCGCGGCCGCACCGTCGTCGACGCCGTCGGTGCACTCTGCCTCGACGGCATCCTCGACCAGGTGCGGGGCCTCGGCGTCGGTGACCTGCTCGCCAAACCCCTGGCCACCGAACCTCTCCGCGCCGCCCTCACCCAATACCTCACCGTGCCGACCTCCGGGTACAACGCGCCAATCCTGCTGCTGCTCAACGTCACCGACACCACGGTCCCCAGCCCCCTGCACGGCACCCTGGCCGCGCAACTGGCCGCCAACGGCGCGGACCTCGACGTGGTCCCTGGCACGGGCAAGCACACCGAACTCAACCCCGCCATGCACACGGCCCTAGACACCTTCCTCGCCCGCATCAAGGCGACCCCCTAACACCACCTCCGAGTCCGCACCCCTTCTGCGGATCCGCCCCACTCTGGGCGCCCGGAACGAGTGCGGATCCACAGAAGGAGTGCGGATCTCGCCGTTCCCCGGCGGGGCGTCCGCATTGTCGGGTTGCTGGCGGTAGGCGTGGGGCGTGGCTGCAGTCGGGGTGGGGTGCTGCGGGTTGATAGGTTCTTCAGGTGTCCGAACCTGAAGTTGCCGCGCGTGGGAGTGCCGCGTTGCTCGGGCCCGCCGAGGTGCGGGTGCTGGCCGAGCGGCTCGGCGTGCGACCGACCAAGCAGCTCGGACAGAACTTCGTGCACGACGCGAACACGGTGCGCCGGATCGTCACGGCGGCCGGGGTCGGCCGCGACGATGTGGTGCTCGAGGTCGGCCCCGGGCTCGGCTCGCTGACGTTGGCGTTGCTCGACGTGGTCGACTCGGTCGTCGCGGTCGAGATCGATCCGGTACTCGCGCGGCACCTTCCGGTGACGGTCGCCGATCGAGCGCCGGAACTGGCCGATCGGTTGACGGTGGTCGAGGCCGACGCGCTGCGCGTCGCCGCCGCGGACATCCCCGCGCGGCCGACCGCCTTGGTCGCGAACCTGCCGTACAACGTCGCGGTCCCGGTGCTGCTCCACCTGCTTGCCGAATTGCCGAGCATCGCAGTCTCTTTGGTGATGGTGCAGGCCGAGGTCGCGGATCGGCTCGCCGCCGAACCCGGCGGCCGCATCTACGGCGTGCCGAGCGTCAAGGCAGGCTTCTTCGGCACCGTCCGCCGGGCGGGCGCCGTCGGCACCCAGGTCTTCTGGCCGGTCCCACGCGTCGAGTCCGGCCTGGTCCGCATCGACCGCTACGCCGAACCGCCGTGGCCGATGGACGTCGACCACCGCCGCCGCGTCTTCGACGTCATAGACGCCGCCTTCGCCCAACGTCGCAAAACCCTCCGCGCCGCACTCGCCGGCTGGGCAGGCTCGCCCGCCGAGGCCGAACGCCGCCTCGTCGCAGCGGGCATCGCACCGACTGCCCGCGGTGAAACCCTCGACACCGCAGCCTTCGTCCGCCTGGCCGCCCAATCCTGATCCGCACCGTCGTCAACTGTTGATCTGCCGCACGAGCTGAGTCGGAGTAGAGATATGACCGTCGTCCGAGGCGAGATCGCGGTAATGCTGGAGGTTCTCGGGCTGCGGCAAGGGGACGACCGTATTCTCGCGGCAATCGCACTCGTCGGTCCGAGGATGGAGATCGCAGAGTTCGACTGGGACGGGGAGAAGTCGAAGTATTACGTCTTCCACCCGGCCGGGACGGACCTGCTTTTCGAAAACGACGTGCTGGTGGCTGCGATGGTGCGGACCCAGCCGGACAGCGCAGACCCGGCCTACGGGCTGTATCCGCGCCCAGACGATCTAGTGGACGGCCTCGCACCAACGGCAACCCGCGCCGAAGTGGCGGCGCTGCTGGGGAAGCCGGAGCGCAGCGGGCAGCACTTCGACAGGTACGCGGTGAACGGCCGCTATCTGCACTTCGAATTCGACGCTGCTGGACATGCCGCCAAGCTCACGGCGCTGCTCGAACCGGTCTGACAATCGTCGGACCAGCGCCAGCAGTCCGCGTTGCAGACTGGTCAGTTTGCGTTGGGGCGGAACGGATTACACAGTTGTGGATAACGTGTCTTTGCCTTCAGGTGGCGCGCCGCGTGCTCGGTGCGGCGCTACCTGTTCGCCGGAGTTGCGTTCAGCGGTGGTGGAGAGAAGGCAGGTGCAGGTCGGTTCGGCGATCCATCGATTGCTCCTGTGCGGCTCGGTGGGCCGCTGGTCAGTGGCCACCGCCGTGCTGGGGCGTGTCACCGGATGTGGATGAGCCTGTGGATGATTCGGCCACGGGTGTTTCCATGGTGAACTCCGCGGTGTGCACCGCGCCGCCGTGCGAGAAGTCTAGATACAGCCGATAAGCGCCCGCACTCGGGGCCTGTGCATGGAATGCCACGTCGGGTCCGGCGGGCGTGCGGCCGATCTCGCCCTCCGGATGGACGTGCAGATAGGCGAGGTCGTTGGCGCGCAAGGCAACCAGATGTGCGTAGGCGCCGAGGTAAGGCGCCAGATCGGTGACCGGAACGCCGTCGCGACTGATCGTGAAGCGCAGCTCGCTCCCCGCGGTGGTCAGCTCGCCTGCCGCCGTCACCTGGTATCCGTCCACCGACGCGGTGCGTGCCGGTGGCGGAAGTGGTTGCAGCTCAACTGTTCCCGCCACGGTGGCGGTGCGGCTGAGCACCGCTGCGATCCCGTCGGTGTCCGACATGAAGTCGGCGAACACCCGGTAGGTGCCAGGCTGTGCCCAGCTCCATTCGATCGACCAGGCGCCTGCGTCGTCCATCGTCGGATGCGCGTGCCGATACTGGGTGCCGTCGGAGCGGACGACGATCAGATGCAGCTTCTTGTCGTGCTGCGTACGAAAGCGGACCACCGGCGCACCATCCGGTCCGGTGATCCGAAAGCGCAGGGTACCGGCTTGATTCGGCTCCGTCGGCGCGGTCAGGTCGGTGAGGGTGTAGCCAGATTGCGCGTCCGACAACCCTGTCGCGGCCTGCTTGCTGTTCGATGCCGGCCCGGCGGGTTCGCCGACCAGGGCGCCGATGCCGAGCGCGACACCGAACAACACGACAAGCGCACCGCCGAAGGCGGCGAACTTCAGCCGGTCCTGCATCAGACGGCGACCTCGTAGCCTGCCTCGTCGACGGCGGCGGCAATGACGGAATCGGTGATCGGCGCTGTGCTGTCGACCCGGACCGCGCCGCTGGCGAGATCCACGTCGACGCTGGTGACGCCGTCGATCTTGCCGATCTCCGTCTTGACGGAGCTCACGCAGTGCCCGCAGGTCATCCCCGTGACGGTGTAGGTGGAACTGGGCATCTGTCGACTCCTTCGCTCTTTCTCATCATACGGGCCGGGGGTACCCCGACACGAACGACCATACCCCCACTGGGTATTGCGCGCAAGGGTTCATCGCCCGCGCCACTCGCGCGCGCCGACGACGCCTGCGGCGACGAAAACCGCTGCGAGCGCCATGAACACGACCTGCGGCCTGCCGAGCGTCGCGTCGCCCGCGCTCAGGTAGAGCCCGATATTGATCAACCAGTGTCCCACCGCGGCGACCGCGACCCGCTGCCAGTAGCTGCCGATCGTGAGCGTGCCGAGGATCACCGCGAACGCCACCGCCGCGACGAAGAACGACACCCCGGTCACCAGCCCGTGGCTGTACGACGGCACATGCCACAGCGCCCAGACCGCGCCGGTCACCGCGATCGCGGTGTAGCGGCGCACCCGGGATTCCAGCAGCGGCTGCATGAATCCGCGCCACCCGATCTCCTCGCCGGTCGCGCCGAGCAGTTGCACCGCGACGAACACCGCGAACGGCACCCCGCCCACCGCGACGGGGCCGACCAGGTCGTGTCCTGTCAGCGTCATCGCCGCGGCGACAAGCAGGCCGAGCAAGACGCATGCCGCCGCCAGGTACCCGAGATTCGCGCGCACCGCGCGCAGCGGTGCCCGCAAGGGCAGGAGCGACGCGATGACCTTGCGCCAGCTGAGCCAGGTGGCCAGCGCGCCGAGTGCGGGGCCGAACTGGGTCAGCGTCAACGCGGCCGGATCGATACCCGAAAGCGATTGCGCCGCAAGCATAGCCACCGTGCACAGCATGGTTGCCAGCACGAAGGTCACGATGATCGTCCAGAAGACGCGGGCCGCTGCCGCGGTCGTTCGCGTCGAGTCGGAGGTGATGTCTGGGGATGATGATCCGGTGGGATGCTGCCAGTGATCTATCACCGGGCGATCGTCGCACGATGCCCCGCTGTTCTCCGTCATACCGCAGTGTCGTTCCCCGCGTTGTGTCGCTCGCTAGTCCACCCGGCCCCAGCCGTGCATGGCCAGCTCGGCAACCTTCTCCAGTTCTGCCCGGGTCGCGCCATCCCTCGACGCCTGCGACATCCCTTGCAGCACAGTCCCGATGTAGCGCGCCATGACGGCCGCGTCGAGTTCGGCAGGCAGGATGCCTGCGTCGATATCGGCCTGGATTCGCGCCGTGAACAACCCGATGTTCTGGTTACGCATCGTCCGTAGCATCTCCGCGACCGCGGTGCTTGTGGTGTTGATGCCCGCGCTGATCACCAGGCAGCCGTGCGGCCAGTCGGGCCGGGTGTATTCCGCGGCCGCCTCGCGCATCGCCCGTCGCATGGCCGCCTCGGCCGTCGGCTCTTCGGCGAGCGCGCGCGGGATGAACAAGCCGTAGCGCGCGCCGTAGGACTGCACCACCTCGTTGAACAGCGTCGCCTTGTCGCCGAAGGCCGCGTAGAGGCTCGGTGCGCCGATGCCCATCGCCGCGGTCAGGTCGCCGATGGAGGTGGCCTCGTAGCCGCGCGCCCAGAACAGCCGGGTGGCCTTGTCCAGCGCGGCATCCCGGTCGAAGGAGCGGGGCCTGCCGCGGGTCGTTGTCACCATCTTCGTATTTTATAGCGAGCGCTAGAGAATGTGCTACTGTCCAGTTCTGTAGTGATCGCTAGAGAAAGGGGCGCACGATGAGCGCACTGGCAGGCAAGACCGCGTTGGTGACCGGAGGCAGCCGTGGCATCGGCCGTGGCATCGCCGAACGGCTCGGACGGGATGGGGCGCGGGTTGCGGTCCACTACAACGGGAACGAGGAGGCGGCCAAGGACACCGTCGCCGCCATCGAAGCCGCGGGCGGCACGGCCTTCGCGATTCGCGCCGAACTGGGTGTGCCCGACGACGCCGTCACGCTGTGGGCCGCCTTCGACGCGCACGCCGATGGCGTCGACATCATCGTCAACAACGCGGGCACCGACGGCATCCGCGAACCGATCGCAGGCACCGACGAGGCCGCATTCGACCGGGTCTTCGCGGTCAACACCAAGGCGCCGTTCTTCGTCACCAAGCTCGGCCTCGACCGGCTCCGCGACGGCGGCCGGATCATCAATATCTCCACCGGCCTCACCCACGGCGCGCACATGCCGGAACTCATCGCGTACACGATGACCAAGGGTGCGATCAACACGATGACCAACGTGCTTGCCAAAGAGGTCGGGGTGCGCGGCATCACGGTGAACGCGGTCGCGCCTGGCATCGTCGACACCGATATGAACGCGTCCTTCCTGAACGACCCGGACACGGTGGCGGCCATCACGGCGATGTCCCCGCTGCGGCGGCTCGCCCAACCCGCCGAGGTCGCCGATGTCGTCGGATTTCTCGCGTCGGAGGACGGCCGCTGGGTCACCGGCCAATGGATCGACGCGACCGGCGGCGCGTTGCTGTGACCGGATGATTGCTGCCGCATGGAAAGGCCGAGGCAGAGGCGCGCGTCCGGCAGAACCACCGGTTAGGCTTGGGCACCGTGCTGTCAGTTGTGCCAAGCCCGATCACCGTGCGCGCACCGTCCAAGGTGAACCTCCATCTCGGAGTCGGTGACCTGCGCGCCGATGGCTTTCACGACCTGACGACGGTCTTCCAGGCGCTGTCGCTCAGCGACGATCTGGAGATCACCCCCGCCGCATCGATGGCAGTGCGGGTCTCCGGCGAAGGCGCCGCCGAGGTGCCGACCGACCGCACCAATCTGGTGTGGAAGGCGGCCGTCCGGCTCGCGCATCTGGCGGGCAGGGCGCCGCTGGTGGAAATCGCCATCGCCAAAGGCATTCCGGTGGCAGGCGGTATGGCGGGTGGCAGCGCGGACGCCGCCGCGGCGCTCGTCGGACTCAACGAGCTATGGGACTTGGGGCTCAGCCGCGACGAACTCGCCGCCGTTGCCGCCGAACTCGGCAGCGATGTGCCGTTCGCGCTGCACGGTGGTACGGCGCTCGGCACCGGCAGGGGCGAGCGGCTGCTTCCGGTGTTGTCCCGCAACACCTTCTACTGGGTGCTCGCGCTGGCCAAGGGCGGGCTGTCCACACCTGCGGTCTTCGCCGAGCTCGACCGCCTGCGCGCACACGGCACGCCGCCGCGGCTCGGTGAGCCGCAACAGCTGATGCAGGCGTTGGCCTTCGGTGACCCGAAACAGCTTGCGCCGCTGCTGGGTAACGACCTGCAGGCGGCGGCGTTGTCGCTCGAGCCGGAGCTGCGCCGGACGTTGCGCGCCGGTGTCAACGCGGGCGCGCTGGCCGGTTTGGTCTCCGGCTCCGGGCCTACCTGTGCATTCCTTTGCGAGAGTGAGGAATCCGCGGTGGCGGTGGCTGCGGAACTCGCAGGGGCCGGAGTGTGCCGTAGCGTCCGAACGGCCAGCGGCCCGGTTCCCGGCGCTCGCGTTCTCAGTAGCGAAACCCCTGGCAAGCGCTGAGTGTGGCACCGCGCCGTGTCGATGAGCACGGTGCCACTGCGGGTGGCTCTTTCGTGATTCAGGCGACCACGTCGGCCAGGCGATCGACCTGGTCGGCATCGCGGCCGTAGCAGTACAGCATCACCTCGTCGGCCCCGAGATCATCGAGCTGCTTGATGGCAGAACGGATCTCGTCGGGAGTGGTGAGCATCCCGGCGAGCATGTAATCGGCGCGACCGCTGAACTCGTAGTAGCCGCCCATCGAGGCGCGGGCGTCCTCGATCAGCCTTGGACTGCCGAGTGCGACGTTGACCTGGGCGACGATGCGGGGCTGTCCGGCACGGCCGTTGTCGGTCCATGAGCGGCGGACGGTGTCGAAAAGGCCACCGGCCCACGAGGGGGCGGCGGCCGCGAGAAAGCCTCCGCCCCAACGGCCTACCCGTTCGAGGGCGGCAGGCTGGAAGCCGCCGAAGAGCAACTCGGGGCCTTCGGCGCGCAGCGGAGCAGGTCCGATCGGGCCGCACTCGTCGCTGTACGGCGCGCCGGACCAGATGCGGCGCATGACCTCGAGCTGTTCGTCGAGGCGACGTCCTCGGGTGCGGAGATCGGTGCCGGAGGCGAGGTGATCGTCCGCGCGGCCGCCGACGCCGAGGCCGAGCACGAAGCGCCCGCCGGACATGCGGTCCAGTGTCGCGGCTTGTTTGGCGAGCAGGGTCGGTTCGCGCAGCGGCGCGATCAGAACTTCGGTCTGCAGCGTGATGCGGGTCGTTGCGCCGGCGAGCAATGCGAGTGCGACGAGTGGTTCGGGGTTGTCGTAGACGAGCCGGTCGAGCAGGCCGAGCGTGCTGAACGGGCCGGCATCGGCGCGACGGGCCCAGTCGAGCAGCCGGGTGGAATCGGAGATGGGCAGGCCAAGGCCGACGTGCATGGAGAACCTCCAGAGCGAAAAGACGGAGTCGTGCCGCCCTCTCACACCTCGGTAGGCCGAGGTGGGGCTCCCATTCTGCGGCTGTGGTTCCGGGGAGCGCCTGTCTGACTAACTATGTTCGTAACGAACGTCGTTCGTCGACTTGACTGTAGACGAACGCCGTTCGTTCCGCAAGTGTTCCGGAATGGGCAGGTGACAACTGGTTTCGGTCGTACATGGGTAACTCGTCGGGTACGTCCAGAACCCGGCCCCGTACGCGCCCGCCGGCCCGGCACGCGCCGTGAGTAGGCTCTCACGGCCGGCAAAAAACGCGGAGAGGCGGGCTAGTAGGTTTCATGTCCAATCTGATCAACCTCGAACAAGTCTCCAAGAGCTTCGGGATCACCCCGCTACTGGACGACGTCTCGCTCGGCGTGCACGCTGGCGAGCGCATTGGGGTGGTCGGTCTGAACGGTGGTGGCAAGACCACCCTGCTCGAGGTGCTCACCGGACTGGAGCCGCCGGACAGCGGACGGGTCAGCCGAGTCGGTGGTCTGCGCCTGGCCGTGGTGACGCAGCGCGGTGTGCTGCCCCCTGGTTCGACCGTCGGCTCGGTGGTGCTCGCCGGTCTGGCCGACGACATCGGGAGCGGTCGGGCGGCGGGTGGATCCGACGATGTCGCCGAACACGAATGGGCCGCCAACCCGCGCATCCGCTCGGTGATGGAGGGCATCGGCATCGCCGGACTCGGCCTGGAGACCTCGATCGACAACCTCTCCGGTGGCGAGCGCCGCCGAGTTGCCTTGGCCGCCGCGCTGGTTCGCGATCTCGACCTGCTCGTCCTCGACGAGCCGACCAACCACCTCGACGTCGAGGGCGTGCAGTGGCTCGCCGAGCATCTGCTCGGCAGGCGCAGCGCACTCGTCGTGGTGACCCACGATCGCTGGTTCCTCGACACCGTCGCCACCAACACCTGGGAGGTCGTCGGCGGCAAGGTGGAGAGCTACGAGGGCGGTTACGGCGACTGGATTTTCGCGCGCGCCGAACGGGCAAGGCAGGCCGATGCTTCCGAGGCACGGCGCGCCAACCTGGCGCGCAAGGAACTGGCTTGGTTGCGGCGTGGCGCGAAGGCCCGCACCTCCAAACCGCGCTACCGGGTGGAGGCGGCCGAGGCGCTGATCGCCGACGTGCCGCCGCCGCGCGACAGTGTCTCGCTGGCCGCGTTCGCACGAAAGCGCCTTGGGCGCGTCGTCATCGAGCTCGAGGACACCACCCTGACCACCCCGGACGGCCGGGAGCTGGTGCGCGATCTGACCTGGCGGCTCGCGCCGGGGGAGCGGGTCGGTCTGGTCGGCGTGAACGGTTCCGGCAAGACGACGCTGCTGCGCACGCTGGCCGGCGATGCGGAACCGGCTGTCGGCAAGCGCATTCAGGGCCAGACGGTGCAGATCGGTTGGCTGCGGCAGGAACTCGACGACCTGCCGACCGATATGCGCGTGCTGGAGGCGGTGCAACAGATCGCGCAGCGAATCATGCTCGGCGACAAGGAGATCTCTGCCGGTCAGTTGGCCGAACGGCTCGGCTTCACGCCTGCCCGCCAGCGCACCCCGGTCGGCGATCTGTCCGGTGGCGAGCGGCGCAGGCTGCAGCTGACCCGCATCCTGATGGCCGAACCGAACGTGCTACTGCTCGACGAGCCGACCAACGACCTGGACATCGACACCCTGCAGCAGCTGGAAGACCTGCTCGACAACTGGGCGGGCACGCTGGTCGTCATCAGTCACGACCGCTACCTGATCGAGCGCATCTGCGATTCGACCTGGGCGCTGTTCGGCGACGGCAAGCTCACCAACCTGCCCGGTGGCATCGATGAATACCTGAAGAAGCGCGCGACGCTCGCCGCCGTCCCGGCCCGCGCAGGCGCCGCGGACGCCAAGTCCGCGCCGGTGACCGATGCCGCCGCCCAGCGTGCCGCCCGCAAGGAACTGTCCAGGCTGGAACGCGCCATCGAGAAGTTCGACGACCGCGAGCGCAAGCTGCACGACGCACTGGCCGCCGCGGCCACCGACCCGGACAAGCTGGTCACCCTCAATGCCGAGCTGAAGCAGGTCGTCGCGGACAAGGAAGCCGCGGAAGAACGTTGGATGGAGCTGGCGGACGGCGCGTAGCCCGTCGCGTGCTCACCCCGCCGCACCGTGGTGCCAGCTGCTGTGCGGCGGGGCGAAGGTCAAGCCGCCTGGGACGTCTGTGTGCGTCAGTGCCCGGCGGCGCGGTCGTCCTGGATCGCCACCGGCAGACAGGTGCGCACGAAGTCGGTGCCGAACCCGGTCAGGGCCACGCTGCGGTAGATGACCTTGGTGCCGAAACCGGAGCGCTTCAACAACTCTCGCACCGTGGTCTGCGCCTCCAGCAGCTGATACCGCTGCGGGTTGCCGACGGGCTCCCGCTCGTGCTCGATCAGGCCGAGCCTGCGCAGGTTGGTCAGATACTGCTGGATCCGGTTCGGGAAGCGCAGCCCGGCCTGCTCGCCGACCAGCGTCAGCATGGACCCGAGGCGTTCCGCGCCGAGCGCGCGCGGCCGCCCGGTGCGGATGTCGATCGAGGGCTGCGGGCCGTCCAGATGCAGGAAGCGCAGCACCCGCGCCTCGTCCGGCGTCAGCTCGGCGAGCATGCCTGCGAACGCCGGATGGTTCTCGTCTTCGTCGTTGGTGCTCGGCGACCACCGCAGCAGCGCGGCGCCCTGCTCGCGCAGCGTGGGAACGGCATGCGCGGCAGGCTCATTCGGGACCTCGGGCAGTCCGAGCGCCTGGCGCATCCGATCGCGCACCTCGGATTCGGCCTCTGCCAGCACTTCTCGCGGCGACACTCCCTGAATGCTGCGCGCGACG
Organism: Nocardia altamirensis NBRC 108246; assembly: GCF_001612685.1. Taxonomy (GTDB): domain Bacteria; phylum Actinomycetota; class Actinomycetes; order Mycobacteriales; family Mycobacteriaceae; genus Nocardia; species Nocardia altamirensis. The sequence goes on from NZ_BDAY01000021.1 coordinate 78,650, forward strand.
ACGGTCGAGGTGACCCCCACCGCGGTGCCGAGGCTCCACGCCGTCACGCCGGTGAACGCGCTCCAGGCGACCCTGGCCACGCCGGTGGCCGCACGCACGGTCGCAATGGGAACCGGCACCCGCGAAGGTGATTCGTCGGCCCGCACGATCTCGCTGTCCGGCCGTCGGGCGAGCTCCGTCGACGGCGCGACGGCCTCGGGAGGATGCCCGGCGGCCCCGGCATCGTCGCCAGGGTCGGATTTCGCTACAGCCATGTGGTCGCCACTCCCGTTCCGAAAATCAGGATATGAGCGTATCCGGCGAACAGACCCAACACGCCGCCATGGAGAAAAAGCAGCCACTCGTCCTGCTTGATGGCTGAGCGCAGCATGTCGACGAAGTCCGGCGGCTTCAGCGCCGCCATCTGCCTGGCGATGTACTGGTTGATCTGCCTGCCCTGGCGGACGTTGAACTCGGGGTCGGCGAAGGCGATGGGGGCGATGGCCATCGCCTCGGTGGTCAGCGTCGACTGCAGCGAGTCGTATTCGCGGCTGCCGAGCATGAACTTCACGGCGGGCCTGGCAGGCCCGAGCGCGCGGTCCGCGGCCGGGCGCAGGGTGTCCTCCAGCATCTGCATGGTGCGGTCCGAGCGCGGGCCGTTGAGCAGCTCGTCGCCGATGTTGGCCACCGTCATCACCTGACTGGACACCAATTCGGCGTACCCGTCGGTGATTTCGGATTGGCGCTTGATCAGCAGGCCGCGCCGCCACGGGCACCACCACTTCGGGTAGGCGGGCGCGAAGATCATGTTGATGCCGACCCAGTTGACGGTCCAGCCGATGATCACGCCGCCGATCGGCAGCACCACCAGCGTCGACCAGCCGGTGAGATGCAGGATCGCTACCAGTACGGCGCCCATCGGCGCGCCGAACCAGAAGCCGAAGTTGATCATGAATCGCAACTCTTTCGCACCGAGCACCTGGAACAGTGTGTTGAGCAGTTGCGGCCTTGCCTGGAAGTAACGAATGACCATCTGCTTCACGTCGAGCAGTTGATCAATATTCGCGCCCAATTCATCTGTCAGCTCGCGCAAAATATCCGGAAGTTGCTGCCTGACCCGCGCGTGCACCATCTCGCGCACTTGGGTCGGCAGGTTGTACCAGAGCTGCGGGTGTTCTCGTTTGAGAATTTCTTCGACGATGTCCTGGATCTGTGCGTCGGCGATGCTGGCGAGATGTTCGGCGAGCTTGTCCGGCTCCAGTTCGCGATAAAAGTCGGCGACGCTACCGAGTTTGGCCAGGCCCTTGTCGACCGCGATGCTTGCCATCTTGTCCGCACGCGACGGCACGATGCCCTGCCAGCCGATTCGCCCGTCGTAGCTGAGCAGCGGGAGCACTTGAATTCGTTTGGGCAGGAACGGGTACAGCGCCTTCAATCCGGGTAGCCGGAAACCGTGGAACGCGATCGGCCGGAACAGCATGAGCACGCCGGTCCAGTTGGTGATGTAGCCGATGATCCCCGTGAATAGTGGGATTGTCAGAAGCTCTAGCAGGATTGTCGGGTGGATTCCGAACACACTCTCTAACACGACACCCTCCTGCCGACACACCGGTGACCGCCGCCTCACCGGCACCTCAAAGTAGCACCCCGTCGGCATCGGGACTCTATTGTGATCAGAGGAACTGGGTCCACCTCGAGTGTGCGGACCCACAGTCCCGCATGCGGAGATATCGGTCACAGTGTTTGTCTGCAATGCCGCATCGCCGGAGCCCGGCGGCGACAATGACCAGCGACACAGGGGGCAGTAATCTGTGGGGCGGATTCGTTCACCTGGCGATATCGGAGTATGACGTGGCAGACGACAGGACCGGACAGGACATCACCCGAGCCGGTTCCCGCTCCGTGGAGCGCAGCGCGGATGTCGAACAACGGCAGATCAGCAATGAGGCGCGGCTGATTCGCGGGGTCTTCCGCGCGGCGGGGCTCGCGGCGGGCACCGTGGTGCGGGGTGGGCAGTGGGCGGTCGGCACCACGTTCGAGGTCACCAAGGAGATCACCCAGGCCGCGCTGGACGGCGAATCGTCCGCCGACATCGCGGAGCGGACCGGAAATGCGTTGCGCTCCATAGCTCGTAGCGCGCTCGGCGTCACCGAGGGCTCGGTGCGCGAGATCGTGAGCTACGTGCCGACGCCGAACGGCCCGGCGAACAACCACGGCAGCCAGCAACAGGCCCTCGCCGTCGGCTCCTATCTGCGCTCGGCGAGCACCGACGAGCTACGCAGGCGCGGCGACGCGCTGCTCGCTCGCTCCGCCGACGTGTATTTCACCGAGGACGTGCATCCGGCCTACGACCGCATCCTCGACGAGCTCGCCCCCGACGAGGCGCGCATCCTGCGCTTCATGGCGCAGAACGGCGCGCAGCCCTCGGTCGATGTGCGGACCAACCGGCCGCTCGGCATCGGATCCGAACTGGTGCAGGGTGATCTGACCTCGGTCCCCGAGCAGGCGGGCGTGCGCTACCCGGACCGGTCGCGCCCCTATCTGATCAACCTCAACCGGCTCGGGCTCACGCTGATCTCCGACGACCCGGTGGTGTTGAGCCGATACATGGTGCTCGAGGTGCAGCCGGTGGTCGAGGCGGCACTGAAGAAGGCGGGCCGCGCGCCGAAAATTGTGCGCAAATCGCTGCGCCTCACCGAGTTCGGTGAAGATTTCTGCCGCACCTGCTTCACCATCGGAAACTGACCGCGATCGTCGCGGGCGTCGTTTCTGCCCGGGTCCGTAGTTGATCTACGGGGGAATGTCCGTCGAACAGTGATAGCAATCTGATACAAATCTCGTAATTGGTGTAGCCATCGGGCTTTGGATGGGATTGTTGAGGGATGAATCAGGGAACCGGCGGGCAGGGCCGCGGCGACCCGAGCGCGGGTGGTGGTGGGCCGCAGCAACAGCGGCACAATGACGTGGCAACAGAGCGAAGTACCTCGGCACCGCCCGGCGAACCGGGGATCGAAATCGGCGCGCAGGAGCGACGGACCCGGGGAGCGCCCGTCGACGACCGCAGACTCGATGACATCACCGCGATAAGCAGGTTGAAGTTCCGCTACCTCCGCAGCTTGGACACCAAGTCTTGGGATGAGTTCGCGGACACCATGATTCCCGAGGCGACCGCCACCTACAGCGAGTACCTCCAGTTCGAATCGCGCGACGCGTTTCTCGCGTTCATGCGCAACACCCTCGGCCCGCACGTGATCACCGAGCACCGCTGCGACCATCCCGAGATCGACGTCGACGGCGACAGTGCGATCGGCACCTGGTACCTCGCCGACACCGTGCTCATTCCCGGCCACAACATGCTGCTGCGCGGCGCGGCCTTCTACTCCGACGAATATGTGCGCTGCGACGACGGGCAATGGCGAATTTCGCACACCGGCTACGAACGCACCTATGAAGTGGTGCTCTCGCTCAGCGATCTGCCGAGCTTGCGGCTCACCTCGAGTCGGTGGGGGCTCATCGCCAGAGAGGACGGCATGTCCACCATCGAACGTGACCCCGGCGTGCCGCCGATGCGGCGCGAACCGGAAGCGGGGTAAACCCCCAGCCCTCAGTACCGATGGAGGGCTTCGCTACGCCTACGTGGTGACGCTGCGCTACCTCCTCCGGCGCTGACGCTCAGCCCTCAGTCCGCCGTCGCGACCAAGGGCTCGAGGGTGAGCTTCGGGAATTCCTTCTCGATGTACTGCAGCCGCCATTTGTCGCTGAACAACGCGAGCAGCACCCCGTCGCTGCGCAGGAACACCTCGACGCCGCGCTGCCTGCCGAGCTCGTCGGCCGAGGCGGTGTCGGTGCGCCGCGCCAGCGTGTAGGCCAGGTTCTCCATCCTGGTCTCGACGTTGAACTCGGTCAGCATGCGCGCGGTGACCACCTCGAACTGCATCGGGCCGACGGCCGCGAGCACCGGCGAGGCATCGCCGCGAATATCGTTGCGCAGCACCTGGACAACGCCCTCGGAATCGAGCTGGTCGATGGCCTTGCGGAACTGCTTGTATTTGCCTGCGCTTTCGGCGCGCAGCACGGCGAAATGCTCCGGCGCGAAGGACGGGATCGGCGGGAACTCCACCTTCTTGTCCACGAACAGCGTGTGGCCAGGGGCCAGTGCCGTCGCGTTGACCAGGCCGACCACGTCGCCGGGGTAGGCGGTGTCGACGGTGTTGCGTTCCCGGCCGAACACCGTCAGCGCGTATTTCGTCGCGAACGGGCGACCGGTCTGCGCGTGCGTGACCACCATGCCGCGCTCGAACTCGCCGGACACGATCCGCATGAACGCCAGCCGGTCCCGGTGCGCGGCATCCATGCCTGCCTGCACCTTGAACACCACCGCGCTGAACGGCTCGGTGGTCGCGCGCGGCTTACCGCTCACGTCGTCGCGCGAGCCGGGCGCCGGGGCCAGCGCCACCAGCGTCTCCAGCAGCTGTCGCACACCGAAATTCAGCATCGCCGAGGCATAGATGACCGGGGAGGTCTGCCCGGCGAGGAACAGTTCCTGATCATGGTCCTGCCCGGTCGCCGAGAGCAGCTCGCTCTCCTCGGCCGCGGTCGTCCACGGCTCGCCCTCGCGCGCCTCGGCCTGGGCCGGGGTCAGCGACTCCTCCGGCGCGATGGTCGCGCCGCCCGCGGTGCGGGTGAAGTGGATGTATTCGAGCGCGGCGCCCTCGTCGCCGCGGCGAAGCAGCCCTCGGAAGTCGCCCGCGATGCCGACCGGGAGAAACAGCGGCGTCGGGGTGAGCCCGATCCGCTCGTTGATCTCGTCGAGCAGTTCCAGCGGCGCCTGGCCCGGCCGGTCCCACTTGTTGATCACGGTGATCACCGGGATGCCGCGGTGCCTGCACACCTGGAAGAGCTTGAGCGTCTGCGGCTCCAGGCCCTTCGCGGCGTCGATCAGCATCACCGCGGCGTCGACGGCGGTGAGCACCCGGTAGGTGTCCTCGGAGAAATCGGAGTGGCCCGGCGTGTCGACGAGGTTGATCACGTTGTCGATGTCGGAGCCCTCGGCGCGGTAATTGAACTGCAGCGCGGTCGAACTGACCGAGATGCCGCGCGCCTTCTCCATCTCCATCCAGTCCGAGACGGTCGAGCGGCGCCCGGCCTTGCCGTGGATCGCGCCCGCCTCGGAGATCATCCTGGCGTGCAGCGCTAGTGCCTCGGTGAGCGTCGACTTGCCGGCGTCGGGGTGCGAGATCACCGCGAACGTACGCCGTCGGGAAACCTCGGCGGGCAGTCCCTCAGGGGAGGCGGTCAACAGAACAACCTTTCACAGACGTCCGATCGGCAACCGCTCTAATCTACTGGATCGATATGGCCGCGACACGACCTAGTCTGACCACCCGATTCCATCTGCGCATAACCCTTGCGGTACAGTGTCCGGGTTGTCTCGGCGAGGGTGACCGCAGACCAGATTTGCGTTCACCGTGATCGACGCGGCTCGGCTTCCGGCCGTCCTCGTTTGTTCTTCGCCCGACGAGTAGACCAACCTAGCCAGGGCGGATAACAGTCCCTGGCGCACTGTTGACAGCCCGGAACAGCCGTAGGGAGTAGATCCAGTCATGTCCGACGCCAACCTTCTCGAAGCCGCCGTCCGCACCGAGTTCGGTAAGGGTGCCGCCCGCCGTACCCGTCGGGCCGGCAACGTTCCCGCCGTCCTGTACGGCCACCAGGCCGACCCGCAGCACCTGTCGGTCAACGCCCAGGCCTTCTCCGCCATCCTGCGCGAGCACGGCACCAACGCGGTGCTCAACCTCGTCATCGACGGCAAGAAGCAGCTCGCGCTGACCAAATCCGTTGTGGTGCACCCGATTCGCCGCTACATCGAGCACGCCGACCTGCTCATCATCAAGAAGGGTGAGAAGGTCACCGCCGACGTCAACATCATCATCACCGGCGACGCGGCCTCCGGCACCCTGGTCACCCAGGACGTCACCACGATCTCCATCGAGTCCGACGCGATGAACATCCCCGAGTCCATCGAGGTCTCGGTCGAGGGCGTCGAGGCCGGCACCCAGATCAACGCCGGTTCGCTGCCGCTGCCGAAGGGCGTCACGCTGAACATCGACGCCGAGACGCTGATCGTCAACGTGATCGCCGCGCCGCAGTCGTCCGCCGAGGCGGAAGAGGCTGCCGCCGAGAGCGCCGAGTAAGAACTACGGAATCGGTTCATCTCGATGACCGAATCCACCGGGCCCGCGCTCGTTGTCGGACTGGGTAATCCAGGCGCCGAATACGAGCGGACCCGGCACAACGTGGGGTTTCTGGTCGCCGACGTGCTCGCGGAGCGCGTCGGCGGCCGTTTTACCGTGCACAAGAAGTCCGGCGCCGACCTGCTGCAGGCCCGGCTCGACGGCCGTCAGGTGCTGATCGCCAAGCCGCGGTCCTTCATGAACCTGTCCGGCCGCCCGGTCGCCGCGCTCGCGAAGTTCTTCTCGGTGCCGCCGACCGAGGTGATCGTCGTGCACGACGAACTCGACCTGCCGTTCGGCGAGATCAAGCTCAAGCGCGGCGGCGGCGAGGGCGGGCACAACGGGCTCCGCTCGGTGTCGAGCGCCCTCACCACGAAGGACTATCTGCGGACCAGGATCGGCATCGGCCGCCCGCCCGGTCGGCAGGATCCCGCCGACTATGTGCTCAAGCCGTTCGCGGCGCCGGAGCGCAAAGAGGTGCCGGTGATCGTCGAGCAGGCCGCCGACGCGGTGGAACTACTGCTGCGCGTCGGCCTGGAAACCGCGCAGAACCAGGTGCATTGAGCGCCTGCGTGGCGAATTCGCCACGCAGGCATCGTTTCTCGGTGTCGAGTCGGCCAGTCAGCTGAATTGGTAACGGGTTTGGCTGAACGGCTCGCCCTTGCCGAAGGCGAGCACCTTCTCCGGGGCGATCGCGAACACCGGCGCTGTGTTGCCCCTTCCGTCGTTGAAACCGCCGTCGACCACGGCGAAGTCCCAGTCCAGCTTGGCTTTCCACAGCGCGGACAGCTCGTGCAGCGTCGCCGGATCGGTGATGCGGGCTACCGTGCCCTCCAGCACAACGTCCAGGCCCGCGTTCATCGTGTTGGTGCCGGTGCTGAGCACACACCGCGGCTCGGCCGCGAGGTTCACCGCCTTCTGTTCCTTGCCGCCGGTGCAGAAGTGCAGGCTGCCGTCGTGCCAGATCGCGGGCAGCGGCGCCACGTGCGGCCTGCCGTCGGGCCGAGTGGTGGACAGCCAGAACATCTCCGAGGTGGACAGCACCTCGGCGACCGAGGACCAACTGGGCGCGGTGGCGCCTGCGCTGCTGAATTCCGGGTTGAGGACGGCAACGGGTTCGAGCTCGGGCATCACTGATCTCCTTCTCTCGGATATCAGTACAGACGATGTCGGCGGCGCGAATTCATCGCCGCGGTCCGTCAGCGCAGGTGGATGGCGGTGGCCGCGCGGCGCAGCTTGCCTGAGGAGGTCTTGGGGAGTGCGCCGGGGCCGAGGATGGCGACGGTGCGTGGCCTGGCGCCGACCTCGGAGAACACCGCGTGCACGATCTCGCGCTCGATGCGCTTGACCTCCTCGGGATTCTGATGGTCGTTGCTCTCCACCACCACGGCGAAACTTTCCCGCTTCTGCCCGGCGTCCAGGCGCACGGCCACCGCGTTGCCCGGCCGCACCCCCTTCACCCGGGTGGCCGCGCGTTCGATGTCGGTGGGGTAGATGTTGCGGCCGCCCATGATGATCACGTCCTTGACCCGGCCGCACACCACGATCAGGCCCTCCTCGGTGAAGTACCCGATGTCGCCGGTGTCGATCCAGCCTGCGGCGTCCTGCGCCGGACGGAACCCTTCGACCGTGACATAGCCGGAAGTGACCGCCGGGCCCCGTAATTCGATGAGGCCGACGGATCGGGTCGGTAATGTCTGGCGCTCCGCGTCGACGACCCGGCCCTCCAGATGGTCGACCAGATAGCCGAGCGTCGGCAGCCTGCGGATGTTGCCTGGGTGCCCGTGCTCGTCGGGTACCGGAACGGCCTTACCGAGCGCGTCGAGCAGGTCGGCGTCGATCACGTCGAGCACCTGACCCCGGCCTGGATCCGGGATCGACACGGCCAGTGTGGTTTCGGCCATGCCATATACCGGGGTCAGCGCCAGCGGGTTGAGCCCGAAGCGCTTGCCTGCCTGCGCAAGCGTCTCCATCGTGTCCGGGTCGACCGGCTCGGCGCCGTTCCACATGTAGCGGACGCTGCTGAGGTCGAACGCGCCGTCGTCGGCCTGCTTCAACCTGCGGGCCAGCAGCGAGTACGCGAAATTCGGTGCGGCGGTGACGGTGCCGCGATACTTGTCGATCAGGTCGGCCCACAGCAGCGGGCGCATCAGGAAGTCCAGCGGCGTCACGCACACCACCTCGGCGCCGATTTGCATGGGGACGCTGAGGAATCCGACCATGCCCATGTCGTGGAACAGCGGCAGCCAGCTGATCATCACGTCGTCGTCGAGCTGGAACTTCACCCGGTCGAACATGGCGTACGCGTTGACGAAGAAGTTGCCGTGCGTGATCCGCACCGCCTTGGGTGATCCGGTCGATCCGGAGGTCAACTGCTGCAAGGCGATATCGTCCTCGGTGGTCGGCACCGGGTCGGTGTCGGCGCCGTCGCGCAGCTGGTCGATGCGCACCACGGTGATGCCGCGCTCGCGCAGCAACGACTCTGCCGCCTCGAACGGGGCGCCGAGCACCACCGCGCGCGCCTCGATCATGGTCAGCACGGCCTCGGTGTCGCGGGCCCAGACCACCAGGTCGGTGCGCGGGGTCGGCTGGTGCAGCATGGTGATCGACGCGCCGCGCATCCAGATGGCCTGGCAGGCTGGCGCGATATCGACCGGCATGCCCGCGAGCACGCCGACGGCATCACCGTGCCCGATGCCCGCCGCGGCAAGGCCGCCCGCCATCTTGCGCGCGATCCGATGGATTTCTCCCCACGACTGGCGCAGCGGTGCAGCTGGTTCGCCGGTCACCAGCCCCCGGGTCGACGCCTGCGCCGTCGCATACATCTCGTCGGTGAACCTGCTCAACGTCGACTCCCTCATCACGTTGCTGTCGGTCGCCTGCCGACCTGCAACCAACTATCCCGCCATTCCGGCGTGGCGTTAACCCCCTTCCCGCGTGTCTTGGTTTGCTGGAGTGTCGCGGAATACCGGACGGAGCGGGCGGAATGCGCCTTTTCTAGCCGCGGAAAGTGGCGGCGTAATGGTCGACGTAGTGACGGCCCGTGCGGGTGGCGAGCTCGCGCATGAGCTCATCGGTTGCGGTCCTGGCAACGGCACGAGCATCGGCCTCGACGGGCAGGTAGTAGCGCGGGGCGCCGAAGCTGATGCGGACCTTGCCGAAGCGCATCAGTCGTTTACCGCGCGGATTGACGTGGTCGGTGCCGGAGATAGCGACCGGGATCAACGGGGCGCCGGTCGCCAGCGCGACGCGCAGGGTGCCGGTGCGGCCGCGGTAGATGCGCCCGTCCGGGGAGCGGGTGCCCTCGGGATGGATGGCCCAGATGCCGCCGGATTCGAGAATCCGGGTGGCTGCGGCGAGTGCGTCGGCCGCGGCGCTGCCGCCGGTCCGGTCGACCGGCACCTGGCCGGACACTGTGTAGAACCACCGCTGGCAGCGGCCGCGCAGTCCGGTGCCGGTGAAGTACTCCTGCTTGGCCAGGAAGGTGACCCGCCGCGGCAGCACCAGGCACAGGTACAGCGAGTCGATGAACGCGAGATGGTTGGCCGCGATGATCACCGGTCCGGTACGCGGAACCTGGTCGAGCCCTTCGATGTCCGGCCTGCCGAGCAGCCGAAGTGCTGGGCCGACCAGTACATACTTGAAGAGCCAGTACCACACGTGAAACCTCCCGGAGTGAATGTGTAGACACTGTCTACCGCATCGGAGTAGACAGTGTCTACACCCAGTGAGGGGAGTTCGGACGGCAGCCGTAGACAATATCTGCATGGATCAGCGTGAACCGCTCAGGGAGCGGCTGGTCGACGTGGGCGTCGAGCTACTCGAAGAGGTCGGCGCGGCGCAATTGGGACTTCGCGCGATCACGCGGGCCGCCGGTGTCTCCCATGGGGCGCCGCGGCGGCACTTCCCGACGCATCGTGCGCTGCTCGCTGCCGTCGCGGCGCGCGGGTTCGCCGATCTGATCGAACGGTTCGCCGCGATCGAGGCGGCGGACCCGCGGGATCGCTTGGCGCGCATGAGCATCGAGTACGTCGAGTTTGCCCGGCTGCGGCCGGAGATGTTCGGCCTGATGTTCCGGCACGATCTGCTGGAGGGGTCCGGCGAGAATCTGCGTGCGACCACCCGGCCGCTGTTCGGCCGCTTCGCGGGCCTGGTCGCCGCGGCGCATCCAAGCGTGCCCGATCCCGAGTTCCGCGCGTTCGCGCTGTGGACGAGCATGCACGGCATCGCAACGCTCTACGCGAATCGCAGCCTGCACCTGATCGGCCCATCGGTCGACATCCGCGCGCTGGTCGACCGCGAACTCGAATTGCACTTGGCCTGAACGGATTCGGTTCCACGGCGCGGTAGCGCGACCGAGTCGGCCTGGCGGTCAACGCAATGCGGCCACCGCGGCGACAAAACGATCCAGTTCCTCGAAGCTCACGAAGTAGTGCGGCGAGGCGCGCACCACGGAGGTGAGTCCACGCCATGTCATGTCGAGCAGGGTCGAGCCCGCGTGACTCACGGTCACCGTGATGTCTTGTGCGGCAAGGCGATCGCGCACCTCGATCGAGTCGATGCCCGCCACCGTGAACGACACGATGCCGCTGCGCCGGACGCCGAGATCGCGCACGGTCACCCCGTCGATCTCCGGCAGGCGTGTGCGCAGGTGCTCGGCACGGGCGGCGACGGCGGCGTAGACGTTGTCGGGGCCGAGCTCGAGCAGATAGTCGACGGCGGCGCCGAGCCCGAGTCGCCCGGCCACGTCGCACTCCCAGAACTCGAAGCGACCGGCATCCGGTGCGAGCCGATACTCGTCGGGGCCGGTCCATGCCGCGCTGTGCAGATCGAGCCGCTGCGGTTCCATCGTTGCCGCCAATTCCGGCCGGACGTAAAGGAATCCGGTGCCGCGCGGGCCACGCAGCCACTTGCGTCCGGTCGCCGAGAGCGCGTCGACGTCGAGGTCGGCAACGTCGATCGGGAGCTGCCCGGTCGACTGGCAGGCGTCGAGCAACACCAGCGCACCTACCGAATGCGCGATACGGGTGGCCTCCGCGGCCGGGTTCACCAGGCCGCCGTTGGTTGGTGCGTGCAGCACCGACACCACCTTGACCCGTTCGTCGACCAGCGCGGTCAACGCGTCGAGATCGAGCTGTCCGTTGCCGTCGCTCGGGATCGTCTCCACCGTGGCCCCGGTGGCACGGGCGCGCTGCAGTGCCGCGATGGCGTTGCTCGCGTAGTCGGCTTCGGAGATGAGGATGCGGTCGCCCTCGGCAAGCGGGATCGAGTAGAAGAAGTCGGTCCATGACCGAGATGCGCTGTCGCTCAGCGCGATACTGGTCGGCGCCGCGTTGATCAGCGTGCCGATCGAGGTCTTCACCGCGGCGAGATCGGCGAGGCGTTCGTTCGCGGCACGGTAGCCGCCGACCTCGGCCTCCCGGCGCAGATGATTGACGGTGGTGTCGAGGACCACCTGTGGAGGCAGCGACGAACCGGCGCTGTCGAGGAACACCAGTCCTGGGTCGGTACCCGACGCGCATCCTGGGGTATCGGCTCGCACACGATCTTGATCCAGCATGGTTCCGACCCTATCGGGGCGGCCGAGATCACTTCTTGTCGATTTCTTGTCGGTCGGTCTCGCTACTCTGGATGAATCGCTGTGTGCCGGACACAGGACGGCAACACGGTGATAACGGAACAACGGCGGACAAGAACCACGGCGGACACGAACCCACGGCAACCAGGTGCCACGGTTGCTCGCACAGCAGGTGGAGGTTGGTATGGCGGTCACGCTGGAACATTCAGAGCTGGTCAGTCGCGTTATCCACGACGGAGACCTAGGGTCGCGGGCCGCCGCCGAGGCGTATATCGGCGGTGTCTGCTTCAAGCAGGGCCCACCCACGCTGATCGGCGCCGAGCTCGAGTGGCTCACCGTGCAGGGTGAGTGTCCGGCGTCAGGCCCCTCGGCCGCCCCGCGTCCGCAGCTGACTGCTCTGGCGGATGCCCTCGGACCCCACGCACCACGGTCCATCGCCCCCGATTCTCCGGCGCTAGCGTTGCCAGGGGGCAGCCGGGTCACCATCGAACCCGGCGGTCAAATCGAACTATCCAGCGCACCGTTCGCTGATGCCGCGCAGCTGACTTCCTCGCTCCGCGACGACGCCCGCTATTTGCGGGACCTTCTCGAATCTCGATCCATCCGCATGGTTTCCGCTGCCGCCGACGCGGATCGCCACCCCGAACGCCTGCTCCAGCTGCCGCGCTACCGCGCCATGGAACAGAGCTTCGGCGGCATCGGCCCCTACGGCAAGCTGATGATGTGCAACACCGCCGCGACCCAGGTCAGCGTCGATGCGGGCGCCGATCGCGCCGATGTCACCGCCCGCTGGACCGCGCTCTACGCCATGGGACCGGCCCTGCTCGCCGCCTTCGCCTGTTCGCCCGTGCTGCACAGCGCACCGCCGGGCGCATGGGCCTCCCAGCGGATGCGGGCCTGGCTGCGGCTCGACAATGCCAGGACGCGCCCGCCGCTGCTGGATTGGCCGGATCCCATCCTCGGCTACAGCCGGTGGGCGCTCGACGTGCCGCTGCTGTGCGTCCGAAGACCCGACGACACCGAGGGGCGCCCCGCCAACGGCAACGGCGCGGGGCATGACCTCAGTTGGTCGCCGCCGCCGGGGGCGACCTTCGCGGACTGGCTGTCCGGCGCACTCGACGACGAGGTGGGCCGCAGGCCCGATCGCCATGATCTCGACTATCACCTGACCACGCTGTTCCCGCCGGTGCGTGCGTCCGGGTACCTGGAGGTCCGCTACCTCGACGCCCAGCCCGGCGACAGCTGGACCGTGCCCATCCATGTCCTCGACGCGCTGCTGTCCAGCCGTGCCGTGATCGCCGAGGCGACCGCGCTGGCCGCACCGCTGGCCGGGCACTGGCTCGACGCCGCGCGATACGGCCTCGCCGACTTGGACATTCGTGCCGTGGCCGTGGACCTGCTCAGCCTGGCCGCCGCCAACGCACGCGGCACGGACGCCGCACGCGAGATCGAGGCCGCCGCCGAGCGATGTCGCAACGGCCGGATTCCCACCGCGGAATCCGGTGCGCACGGGACGGGCGGTTCCGGAGTCACTTCGTGAAAGGCCTCGGTCGGCGCAGCGCCGACCACCGTCGTCGGCCCCTCGGCCGAGGACATCAGCAGCATGCTGCCGCACCGATTCGGCATGGCCTGGCATCGGACGATGCGCCGTGGCCGCAGCCGATAAGCACAACCACCGGAGACCTATCATGACCATTCATTCGCCTGCCACCGACAACTCCGCGACCGAGCGCCTACGCGACCAGATCGCCGCCGTGCTCACGCGGGCGCGGCAGCGCACCCTCACCCTCACCGACGGCATGGACGAAGCCGAACTGACCGCGCAGCATTCGCGGCTGATGAGCCCACTGGTCTGGGATCTCGCGCATATCGGCAATCAGGAAGAACTGTGGCTGGTCCGCGACGTCGGCGGCCGGGAACCGATCCGTGCCGACATCGACGAGCTGTACGACGCGTTCAAGCATGCGCGCGCGAATCGTCCGACCCTGCCGCTGCTCGACCCGACCCAGGCACGTGGCTACGTCGGCACCGTGCGCGACAAGGTCTGGGATGTGCTCGACCGCAGTGAGTTACGCGGATCGCCGCTGATCGACGGCGGCTTCGCCTTCGGCATGATCGCCCAGCACGAACAGCAACACGACGAGACCATGCTGGCCACCCACCAGCTGCGCACCGGCGCGCCGGTGCTGACCGGGCTCGCCGTTCCGACCGTCGCCGCGCCCGTCACCGGTGAAGTCGTCATTCCCGCAGGCGAATTCACCATGGGCACCAGCACCGACCCGTGGGCGCTCGACAACGAGCGCACCGCACACCGCGTGCGGTTGCCCGGCTTCGCGATCGACGCCGCACCGGTGACCAATGCGCAATACCTGGCCTTCCTCGATGACGGTGGCTACGACCGCCCCGAGCTGTGGTCCACCCACGGCTGGGCGCATCGGCAGGAGGCAGGCCTGGTCGCTCCGCAGTTCTGGGAGCGTGATTCCTCAGGCAACTGGTGGCGCCGAGTCTTCGGCGTGCTGACCCCGCTGCGCCCCCATCAGCCGGTGGTGCACGTCTGCTGGTTCGAAGCCGAGGCCTACGCGAACTGGGCGGGCAAGCGGCTACCCACCGAGGCCGAATGGGAGAAGGCCACCACGCACGACCCCGCCACCGGTGCGGTGCGCCGATTCCCGTGGGGTGAAACAGAACCCGACGACACCACCGCGAATCTCGGTCAGCGCCACCTGGAACCGGCCGACGTCGGCGCCTATCCGGCGGGTGCGACGCCTGCGGGTGTGCATCAGCTCATCGGCGACGTATGGGAGTGGACGGCTTCGGGTTTCGAGCCGTACCCGGGTTTCCGCGCCTTCCCCTACCGGGAGTACTCCGAGGTCTTCTTCGGCGGCGACTATCGCGTGTTGCGCGGCGGTTCCTTCGGCACCGATCCGGTCGCCTGCCGCAGCACCTTCCGCAACTGGGATCACCCGATCCGGCGGCAGATCTTCGCCGGCTTCCGGCTCGCCAGGGATCTGGTCGAGGGGGAGGGCTGATGTGCAGGCATCTCGGGTACCTCGGCCCGGCCGTCGGCGTCGGTGACCTGCTCACGGCCGGCACACATGCGCTGCGCACCCAGGCGTGGGCGCCGAACGACATGCGCGGCGGCGGCACCATCAATGCCGACGGGTTCGGGGTGGCCTGGTGGCGGGACGGGGTAGCCAGCCGCTACCGCAATGCCGCGCCGATCTGGACCGACCCCGCGGTGGAAGAGGTGCTGCCGCAACTGCATTCGACCGCAGTGCTCGGCTCGATCCGGTCCGCCACCGTCGGCATGCCGATCGAGCGGGCCGCGTGTGCGCCGTTCACCGCCGACCGCTGGGCGTTCAGTCACAACGGGGTGGTGCCGAACTGGCGACCGGTGCTGTCCGCGGTGTCGTCAGACTTGGACACCGCCGCGACCTATTCCGGCGCGACCAGGCTGCTGGAGACCATCCGGCTGCTCGACGCGGAGGCGCCCACCGACGCCGCAACGCTCTGGGTGTTGTTGCGGCAGTTGCTGGCAGGCGTCGAGCCGGGTGGTTTCCTCGAATCGCCCGCGGCCGCCCTCGGCCTGCTGGCCTCCACCGTGCTCCGGCACGCGCCGGCGGCGCGGCTGAACCTCCTGCTCGGCGACGGCGAAACCCTCTGGGCGACAACGGTGTACCACTCGCTGTCCGCCCTGGTCACCGACACCGTTGCCGTGCTCGCCTCCGAACCCTACGACGACGATCCGCAGTGGCAGTCGATTCCCGACCGCAGTCTGGTGACCGCCCGCCCCGGGCGGCTCACCATCGACCCCTTGACCAACGGCACGAAAGGCCCATCGCTATGACCGCACCGACGCTGGAGATCCACCTATCCGACGACGACCTCACCTCGGCACTGCGCGCGGACGCCAGGCTCGGCCTCACCGCGGATCCGAAGTGGCTGCCGCCCAAGTGGTTCTACGACGCGCGCGGCAGTGAGCTGTTCGAGCAGATCACCGAGCTCCCCGAG
This sequence comes from Nocardia altamirensis NBRC 108246, assembly GCF_001612685.1. Taxonomy (GTDB): domain Bacteria; phylum Actinomycetota; class Actinomycetes; order Mycobacteriales; family Mycobacteriaceae; genus Nocardia; species Nocardia altamirensis. The sequence goes on from NZ_BDAY01000021.1 coordinate 94,451, forward strand.
TACTACCCGACGCGCACCGAACGCGCACTGCTGGAGCGGGTGGTCGGCGAGATCGCCAGGGTCGCCCAGGCCGAGGTGCTCGTCGAGCTCGGTGCGGGCTCCGCGGCCAAGACGCGGCTGCTGCTCACCGCACTGACCTCCGAGGGGCCGTTGAAGACCTATGTGCCCCAGGATGTCTCGTCCTCGGCGTTGCGCGCCGCGGCCGACGAGATCGCGGCCGAGTTCCCCGGTCTCGCCGTGCACGGTGTGGTCAGCGACTTCACCGATACCCTGCACAACCTGCCCGGCGGCGGGCGCAGGATGATCGCCTTCCTCGGCGGCACCATCGGCAACCTGATTCCCGCCGAGCGTGCCGAATTCCTCGGCAGCATCTACGACGTGCTCGAACCGGGTGAGCAGCTGCTGCTCGGCGCAGGACTGGTCATCGACCCGGCGGTCCTGGTCCCCGCCTACGACGACGCGGCAGGCGTCACCGCCGAGTTCAACCGAAATGTGCTGCACGTGTTGAACTCCCGCCTCGACGCCGACTTCGCGCCGGAGAAGTTCGAGCACATCGCGCTGTGGGACGCGGAGCACGAATGGATCGAAATGCGGTTGGCGGCCACCGAAGACATGACCGTTTCGGTGCGCGACCTGGATCTCACCGTGCAATTCGCCCGCGGCGAGCAGCTGCGCACCGAGATCTCGGCCAAATTCCGGGTCGACGGCCTGGCCGCGGAGCTGGCCGCCGCAGGCTTCGAGACCGAGCAGGTGTGGACCGACCCCGACGACCGATTCGCTCTCGTCCTCGCGGCGCGTAGCTGAGTAGCTACCTGCGTGCGGAACGACCGTGTTCTAGCCAGCGGATTGTCGAGGGCGAGAACATATTCCACAGCACGGTCAGGGACACCAGCGCCACCGGGGTGGCGATCGCCAGGATGGCCTGGTCAGCGCTGACCAGGCCTTGGGCGACAAGGGCAACCGCACCGAACGAGACGATTCCGGAACCGAGCGCGACTGCCCACCGTCCGAGGCGCTTTCGGGCCAACAGGGCAATGGACCCGCCGATGAGTAGCACCGCGAGCGACCCTGAAATCAACCCGCCCGCGATCAACCCGACGGTGTCGTCGAAGGCCTGACCATGCCCGACTATCAGCCCGAAAACTGCAGTTACGGTAGGGATCACGGCGATCAAGCCGAGTATCAGCGAAAGGACGGCAGCGAATTTCGCGCCACGGCCCCTTGGCGGCAGCGAAGGGGCCAGTGAGACCGGGGACATCGGTTCCAGGTACATCGATTCGCCGGTGTGGCGATCTGGCTGTGGGTTGTGCAGGGTCGGGGAGACACGACGCCACGGATCGGGTGCCTGCGGCGGGCTCGGCGCTGGTGGCGAGTTGAGTACCGTCGGTGCCGATCGAGCGCCGAGCGCGGACTGGCCGTGCAGGGCTGCTGTTGCGGCTGCGGCGAATTCGCTACAGGTGGTGAACCTGTCCTGACGTTGTTTGGCCATCGCGCGGGCGATGACGTCGTCGAGTGGTGGCGGTAGGTCGGGTCGACTTTCGCTCAGGCGTGGGACGGGTTTGGTGAGATGTCCGGTGATGATCTGGCCGGGGTTGGTCGATGGGAACGGTGTTTGTCCCGCCAGCAGGGTGTACAGCGTGCAGGCGAGCGAATATTGGTCGGCGCGGTGATCGATCGGTTCGCCGGAGAGTTGTTCGGGTGAGGCGTAGGCGAGGGTGGCGGTGAAGGTTCCGGTGGCGGTGAGTTTGGTGTCGGATTCGAGTAGTCGGGCGATGCCGAAGTCGGTGAGCACGGCCCGTGGTGCGCGTCCGGAATGTGATGGGGCGAGCAGGATGTTGGCTGGTTTGATGTCGCGGTGCAGTACGCCCTGGCTGTGTGCGTAGTCGAGGGCGTCGGCGGTGTCGGCGATGATCTGCACGACGTGGGCTGGCGATGTCGAGTGGTGGTCGAGGCGCGTCGCGTCGGTGCCTGCGATGTACTGCATGGAGATCCACAGGTGGCCGTCGTGGGTGCCGCGATCGTATATTCCGACTATCCCTGGATGTTCCAGGCGGGCAACGACATTGGCCTCTCGGATGAAGCGCCGCCGCAGCTCTTCGTCCTGAGACACCGCGCGGTGCAGTAGTTTCAGCGCAACCAGTCGGGGCAGACGCGGATGCCTGGCTCGATAGACGGTGCCCATTCCGCCCTGGCCGAGCACGTCTTCGATCAGATACTCGGCGAATGTCTGGCCCACCCCCAACACGAGAACGCCTTCCTCTCGACTCCCCTATGCCCGGGGATCATAATCGTGCCCGACCGGTCCGCGCGGCACGTCTCTCCGAGCCGGTGGTTATCGGCGGCCGGAGCGGCGCTGGGCGAGCCAGCGGGCGGTGGCGGGTGAGACCACGATCGCGAAGGTGATCAGCGAGAGGATCAGCACCGCGGCATAGAAGGCGTAGTAATCCTGGTCGTGCAGGCCGAAATCGACGATATGCCGAGCCGTAGCTCCGAGGGCAGCCAGTGACAGGATGCCGGTGCTGGCAGCGATGGCGAGCCTGCCGACGGGTCGTCGGGCGAACAGCGCGACGGATCCGCAGAACAGCAGCAGCGCCAGGGCGGCGGCGATCACCGCGATGAAGACCAGTTCACTGGTGAGGTCGAACGATCCGTAATACCTACGCCAGGTTGCGATCTCGCGTAGCGCGGTGACGGCGCGATACGCGGCAAACAGGCTGAGGATCGCGGCGAGGAAGGCGCCGGTTCGGGCAGCGCGGCCCGAAGGTGGCCGCGTCGTGACCGGCCGCATGGGTGGGTAGGACGGGCCGCCGCGCTGTGCCGGATCCGGTTGTGCGGTAGAAACGGACGAGCCGCCGCGCCTGGTCGGATCCGGTTGTGCGCCGGACACAGACGAGCTGTCGCGCCGCGTCGGATCTGGTTGTGCGGTGGATAGGGGCGAGCCGCCGCGCTGTGCCGGATCTGGTTGTGCGGTAGGCAAAGACGAGCCGCCGCGCTGCGCCGGATCCGGTTGTGCGGTAGCTACGGGCGAACCGCCGCGCTGCGCCGGGCCGGGTTGCGCGGTGGATAGGGGCGAGCCGTCGCGCCGCGTCGGATCCGGTTGTGCGGGCGGGGCGGCCCGCCGTGCTGGAGCGGGCTGCGGTGTCGGCGAGCCCGGAGCCGGTCGAGAGTTCAATGCCGTAGGTGCGAGCCGAGCGCCGAGCGCGACGCGTTGGCCGTGCAGGGCTGACGTCGCGGCTGCGGCGAATTCACGGCAGGTGGCGAACCTGTCCTGACGCTGCTTGGCCATCGCGCGGGCGATTACATCGTCGAGCGGTGGCGGCAGATCAGGTCGGCTTTCGCTGAGCCGGGGCACCGGCTTCGCGAGATGACCGGTGATGATCTGGCCAGGGTTGGTCGACGGGAACGGTGTTTGCCCAGCCAGCAGGGTGTACAGCGTGCAGGCGAGCGAATATTGGTCGGCGCGGTGATCGATCGGCTCGCCGGAGAGTTGTTCGGGTGAGGCGTAGGCGAGCGTGGCGGTGAAGGTTCCGGTGGCGGTCAGCTTCGTATCGGACTCGAGTAGTCGGGCGATGCCGAAGTCGGTGAGCACGGCCCGTGGTGCGCGACCGGAATGTGACGGGGCGAGCAGGATATTCGCCGGTTTGATGTCGCGGTGCAAAACGCCCTGGCTGTGCGCGTAATCGAGGGCGTCGGCCGTCTCGGCGATGATCTGCACGATATGCCCCGGCGGCGCCGCGCGCTGCTCGAGGCGAGCCGCGTCGGTGCCCGCGATGTACTGCATGGAGATCCACAGATGCCCGTCGTGGGTGCCGCGGTCATAGATGCCGACGACGCCCGGATGCTCCAGGCGGGCGACCACATTGGCTTCCTGCACGAAACGCCGCCGCAGTTCCTCGTCCTGGGACACCGCGCGGTGCAGCAACTTGAGCGCGACCAATCGCGGGAGGCGTGGATGCCTGGCCCGATAGACGGTGCCCATCCCACCTTGGCCGAGCACGTCTTCGATCAGATAGTCGGCGAATGTCTGGCCCACCCCCAACACGACGACGCCTTTCTCTCGAGCTCTCGGATCCAGGGGAGCATAACCGCGGCGGCTGGACGACGCCCGCCCGTGCGGTTGACCGGTGTCGAAGCCCATTCCGGGGGCTTGGGGCCGCTAGCGGCTGGCGCCCAGTGCCCCGGAACCGCTGACCACGGCGGCCAGCCATTCGATCAGCGGTCGCATCGTCTCCCAGGCGGCACGCACTTCCTTGGCCGTCCGCGGCGTATCGAGCCACGCCGGGGCACCGATCTCCTTGCCGCAGCGCAGGGATTTGTGCCGAAGCAGGTCGATCCGCGGATGGTCGGCCTCATAGCCCTTGGGCTTGGTCTTCAGCTTCTCCCCGTCGATGGTGTAGCCCGCCTTGGTGAGCTTGGCGAGGATGGCCTCGAGCTCAGGCCCGCGCACCTCGTCGGCGATGGTGGCGCGCAACTGCGCGATCTGCGCGGGCGAACCCTGATAGAATCCGCCGCCGATGAACAGCCCAGCCGCCCCGATCTGCACATACCAGCCGACCCCTTCCGCCGCGCGCACCACGGCCCCCTGCGCCGTCTTGTACGGCACCTTGTCCTTGGAGAACCGCACGTCACGATAGGGCCGAAAGATCTTGGCCGGACCAAACTCCGACTCCAACCCAGCGGTCAACGCAACCATCGGCCCCCGCACCGCAGACTCATAGACCTCCTTGTGCGCATTCCAAAACGCCTTCGAGTTGTCCGCTTCCAAGTCCTCATAGAAATCCAGGCCCGCGAGTGGGAACCCACTGAATCCGGTCATGGTGACAACGCTACGACTCCCTCGGACCGCCGGTTGTTCCGGCCGCCGCTGATCGAGTTGCGGGCTACGTAGTGATCGAGTGTCGATAGGTCACCGTGCTTGGCCACTGTCCCTTGGTTCTGCCAGCTTCGGGCGCATCCACGGGTAGGGATCGCGGAGTGGACTTCGCTCGGATCGGACCTTCGTACGCAATTCCACCAACGGTTGTCCGGCGGTATAGAAGCGCCCGCGCCCGGTGCCATGCGGCGCAAGAACGCCTGAGTCCGCCAGCTGCGCCAGGTCTCGCGTAGCCGTATGTCCCTCGATACCGGTCCGCTTTATGTACCCGGACCGACGGATCCGATAGCCGAGTACCGCGTCGAACATGATGTCGACGGTCCGTTCGGGCAGCGCGTTGTCCGCCGTCAGTTGGTCGAGGCCGATCCAGGTGCGGTTCGCCTCGACGATGCGCTGCGCCACGGTCTGTGCCTGCATGTGGTGTGCCCGCAGATTGAACGATATCCAGAGCTGTGCGTCAGCACGCGGCGCCCAATGACCTCGGCCGGTCAACGCCAGGGCGGCGTAGTAGTCCTCGGTATTGGCTCCGAGCCACTCCTCGATGCTGGAAAAGGTCGGCTCGCCGATATCCGATCTGGTCAGCACCAGCGTGGCCAACGCCCTTGCCATGCGCCCGTTTCCGTCGCGGAATGGGTGAATCATCACCAAGTTCAGATGTGCCATCGCCGACCGGACGAGTGGATCGTGGCCTGCGTTTTCCTGCAGTGATTCCACCAGCGATTCCATCAATGCAGGCACGGCTTGGAAGTCTGGACCCTCGTACACGGTCGAGTCCGTCTTGGCGTCATGCACATAGATGGGCCCTTGCCGGTATCGCCCAGGCGATTTCGCGGGCTCGTGTTGCAAGAGCATGAAATGCATGGCCCGCAACTCTGCCGCCGAGAATGTCGTCTGCTTGTCATCACCTACGGCCAGGACATAATCCAACGCCCGTTGGTAGCCCTGGATCTCGAGAAAGGTCTGCTGGTCGGCACTGAGCGGTTCGTCTCCGTCGATAGCTGCCGCTGCGTCGTCTTCTTCGACGTTGTAGCCCTCGATGCTGTTGGACCCTTGGATGGCTTTGGCCAAGGCCGATCGTCGCAGCCCGCCCTCCCAGCGTTTCGGGGTTCGCAGCATGTGACGCAACTCTTTGCGCATCTGGTGGATCTCACCGAGCACAACTTCATCTTCGCTGGTCAGCGCTGGTATCGCGTAGATCGGCGCATGTTGCGATGTTGCATTCATGTAGACATTCTACGCTTGAAATGTCTAGTTTAATTAGACATCGCTACGTGGTCAGGTCGCCGTTGAAGATGAGGAACCCGACGATGAGGCCTAGGACCATGCAGACGCCTGAGACGATCGCGGCCCATTTGCCGAGTGGTTCGCCCTTTCGGTGGCCGATGACGCCGAGAATGATGCCTGCGGGGCCGAACAGGATGGGGCAGAACAGGACCGCGATGATGCCGCAGACGAGTCCGATGATCGAGTACACCTGGGAACCGGACGGGTGGGGCGGGTTGGCGTACGGCTGGTAGGGCTGTTGCGGGTACGCCCCGTATTGGCCTGGGGGCGGGCTTTGCGGCTCGCCGTAGCCGGGATAGTTGTAGATTCCGCCCTGCGGATACTGCGGTGGGCTGGTCGCGTCCTGCGGCTGGCTGCCGCCGGGGTAGGGCGGGTACGGGGACTGCTGTTGCGCGCCCCACTGCTGGCCGCCGGGTGGCGCGGGTTGCGGTGTGCCCCACTGCTGTTGGCTACCCGGAGGATGCACGCCCGGCTGGTTGCCTGCAGATGATCCGGAATCCGAGGCGGTCCCGCCCAGCGGCCCGACGGGTGCATCGGACGGCTCCCACCATGCACCGGCCTGCGCGGGCGGCGGGGTATCGGACTGACTCGAAGACTGGGCCGCACCAGCATCTTTCGAGAGGGAAGGTGCCGCGCCAGACGGTGGCGCAGCGGGTTCCTTGCGCAGGGAAGCGCCCGACGATGCCGCGGACTCCGCGTCCGCAGGTTCCGGTGCACCGCCGGTGGACTTCGGATCGTGCGGCGTACTCATCGCGCCCTCCCTCGGATCGTCGGGTCGCTACCTCTGTGCAGCCCCGCATTCGCGTCGTCCCCGGGTCGCCAACGGACGAACAATGTCCGAATGCTCCCGTTATGCGTACCACGCCGCGCGAGCGGTGATAGCGGATTGCGCTAGGCGGCGCGGCTCAAAGATCCGAATCGTCGACGATGTCCATGGCCGCCACTTCGGCGGGCCGCTCGTCGTCTTCCGCGTCCTCGGCGCGCTGACCGCGCGCCGTCCACTCCTGGGCCAGCTCGTCGCCGATCCCGAGCCTGCCGTCATCGTCGTTCTCGTGATACCGAATCCGCAGGTCATCCGGCGGATCCTCGACGTTGCGCTGATACGCGCGGATCTCGTCGGCCTGCTCGTCGTCGCCTAGGTCAGTGTCCAACGGTTCACGGTCCATACCCTCAGTATCCCCGCGCACCGCCACAACTAACGGACCCCGCGCAAGCGAAAGGCCGCCCTGACCAAAGTCTGGGCGGCCTTTCTACGCAATCTCTGATTTCGTGAGCACATGGGTAACTCACCGGGTACGGGCTAGCGTCCCCACTATCTCACCGCCGGACGCCAACGCGACTGTTGCGGCACCTAGGTCTGGCCAGAAATCCCGGAGAGGCGGGGGAGCGTTCCTACGCGTTGCCGTTGAAAAGGCCGGTGACCGAACCGTTTTCGAAGACCTCGCGGATGGTGCGGGCCAGCAGCGGCGCGATCGACAGCACCGTCAGCTGCGGGAACTTCTTCTCTTCGGTGATCGGCAGCGTGTTGGTGACCACGACCTCCTTGGCGCCGCAGGAGGCGAGCCGCTCCGCGGCCGGGTCGCTCAGCACACCGTGCGTTGCGGCGATGACGACATCGCCCGCACCCGCGTCTTTGAGCACCTTGACGGCGCCGGCGATGGTGCCACCGGTGTCGATCATGTCGTCGATCAGGATGCAGGTGCGGCCCTCGACCTCACCGACAACGCGGTTCGACTTGACCTGGTTGGGCACCAGCGGATCACGGGTCTTGTGGATGAACGCCAGCGGCGAACCGCCGAGCGAGTCGGCCCACTTCTCGGCGACGCGCACACGGCCGGAGTCGGGGGACACCACGGTGATGTTGTGGAGGGAGTAGTTGGTGCGGACGTACTCGGCGAGCTGCAGCTGCGCGTGCATGTGATCGACGGGGCCGTCGAAGAAGCCCTGGATCTGGTCGGTGTGCAGGTCGACGGTGATGATGCGATCCGCACCAGCGGTCTTGAGCAGGTCGGCGACCAGGCGGGCCGAGATCGGCTCGCGGCCGCGGTGCTTCTTGTCCTGGCGGGCGTACGGGTAGAACGGCAGCACGGCGGTGATCCGCTTCGCCGAACCGCGCTTGAGCGCGTCGATCATGATGAGCTGCTCCATCAACCACTGGTTCAGCGGCGCGGGGAAACTCTGCAGCACGAACGCATCGGAGCCGCGGACCGACTCCTCGAACCGGACGAAGATCTCGCCGTTGGCGAAATCGCGCGCGGTCTGCGGCGTGACGTGGACGTCGAGTTCCTTGGCTACCTGCTCGGCCAGCTCAGGATGAGCGCGTCCCGAGAAGAGCATCAGGTTCTTCTGGTTGTCGATCCATGACGCGGTCACTACTGTTTGCCATCCTTTTGCTCGATTGCCTGCCCCGACAATTCCTTGGCCGCGATGGCTTCCGCCGCCGCGCGCGCCGCGGCCGTCCCTGGACGGTGTCGCTGCACCCAGCCCTCAATGTTCTTCTGCGGACCGCCGGTAATCGCGAGCGCTCCCGGCGGAACGCTTCTGCGCAGTACAGTACCCGCCGCCGTATACGCACCGTCACCCACCGTGACAGGTGCGACGAACATGGTGTCGCTGCCGGTGCGCACATGCGAGCCGACGGTGGTGTGGTGTTTGGCCACCCCGTCGTAATTCACGAAAACACTCGAAGCGCCGATGTTGCTGTACTCGCCGATGGTCGCGTCGCCGACATAGGTCAGATGCGGCACTTTGGAGTGCGCGCCGATCGAGGCATTCTTCGTTTCGACGAAGGCGCCGAGCTTGCCGGAGTTGCCGACAATGGTGCCCGGCCGCAGGTAGCTGTAGGGGCCGATGCTCGCGCCAGGCCCGATCATCGCGCCCTCGCCGTGCGTGCGCACCACCTTCGCGCCGTCGCCGACGACCACGTCGGTCAGCGTGCTGTCCGGCCCGATCTCGGCGTCCTCGCCGATCACGGTGTCGCCGAGCAACTGAACGCCGGGGCGGATCACGGCGTCCCTGCTGATCCGCACGCTCGCGTCCACCCAAGTGGACGCCGGGTCGATGATGGTGACGCCCGCGCGCATGTGCCGTTCCAGGATGTAGCGGTTGAGCGTGTTCGTCGCATTGGCCAACTGGACCCGGTCGTTGACGCCGGTGACCTTGGCGGCATCGACGAGCCTTGCGCCGTGCACCGGGTGTCCGGCCTCGCGGGCCAGCCGCAGCACGTCGGTCAGATATAGCTCGTGCTGGGCGTTTGCCGTGGACAGTCGGCTGATCATGGTGCGCAGCACGGCCGCGTCGAACGCGTACACACCCGAGTTGACCTCGGTGATCGCCGCCTGGGCAGGTGTGGCGTCGGCGTGCTCGACAATCTCGACCACGTGCCCCTCGGCGTCCCTGATGATCCGGCCGTAGCCGTTCGGGTCGTCGGGCACGAAGGTCAGCACGGTGACCGCGGAACGTTCGGAGTAGCTGCGGTGTTCGTCGAGCAGCGCGGACAGGGTGTGCCCGTCGAGCAGCGGCACATCGGCGGAGGTGACGAGCAGATCGCCGGTGAAGCCGACCGGCAAGGCGGCAAGCGCGCACTGCACCGCGTGACCGGTGCCGAGCTGCTCCTCCTGGATGGCGGGGGTGATCTCACGGCCGAGGTCGGTGGCGACCGCGTTGGCCGCGGCGCCGACCTGTTCCCGGTCGTGCCCGATCACGGTGATCAGATAGGCGGGGTCGATCTCGTTTGCCGCATGCAGCGCGTGCGCGAGCATGCTCCGGCCGGCCAGCGAATGCAGCACCTTGGGGGTCTTCGACCGCATTCGTGTCCCGGCACCTGCTGCGAGAACGACGACGGCGGTCTGCTGTGGCATGGATCTCCCTCGGCTGCCTGTCATCGTCTGGGGCTCTACTGTGCTGGGCGCAGATGTGCGGGCCAACGATAGTCATCGTGCTGCCGAGCTCCGCCGCCAGGACTCGAACCTGAACTATCTGAACCAAAATCAGAGGTGCTGCCATTACACCACGGCGGATTGCCACACCGGCGGATCGGGATCACCCGCCGCTGCGCCAAACGGCACGGGACAGATCCTCGCACATAGTCCCGCTTCTCCGCGATTCTGTTCCGCCTCTCCGCGGTTTTTGGCCAGATTCGGGTGCCGCGACTGTGACGTTGGCGACCGGCGGTGAGGTGCTCGGTGAGTTAGCCCGTGCCCGGTGAGTTACCCATGTTCGTGCGAGATCTGTTGTCGGGTTGCGAAGAGATAGAGACAAGGAGAACAGAGAAGTTCGAGTGGGAACTCGGGGTGGCGAACTGTGTTTTGCGTGCTCACTGGATGCGGTTCGGAGATGTTTGACGGCTCGCCCGGGGTTGACGGGGCGTTCTGACCGGGTGTCTGGAACAGTTAGGGGACCGGATGGTCCAGCGAAGGGAGGCGGGAGGGCGTTGTCAGCGAGTGAACCGGCCCGGGTTTCCCGTCCGCGGATGACCGGGACGCAGCGACGGCAGCAGCTGATCGAGATCGGTCGCGCGCTGTTCGCCGAGCGTGGCTATGACGCCACCTCGATCGAAGAGATTGCCCAGCGGGCCCAGGTCTCCAAACCTGTGGTGTACGAACACTTCGGCGGCAAAGAGGGGTTGTACGCGGTCGTGGTCGACCGCGAGATGTCGATGTTGCTCGACATGATCGTGTCCTCGCTCACCCAGAATCGCTCCAGGATTCGGCTCGAACAGGTTGCGCTCGCGCTGCTGACCTACATCGAGGAACGGACCGACGGGTTCCGAATTCTGGTCCGCGATCAGCCTGCCGCCGCCGCGGAGGGGCGCTACTCGAGCCTGCTCAACGAGGCAACGAACCAGGTAGCGCACATCCTTGCCGGGGATTTCGAGCGCCGCGGCTTCGACACCAGCCTCACCACGCTCTACGCCCAGGCGTTGGTCGGGCAGGTGGCGACCGCGGCCACCTGGTGGTTGGACGAGCGCAAACCGTCGAAAGAGGTTGTCGCGGCCCATTTGGTGAATCTGTGCTGGAACGGGCTGAGTCATCTGGAAGCCGACCCGCAACTCAGCTCGGAGTGGCGCGCCGGTACGGGGGAGTGACTCAGCGTGTTAACCAGCGAATTGCGAAGTGGGTCCGGTCGAATGCTCGAATTGGCTGCCGGACGGGCACCTGATGGTACGGTTCACCCATCCTTTGGGTGCTGTTCGGGCGGTAAGTCGGTCTACTTCGTGATGTCGGTCTACTTCAGGATGGCTGGTTTTTAGGATGACAGGCGGATCTGATGGCTAGGCAAGCGCGCGCGGAGATCACCCGCGACTCCGTTCTTGCGGGCGCTGCCGATGTCTTTCTGCGCTTGGGTTACGCGAACGCGAGTCTGAGCGAGATCATCGCGCAGTCCAATGTGACCAAGGGCGCCTTGTACTTTCACTTCGGTTCGAAGGAAGAGCTGGCGCGCGCGGTCGTCGACCAGGGCAACGAGCGGTTGGTCAGCTCGTGTCAGGGCTTCTTCGACCCTCGAGTGCCTGCGCTGGAAGCGTGTATCGGAATCACCTATGTGGTGGCCGATCTATCGATGAACGATCCGATGGTCGGTGCGATGCTCAAGCTGACCCACCAGATCGGTGACTATCGCGGCGCCCAAGGCGACAACATCGCGAAGACCTGGGGCGACACCTACCGCGTTCTCTCCGAAAGAGCCATCGCCCAGGGCGATTTGCAGCCGGAGCTGGATGCCGACGTGATCGGCATGCTGCTGCAGGAGATGACCGCGGGCGTGCACATCATCGCCGTCGGCACCGAGTCGATCGATCAGATGGCGACCAGGATGGAACGCGTCTGGTACTTCCTGCTGCCCTCGATCGTTCCCGAGGAGAAGCTCGCCTACTTCCGCGAGTTCGCCGCCCGCCGATTACGCCGCTACGTGCCGTAGCAGTCGGTACAGCCCAAGCTCGGGTTGTCGGCGGCACGAACTAGACTCGGCCTGCCGCTCGAATCAGCCGCTTGAGCTCAGGAGTTGTTCATGTCGACCCTTCGTCCACCGCTGGTGGGACTGGCGGCGGTCGCCGGTGCCGACGCCGCCTTGCGGACCGTCGCCGACCTGGTCGGGAAGACGTCGGTCGAGCTGGTCGGACCGTCCGCGGTGCGGCCGTTCGTTGCCGCGACGATCGCCGCGAAGCAGCCGCTCGTCGTGGTCACCGCGACGGGCAGGGAAGCGGACGATCTGACCGTCGAGTTGGAGGAGATACTCGGCGCGGCGGTCGCGCAGTTCCCGTCCTGGGAAACGCTGCCGCACGAACGGTTGTCGCCGGGCGCGGACACGGTCGGTCGCAGACTCGAAGTCCTGCGCAGGCTGGCGCACCCCGAGGACCCGGTGTTTCCCGAGCCGCTACGGGTGGTCGTGACCACCGTGCGCTCGCTGATGCAGCCGATGGCCGGCGGGCTCGGCGACATCGAGCCGGTCGTGCTTCGCGTCGGCGCCGAGTTCGACTTCGACGAATTGCTCACGCGGCTGGTCGAATTCGCCTACACCCGGGTCGACATGGTCGGCAAGCGCGGCGAGTTCGCGGTGCGCGGCGGCATCCTCGACCTGTTCCCGCCGACCGCCGATCATCCGGTGCGCGTGGAGTTCTGGGGTGACGAGGTCACCGAATTGCGGCCGTTCGCCGTCGCCGATCAGCGCTCGCTGAGCGAGGTGTCGGTCGAGGTGGTTGTCGCGCCGCCGTGTCGCGAGCTGCTGCTCACCGCCGCCGTGCGCGAGCGCGCCGCCGAGGTCGCGCTCGACAACGCGGCCGATGCCGCCCTGGTCGAGATGCTGGAGAAGCTGGCCAACGGCGTTCCGGTGGACGGCATGGAGGCGCTGCTTCCGGTGTTGCAGCCCGGCGAGCTGCGCCTGCTCACCGAGGTGCTGCCCGAGGAAACCCATGTGCTGCTGTGCGATCCGGAGAAGATCCGTACGCGCGCTGCCGATCTGGTGCGCACCGGTGAGGAGTTCCTGGAAGCATCCTGGACCGCCGCGTCGTTCGGGGCCGCGGCACCGCTCGGCGCGCACGGCCTCGATCTGGCCGCGTCGGGCTATCGAGCGCTGCCCGCCGTGCACGAGAGCGCGAACCAGCAGGGCCTGCCGTGGTGGACGCTGAGCCCGCTCACCTCGGGCGCCGCCACCGAGGTGGTGCTCCCGGTGCTGGCCGGGCCGACCGCGCGCGGTTCCGATGAGCTGGTCGCGACGATCTTCGCCTCGCTGCGCGCGCACGTGGCCACCGGCGGTCGCGCCGTGGTCGTCGTCGCCGGACACGGTACGGCACAACGCGTTCTGGAACGACTGGCCGACGCCGAGGTGCCGGCCGCCGCGCTGGAGACCGGGGCCGAACCGGCCAACGGTGTCGTCGGCGTGCTGTGCGGTTCGCTGCACGACGGACTGGTGTTCGACGACGCCGGGCTGGTGATTGTCGCCGAATCCGATCTCACCGGCAACCGGGTCACCGCGCCGGGCGAGGGCAAGCGGCTGCCCGCCAAACGTCGCAACCAGGTCGACCCGCTCGCGTTGAACGCGGGCGACATGGTGGTGCACGACCAGCACGGCATCGGGCGCTTCGTCGAGATGATCGAGCGCACCGTCGGCGGCGCGCGCCGGGAATACCTCGTCATCGAATACGCGCCGGGCAAGCGTGGTCAGCCAGGCGACCGGCTTTTCGTGCCGATGGAGTCGCTCGATCAGCTGTCCCGCTATGTCGGCGGCGAGATGCCGAGCCTGTCCAAGCTCGGCGGCTCCGACTGGGCCAACACGAAACGCAAGGCGCGCAAGGCCGTCCGCGAGATCGCGGGCGAACTGGTGCAGCTGTACGCCGCGCGCCAGGCGGCGCCAGGCCATGCCTTCGGTCCGGACACGCCGTGGCAGCAAGAGATGGAGGACGCGTTCGCGTTCACCGAGACCGTCGATCAGATGACCGCCATCGCCGAGGTCAAGTCGGACATGGAGAAGCCGGTGCCGATGGACCGGGTGGTGTGTGGCGACGTCGGCTACGGCAAGACCGAGATCGCGGTGCGCGCCGCGTTCAAGGCGGTGCAGGACGGCAAGCAGGTCGTCGTGCTGGTGCCGACAACCCTGCTCGCGCAACAACATCTGCAGACCTTCACCGAACGCGTCGCAGGCTTCCCGATCACCGTGAAGGGCCTGTCCCGGTTCACCGACCCGGCCGATGCCAGGCAGGTGCTGGAGGGGATGGCCGACGGCAGCGTCGACATCGTGGTCGGCACGCACCGGCTGTTGCAGACCGGGGTGCGCTGGAAGGACCTCGGTCTCGTCGTTGTCGACGAGGAGCAGCGCTTCGGCGTCGAGCACAAGGAACACATCAAGGCGCTGCGCACCCACGTCGACGTGCTGACCATGTCCGCGACGCCGATCCCGCGCACCCTGGAGATGAGCCTGGCAGGCATCCGCGAGATGTCGACCATCCTCACCCCGCCCGAGGAGCGGCACCCGGTGCTCACCTACGTCGGCGCCTACAACGACAAGCAGGTCACCGCCGCCATCCGGCGTGAGCTGCTGCGCGACGGCCAGATCTTCTACGTGCACAACCGGGTGTCCTCGATCGACAAGGCGGCCAAGCGGATTCGCGACCTGGTTCCGGAGGCGCGGATCGCCGTCGCGCACGGCCAGATGAACGAGGACACCCTCGAATCCACCGTGGAAGGCTTCTGGGAGCGCGAATTCGACGTGCTCGTCTGCACCACCATCATCGAGACCGGCCTCGACATCTCCAACGCGAACACCCTGGTCGTGGAACGTGCTGACGCGCTTGGTCTTTCGCAGCTGCACCAGCTGCGCGGGCGGGTCGGGCGCAGCAGGGAACGTGGCTACGCCTACTTCCTCTACCCGCCGGAAAAGCCGCTCACCGAGACCGCCTACGACCGGCTGGCCACCATCGCGCAGAACTCCGATCTCGGCGCAGGCATGGCGGTGGCGATGAAGGACCTCGAAATCCGTGGCGCCGGTAACGTGCTCGGCGCCGAGCAGTCCGGCCACGTCGCCGGCGTCGGTTTCGATCTCTACGTCCGGTTGGTCGGCGAGGCGGTCGAGGCGTATCGCGCGGCCGCCGACGGCAGGCCGATCACCACCGAGGAGCCGAAGGAGGTGCGCATCGATCTGCCGGTCGACGCGCACATCCCGCCCGACTACATCGCCAGCGATCGGCTCCGGCTGGAGGCGTACCGCAAACTCGCCTCCGCCCAAGACGATTCGACCCTGGCCTCGGTGGTCGAGGAGCTCGTCGACCGGTACGGGCCACTGCCGATCGAGGTCGGCCGACTGGTCTCGGTCGCGAAGCTGCGGCTGCTCGCCCGCGAATACGAGGTCACCGAAATCGCGGTCACCGGAACCACACTCAAGGTGTCGCCGTTGCACCTGCCCGACTCCAAGCAGCTGCGCCTCAAGCGCATCTACCCGAGTGCGGGGTACCGCGCCGCCAGCGGCGTCATCTCGCTGCCGTTGCCACGGGTCGAGGACAGCGTCGGCGCGGACCGGGTGCGCGACGTCGTGCTGCTGCAGTTCGTCGCCGACCTGCTGCTCGCGTTGGACGGAAAGGCGCAGGGCGCAGTCGATCTCACCGCCGCGACCGAGGTTTCGGCGGCCCGATGAGTGCGCGAGCGACGTCAACGGCCTGCGGGTGCGGGCATGGGTGAGCGTAGTGCGCGACCAACGAAGACAGCTGCCCCGGCGCTGATGCCGGAGCCGAGCGCCAGCGAGGTGCACGATGAGTGGTAACCGCGACGAGGCTGTCCTCAGGGCCGCTCGGCACGCCGCCAGCCAGGCGACTCGACGCGACGCGGACGAGCCGCCCTCCGATACCGCCGTGGTGGCGGCGGGTTTGACCGGGGCGGTCGAGGTGATGGATCGCCTCTGGCACTTCGGCGGCTGGGAAGTGACCCAAACCCACGACTCGCTGCGCCCCTACCTGCTCGAGGAGACCTACGAACTCCTCGACGCCATCCAGCACAACGATATCGATGTCATCAAGGAAGAACTCGGCGATTTGCTGCTCCAGGTCCTCTTCCACTCCCGAATCGCCCAGGCCGCAGGCGAATTCACCGTCGATGAGGTGGCCGCCGCCCTGGTCGAGAAGCTCGTCAACCGCAGTCCCATCCTGCGCGACGACCGGTTTGCCGCTGGCACCACCCTCGCGGAGAAGATCGCCGCCCAGGAAAGTGCTTGGGAGGAAAGCAAATCCGCGGAAAAGTCGCGCCGCTCCTGCCTCGACGGCATCGCCATGGCCCAACCCGCGCTCGCCCTCGCCGAGAAGATCCGCGACCGCAGCACCAGGGCGGGCCTCCCGGATGACCTGATCCCCACCGATCTCCGCGTCGTCCACCTCGGCGCCCCCGACAGCGCCGAAGAGCGCCTCCGCAAAGCCGCCCTTTCCTTCGCCGCCACCATCCGCGCCGCCGAAGACGCCGCCGAGGCCGACCGTGGCGCCCGCCTTCCGCTGGCCGCCGACGATTGGCGCAAGTACTGGACTCCTGCCGCCTGACGATCAGCTGACCGCACCTGTGGGTCTGGCTATCGATACTGCGCGGTTCTGCGCGCCACTGCCGCGTCGCTGCCGCCACGAGCGACCGGATGGGTACGTTTGTGTCGGTAGGAACGTCGGTGGCCGGTGGCGGTGCTGTGCGCGGAGGCGACATGGCTTGCGGCGGGCCGAGATCGGGAGGTGTCGGATGCTGAGCGTGTTTTCTTCACCGGGTCATTACGTGCAGGGGCGGAACGCGACCGAGCAGCTCGGGGCGGAGATGAAGCGGCTCGGGCTCGACGGTCCGGTGCAGATCGTTGCGGGCGGTAGCGCGCAACGCTTGCTGGGCGAGGTCTGGGAGCGGTCGCTCACCGACGCGAAAATCGCCTATTCCGTGCATAGTTCGGGTGGCGAGTGCACCAGGGCGGAGATTGCCGCCATCATCGCGGCGGTGCAGGACAGCGGGTGCACGGCCGTGCTCGGCGCGGGCGGCGGCAAGGTCCTCGACGCGGCCCGCGCGGTCGCCGACGACCTCGATCTCCCGATGATCAGCTGCCCGACCACCGCATCCAGCGACGCGCCGTGCAGCGCGCTTTCCGTGATCTACACCGCCGCAGGCGAAGTAGACGCCTATCAACTGGTCCGGCGCAATCCGGCCCTGGTCCTCGTCGACACCTCCGCGATCGTCCAGGCCCCACCCCGACTGCTCGCCGCCGGTATGGGCGACGCCCTCGCCACCTGGTTCGAGGCCCGCACGTGCACGAAGGCACACGTCAGGAACATGCGCGGCGGCGCATCCACCCGCAGCGCCACCGCGCTGGCCGAGCTCTGCTACCACACCCTCCTGGCCGACGGCCCGCAAGCGCTGGCCGCGGTCCGCGAGCGCGCCGTCACCCCCGCCCTGGAACGCATCGTCGAAGCCAACACGTTGCTCTCCGGCCTCGGCTTCGAATCCTCCGGCCTGGCCGCCGCGCACGCCATCCACAACGGCCTCACCGCCGCACCGCAGACCCACCCGTTCCTGCACGGCGAAAAGGTCGCCTTCGGCGTCCTGACCCAATTGGTGCTCGAAGGCGCCCCTGCGGCCGAGATCAACACGGTGCTCGACTTCTGCACCGAGGTCGGCCTCCCGACCACCCTCGCCGCCCTCGGCCTCCCCGATCCCGCCCACACCACCCTCGCCGCCATCGCAACCCGCGCCACCGCGCCCGGCGAAACCATCCACAACGAACCCTTCGAGGTGGACGCCGACATCACCCTCGACGCCCTCCGCGCCGCCGACGCCCTTGGCCGCCGCCACTCCTCCTGATCCTGCACTCCCGCCACGAATCCGCACTGTTTCCGGGGATTCGCCCCCTTCCGGGCGCCCACAGCGGGTGCGGATCCCGAGAACGGGTGCGGATTCCGAGAGCTGGTGCGGACCGCGATACTCGCACACGTGTCCCGCATCGACACGGAAACCTCACCTTCTCGCAAGCATGTTGTCACCGTCTGACGGGAAACCTGTCGGTAGGCCTTCGCTATCCTGGCGGTGGAACCCGAAGCCAATGGCGGGCAAACCGCCGGGGAGGACGTTCGGTCCGGTGCACATCAGCAGAGTCGCGGAGTACCCGCGACCGGATCATGTGTTGTTCCACTTCAGTGACACACATCTAATCGCCGGCGACGGCGATTTATATGGCGACGTCGATGCCGACCAGCGATTATGTCAGCTGCTCGAGCAGGCTGCGGCCAGCCGGATCACGCCGACGGCGATCGTGTTCACCGGCGACCTCACCGACAAGGGTGAGCCCGGCGCATACGACAAGCTCAAGAAGCTGATCGAGCCGTTCGCGAGAAGTTTGCCAGCGCCCATTGTGTGGGTCGCCGGAAACCACGACGACCGCGGCATCCTGCGCCGCAGGCTGCTCGGCGAGCGCTCCTCGACCGCCCCGCTGGACCGGGTACACCTGATCGACGGGCTGCGCATCATCGCCCTCGACACCTCGGTGCCCGGCCACCACTACGGCGAGATCTCCGACGAGCAGCTCGCGTGGCTGCGCTCGGTGCTCGCCGAACCCGCCCCGTTCGGCACCATCCTCGCCATGCACCACCCGCCGGTGCCGTGCGTGCTCGACCTTGCCGTCACGGTCGAACTGCGGGACCAGCGCAGGCTCGCCGACGTGCTCGACGGCAGCGACGTCCGCGCCATCCTGGCAGGCCATCTGCACTTCTCGACCAGCGCGACCTTCGCAGGCATCCCGGTCTCGGTGGCCTCGGCGACCTGCTACAGCCAGGACCTCGGCGTCGAACAAGGCGGCTTGCGCGGCCGCGACGGCGCCCAAGCCTTCAACTACGTGCACATCTACCCGGACACCGTGGTGCATTCGGTGGTCCCGATCGACCGAGGCCCGACCGTCGGCTCGCCGTCGACCGCCGAGCAGGCGCGCCGGACGCTGGCGGAGGAGGGGATCGTGATCCCGCCCGCCGCCCGCATCCCGCATGTCATGCAGCGCCGGGCGACGACTCCGGAATCGGATGACGAGGCGGTGCGCTGAGCTGCTCCCACGGAGCCGGATCGGGGAAGTAGTTCGACAGGAACTCCGACACCGCCCGGACGCGCTCGGCCTCGGAGATCTCCGGGAAACTCCCGTCGTTCAGGCAGAAGAAGTGGAACTTGCGCCGCCGCGCGATCCCGTCGAGCAGCGCGAGCCCCTTACGGCTCGTCGTGTCGACATAGCGCATCTTCGCCTTCTCCTGCGGCACCGCGCGCCCGGTGAGCAGCGCGTAGTAGTGATAGAGCGAGTTGGTCACCGAGATATCGGTGGCGGCCCGGAACCTGCTGGTCCGTGTCCGTGCGAAATCGGCGGCGAACTCCTCCTCCATCTCCAGTAAGACGCTGCGGCGCAACGGGACCGGCGTGTGTTCGAGATGCCTGGTGATGAGGTGCCCGAACCGCTCGGCCAGCAGTTCCCGATTCACCCGCGCGGCGTTCTCGAAGCCGCTGCGGCGCTCGTTGTTCCGGCCTGGCCCGATCCTGGTGTCCGCCTCGATGAACCGGCTCACCCCGCCCGCGGTGAAGAACATCGACGGACGCACCGGCCTGGCGAAGAACATGTCGTCGTTGGAGTACAGGAAGTGCTCGCTGAGCCCTTCGATGTGCTGCAACTGGCATTCCACCGCATGGGAATTGAACGTCGGCAGCCCGCTGGTGTCCGAAAAGTGTTCCAGCGCACGGACGATCGTCACCTTGGGATGGTCGGCGAGCCAGTCCGGCGTCGCGGAGTCGGTGGCGATGAAGATCCGCCGGATCCACGGCGCGTTCTTGTACACCGACCGCAGTGCGTATTTGAGCTCGTCGATCTGCCGGATCCTGGCGTCGGCGTCGTCACCCTCGCCGACGACGACCTGCGCGAGCATGCCTGCGCGCCGGGCCCGGAACTCCGGGTCCGAGCCGTCCACCCAGGAGAACACCAGGTCGATGTCGAAGTTCACGTCGGTGGCCTGGGCCGCGAACATGTCGACCAGGGTCGGCCACGCGCGATCGAACAGCAGCACCTGGGTCTGTTCGACATCCGCGAGGTCGAACATGGTGCGGGTCAACGCGTTCGGGCGCGGGCATTCGACCGTGTCGCCGTGGTACTGCCACAGTTCCAGATCGACGTGGTGGGCCGGATCGTTGTCGCGTCCGAGCCGGAAAACGTTGTGCTGCACCTCATCGCACGCGAATCCGGCGGCCACCGCGGCCGCCGTCACCCGGCGCACCATCTGCTGATGCGCCGCGTCGGCGGCGAGCACCAGTCGCTGCCCGCGATCGCGGACCAGCAGGAACGGCACCTCCGCCGCCGCCAGTTCGGAGCGCAGATAGCCGAGATCCGCGCTCATCGCGGCCGATACCGCCAGATTTCCCGCCACCGGGCGGGTCACCATGTCTACTGCCCCCGGGTTCAGAGCTCCCATGTCCATCATCAGCTGTACTCCACCTTCGTCCGTGCACCATTGGGTCCCAACTCCTAGGCACCGCGCCGGAGCCGAGCGGTGTCACCGCCGACGTCGTGACGTCGGCAGGCAGACCACCGCGCCCAGCGCGGTCGGATTCAGAAATGGGGGACGATGCCGTAGCGCAGGAACGAATTGATCGCGCGGTATCCAGACGAGCGGTAAACCATTTCGTTTTCACCTCACTCACGGCAGAACGCAGACGCGTTGCAGGGAAGTGCTGGATCCGTGCGCGGTGAGACGACCGAGCGTGCGCACGGGAGACAGCACGCTGGGCCGGACAGTCATCGGCCGGCGGGAAGAAAGATGTCCCAGACAACAATGGGAGCTGTACGAATGATGCATCCACGGTGACATTTCGTCAATCGGGACACTCCGTCTCACCCGCTGCCGTTCCGCTGCCTCTCGCGCTGTCCTTGCGGCGCGGTGTCGGCGAGTCCTGCTGGGAACAGCCGCAGTTCGTGCCGAGCCAGGTGCTCGGTCCGAGGTCGGCGGCCGTTCGGTGGGGTGATCGTCATCATGTCCGGCCGTCGAAAACGACGAAGAGTAGCGCACCGCTGCCGCAGTAGTTAGGGTAGCCTCACCAATGTTGACCGCTTGGAAGGAAGGGAGCGTACCGCTGTGCGCGTCGTCATTCTGTTCGGATCCGAGTTGGGCACGGCCGAGACCGTCGCAGACAGCATCGCCGACGTGCTCGCGTCGCACGACGTGTCGGTCTACGACATGGCCGAATTCGCCGTCGAAGATCTCGATGTGCGCGACGTCCTCCTCATCGTGTGCTCCACCTACGGCGACGGCGAACTGCCGACCGGTGCCGAGCCCTTCTTCGACGCACTCGATGCCGCAGCGCCAGATCTGACCGGTCTGCATTTCGCAGTCTTCGGTCTCGGCGACAGCATCTACGGAGACACCTTCAATCGGGGCGGCGAGATCGCCGCGGAGAAGCTCGCGGAGCGGGGCGCAACCCAGTTCGGCGTGCACGCGCGGCACGACGCGTCGACGGAAATTCGGCCGAAAGACATGGCGCGCGAATGGGCGTCGGAGTTGCGTATGCCTACCCTCACCTCGGCCTGATAGTTCCGCTGAGAGCAGTTTGCAGTTGGGGGACAGCGCCAGCGGACAAGTGGCCCAGCACTTTAGACTGGAGTCGAGCGCGGCACAGCCCGCCGTGCGCGACGATCCATGAGGTGACGAAGATGGCCCCCGGAGCAAGCCCCGCGCAACGTCAAGACCACTCGACAGATCATGCCGATCACCCCGAGTTGGACGTGTTGCCGGAATGGCCGCTGGAGACGATCGCTGTGTTGGTCACGACCGATCCGGCCCCGCACGCCATCCCGGTGTCCTGGCCGGTGCGCGCGGGCGATCGACGCATTCTGCTCAGTCTCAAGTTCGATCGCGGGTCGCTGGCCAGGCTGCGGGCGCGGCCACAGGTGGCGTTGCTCATTCTGGGTGGCGGCAATGTCGCGCTGTGCGCGCGTGGCGTCGCGCGGGTTGTCGCCGAGGAGATGCCCGGCGCCGCCGACTATGTCGCGGTGCGCATCGATGTCGAGGCGATCGACGACCACCGCCAGTCCGCGTTCGCGGTGGACAAGGGTATCCAGCGCACCGTGCTCGACGCGAGCGAACTCCATGCGCTCGAGGGCAGGGTGACTACGCTGCGGGTGTGGGCCGAGAACCAGAATTGAACCGGCAGAACGGTT
This sequence comes from Nocardia altamirensis NBRC 108246, assembly GCF_001612685.1. Taxonomy (GTDB): domain Bacteria; phylum Actinomycetota; class Actinomycetes; order Mycobacteriales; family Mycobacteriaceae; genus Nocardia; species Nocardia altamirensis. The sequence goes on from NZ_BDAY01000021.1 coordinate 116,778, forward strand.
CTGCGGATCCGCGACGATAATCGGAATCGAAGGCGGCGCGAACGGGCCGCGTGAAAGGGTGTGCGAGCCATGAGCGTCACATTGGCCAAAGGCGGAAATGTTTCGCTGTCGAAGCAGGCAGCCAACCTCAGTAAGGTGGCGGTCGGTCTCGGCTGGGACGTGCGCACCACCACGGGTGCCGACTACGATCTCGACGCGAGTGCGTTGGCCACCGGTCCGAATCTGAAGGTGTTGTCGGACCAGCATTTCATCTTCTACAACAACCTGCGTTCGCCCGAGGGCTCGATCGAGCACACCGGCGACAACCTGACCGGCGCAGGCGAGGGCGACGACGAAGTGATCAACGTCGACCTGATCGCCACCCCGCCCACCATCACCAACATCTTCTTCCCGGTGTCCATCCACGACGCCGACGCCCGCAGCCAGTCGTTCGGGCAGATCCGCAACGCGTTCATCCGCGTCGTCGACGCGGCCACCGGAGTGGAGCTGGCCCGCTACGACCTGACCGAAGACGCCTCCACCGAGACCGCGATGGTCTTCGGTGAGCTCTACCGGCACAACAACGAATGGAAGTTCCGCGCGATCGGCCAGGGCTATGCCTCCGGCCTCGCCGGCATCGCCCGCGACTACGGCGTCAATATCTGAGCTGTTGCCCCACGAGCCTTGTGCGCACCGTGGTGCGCACAAGGCTCGATCAGCTTGGGCTGCTCAACGATTCCGGTGCTTCGGGGATGAGCTGCGGCCGGTCGCGCTCCCTGGCGTCCAGCAGCGCGAAGTAGCGACGGAGCATAAGGGTGGCGGTGGTAGCCAAGCCTGCGGTCAGGCCCCACCAGACACCTGCGGCGCCGAGCCCGATAGGGAAGGCGAGCAGCAGGGCGACGGGAAGGCCGACGCCCCAATATCCGATGAGGGACAGGCGGAAGCCTGCGTTGGTTTCCTTGAGCCCGCGCAGCAATCCGGTGCCGATGTTCTGTGCGGCGTCGAAGAACTGCAGCACGATGCCGACGAACAACAGGGTGTGCGCGATCTGAATGGTGCTGGTGTCCTCCGAATTCAGGAAGGGCCGCAGCACGAGATCCGGCGCGATCAGGTAGACCGCGCCGGTGAGCGCGGCGACCACGGCGACATGGCGCAGCGCGAGCCACGCCAGCGCCCGCGCGTGCGAGTACTCGTCGCGCGTGACGGCGTGGCTCACCAGGATCGACGCACCGTGCGACAACCCGATCGCGACCTGGAAGACGATGTAGATGATCTGATAGACCACGTTGTGCGCCGCCAGCGCCGCCGGGCCGATGCTGCCCATGACGAGGGCGAGCACCGAGAACATGCCCGCCTCCGAGCCGTAGGTGAGGGCGATCGGCCCGCCGAGGCGCAGCTCGGCGAGCACCGTCGATTTCCGCACCGGCCACGGTCGAAGGGGTAGCGTCGCACCGAGTTTCGCGTCGCGGCGCACCATCGCCAAGAACACCCCGAAGGTGATCAGGAAGACCAGCGAGGTCGCGACGCCGATGCCGGTGAGGCCGAGCGCGGGCAGGCCTGCCCGTCCGTGGATGAATCCGAGCGCGAGCACGAGGTTCAGCACCACCGACCCGAGGGTGACCCACAGCAGGGCCTGGGGCCGCTGCATGCCGACGGTGTACTGGCGCAATACCTGGAACCACAAGCACGGCAACAAGCCTGGCGCGAGCGCCATCATCAGCGGTCGCGCATCGGCAAGCACCCCGGCATCCTGCCCGAGCCACTGCAACGACCAGCCGAGTCCGATAAGCACTGCGCCGCCGAGGATTCCGGCCACGGTCGCGATCAGGAAGCTCGACCGGAGCACGTCCTTGATCTCGCGATCCGGCGACTCGCCGCGCTTGCCCGCCGAACTCACCGCGGTGGCAATCTGATTGCCGCTCGCGGTGATCAGCCCGACACACATGGTGCGGATCTGGTTGAACAGCGCGATCGCGAGTCCGCCCGCGGCTACCTGCTGCACGCCGAGCGTGCCCATCAGCACGATGTTGGTGGTGGACACCGCGATCTGCGCCAGCTGGGTCATCGCAATCGGGGTGGCGAGTGCGGTGAGCCGACGGCCGTCGGCCCGGTAGTCCGATAGGTTCACCGGGCCTCCGCGAGCTCACTGCGGCGGCCTGCGGGCACATAGCGGTGCAGCATTGCCCGCACGTCGTCTTCGGCGGCGGGATCGAGCAGGTCGCGCTCGCGCATCCAGTCGTCGTCGAAGACCGTGTCCAGGTACTTTTCGCCGCCGTCGCAGACGATGGTGACAATGGTCGAGCCTGCCGGGAATTCCTCGAGCCTGCTGAGGGCGGCGTGCACCGAGCCGCCCGCCGACCCGCCGATCATCAGGCCGAGCTCCTTCGCGACCGCGCGGGCGGTCGCGAAGGCCGCCACATCCGAGACCTTGACACCCTCGTCGAGCAGCGAATAGTCCACGGCGGTGCCGATGGTCGCGCCGGGCGGGGTTCCGGTGCCGGACTGCCAGTACGGGCCGCCCTCGCCGCCGAAGGCGATCGAGCCGACCGGCTCGACACCGATCACGTAGGCCGGGCAGCCGAGCTGGCGCAGCCGGGTCGCGGTGCCGAACAGCGAACCGCCGGTGCCGACCGAGGACAGCAGGATGTCGACCCGCTCCACGTCTTCCAGCAATTCTTCGGCGACCGCATAGTAGCCGACCGCGTTCGTGTCGTTGTTGTGCTGCTCGGTGAAATACGCGTCCGGCCGCGCGGCCGCCATCGCCTCGGCCAGGTCCTCCCGTGCCGAGGTGGCGAGGTTGTCGTCGCCGTCGTCGGCGACGAACACCAATTCCGCACCCATTGCTCGCATCGCGCGCAGCTTGTCCTTACATGCGTGATGATCGACCACTGCGGTAAAGCGATACCCACGTTCGGCAGCTACTACCGCGAGACCGAGTCCGGTGTTCCCGGATGTGGACTCGATGATATGCCCGCCACTTGTCAGCAAACCGCGCCGCTCGGCATCGAGCACCATCTCGCGCGCCATCCTGATCTTCGCCGCCCCGGTCGGATTGAACGGTTCCAGCTTGAGTAGCAGCCGGGTGCCGGTGGTGGTGGCCGCGAGTTCGAACAGCGGCGTGCGGCCGATCAGATCCGTCACGCGCGTGACGAGCGGCATGGATATCTCCTCGTTCGGGTCGGGATGGTGTGTGGGTTCAGCCGTCGAGCGTCCAGCGCAGCCGATTGCCTGGGGGGTGACAGTCGGCCGAGCCGGGGTTGGTGCGCGCAGGTGCCGGGTGCAGCAGCACCTTGGGCGGGATCGGCAGGTCGTGGAAGGCGGATTCGTTCGAATCCATTTGGTATCCGGCGGTATTCGGATAGATCAGCAGATCGCCGACCGCGGCGGCGCGGGGTAGCGGGATGCGCCGCCAGCTGAGCATGTCGGAGTCGAGACAGGTGGCGGCGCCGACGCAGGTCGGCGTGGTGTCGCCGGGCCCGGCGGGCCAGAGCAGCGGGTCGGGCAGGTACTCGCTCTCGAACCACTGCTCGGACAGGCTCAGGCTCGTTCCGTCGACGGTGAGCAGCTGGTACGGCTCGCCGTGCACGTGCCTGGTCTTGCTGCCCTGCACGCGGAAGACGGTGAACCCGGCGTGCGCGAGCAGCGCGCGCCCCGGCTCGATCGCGAGCCGGATGCCGTTGTCGCGCAACCGCTGTGCGAGGCCGTCGTGCGCGAGAACGGCGCTGAGCATGGCCGGACCTGGCACGGGGAAGTGATAGGGGTAGTAGGACTCGAACGACTTGCCGGAGTGGAACCACCGTCGGTCGACGTGCGCGGTGAACTCGGCCCACGCGCCCGGCTCGACATAGTCGACGCCGAATCCGCCGCCGACCGATATGGTGTCGGCAGGCAGTCCGAGTGTCCGTGCGTGCAGGCAGCGGTCGATCAGCTCGACGGCCAACTCGGCTCGCGCCACCGCGTCGTAGCCGGACAGATGAAAGCTGAAGCCCTCCAGCCGGATCGAGTCGGCACCGGCGAGGAAGGCCAGCGCTCGGTCGATGTCGCCGTCGGTCATCCCGAATCGGCTGGCCGATGCGGTGGGCAGGACGCGGAGCATGACCCGGCTCGAGACACCGAGTGCGGCAAGCCGTTCGAGCTCGCCGAGGTCGTCCACCGCGATCAGCCCGCCGTGTCGAGTGGCGAGCCAGAGCAGGTCGTCCGATTTCGCGGGCCCGGTCACCATCAGCTCGGCGCCACGGATCCCCGCCGCCAGCGCGGCCGTCAGTTCGCCGGTGCTCGAAACGTCGACACCGGCACCGCTTTCCGCGCAGGCCCTGGCCACGGCGGGTGATTTGTTCGCCTTCTTGCCGTAGTAGACGACCCCGTCGATCCCGGCCTGTGCGAAGGCGGCACGGAACTCGTCGACAGTGCGACCGACGCGTGGCGGATACAACACATGGAACGGCCGACCGAGCGCAAAGGCGATGTCGCCGAGCAGGTTCGGATCGTCGATCGCCTGACGCTCCCACGCGTCGAGGCGTGCGGGCAGCGGGACGGCGCTGATGGCACTGCGCGCCGCCCCGACCGCTCCGACTTCTAGTCCCACAGCGGCACCTCCGTGCCGCGGCCCTCCGCGATGGCCCGCTCCGCGAGCGCGTGCGCCACGGCGATGTCGGTGAGCACGAGCCCGCTGTTGTAGACGAAGATGCGTTCGTCGTCCGAGCGCCGTGCGACCGCCCTGCGCGTGAGGATCTGCGGCAGTTCGGCGTCGACGCGGCGCAGTGTCCCGTCCGGACCGACCATGTCGGTGCCGGTCAACGCCATCTGCTCGGCGCTGGTCGCGATGACGCGGTCGGCGTCGACCAGGGTCGACGGCGCGAGCCCGTAGCCGACAAGCACCGCCGTGGCACCCGGTGCGAGATCGGTGGATTCGAGCGCGACCTCGGTGCCTGGCCCCGCGGTCGCCAGCACCACGTCGGCGGCGGCCGCGGCGGCCTTCGGATCTTCGACCGTTTCCAGCAGCATGTGCGGGTAGTACTCGGCGAGCTGGCTGTGCACCGCGGCCAACCCCTCCGGGTGGGTTCCGTACAGCATCAGCTTGCGCAGCTGCGGATTCGCGGCGAGCAAGTGCGGCAACGCGTTTCGGCCCTGGGTTCCGGTGCCGATCAGCAGCACGCTCTCGGCGCCCCTGCGGGCCGTCTCGCGGACGAGCAGCGCCGACACCGCAGGGGTGCGCAGTGCGCCGACCCGCGAGCAGTCCATCATCGCGATCGGCGCGCCGGTGCTGTCGTCGTACAACGTGATGGTGGTGTAGTAGCGCTTGGTGGCGCGGTCGTGGCCCGGATCGAATTTGTACGAGGTCTTCATCGCCACCACCCGGCGCCTGCCATCGCGTCCGAGCATGGCGTAGGACACCGACGAGCCGTCCGGATTGGCCACGCTGAGCTTGCGCGGATTATCCGAATCGCCCGCGGCGAACGCCACATACGCGTCCTCCACCGCGCGCACGACGTCGGCGGGCGTAATCGGCACGCCTGCCAGGTCGCTGCGGCTCAATACCCGCAGCGGTGTGCTTCGGTCACGAGTGTTCAACGGATCCTCGATCATGTGCTGTGTCCCGCTCTATCGCCACCGGCGTCTGCTCCCGGTGTCCGTCCGCTCGGGCAGGCTCGACGCCGCCGGACGCGAACGCGGTGGTACTTGCCGCGCGGAACGGGGCGACGATCCGTTGCCCATAACCATTCTCGTCGGCCTCTTCGGCCCGCCGCGGTCGTTCAGGCAGGCGGATGTTCACCCGCTTCAGCCAGCGGTCGGTGCCGTCATAGCGTGCGGTGAACGGTACTCGACCGTGCACCGCCACGTCATTGTCGACAAGCAGTACTTCACCCGGTGTAAGCGCGGCGGTCACGCAGACCCGCTCCAGCTCGGCGGCGAGGGTGGCGTAGGCGGCACAGAACGCGGAGTCGGCATCGTCGAGCGGGGTGTAGGCCGGGTCGTAGCGCAGCGTGGTCTCGTCCGGTCCTGCCGCGGTCCACAGCGTCGGCAGCGGCGGGGCCGAATACCGTTCGTGCCCAGTGCCGTACGAGACGTCGGGCAGAATCGGCAGGGTCGGCGTGCTGAGCAGGCGCCGCTGGTCGGCGGTGAGCTGTACCCGGCGCACCGAGGACACCGTGGTGCCGACCGAGTCGGGGTTGCGCAGGCAGCCGAGCATCAGCAGGTTGGCGCGGGCCGGGTGGAATGCGTCCTCGCTGTGTGGGCTGAGCAGGGTTTTGCTGCTGGCGCCCGACTGTTCGTGCTCGTGGCCGGGGGAGGGCAGGATGTTGTTGACCAGGCGGCCGCCCTGTTGGCCCTGCCAGCCGAACGGCTCACCGGCGCTGCGGGCGAGCAGCATCATGGCGATGTCCAGTTCCAGCGAGTTCGCGCGCCGCGCCGCGGTGCCGCTCCACTCGGCGGCCTCGCGCCAGCTCGGCGGGGTCGGGCCGAATTCGTCGTCGGTCAGCGGCAGCCTGCTCACGATCGTCGCGCCTGCCGCGGTGGCGGGCGGGCGCATGGCGCGGCGGACGTCGGCGGGCAATTCGCCGACCCTGGTGTCGATCTGGGCGATCAGGGCGGAATCGGTCAGGGTGGCGGCCAGTGTGGCCGGGTCGTGCGGCGTTGCGTCGAGTGTGGTAGATATCTCTCGTGCGAGTTCGCGCACCGCACGCCCGGCGGCGTCGGGGAGCTCGCGACGTTCGATATCCTGCGGGTGAAGCGTCTTACGTTCCGAGAGAACGCCTTTCACCGAGGGAGTCCCTTCTTCGCATCGTTCGAAAAGAGCAGGAGTGACGTCGATCTGCGAAGCTAGCGTGCATTGATTGATTAAGCAAGGCTTACCTAATCTCACTGCTGGAAAATAGCAGAAACGTATAACTGTATCCAAGTTTGGCGCGGTCGGCCCCGGCGTGCCGCGCAACCCATTAGGCTAGCCTGTCCTGATCGCGGTCCTCCTGCCTCGCGCGCAGGGTGTTCGTCCAGGAAGAAGGCAGCACAATGGGTTTGAGTCGGCGGCAGCTGCTGCAATCGAGCGTCGGTGTCGGAGCGATCCTGCTGATTGCTGGGTGTTCGACGGGGACTGAATCTTCGGGTCCCGCGCGGCGGGGCGGCACGCTACGGGTCGGCGCGCTCGGCACCCCGGCGCGGATCGAACGCGACCCGCACGCCAACCTCAGCAACGACAGCGACTTCCTGCTCGCCTCGCTGGTGTACGACGCCCTCACCGTGCCTGGCCGCGACCCGAATGTCGCGCCGCGCTTGGCGACTCGATGGGAACCGGACCCGGCGCGGCGGCGGTGGACCTTCACCCTCGCCGACGGCGCGACCTTCCACGACGGAACGCCGGTGACCTCCGACGATGTGGTGTGGTCGATGCGCAGGCTGCGCACGGTCGCAGGCGCGTCGAAAATGCCGGTGGCCGCGGAGGACATCAGCGCGGACGGGCCGAACCGGGTGGTGTTCACGGTGCCGGAGCCGAACACTCAGCTGCCGTTGCTGCTGCGGTTGATGACGTTCACCGTCAAGAAGGACACCACGGACTTCACCAAAGCCATTGGCACCGGGCCGTTTCGGCTCGAGTCGTACCAGGGTGGCAACGCACGGCTGGTGCGCAACGAGCGCTGGCACGGTCCGGCGCCGCTGCTCGACGCGATCGAGATCACCATGTTCGACAGCGTGACCGCGCTGGGCAACGCGGTGCTCGGCGGGCAGATCGACCTCGCCTCCAATGTCGGCGCGATCGCGGGACGGACCGCCGAGGGGCGCGGCGACCTGCAGGTGGTGCGCCGGGCCGACGACACCATGCTCGGCGTCGCGATGCGGACCTCGGACGGCCCGTTCGCCGATGTCAAGGTGCGGACCGCCGTCCGGCTCGGTGTCGATCGCAAAGCCCTGGTGAACCAGGTGCATTCGGGCTACGGCACGGTGGCCAACGACATTCTCGGCACTGCGGATCCGCAGTACGACAAGACCATCGCGCAGCGCACCCGCGATATCGAGCGGGCGAAAACGCTACTGCGCGAAGCCAATTTCGATACCGGCCGCAGTTATCCGCTGGTGACCAAGGCCGAGGCGCCAGGCGAGGTCGAATCGGCGAAGGTCATCGCGACGCAGCTGTCCGAGATCGGCATCCGCCTCGACGTGCTCACCCAGGAGTCGAACGCCTTCTACGACCAGACCTGGTTGAAGGCGCCGTTCTACACCGTCTCCTGGGGCACCAACGATTCCACGCTCTTCTTCGCGTCCAAGTTGCTGACCAGCGGATCGAACCGCAACGAAACCGACTTCAAGGACGCCGCATTCGACGCGGCCACCGCGAAGGCATTGGCGGCGCAGAGCGATTCGGAGTACGCCCAAGCCTGTCGCGAAGTGCAGCAGATCGAGCACGAGCGCGGCGGCTACCTGGTGTGGGGGATGGCCGACGGCATCGATATCGCGTCGGCCAAGGTGCACGACCTGCCCACGCTCGGCGGCTTCGCCAGGGTGCAGCTGGAACGAGCGTGGTTGGCGGAGTGATCCCCTTCGCCCGTGCCCTGTTTCGGCGCATCGTCCTCCTGGTCGCCCTGCTGGCGACAGTCTTCGTCGTCGTCGACCTGCTGCCAGGCAGCACGGCACGGGCGGTGCTCGGCCGGGACGCGACCCCGGATCAGATCGCGGCGAAGGAACGCGAGCTCGGCCTGGATCGTCCACTGCCTGAACGCTTCTGGCGCTGGATCAGTGGCGTGCTCACCGGCGATTTCGGCGACACCGCGCGCGGACGCTCGATCAATGAACTGCTCGCCGCCAAATTCCCGCCGACACTGCTGCTCGGCGGCCTCGCACTGACGGTGACCGCGGTCGCGTCGCTGCTGCTCGGTGCTTGGTGGGCGGGGCGCCACACCATCGCGCCATTCACGTTGCCCGCCAGGCTGGTTCCGCGCGGCCTGGTCGCGGTGCGCCGGAGCGTGCTTCGGTCGTTGCAGCCCGCGACGACCATCGCCGCGGCGGTGCCGGAGTTCGTGGTCGCGACGCTGTTGATTCTGGTGTTCGCGCTCGTCCTCGGCTGGTTGCCCGCGGTCACCCTCACCGATCGGTCCGGCTTCCCCGCGAGCCCCGACATGCTGGTGTTGCCGGTGCTGGCGCTGGCCATTCCCCAGGTCGGCTGGAATACCAGGGTGGTGCGCGCCGCACTGGTCGATGCTGCCCAGGCGCCGCATGTGGAAAGTGCTGTGCTGGAAGGCATTGCACCGCGCACGGTGATGCTGCGGCACATCATGCCCTTCGCGTTGCCGACGATCGTGGCGAGCTTCGCGACCACCGTCGGCATGGTGCTCGGCGGATCGCTGGTGGTGGAGACCATCTTCAACTACCCGGGACTCGGTGCGGTCCTCGCGGGTTCGGTGGCCGACCGGGACGTGTCGGTGGTCGCCTCGGTGGTGGCGCTGTCCGGGGCGGTGATCATGGTGATGCTCGCCGTTGCGGACGGTATTCGGGCCTGGTCGTTGCGAGGACACGGATGATGCGCGCCACGGCGAAGCAGCTGCGGTTGCTGACGGTGCTCCCTGCGGTCCTGGTGACCGGGCTCGCGATCCTCGGCCCTGCCCTGGCTCCGCATGCGGCCGAGACCCCCGTCGGCATCCCGTTCGGCGATCCCGACGCCACCGCGTGGCTCGGCACCGACCGGTTGGGCCGCGACGTACTGAGCCAATTGCTGTACGGCGGTTGGGGTCTGCTCGTGCTTGCCGCGGTGATCGCCGTTGCGGTCACCGCGGCGTCCTGCGTGCTCGGCGCCCTTGCCGCGCTGCGTCCCGGGATCGGCACGCTGATCGAACGCGCCACCGACTTCGTCATGCTGCTCCCCGCCGTTCTCGGCATCCTGCTGGTGCTGACCTCATGGCCGGACGCGGGCGCCTACGGCCTGCTCGTCGTCGCCCTGCTCTTCGGTACCCCCTACTGTGCAAGAGTTTTCGCGGCCGCAGCAGCGGGCATCGCCGCCTCTGGCTACGTCGAGGTCGCGCAGGCAAGCGGTGAAACCTTGGCGCACTTGATCTTCCGGGAAGTGATCCCGAATCTGCGCGAGGTGATCCTCGCCCAACTCGGCCTGCGCTTCGTGGCCGCCGTCTACCTGGTCAGCACCGCATCGTTCCTGCAGCTCCCCACCACCCTCGGCGCGAGCAACTGGGCGGTCATGGTCCGCGAGAACGCTTCCGGCATGCTGCTCAACCCCTGGGCTGTCCTGGCCCCGAGCTTGGCCATTGCGATCGTCGCGGTCAGCGTCAACCTCGCGGTCACCGCGTTCGGCCGAGGGCGGACAAGCCGGCGGAAGGTGTCGGTGGACGCTGCCGAGCCCGGGCCGAAACCCCGTGTCGGTGAGGTGGAGTCATGAGTGGCCGGACAATCGATGTGCACGGGCCGTTGCCGAAATCCGACAGCGATACCTCGTCGGCGATCGTGGTGGACGGATTGTTGGTGCGCGGCCCGAATGGGCAGGAGTTGTTCGGGCCGACGAGTTTCCGGACCGATGCGGGCACGATCACGGCGTTGACCGGCGCCTCGGGGTCGGGCAAGACGACGCTGATGCGTGCCTTGCTCGGGCACCTCCCGGAGGGCGCTACCCGCCAGGCCGGTTCGGCGTCGGTGGCAGGCCACGACGTCTTCACGCTCGACCCCGCTGCCCGCCAGCGCTTCCGGCGCACCCAGGTCGCCTTTGTCGGCCAAGACCCCGGTTCGGCGCTCAACCCGCTGATGCGGGTGCACGCCCTGCTTCGCGAGGTCGCCGAGCACGCCTCGCGGGACGCCCTCGTCACCACCCTGGAACTGGTCGGCCTCTCGGCCGAGCAGCTACGCCGACGGCCCGCCGAACTCTCCGGCGGCCAGCAGCGCCGAGTCGCCTTGGCGCGCGCCTTGATCCGCCATACCGGCGTGTTGATCCTCGACGAGCCGCTCGCGGGCCTGCACGGTGCGCTTCGCACCGACATCGCGCGCCTGCTCACCGAGATCGCCGCCGAACGTCGCGCAGCGATCCTCCTGTCCGGTCACGACACCGCCACCGTCCACGCCATCGCGGACAACGTCATCGAGCTCGGCGCGCACCCGGCGGTCGTGTCGAGCAATGCGGCAGAACGGGACTCGGCTCAGAATGCGCCAAAGCACCGCGGCGTGACCACACCGCGGCGACACGCTGCGGCGCTTGACGGTCGAGAGGGCGATCCGTCAAGCGAAGACGCCGCCACGCACGAACCGTCGATGCCATCGGCCGCTGCCGCCTCAGTCATGCTGTGCGCCAAAAACATCAGCGCTGCCATCAACGACTGTGAGGTATTGCACGGGATCGGTCTCGAGCTATCGCCCGGCGAGGCGCTCGCCGTTGTGGGTGCGTCCGGCGCGGGCAAAACAACGCTCGCCAGGGTGATCGCGGGCCTGTGCCGCGCGGCAACCGGCACCCTCGAGCTGCGTGGCGCCTCGATACCGATCACTCGCGGCAGCAGAACTGCCATGGGCAGCAAGGGTATTCAGCTGGTGACCCAGAACCCGCGGTCCGCGCTGAACCCGCGCCGAACCGTCGCGCAAACACTCGGCCGGCCACTGCGCCGGATCGGTGGTGTACCGAGAACGCAACTGGCGCAACGGATCACCGATCTGCTCCGCTCCGTCGAGTTGGCCGAGGACCTCGCGGCCAGATACCCACACGAGCTGTCCGGCGGACAACGCCAGCGCGTCGCACTGGCCCGCGCGCTCGCCGCCGAGCCGGCGGTCCTGATCTGCGACGAGATCACCTCCGCCCTCGACACCGCGACAGCAACCTCGATCATGACCCTCCTCGACCGGCTCCGCGCCGACCGTGCCATGGGCCTCTTGGTGATCACCCACGACATGACGATGGTCGCCGCGCACTGCCCGCGCCTGCTCGTCCTCGACCACGGCCGCATCGTCGAATCCGGCGCGACGGACACGGTGCTCGCTGCCCCGGCACACGCCGCGACCCACGCGCTGCTCCGCTGATTCCGGACTGCCATATCCGCGTGGGAAATCGGACATCCCGCGCGGGATCTGGATGATGGATGGGGTGCTTTCGAAATTGTCCGGCGCCGCGGCCGCCGTCGTGGTGTCCCTCGTGGTGGCCGGTTGCGGGATCGACCGTGCGCTCACCCCGATCCCCGAGGGCATCCCGCCGGGTCCTGGTACCCCGTTGCCGGTGATCGACCTCGACGCGCCTGGCCGCACCGCGGTCCAACTGCGCGGCTGGGCCGAGGAACAGGCGGAACGGATGTCCATTCCGCCGATCGCGTTGGAGGCCTACGGCTACGCGGCGGCAATCCTCGCCAGGTCGCGCCCGGACTGCGGGATCGCATGGACCACCATCGCGGGCATCGCGAGTGTGGAGAGCAAGCACGGCACCTACCGCGGCGCGCGGGTCGGCGAGGACGGCGTCGTCCGCCCGCCGATCATCGGCATCCCGTTGGACGGCACGCCGGGCGTCGCGCTGATCAAGGACACCGATGGCGGTGTGCTCGACGGTGATCCGGAGTTCGACCGCGCGATCGGCCCGCTGCAGTTCATTCCGGAAACCTGGAAGCGCTTGGGCGTCGACGCCAACGGCGACGGCGTTGCCGACCCGCAGAACATCGACGACGCGGCCCTCACCGCCGCCCGCTACCTGTGCGTCAGCGGCGGCGACCTCACCTCGGAGCACGGCTGGCAACGGGCGCTGCTCACCTACAACCAGTCGCACAGTTACCTACTCACCGTGCGCGATCGCGCCGCGGCCTACAGCGTCGGGCGACGCGTGTGACCTCGGACTACGGAGTGCCGGTTACCTGCCCAGGTCGGCGGGCGCTAGGCTCGCAGCGCACGGCAATGCCCATGAGACCTACCGTGCCAGCAGCCGAAGGAGTGTCGTTTTCGTGGCAATCATCGAACAGGTCGGAGCTCGTGAGATCCTGGATTCTCGCGGAAACCCCACTGTCGAGGTCGAGATCGCGCTCGACGACGGCACCCTGACCAGGGCTGCGGTGCCCTCCGGCGCATCGACCGGTGAACACGAGGCCGTTGAACTGCGCGACGGTGGCGAACGCTACGGCGGCAAGGGTGTACAGAAGGCCGTCGAGGGTGTGCTCGACGAGATCGCGCCCGCCGTGATCGGTTTGGACGCGGTCGAACAGCGCACCGTCGATCAGGTGCTGCTCGATCTCGACGGCACCCCGGACAAGTCCCGCCTCGGCGCGAACGCCCTGCTCGGCGTGTCGCTCGCGGTGGCACGCGCCGCCGCCGAGTCCTCGGGCCTCGAGCTGTTCCGCTACCTCGGTGGTCCGAACGCGCACGTGCTTCCGGTGCCGATGATGAACATCCTCAACGGCGGCGCGCACGCCGACACCAGCGTCGATGTCCAGGAGTTCATGGTCGCCCCGATCGGCGCGACCACCTTCAAGGAGTCGCTGCGCTGGGGCGCCGAGGTCTACCACGCGCTGAAGGCCGAGCTGAAGGCCAAGGGCCTGTCCACCGGCCTCGGCGACGAGGGCGGCTTCGCCCCCGATGTGGCAGGCACCCGTGAGGCGCTCGACCTGATCAGCGAGGCGATCGGCAAGACCGGCCTCAAGCTCGGCACCGATGTCGCGCTCGCGCTCGATGTCGCGGCCACCGAGTTCTACAGCTCCACCGGCTACAAGTTCGAGGGCAGCGTGCGCTCGGCCGCCGAGATGGCGCAGTTCTACGCCGACCTGATCGCCGCCTACCCGCTGGTCTCCATCGAGGACCCGCTGTCGGAGGACGACTGGGACGGCTGGGTCGCGCTGACCGATCAGATCGGCGACAAGATCCAGCTGGTCGGCGACGACCTGTTCGTGACCAACCCGGAGCGCCTGGAAGAGGGCATCGCCAAGGGCGCGGCGAACGCGCTGCTGGTCAAGGTCAACCAGATCGGCACGCTCACCGAGACTTTGGACGCGGTCGAGCTGGCGCACCGCAACGGCTACAAGACGATGATGAGCCACCGGTCCGGCGAGACCGAGGACACCACCATCGCCGACCTCGCCGTCGCGGTCGGCAGCGGCCAGATCAAGACCGGTGCGCCTGCGCGCAGCGAGCGGGTCGCCAAGTACAACCAGCTGCTGCGCATCGAGGACGCGCTCGGCGACTCCGCGCGCTACGCCGGGGATGTCGCGTTCCCGCGCTTCGCATTCGAGGGCTGACTAGCTAGAGGGGTTTCGCGATGACGGAGCGACGTGCGCGGGGATCCAGTCCGGCCGGGCGTGGGGACCGGCGCACGTCGCGGGCCGCCCGCTCGCGTCCCAAGGCGGGCTCCGACACGGAGACCGCCGCACGGCCCGCCGCCGCCAAGCGCGCCACGCGCAGGCGGTCGGAGGACAAGAAGGCCGAGCCGCAGCAGGTCGGTAAGCCGAAGGTCGGGTTGCGGACCGAGGACAGGCACGAGCGCACGATCCTCGGGCTGTCCACCGGCAAGGCGGTGATCCTCGCGATCGTGGTGTGCGGTCTCGCGCTCACCCTTGCCGTGCCGATGCGCACGTATTTCACGCAGCGGGCCGAGGCTGCGCAGCTGGCGCAACAGCGGCTCGATCTGGAGGCCGATCTGGCTCGGCTGCGGGATCGTCGTGCGCAGCAACAGGATCCGGCCTACATCCGGTCCGAGGCGCGCGATCGGCTTCGGCTGGTGCAGCCCGGCGAAACCCCCTACATCGTGCAGGTGCCCGGCATCGAAGCGCCTGCCGCACCGACTGCCGCGACCAAGTCTCGGGAGCCAGACCCCTGGTACACCCAGCTGTGGCACAGCATCTCCGAACCCCAACCCGCTGCCGGTACCGCCCCCGCACCGCAGGGGCCGCTACCCGCAGCGCCGCAGCCAGGCCCGGAAGGACCACGGTGACACCGAACGACCAGGATCTCGCGATCATCGCCAAGCAGTTGGGCCGCGAACCCCGCGGCGTGCTCGCCGTCGCGTATCGCAGCCCGGATGGGATCCCGGCCGTCGTCAAAACCGCGCCACGACTGCCGGATGGCACGCCGTTCCCCACGCTGTATTACCTGACCGACCCGCGGCTCACCGCCGAGGCGAGCAGGCAGGAGTCGGCGGGGGTGATGCGCGAGATGACCGAACGGCTCGGCAGTGACCCGGAATTGGCGGCCGCCTACCGCGCCGCGCACGAGAGCTATCTGGCCGAGCGTAACGAGATCGAGTCGCTCGGCACCGATTTCACCGGCGGCGGGATGCCGGAGCGGGTGAAATGCCTGCATGTGCTCATTGCGCACGCACTGGCCAAGGGGCCAGGCGTGAATCCGTTCGGCGATGAGGCGGTGGCGCTTGCCGCCGACAATGGCTTGCGCGGCACCGCGATTCCGGCCGACTGGCCGAAGTACGAGCGGACCGGCGATCGAGGAGATGGAGCTTAGGCAATGAGTGATCGGGTAGCGGCGGTCGACTGCGGGACGAACTCCATCCGACTATTGATCGCCGACGTCGGCGCGGACGGCAGGCTCGTCGACGTGCATCGGGAGATGCGGATCGTCCGCCTCGGTCAGGGGGTGGACGCGACCGGTTCGCTTGCGCAGGAAGCGATCGAACGCACCAGGGTGGCGTTGGCCGACTATGTCGCGTTGATGCAGAAGACCGGTGTCGTCCGGGTACGGATGACCGCCACCTCCGCCACCCGCGACGCGTCCAATCGAGAAGACTTCTTCGCCATGGCGCGCGCCGAACTCGGCACCGTGGTGCCCGGCGCCGAGGCCGAGGTGATCAGCGGTGACGAGGAGGCGCGGCTGTCCTTCGCCGGCGCGATCGGCGAACTCGCCAGCGCCGAAGGACCTTTCGTCGTCGTCGATCTCGGCGGCGGCTCGACCGAGCTGGTCTTCGGCGACAGCGACGGCGTGCAGGCGGCGTTCTCCGCCGACATCGGCTGCGTCCGGATCACCGAGCGCTGCCTGCCCGGTGACCCGCCGGATGCCGAACAGGTCGGCGCGGCACGGGAATTCGCCGCCGAACGACTGGCCGCCGCATTCGCCGCGGTGCCCGTGGACGGCGCGCACACCTGGGTCGGCGTGGCAGGAACCATGACCACGCTGGCTGCGGTCGCACTCGATCTGCCCGAATATGACTCGGACAAAGTCCATCTCACCCGTCTGAGCCTGGATCAGCTTCGGGCCGTGTGTGATCGGCTGATCGCCATGTCGCACGACGAGCGGGCCGCGCTCGGCCCCATGCATCCGGGCCGGGTCGATGTGATCGGCGGCGGCGCCGTCATCGCCGAGGTGCTCGCCGACGAATTGGCCCGCCGCGCCGGGATTTCCGAGCTCGTGGTGTCCGAGCACGACATTCTCGACGGTATCGCGCTGTCGATCGCCTGACGGTGTCGATCGCCTGACGCGGTGCTCGGCCTACTTGCTGTCCCGCGACCTGCCGATCACCAAATCGGCCAGCCTGGACAGTGATTCCTTGTTGCGCGGCACCAGCACCAGCTCCTGCACCTGGTCCGGCAGCAGGGTGGCCAGGCCGCTGATCGCCCGCTCCGACATCCGGATCTTGGTGCGCTGCGGCGCGAGTTCGACCAGCTCCAAACGGATCCAGGCCGAGCCGACCGGCCACAGCTTGGCTTCCAGCTCGAGCATCCGGGGTGGGTCGACGTCGTGCACCTTCGTGATGTCGGACATGGTCAGCGGCCAGGTGCCGACGCTGTGATGAATGCGGGTGCCGACCGCGGGCCAGCCGGGATCGACGTCGCGGATATGTGAGGCGCCGACCACCCAGGTCGCGTACATCCAGCCGTCGGCGAGGACCGCGAACGTCTGCTCCGCCGAGGCGTCCACCGTGATTTCGACAGGATCCATCGCTGCATCGCTTTCGTCGTCCGTGTCGCCGACTGTAATCGTGCAGATCCGCGACGGCCGCCCGATGTCGGATGCCCGCCAGCGGTCCAGGGAAACCCGCGCGCCTCGCCGTGGCACCGACGGCCGATTCCCGCGTGCGACTAATTGCCGTTCGACATTACACAACGACGAAGGTGGACTTAAGTCGACGATCATTCGGATTTCAGGTGTAGATGCCAAAAAATCTGCGTCGGCATGGCATGGTCTGAGAATGTCGGAAACTACGACGACTGAGTCATCGGTCACAGGACGAACCGTCTTCGGCCACCCGATCGGGCTGGTCAACCTCTTCGGAGTCGAGCTCTGGGAGCGGTTCTCGTACTACGGGATGGTCTCCATCCTGGGCTTTTACCTCTACTACTCGGCCACCGACGGTGGGCTCGGGCTCGCGAAGAGCACCGGCGTCGGCATCGTCGGCGCATACGGCGGGCTGGTCTACCTGTCCACCGTCCTCGGCGCCTGGATCGCCGACCGGCTGCTCGGCATGGAACGGACGGTCTTCTACGGCGGCACGGTCGTCGTGGCAGGCCATATCGCGCTCGCGATAGTGCCAGGCTTCGGCGGCGTCGCCATCGGCCTGGTGCTCGTCGCCCTGGGCAGCGGTGCGTTGAAGGCCAACGCCTCCTCGCTGCTCGGCACGCTGTACCCGAAGGGCGACGCGCGCGCCGACGGCGGGTTCACGCTGTTCTACCTCGGCATCAACCTCGGCGCGTTCATCGGGCCGCTGCTCACCGGTCTGCTGAAGGACCACGTCGGCTTCCACTACGGGTTCGGCGCGGCGGCCATCGGCATGGCCATCGGTCTCACGCAGTACGTGGTCTTCCGCCGCAACCTCGGCACGCACGGCCGTGAGGTGCCGAACCCGCTGTCGCGCGATGAGTTCGGGAAGGTGGCCGCGGTGGTCGCCGTCGCCGTCGTCGCGGTCGCCGTGGTGTGGACGACCGGGCTGGTGACGTTGGAGAACCTGCCGGACGTGACCACCGGCGCCATCACCGCAGGGGTGATCATCTACCTCTGGGTGCTGCTCCGCAGCCCCAAGGTGACGCCGATCGAGCGAAGCCGGGTGCGCGCCGCCATCCCGTTGCTCGTCGCCAACGCGGTGTTCTGGTCGCTGTACCAGCAGATCTTCACGGTGCTCACGGTCTATTCCGACGAACGGATCGACTGGAACATCTTCGGCTGGAACGCACCATCGAGCTGGGTCAGCTCGATCGCCGCGGTCTGGGTCATCGGGCTGTCGCCGATCTTCGCCATCCTGTGGACGAAACTCGGTTCGCGGGCCCCGAGTACCCCGCACAAGTTCGCGCTCGGCGTGATCGGCGTCGGCGTCTCGTTCCTGCTGTTCATGCCGCTGTCCACGTTCAGTGGGCGGACGGTTCCCGTGCTGCTCGTCTTCGTCGTCCTCGGCGGGTTCGTGATCTCGGAGCTGCTGCTCTCGCCGATCGGACTTGCGGTCACCACCCAGCTCGCACCGGAAGCTTTCCGGGCACAGATGATGGCGCTGTACTTTTTCTCGCTTGGCATCGGCACGTCGATGTCGGGTACCTTGGCCCGGTTCTATGACGCGGACCACGAAATCGCGTACTTCGGCATCACCGGAGCCGTCGCGGTCTGTGCGGGACTGGCCGTGGCCGCACTTTCGCCGTGGGTCAGCAAGCACATGGAAGGCGTGCATTAGCCTGCGTGCCGGGCACGTAGGACAGTTCGACAGTATTACCTGAGGTGAGGAGAACGTGTGGCGATCCGCAAGCCGGACGGCGCGACAGGGCAGGCGGCTGCTCGATGGGGCGGTCTGTTCCGCACCAAATCCGTCGAACAGTCGATCAAGGACACCGACGAACCGGATTCGAAGCTCCGCAAGGACCTGACCGCCTGGGACCTCACCGTCTTCGGCGTCGCGGTGGTGATCGGTGCTGGCATCTTCACCCTCACCGCGCGCACCGCGGGCAACGTCGCGGGGCCATCGGTGTCGCTCGCGTTCGTCTTCGCCGCGATCGCCTGCGGGCTGACCGCGCTGTGCTACGCCGAATTCGCGTCGACGGTTCCGGTGGCAGGCAGCGCGTACACGTTCTCCTACGCCACCTTCGGTGAGCTCGTCGCCTGGATCATCGGCTGGGACCTGATCCTGGAGTTCGCGCTCGCCACCTCGGTGGTCGCCAAGGGCTGGTCCCAGTACCTCGGTGAGGTGATGGGCACGACGCCGGTGGTGCACCTCGGTTCGGTGAGCTTCGACTGGGGCGCGGTGCTGCTCATCGCGATCCTCGGCGTGCTGCTGGCCACCGGCACCAAAGTGTCCTCGCGGGTCTCGGCGGTCGCGGTGGCGATCAAGTTGAGCGTGATCGCGCTGGTGCTGATCGTCGGCGTCACCTACTTCAAGTCGGAGAACCTCACGCCCTACATTCCGCCGTCGCAGCCCGGCGCCGAGGGCGAAGGGCTGCGGCAGTCGCTGTTCTCGTTCCTGACCGGTGCGGGCCACAGCAGCTTCGGCTGGTACGGCCTGCTCGCCGCGGCCAGCCTGGTGTTCTTCGCGTTCATCGGTTTCGACGTCGTCGCGACCACCGCGGAGGAGACCAAGAACCCGCAGAAGGCGGTGCCGCGCGGCATCCTCGGCTCGCTGCTGATCGTGACGATCCTGTACGTCGCGGTGTCGCTCGTGCTCACCGGCATGGTGCCCTACACCGAGCTGTCCGGTGGGAACGCCACCCTGGCAACGGCCTTCGCCATCCACGGCGACACCTGGGTGAAGAACATCATCTCCATCGGCGCGCTCGCCGGGCTCACCACCGTCGTCATGGTGATGTTCCTGGGCCAGACCAGGGTGCTGTTCGCGATGGCGCGCGACGGGCTGATGCCGAGGAAGCTGGCGCACACCGGCAAGCACGGAACGCCGGTGCGCATCACCATCATCGTCGGCATCGTCTGCGCGTTGCTCGCCGGATTCGTCGACTTCGGCACGCTCGAGGAAATGGTCAACATCGGCACGCTGTTCGCGTTCGTGCTCGTCTCGATCGGCGTGCTCATCCTGCGCCGCACGCGTCCTGAACTGCCGCGTGGCTTCCGTGTTCCGCTGGTGCCGGTGATTCCGGTGCTCGCGGTGCTCGCCTGCCTGTGGTTGATGCTGAACCTGTCCGTGGAGACCTGGCTGCGGTTCCTGGTCTGGATGGCGCTCGGTTTCGTCATCTACTTCGCCTACAGCCGCAGGCATTCGGTGCTGCGCAACACGCCCGTGGAATAGCTCGTGCGACGACGCCCCCGACGCATGCGATTGCCTGCGGCGGGGGCGTCGTGCGTCCGGCGGCGCGCGGTAGCGTGACACGGTGTCGCAGCGGGAACTCGTCGTCCTCGGTACTGCCAGCCAGGTACCGACCAAGCAGCGCAATCACAACGGGTATCTGCTGCGCTGGGACGCCGAAGGCGTGCTGTTCGATCCGGGGGAGGGAACGCAGCGGCAGATGACCTACGCCGGGGTGTCGGCCACCGACATCACGCGCATCGCGATCACGCACTTCCACGGCGACCACAGCCTCGGGCTCGCCGGCGTGGCGCAGCGGATCAGCCTCGACAAGGTGCCGCACCCGATCGACGTGTGGTTCCCCGCCTCCGGAGCACAGTTCTACGACCGGCTTGTCAACGCCACCTCCTACTTTCACCAGGCCGAACTCCGTCCGCGCCCGATCGAGGAACCCGGTGTCCTCGAGGTCCCCGACGCGCCGTTCGCCGTGTCGGCCGTCCGTCTCTCGCATCTCATCGACACCTACGGCTATCGGCTCACCGAACCGTCCGGTCGCCGCATCCTCCCGGATCGCCTGCGTGCCTTCGGGCTGAGCGGTCCGATCGTCAGCGAGCTGCAACGGCTCGGCAGCGTCGAAATATCCGGCCACACAGTCACACTCGACGAAGTCAGCGAGCACCGGCCCGGCCAGAGCTTCGCCTTCGTCATGGACACTCGCCTCTGCGACGGCGTCTACGAGTTAGCCGCGAACGCCGACATGCTCGTCATCGAGGCCACCTTCCTTGACTCAGACGCTGACCTCGCCACCGAGTACGGCCACCTCACCGCAGGCCAAGCCGCCCGCGTCGCTGCCGAGGCAGGGGCGAGAACCCTTGTGCTCACCCACTTCTCCCAGCGCTACCGCGACCTGTCCGCGCACCGAGCCGAAGCCGAGAAACACTTCTCCGGCGAGATCCATATCGCCGCCGACCTCGACCGAATCCCGCTGCCGCCCAGGCGATAACCCCCGCTCACCGCACGTTCCGGCCGCCGCCACTTGGTCATATGCCCGATTCATCCGGACTTCGATCCGACACAGTGCACAGGTTGAAAGGTCAGAATTCCGGTACACCCGTACGAGTCGGTACGCTGTCCCAGGCGCGCCCCCATAGCCCAATTGGCAGAGGCAGTGGACTTAAAATCCATTCAGTGTCGGTTCGAGTCCGACTGGGGGCACGAAATCGCTCTGGCCCTGGCTCAGCTCGGGGTGGGCAGCGCTTCGAGCGGGGCGCTCGAGCGGCCCGGTCGGTCGACACTCCGCAGCGCCCGGCCTTGCCGGATGGCGGTGAGGATCTCGGCAGCCCACTGTGCCGGATTGTGGTGTCCGAGAAGATCGCTGAGTCGAGCCAATCGTTTCCGGCGTTCCACGGCGGGTAGCGTCAGTGCTCGATGCAGGGTGTCGACCAGGTCGGCGGGTGAGTTCGGTTCGGTGAGCAGGGCTCCCGCCGCCAATTGCGCGGCGGCTCCGGTGTGCCGCGAAAGCACGAGCACGCCGGAACCGCCCGTCGCGGCCTGGGCGGCGATGAATTCCTTCGAGGTCAGGTTCATGCCGTCCTGCAGTGACGTCACCCAGAACACATCCGCGGCGAGGTAGTGGTCGATCACTTCGGGGAAACTCAGGAATCGCGGGAAGTATTCGATGGGTTGCCACGCGCCGACGGCCCAGATGCGATTGACCTCGTCGATGCGTCGCTCGAGCATCTCTCTGGTCGCGTCGTAGGCGGTGATGCCCGGCTCGGGTGGCGGGCAGACCAGCCGGAATCGGAGCGCACCGCGCAGCTCGGGATGACGGAGGAGCAGCTCGGCGATGGCGTCGACTTTTTGCACCGGTGCCTTGATGTAGTCCAGGCGTTCGACCGAAAGCACAACGGGCCCACCGGTTTTTCGGCGACGGCGCGGTCTCGTACCTGCCAGCTTCTCGATGGCCGCGCGGTCGATACCCAGTGGATGGACCCCCACCTGCGGTGGTTCGGCCAGGTCGGCGAGTGACCCGAGGAAGCGCTCGGCGAAGACGCCGGTGTGGAAGCCCGCCCAGTCCAGGCAACCGAGTGCGGCGCGGATCTCGGCGGCGGGCGGCAGTGCCGCGAAGACCTCCGGCTCCGGGAACGGTGTGTGGTGGAACAGGCCGATCCGCAGGTCGGGGCGTGTCTCGCGGAGTCGGGCCGGTACGAGCCACAGGTTGTAGTCGTGCAGCCAGACAGTCGCGCTCGGTGCGGCCCGGACGCTGATGTGGTCGGCGAAGCGCATGTTGACCGCGCGATACTCGGCCCAGGCGGTGGGGTCGAAGCGCAGCCGATGCGGTTGGGACATCAGGACCGGCCACAGTGCTTCTTTGCAGGCCCTGTGAAAGTAGCCGCTCCACTCGGCCGAGGTCAGCGGTAGGAAGGCGAGTGGAAGGCCGGTGTCGTGCTCGTCGAGGTGCGCGACGGATTCGTCGGGCTCGATGACCACGCCCGCCGCCCACACGGCCCGCAGGTCCTCGGTGAACAGGGTGTTGAGGGTAGGCAGGATGCCGTTGGGACTCGCCGGTGTCCGCCAGCCCTCCGCAGTCCAGGTGACCGGTGCGCGGTGATATCCGACCACCAGGGGGTAGTCGGCCGCGACCCAGCCGAGCTCGTGCAGTGTCGCGAGGATGCCCGCGGCACCGGCCTGGTCCGGTCGATGCGCGGCGTCCGCCACGGGCACCGTTGCCGCCAGGGCGGGTTCCGCGTTGCCGACGATCACGCCGTGTGCGCCGCGGCCGAACATCGAACGGTCATTGCCGGAGTCGCCCGCGACCAGAATCGAATCCATCGGCCAGTGCTGGTCTTCGGCGAGCGCGACGAGTGCGTTTCCCTTGTTCGCGTGGCGGGGCAGCACGTCGAAGTAGGTGTTCGCCGAGTACTGCCATGAGCAGCCCAGTGCGCCGACGGCGTCGACCAGTTCTCGCGTCAGCGCCGCGGGTGGCAGGTGGAACGAGCAGCGGCCGTGCTGGGAAACTTCCTGATAGCGCAGTGCCGGAAACCGATTCAAGGCAACGCGGACTCGGTCGGCGCCGGGCCAGCCCGCGCGTAATCCCGCCTCCAGCTCGGTGACGGGGGTCAGGTCTTCGCCGTCGATGATGCTGGCGCCGACATCGGCGATGATCCAACGCGGGTGCGGCACAAGAGGATCGCGCAGCACTTCACGGATCGACTCGATTCCGCGACCGGTCGCGAAAACTACCGTCACCTCAGGATGCCGGGTCAGCGTGTTCCGCAGCCGGAGCCGATCGGCGGCGCTGCCGCCGAGCAGGGTGCCGTCCAGGTCGGTGACCAAGACCTTGCCACGACCGCTCGCCATGGTGCCGCAACGTCGATTGCCGGGTGAACTGGCTTCCGGCTCAACTATTTTGGAACCCTCGCCGGTTGCCATCTACCCAACGATAGCAGGGGCGCATCATTGAATCGGGAGGAACTTCAGACCAGGCGGG
Source organism: Nocardia altamirensis NBRC 108246 (assembly GCF_001612685.1). Taxonomy (GTDB): domain Bacteria; phylum Actinomycetota; class Actinomycetes; order Mycobacteriales; family Mycobacteriaceae; genus Nocardia; species Nocardia altamirensis. Next base: position 140,342 of record NZ_BDAY01000021.1, read on the forward strand.
CGCGTGGCACCCGATCCAACCACTGTGCGAGCTCCGTCAAGTCCGGTGCGGCACTGGATCCCAGCGCCGTTGTCGCCGCCGCGCCGCAGGCCACCGCGGTGGCCAGGCAGTCGGGCAGCGGGTGTCCGGCCAGGTGTGCGTGCAGGAAGCCCGCATTGAAGCAGTCACCCGCGGCGGTGGTGTCGACGACATCGACCGGGATCGCGTCGATCTCACACCGTTGACCATGCCGGACCGCGATGGCGCCATTGCTGCCCCGCTTGACGACGACCGTATCCACCAGGCCCGCAAGGATATCGATGGCCGCGTCGAGGGTCGGCGCGCCGGTCAGTCGCTGTGCCTCGTCGGCGTTGGGCGCGAAAATGTCTACGTCAGCGAGGATCTCGCGCACCGTTGGGGTGTCGAGCGTGCACGGGACGTCCTGACAGTCCATGAACACCATGGTGTCGAGCCGATGGGCGATCTGGACGGCGGCCAGCACGGATTCGCCGTAGCGCAGCTGCGGCAGGATCACCACTCGTGGCCGATGCTCCCGCAGCACCATCGCGAGCGGGTGCGGCGCGATCGGGTCCTGATAGCTCACCATCGCCCGATCCTCTGGCGAGGACAGCGCCGCCGTGACGCTGCGCACCGGCACGGTGTGGAACCGAAATCCGGTGTCGTCGAGTCCTTCCGCGCGCGCGGCCGCCAAGACCTGCGCGCTGAACAGATCGGTGCCGAAGTCGGTCGACCAGACCACCTCGTGCCCCAGTCGCCGCATCGCCATCGCGGGCGTGAACGCGCCACCGGGCAGTATTGCGAAGCCGCGAGCAAACACCTCGGTGCCGGGCCGGACGGGCCGGGACAGGCCGTGAAAGACGAGATCGGCGTAATAGGCGCCGACGACGAGCACCTCGGCACGGTGGCGGCGATTGTTGGATGAGGTAGCGGCATCGACCCGCCCCGCCGGGTCCGTTCCCATCCGGCGACACTAGCAAACGGCGCGGCACCACCGCCGATTTTCTCGAACGCGGGATTCGTGCGCACCTGCGCGCGCAACAGCTGGACAGGCACCCGCCTGCCGGGCATTATCTTTTGCGATTGTGTAGGGACGTGGCAATTCTTGTCACGCACACGTTTAGGTCAGTAGCCGATGAATAGCTTCGGCAACAGTTAACTCGGAGTAATTCGGCACACGCCATCGTGTACGCACTCGAATATCAGGGAATTCACCCTGCGAGTCTCGAATTACTTATGTACTCATTGGAACTGCGGGCGCGATAGCTGCTGACACCGGCTCGTAGCGCGTTGATCTTCGCAAGGGCCGGGTTGCGCGGATTCCAGACGACGCCGAATGTGCACTCGGTGAGGTCCTCGACGTGGAGGTAGTGGAGGTCTGGTCGCGGATAGAGGCTGGCCGTGACGGCAGGAACGAAGACGATCACGCCGCCGAGTGAGACCGTGGACAGCACGGATTGGAAGCTGGAGCCTTGATGGGCGGCGTAGCGAACCGGGGTGCCGTCGGGGCGGGGGCTGGCCGCCCAGAAGTCGTGCCCGGCGCGGAATGTCGGCGGCACCAAGCTGATAACCCGATGGTCGGCCAGATCCGCCAGGCGAACGGAGGTACGGCTGGCGAGTGGATCGTCGCTCGAGACGCACACCACCCGAGGTTCGATGCTGAGCGGTTCGCTGTGCAGGTGTTCCGGCACGGGCAAATGCGTGAACGCCGCGTCGATCTCGCCGGACTCGAGGGCGGACAGTAGGTCGGTCAGCCGATCGAGCACCCGGACATCAGGGCCGGGAACGGGATTGGAGTCGGTGAGCGCGGCAATGACACCGCGGGCGGGTGGCACGGCCGCGAAACTCTCGCAAACCCCCAACCGGAGGCGTTCGCTCCCCGATGCGATGCGGCGCACGATGTTCCGTAGATAGTCGGCGGCATCGACAACATTCCTGGCAGCCACCAGCACTGCTTGACCCGCAGCGGTCAGCTCGACGCGGCGGCTGGTCCGGTGGAACAGCTCGACGCCGAGTCGATCCTCGAGCGAGCGGATCTGCTGGCTCAGCGCAGGCTGGGTGAGATGTAGCTTGCTGGCGGCGCGCCCGAAGTGCAGCTCCTCGGCAAGTGTCAGCAGCAGTCGTAGCTGATGAGCGGTCGGATCGTCTATGCCGGCCAGCGGATTACGAACTTGATCCATAGCCCATACATTATCAAACTGCGCCGAATTCTAATCGGTACTCCATTGTCTGGTCGCATGCACAACTGGCAAGCTGTTGAAGACTCGCCGCACGGCATCAGAGTCCGCTCCGCTAGATGAAGGCACGCCATCACGACCATTGATCGGCGATCCGCTAGCTCAGGGATTGCTGTGCGCCGGGTCGGGTTAGGTCGGTCGATGGGTAGTGGCAGAAGCAGCTATTTCCCAGTGTATTCGCCCGAGGGGAATCGAGCTAGAAATTGGGGGTGATGCCGTGCCTATGGACGATTTGGACAACCCATGGGTGCGCATGCGCACCGAAAACGATGAAACCACCTCGCGGAAAGGCTGGACGAACCAGCACGAGAACGCGGCGGCGTCGGTCGCTGCGACGCGGTCGGCGAGGAGTGGACGATGACCGTAAAAGTTGGATTGGTGTGGGACGCAGCCGGATCCGTCGAGGGCGGGCGCGGTCTGCTGGAGTTGGCTCGGGTCAACGAGTTCGACGCCTTCATGATTTTCGACCACCTGATCAACACTTTTCCGAGCCAGGCGTGGGACACGGACTTCACCTACCTGGCGTCCGTCCAGTCGACACCGGACCAGTGCCTCGACTTCGCAACGGTGCTAGGCAGTTTCGCGCCGCATGCGGGTCCGGTGCAGCTCGTCGTCGGGGTCACCGACCCGCATCGCAGGCACCCTGCGGTACTTGCGCAAACGGCGCTCACTCTCGCGCAGTTCACCGATCGGCCGCCGGTTCTCGGGATCGGGACGGGAGCGCTGGAAAACCTCCAGCCGTACGGCGTGCCGCACGATCATCAAGTCGACCGGGTCGAAGAGGCCCTGCAGATCGTGCGGATGCTGCTGGACGGTGCAGGCCCGCACGACTTCGAAGGCAGCCACTTCACCCTGGATCAGGCACTGATGGGTCTGCGCGCCCCCGAGGGCCGGGAACCACGACTGTGGGTCGGCGCGAACAGATCTCGGATGCTCACACTGACCGGCCGATATGCGGACGGCTGGCTGCCATCGGAACTCGTGGCGCCGGATGAGTACGCGCGCAGGCTGAGCGTCGTCCGGAAGGCCGCGGCGGCGGCGGGTCGGGATCCGAGTGCGATCGTGGCTTCCGGCGGTGTGCCCATCGTGGTCGCCGAAACCGATGACCAGGCCCATGAACTGTTGCAGGCCAATCCTATTCGGTTCCTTGCCCTGCACGCGGGTGCCGATGCATGGGCACGACATGGTGCCGTGCATCCGTTCGGTGCCGAGTACCGGGGGCTCACCGAACTGTTGCCCCACGTACTGACTCGTCAGGAAGTACAGCAGGCAATGGCCGCCGTACCTGAACAGGTGGTGGCCGATCAGGTGCTTGTCGGAAGCAGGAAGACGGTGCTCGACCGGATAGGTGAGCTGGTCGAGGCAGGCATGGAACATCCGATGCTGATTCCGGTTTCCGCGTTGGCCTCTCCCGATGCCGCGGCATTCACCCTCGAAACAGTGGCTTGGCTCGCTCGCGAACTCCGGGCGCCCTCACCGATTGGCGAAACGATCTCATGAGCAGTATTGGCATTGTCGGGACCGGGATTTCCGGGTTGCAGCTCGCATTGCGACTGCAGCAACTGGGGATCGACGTCACCGTCTACTCCGCGCAGGATCCCGACCAGCTCGCATCAGGCAGGCCCCGCAATTTCCCAGCACGATTCGGCGCGACCCAGCAGCGCGAGGCGCAACTCGGCGTCTTCGACTGGGACTTCGCTGACGCGCAAGTGCACAGGTGGGATGTGGCGATCCAGGCAGGCCCGCAAGAACTGACGTTCCACGCGGATCTGCGGCCGCCGTCGAGTGTCGTCGACTTCCGCGTCTACCTGCCACACCTGTGCGCCAAGTTTGTCGAACGGGGCGGGAATGTCGTCGTCGGCGAACGGCCGATCACCGAGTTGGCCGAGCGGCACGACCTGATGGTCGTCGCCAACGGCGACCGCTCGATGCGGGAGCTGTTTCCGCGGCACGAGACCCGATCGGTGTTCGACGGTCCGCAGCGGATCCTCTGCAGCGGTTTGTATTTCGGGATCAGCGAGGAAACGCCGCATTCGCTGGATCTGTTCCTGCTCGCCGGTGTCGGCGAGATCTTGCGGATGCCCTTCTACTCCCCGCAGGGGCGGGCCGACGTGCTGGCCTTCGAGGCAGTCCCCGGCGGACCACTCGAAGCGATCTCGCACGTCGACTCCGAGGCCGATCCCGAGGCCTTCTACCGCGATGTGCTCAAGCTGCTCGGCGAATTCGCGCCCGGTCTGCGGGAACGCATTGATACGCAGGCATTCTCACTCATCGGACCGGGAGAAGTGGCTCAGGGCGGGATCACTCCGGTGGTCCGCCAAGGGTGGGCAAGCCTGCCGGACGGCAAGTGTGCGCTCGCTATCGGCGATGCGTGGATCACGAACGATCCGCTGACCGCGCAAGGCGCGAATCTCGGCTCCTACACCGCATTCGAGCTCGCCGACTTGATCGCCAAAGCATCGGGTCCGTACGACGATCAATTCTGCCGGGAAACTTCCGAACAGCTCTGGGCGCACGCACGAGACGTCGTCGACTGGAGCACCGCATTTCTCGGGCCGCCGCCGCCCCATGTGATCGGGCTGTTCGGGGCGGCAGCAGCGGACAAACGGGTCGCGGAAGCCTTCGTCAACAACTTCAACGACCCGGTCACCATGTGGCAGACCCTGTCCAGCCCAGGGGGAACCGAGTCGTTCCTCGCCGGCTTCCGTACGGAGTGAGATGAGCAATCCAGACACTCCTGCACCGTCGTTCAGCTCGTTCGGAACCAGCTCCGCCCGTCCTGCGTCATCGCCGTAGCACGGATCGTGTGACGTTCGCCGATCCCTGCTCTTACAGAGAAGAGAATCATGCGGCTCAGTATTGCTTCACTTGCCTTGTGCGTCTTCGGAATTACGACCGGTGAGTTCGTTATCGCCGGTATTCTTCCGGATCTCGCGACCGATCTAGGTGTGTCGATTCCGGCTGCGGGTCTGCTGGTTACGGCGTACGCCATCGGGATGATTGTGGGAGGGCCGACGCTGACCGCGCTCACCACACGGTATCCACGGAAACCCTTGATGGTGGTGCTGCTCGCCGTCGCCGTCGTCGGCAACCTCGTCTCGGCCCTCGCGCCGTCCTACGCGATTCTGTTCGTAGCCAGGGTGATTGCCGCGAGTATTACCTCGACGTTCTTCGCCAATGCGGTCGTCACCGCTATAGCGACGGCGCCCGAGGGCAAGCAGGCGTCGACGGTGTCGAAGCTGGTCTTCGGTATGAACATTGCCATGATCCTCGGTGCACCGCTCGGCACCTTCATCGGTTCGCATTACGGCTGGCGTGCCACCTTTGCGGCGATCGCCGTGATCGGTGTGATCGGGTTGCTGCTCGTGATGCAGCTGGTGCCCGCCGTGCCGAATTCGGGTGGGTCGGTCGCCAGTGAGCTGCGCGCATTCCGCAATCGTGACTTGCAATTGGCCCTTGCGGTGTACGCGGTCGCCAATGCGGGGATATTGATGGTGTTCACCTACTTCGCGCCACTGCTGACCGACGTCACCGGGTTCTCCAGCGGCAGCATTGCGATATGGCTGCTGGTGTACGGCGTCGGCGCAACCGTCGGCAACCTCGTCGGCGGTCGACTGTGGGACCAGGCGAAGATGCCCTCACAGGTCGGGCTGCTCACGCTGATGGCCGTCGCGCTCGCCGTCATGTGGGTGACGAGCAGCAGTACGGTGATCATCGGTGTCCTGGTGTTCATCATCGGCGCGCTCGGCTTTGCGGTGATACCGGGGATGCAGGCTCGGGTGCTCGGCATCGCAAGTGCGGCACCAACTCTCGCCTTGGCGGTCAACGCGTCGGCCTATCAGGTTGCGGCTGCGTTCGCGGGGTGGATGGGTGGCCAGGTCATCAATACCAGCGGGTTGCGGTCGATGTATCTGGTGGCAGCCGCGATCACGGTGGCAGGCATCGCGCTGAGCGGTCTGGCGTGGTACCGGGATCGTGCCGCCGCGGACGCCGAGGGTACGGCAGTGCCGGTGTCCGAGCCGGGAAAGGCAGAAACCCACTGATATAGCGTTCAGCAACAATACGGGCTCCGCTGGATTCGGGGGCTTGGTCGTCGACCAAGCCCCCGAAAGCATGTCATCGGGACCGACAATGTTTTGATCAGCACCTTTCTGCCGAAATAGTCGCGGCACAGACCGGAAAGCCGACAATGGCCTTTTCGTCCAGTGTTGTGATCGCCGCGAGCACAACCCCCATGCCCTTGGTTTGGGGGTCTTGTGCATTGCGGGCCCGCTGTGCTGCGCCAGTTGCTATATTGCTGACGGCGGGTAATTCGCTTTCGAAGTTCCTGGCGGCACGATTGCAGTGCATCTCCGTCGCGTCGCTGGAGATGTGTCACCGCGCCGGTCGAAGCGCACGAGCTGCATGTTTGTCCCATCCGATCCGCCGGTCGAGGCGGCATTTCGGTGAAATAGAATCGCGGAGAATTAGTTCTTTTATTTCACGACGAGTTCGCTACGCGTGAAACTCTACGTTCGGTGTCCGAGACGGTTATATGACAAGTCCACTGAGTGAAACAGACTTGCAGGCTCAATTGAACAGAGTTACGATGATGATGTTCTTCGATTTGAGCGTGTAGAGATTGGGGGGCCGTTTTTTGGCCGCACGCCCGGGGGTTTAGATCGTCTCCCGTGCTATGAAGGCCGAGTCGTATATCGACATTCTTCGATGCATGCTGTTCGGGCGTATGCAGATAGCGGCGGCAAAGATTCCGCTAATAGGCAACGCGATACTTGATGGCCACTGCGGAAGGGTCCGCAGTGCTCATTGTTACATTGTATGCAGCCGATTGCGCCGTGGATCCGATATTGAGCTCAACAATATGCGGTGACCAGGCGATCTTTCCAGCACAGGTGCTCGGACGGACTCGGGCGGTACGCCAAGAAGCGACCGCCAGCTTTCTGTGCCGGCCGTATGGGTCCGTGCCACCGTAAGTCATCGAAAGTAGTTATGAGCGTAACCGTCGGTAATAGTTCTGAATTTGTTCACAAGCCTGTGCCGGAGCCGATAACCTCTCCGCTCCCCCTGGCCGCCGAGGCAGTCGCCACAGACGTACTCCGCCTGGTCTTCGCCAGGCGTCGGAGCGCCGAACCGGACGCGGTCTGCGACGTCGGCCCCTGCGATGAGTGTTTCGCGCCGCATCTGAAGAAGGTGATCGGGTTTGTCGAGGCGGGCAAGCCGGTGCACTTCGTGATTCCCGCCTTCCCTGCCAAGTCGCGCAACCGCCGCAAAACCCTTGGGCGACTGCCGGATATGGCCGAGACGTTGGCGATCGAGTCGCTGCAGGGGTTCTGCGATCAGGTGTCAGCGGTCTATGCCCCTGGCGCGATCGTGACGATCTGCTCGGACGGCCACGTCTTCAGCGACTCACTGGGCATTCCGGACCCGAACGTCGACGAGTATGCCGCCGAGCTGCGCCGGGTGATCCGGTCCACCGGTGGTGGCTCCATCGGCCTGTACGGGTTGCGTGACGCCATGCCTGGGCTGTCGTGGGACGAGCGCCGCGCGCGTCTGCTCGAGGAGTTCGCCACGAGCATCGACTCGATTCGCGAGTCGGTGAAAACAGATCCGGCGATGCGACGGATGTTCAACGGTATCCACCGATTCATGGTGGAGGACAACACGGCACTGATGCCGGAGTTGAGCGCGACCCAGCGGCGCAACCGGTCGAAGGAGACCGCTTACGAAGTGGTGCAGCGCAGTCAGGCATGGAGCGGCTTGGTCGCCGGGGTGTTCCCCGACGCGGTACGGCTGTCCATCCATCCGCAAACCCACCACAGCGGAAAGATCGGCTTCCACCTGCTGCGGACTCCGGACAACTGGCTGACCCCGTGGCACGGCGTCGTGCTCGACGACGGCACGAGATACACGCTGATCAAGCGGGCCGAGGCGGAAGACCTTGGCGCACGCCTGATCTGGCGCAACAGCCGGCCGAGCCACTTCGTACTCGCAACCCGAGGAACACTATGACAAACCGCGTACATCCGCCCGTGCTCGATGGGACGGACCTGTCACCCTTTGCCCGTATCGTCACCGCACCTGCCGGCGGGCAGACCCTCGCCGATCTGCCGGTCGAGGATCTCCTCGCGACCGTGCTCGCCACCAAAGTGACGGTGCTGCGCGGCTACGGTCTGCTCGACAAGCCGGAGCTCGAGCAGTACTGCCGCGCCGCGGGGGAGCTGTTGCAGTGGGACTTCGGCACGATCCTCGACCTGGTGGTCAAAGACAACCCGCAGAACTATCTGTTCGACAAGGGTGATGTGCCGTTCCACTGGGACGGTGCGTTCGCCGCGCAGGTGCCGCGGTTCTTCCTGTTCCAGTGTGTACAAGGCAGTGCACAAGGTGCAGGTGGGGAGACGGTGTTCTCCGACACGACTCAGGTGTATCGCGAAGCGCCGCAAGAGCTCAAGGATCTTTGGGCGCAGACCACCATCACCTATCGGACCGACAAACTCGCGCACTACGGCGGGCTGGCCAAGTGGCCACTGCTCGGTACACACCCGGCCACCGGCGAGACGACCATCCGCTATGCCGAACCACTCGATCCCACAAAGTATCTCAACCCGCTCTTCCTCACCCTCGAGGGGATTTCGCCCGAGGACGGCGTCCGGGTGATGGAGGACCTGCGCGAGCGACTGCACGACCCGCGCTACTGCTACGCCCACCCATGGGAAACCGGCGACATCGTCGTCGTCGAAAACCACGCGCTGCTACACGGACGCAACGGATTCAGCGGATCCGCCGAGCGCCACGTACAGCGCATCCAGATCGTCTGATCGTCTGCTCGTCGAAAGGTCTACTATGCCAACACCTGTCACCGAAATGGCTACCGAGTACGACGTGGTGATCATGGGCGGCGGACCCGCCGGGTCGACCCTCGCCGCCATGCTGTGCCGCGACACCGATCTGCGGGTTGCCGTCTTCGACCGGGAAGTGTTCCCGCGTGAGCACATCGGGGAATCCGGCGCGCATCCGCTGGTGCCGGTCCTACAAGCCAGTGGGGCGCTGGAGAAGGTGCTCGCCAGTCAGTGCTGGATTCAGAAGTTCGGCGGAATCTTCCAGTGGGACAACGATCGTCCGTTCGTTTCGCTCTTCGAGCACGCCGACTACCTGGTCGACGGGGTGAACCGCTGGTCGATTCACGTCAACCGGGAAGAGTTCGACACCGTCCTGCTCGATCACGCCGAGGACAGCGGCGCACATGTCTTCCAGGGGGTCCGGATCACCCAATTCGGGTACGGCGAAGGTCACGCGACCGTCGTACTGGAAGACGGCACCCCGATCCGGGCAGGCTATTTCATCGACGCGTCGGGCCGGGCGAACTCGGTGGCCGCGCGCGGATCGCAGCGGGACAAGCAGTGGCTCTCGGAGTACCGCAACATCGCGGTGTGGTCGCACTTCCGCAACTGCATTCCGGCGCAGCAGATTCCGGGTGACTGGAACGTGTTCCGGGAGAAGAACCAGTCGCCCATCTACTGCACAGCCTTCGAGCACGGTTGGGTCTGGTACATCCCGACACCACGGGATATCGATGGGGTGCGGGAGAACGTCTGGTCCATCGGCATCGTCACCAACCCGGACACGATGTCGCGGGTGAACCTGCGTGATCCGGAGATCTTCGCCAAGGCGCTGCACTCGATTCCGGTGCTGCGTGATCTGATCGTCGATGCGGAGCCGATCCGCCCGGAAATGCTGACCGCGACGAACTATTCGCGGATCAGCGATCACTTCGGGTCCTTCGACGAGCGCTGGCTCGCGGTCGGGGATGCGTCGTACTTCGTGGATCCGTTGTTCTCGTCGGGGATGTCGTTCGCGGTGACCCAGGCATGGGCGGCGGCACTGGTGCTGCGCAAGAGCTTCGACCCTTCGGTCGACGAGCAGACCAAGCGAGATCTCTGGCGCGACTACGACGTCGAATGGCGGGCCATGGCCGAGACATTCGCGCTCGGCATCGACCAGTGGTACCACGAGATCTCGCGCACGCACCCGACCAGTACGTACTGGCAGCGCGAAAATCGCGGCGGCACATTGGAAAACGCCACCGAGGCCACCTTCCAGGCGTTGCTGAACACGGCGCTGGTCCCCGACCTGCTCAACGTGATGACCAACGGCAGCCGGGACCCGCGCGATCTGGCCACCGAGGGCCCCTACCTGCAAGCTGTGAGTGCCGCCGACACCGTGGAACTCGCAGCAGTGGAACGGATTTCGCTGGCGCCAGAGACCAGGATCCGCGCGAGCGTCGCCGCCGACATCCCCGGATTCAAGGGCATGTCACCACCATTCGAGATCCCGCAGGAAGCACGCGACGGGCTTGCCCACTATTGGCTCGACCCGATCGCCAACACCGATTCGGCGCCGTCCCCGCTGGTCGATACGGTGCCGTGTCACCGCTTCTACTCCAGCGAGGACCCCGAGATCGAGGTGCGCTGCCTGGAACGCGATGGCGGACAGGGACTGTGGGACGCGCTCTCGAACGGTCCGGTGCTGTGGTCCGAGCTGGCGCCGACGCTGTCGGCACTGCAAGGGCGGGCGATCAAGCGATTGCTCCGCGCGGGCCTCGTTGTCACCGAAACCAATGGTCAGAGCGGCGGTGCCCAGTGAACGCCGCGACAACCCCGATCCTGAGGAGAGTGCGATGAGCTCCGACTTGCTCACCACCATCGGTGCATTGGCACCACAGCTGACCGGTGCTGCGGACAAGGCCGACACGGACCGCAGGCTGTCCGACGAGACCGTCGCTGCGATGCAGGCGGCGGGTGTGTTCCGGGTGTCGGCGCCCAAGCGGTACGGCGGCGGGGAGGCTGGACTCCGCACCCACCTCGAGGTGGCGTCCGCCGTTGCCGCGATGGACGGCAGCGTCGGCTGGCTGACCGGGCTGTGGAACGGCAACAACTGGTGCGTTGCCCATTTTCCGGAACAGGCGCAGGACGATGTGTGGGGCAGTTCGCCCGATACCTTGATCAGCGGCACCCTGAAGCCGAGTGGCCCGGTCCGCCAGGTGCCCGGCGGCTTCCGGCTCAGTGGCGCATGGAGTTACGCCTCCGGGATCTGGCACGCGTCGTGGGCGATCGCGTCGGCAGTCCTCGACGATGGTCCTGCGGCTTTCCTGGTGCCGCGCGAGGACTTCGAGATCGTGGACGAGTGGCACATGACCGGGATGCGTGCGACGGGCAGCAACCGCTTCGTTGTCGACGACGCATTCGTGCCCGACCACCGCGTCATGCGGCTCGGCCCGCTGGTGGCGGGGGCGAACGCTACCGATGCCGGCGCTGCCGCGGCCTTCCGCACCGCCATGGTGCCAACGCTCGTGTTGATGGTCGTCGGGCCGCAGCTCGGGCTCGGCCGTGCTGCGCTGTCCCACGTCATCGAGGGTGCGGGGAACAAGGGCATCGCCTTCACCAGCTTCGACCGCCAATCCGATTCTGTCGCTTTTCAGCTGCAGATCGCCGAGGCGGCCACCGCGCTGGACACCGCCGAACTGCATGCCTACCGTGCCGCTGACGCCATGGACGTGCATGCCGCCGAAGCCGTCTATCCCGACGAACTGCTCCGTGCTCGCTACCGCGCCGACGCCGCGGTAGCCGCACGGAGCGTGAACCGTGCACTGGAAGTCCTGATGACCGCGCACGGTTCGAGCGGCTTCGCCGATGCCAGCCCACTCCAACGCATTTGGCGTGACGCCAGTGTGGCCGCCCGCCACGGCATGCTCATCCCGCAGGTCAACCTGGAGATCTACGGTGCAGCTCTGGTCGGCGCAAAAAACACCGTGAGTCCCTTCGCCTGATGCCGGAAACCCTTATCCGACACGAAGGAGCAACACCGACTGTCGTCTGACCTACCCGATGGAAATCCGAATGGCCCCTCGAGCCAAGCCAATTCGCCCAAGGGGCCATTCGGATCCACCGACCTCGCCTGGGTCAGCCCCACCATTCGCCGGTGGGGACGCCTTGGGACGTGGGGGTGCCTGGTTCGTTGGCGCTGGTGACGATGACGGTGTTGCCGCCTAGGCGTTTCGCCACGTACATGGCGTCGTCGGATAGTTGGAGTAGGTGTCTGCCTGCGGGTTCGGTGCATTTGGCAGCCATCTGGGTGCCGTCCCACAGGGCGACGCCGACGCTCGCGGTGACCTCGACGGGGAGATTCGGCATGGTCGCGATGGCGGCACGGAGTCGTTCGCCGATCTCGTCGGACGGGTCGAGCAGCTGACCGACGAGCGCGAACTCCTCACCGCCGATGCGCGCAACGAGGGCATCGGGGTCGACGGTCGCACGTAGGCGTTGCGCAGTGCTCACCAGGACGTCGTCGCCGACCGCGTGTCCGAAGGTGTCGTTGACGGTCTTGAAGCGGTCGAGATCCACTGTCGCGAAATAGCATGCCCGCGTTTCGCGCCGACGAGAGAAGCGGCGGCGCGAATCCGAACAGTCGACATGGCGCTGCATGTGGTAGTCCAGGCCGCGCCGATTCATCAGGCCGGTCAGCGGATCCGTCAGGGCGTCGCGGCGCAATACCCAATGGCAGAACTGCACAATCGGCAACACGAAGATATCGACGACAAACGACACGAGCACCACGACGACACCTAGCGCGGCATCGCCGGCCCCGTGCCCGTCGCCGAGCACCATCATCAGCGACAACACCACGATCGACAACAGCGACCAGCCGACGTGCCACAGCAGAAATCGCGGCCCGTGGAAAATGGTCACATAACCCCCGGTGACCACCAGCAACGCGCTGCCCATCGCACCGAGTAGCCGGTCCTGCACCATGACGTTGTTGGCGGTGATGGCGATGTCGACCATGGCGATCAGCACCAACGATTCGGCTTCGCCAGGCCACGGCAGCAACCACCAGCGCAACGTCCACAGCACGGCGGTCGTGGCGACGATGCCTGCTTGAATGTCCCCGGCCGTTCCGTGCTGCCCGGCCGGGGAGCACAGCGCGACGATCGTGATCGCCAGCATGACGAGACCCGCACAGCCGACCATCGTCTTCAACGGCCGCAAGGCCGAATGCGCCCCGATCGTGTCGACCAGCCAGCGATAGTCGATGCGCTCGCTCCACCAGGATCGGAGCACCGACCGACTATCGCCCACCAATTCACCGCCTCATACGGCAACCGCGCCCGATCGGGTTGCGCAGATTGTTGGAACGAGCACCGGCCACAGGCGCGGAGCGCAACCGACCCTACCAAGATTATTCCATTTGGCAATACTTATCGGAGGCAATCCCTACGCCGCCAACACCATTCGCGAGAATTGTCCTTATTGCCGTCGTCGCAGGTTGCGGCTGATCCGGCGCCGCCATGGCGACGATGAGGCACGAGATTCCCTCCCTGTGCTCATAAATTATTGGTGTTCGGCTCTAGTCCGCACAGCATCCTGCCGTGCAATTCGATCGCGGTGTTCGGATGCAATGATGCGTGCTGGTGCACGACGCGGATATCGCGGTCGATGCGTTGGATGGGCACATTTCGGTACACCGACGACGCACCGCTCGCGATGGTCAGGATGTCGACCGCCTCCTTTGCGCGCAGGCAGGAAGCGCTGATGCCGAACCGCACCCTGGCGCGCTCCGACAGTGTCCATACGGGATTGCTGACGGATTTTTCGTCAAGGAAGTCGGCGGTGCTGGTGATGTGGAACTCGGCCTCATCGAGAAGCATTGCGGCGGTGCCGACTTGCATGTGGGTAATGGGAGCCGCACTCTGGCTGGCATAGTCCGTATACGTGATCGCGCGGCCGGGAAGCCGGTCATGGAATGCCTCGCGTGCGGCCCTGGCCAGGCCGAGCGGAACCCCTGCCACGGAAACGATCACGCCGAGAAACAGCGGCGTTCGGTAGAACGGGTTGTCCGGATCGCATTGGGCGCCGGATTGTCCTTTGAGGACCGTCGGCATCGGCAGGGCGCGTGCTTCGGGGATGAACACATCCTTTGCGACCGAAGTGACACTGCCGGATCCGCACAACCCGCTGGAGTGCCAATCATCGATCGTCGTGAAATCGCTGGACTTCGCCAACATCAGAAACGATCGATGCTTGCCTTCCGGCAGCGGATGCCGTGCGATGACAACATTCCAGTCACTCTGCGTCGCACCGGTATTGAAGGCCCATCGGCCGCTGATGAGGTAGCCACCGTCCGTCGGCACCGCCGTTCCCGGCTTCCCGAGGACCCCGCTGACCCGCGCGCCGGGGCTGCCGAATACCTCCGCTTGCACCTCCTCGGGGAAGAAGCCGACGATCCAGGCGAACGTGCACCACACCGATACCGTCCACGCCGTCGACGCGTCACCACGTGCGAGTTCCGCGATGACGTCGACCATCGTGCGGATGTCGACTTCATGACCGCCGTGGCGGGCAGGCGCCCGCAGCTGCGGCATTCCCGCGGTCGTCAGCGCGTCGATAATGTCGGAGGGCAGCCTGCGGTCGGCCTCGATACGTAAGGCATTCTCTTGCAACAAGGGGACCAGCTTCGTTGCTCGCTCGACGAGGTCGGCTCGAGATGCTATTTCGATGTGTTGCACTAGATTGCCCCCGTTTCTCTTGGTACTGCGCTTTATTCGGTTGGTGACACAGCACCGAGGTGAGGCTATCGGCGGCAGGCCGCCGCAGGCTTGAACGAATGTCGCTTTTTCCGCAGCCGGTCGGGAGCTGGGACGATGCCATCGTGGTTCGGTGACCGAACCGAAAGATGAACCTTCTTATTCCATCAGGAAGTATTGCCGTGACCTATTTGTGGTTGGCTGACAGGGAGGTTCGGCCATGCAGACGTCCAACTGTGCCGGCGTGCCGCATCCGCGGCTACGGCACATCGTCGACAAATATTGCGGCGGTTCCGCTTCGGTCCGGTCGGCTACGGTCCGATCATCGCCATGGCTGGTTCCGGCCAGGGCACGGGTGCCACTGATCTTCTCCTTCGACACGTTCGACAGGCATCCGGTGCTGTGGAGTCCTGGTCTGCAAGCGACGTACGTCACGGGTCGGCCGAAACCTGGTGTCGCCGAGCCGATGTGGGCATGCATCAACCTGACACCGGTCGGCGCATACCGGTTGCTCGGTCTGCCCATCGCCGAATTGGGCGGGTACACAACCGATCTGGAGGCCGTGCTCGGTGCGGTCGGATCCGATCTGGCCGCCGCGGTCGGCGAGGCCGATGATTGGCGGCGGCGATTCGCCGTGATCGAGAGTTTCTTGTTCGCCAGAGCGGAGGACGGTCCGTCGCCTGCTCCGGAAGTCGTCGAGGCCTGGCGGCGATTGACCGTCACCGGCGGCCGGATCCGCATCGAAACCCTCGCGGCCGCCGTCGGCTGGAGTCGCAAACATCTGGCCAAGAGATTTGCCGCGCAGCTAGGGCAGTCGCCGCAGACGATGGCCCGGCTGATTCGTTTCCGAACGGCCTTCTCCCGGCTGATCGACGGATATCCTGGCACGCTCGCCGATCTCGCGGCCGAGACGGGTTACAGCGATCACGCGCACCTTTCCCGTGCCTTCGCCGAGTTTGCCGGCGCCGCGCCGAGTGAGATCACCGCCCGGCTCTTACCGTGCGCGTGCATGGCCGCGAAAAAGCGTCACTCATTCAAGAACGCTGCGGCAGACCGGGTGAACAGGGCGTAGAGGGCGGCGGGGTCCATGCCGCGGCCGAGTTTGTTCGGCACGGTGCGGCTCCGAGGGAATGTGCCGCCCGCGAGGAGTACTGCGCTCGACATCAGGGACTACGTAGCGGAACCGCCGCATGCCGCGCTATCAGCGCACTGCCGAATAAGCGTTGCCGCCAGCCATTTCTCGTAATGATCGGACGACCAGCCGCTCCGGCGTACCAGGAGCTCGTACACCTCGGGACCGGACAGGGCATACACGGCGGTGGCGAAGGTTTCGATGTCCGCGATCGGATCGGTGCCCCCGGCCGCCGCGGCCTCGACGATCAATCGCATCCCGGCGGCCCGTTGCTGGTGTGCCTCGTTGTACAGCTCCCGCAGCGCGGGCTCCACATCGGCGGCCGAGGCGAGCACGCGTTCGATGCCTGCCTCGCGGTCGCAGATGATGCGCATGTTCCGCGCGTGTAGCCGCAGCACGTCGTCCCGGTTGGTGGCTTCGAGCGCCTCGCGGAACCACGGTCGATCGAGCATCGGAATCGGCTCGTCGTCTCCGACGAGCCGCAGGTCCCGTAGCGATTTCAGGATCTCCACTTTTGAACCGCACGCAAGAAACACGGTCGCGCGGGCGACGTTCGCCGCTCCGGCGATCGCGTCGACGGAGGTCGCCGCGTAGCCGCGTTCCAGAAACAGTGTCTCGGCCGCGTCGAGGATGTCGGACCGTGTCGCGGCCGCTTGGAGCTGACGACGAGTGGAGCGTTGT
>NZ_BDAY01000022.1 GCF_001612685.1 Nocardia altamirensis NBRC 108246
GGTTACTTGGCTGTGGTCCGGTCCAAAGATCTTTTAGAAGTGATCTTGGGAAGTTGAGCGGAGAGAAATGGTGCGTGTCGTGCGGCGTGTTGCAACCATAAGACTCCGCTCAACGGCCGTCTGCAACCATTTCTCTCCGCTCAACGGGGCAACAACCATTTCTCTCCGGTCAACGAGGTTCGGCAACCATTCGACTACCGCCCGATGGGCTCAGCAACCATTTGACTACCGTCGATGGTGCCCAGGTTGAGAGTTGGTGCGGTCGTGTCCCGTTCGTGTGGGTGGCGGTTCACGAGTGGTACATGGTCGAGGCATTTACGGCGTGTCGCCTCAACCATGTACCACTCGTGAGAGCGCACCTCATCGAACGGGACGTGGGTGTTCGGGTACGACCCCTCGTGTGCGACCCGAACGCGGCTTGTGGTCCGTTATGACCATTAGCGTTCCGGGTTCGGGGCGCGTCCGACCACCCCTGGTTTCGGGGGTTCACGGGGGTGGGGTGGGGACGATACTGGGGGGATGTCTTCGAAGTCGCTGGATGTGCTGACTGCTGGGGTCGAGCGGGCTTGCCGGACCAGTTCGGGGGCGGTGACGTTGCAGCGGGTTGTTGCGGCGACGCTGCGGGAGGCGGTGCCGTTCGATGCGTGGTGTGTGTTGACCGTCGACCCGGCTTCGATGCTGCCGACGGGCGGGTTTCACCGCGAGGGACTGCCGCTCGAGTACATGAATCAGTTCGTCGAGATCGAGGCGAGGGGTGAGGATGCGCTCGCGTTGCCCACGCTCGCGCGCGGGCAGGAGCGGGCGATGAGCTTGAGTGCGGCGACGGGTGGGCGGCCGGAAACCAGTTCGCGGTATCAGGAGATTCTGGTGCCGACCGGTATGCCGCACGAGATGCGGTTGCTGTTCAGCACGAACGCGAAGGTGTGGGGCGCGCTGGTGATGTTCCGCAGCGCGGATGCGGCCGATTTCTCCGCTGCCGAAGCCGAATTGGCCAGCGCCGCGACCGGAATGGTCGCGGAGGCGATCCGGCGGGAAATGGTGCTCACCGAGGTGGCCGCGGCCGAGGATATCGAAGGACCAGGGCTACTGTTGCTCGATCCTGATCTCGGCCGGATCAGCGCGACCGCGGCGGCCGCGCATTGGCTGCACCAGGTGGATGACGACATCGATAGGCGTCGCGAATTACCTTACTGCGTCCTGAATTTGGCACGGCAGGCGTGGTCTCGCCCTGGTGCTGCCCGCAGTCGAATCCGCACCAGGGCAGGCCGCTGGCTCACCTTGCACGCCGAGCGGTTGACCGGCGCCGACGACCAACTCTCGATCAT
The DNA here is from genome assembly GCF_001612685.1 of Nocardia altamirensis NBRC 108246. Classification (GTDB taxonomy): domain Bacteria; phylum Actinomycetota; class Actinomycetes; order Mycobacteriales; family Mycobacteriaceae; genus Nocardia; species Nocardia altamirensis. The sequence goes on from NZ_BDAY01000022.1 coordinate 1,326, forward strand.
CATCGAGGCCACCCGCCCGGTCGAGATCGCCGCGCTGATCGCCGACAGCTACCGGTTGACCGCTCGCGAACGCGAGGTCGTCGGCCTGCTCGCGCGCGGGTACTCGCGCACCGAAATCGCCAGAGTCCTCACGGTTTCCGCACACACGGTCGACGACCACATCAAACGCGTCTTCGGCAAACTCGATGTCCGCAGCCGTGCCGAACTCACCGCGAAGCTCTTCTTCGACCAGCATGTGCCGCGCATCGAGAACGAGATCCCGGTGGGCGGCACCGGCTGGTTTCTTCGCTGATTCAGCGCTACGTGTGTTCCGGCGGAATGTTCTGGTTCAGGTGAAAGACGTTGTCCGGATCGAATTGTCGCTTCAGCGCCGTCAGCCGCAGCCACGCGGGTTCGCCGTAGGCCTCACGAACCCGGGACGGCCCCTCGTCGAACAGATGGTTGACGTAGCCGCCGCCGGCCGACCACGGCCGCAACGACTCCCACGTCGCCCGCGTCCACTCCCGGTGCGCAGTACCGAGATCGGTCCGATCGGGCCACATCGCGGCCACCGTGAGCATCGCATCCGCGCCACGGAACCCGAAGGCCGTGTCCTGCGCCGGAACCCGCGCGATCGCACCGCCCGCGATCCGCACCAATATCTGCGACATCGGCGATGTCATCTGCTCGGCCGCGGCGATCAGTCGCTCGATGGCCGTATCGTCCAGCGGCCCAAGCCATTCCGATCGCGCATAGACCGAGAGCCCGGCCGGCGCCGACTCGTCGACCATCGATTGGAGCGCGGTGTAGGGCATCGGGCCGAACCCGTCCACCAGGGGCGTGCCCGCCGTGCGCAGCGGTCGCAGTGCCGCTTCCCCCGCGGCGAGGTCGCCGGTGTAGCAGCCCGACAACGCGACGATCGGCTTCCCGTGCAACTCCGGCGGCAGGAACGGAGCAGGTGGTGCGCTGATCAATGCGGCATTGAGCCCGAGATCGTCGTCGGCGTCCCTGGCAACGTCCAGGAACACCGACAAGGCACCCGCGGCCTCCGCCAGCGGATACAGCGCCACCCCGGCATACATCGGCACCGGAATCGGATTGAGCCGCAACGTGAATCGAGTGACGACCCCGAAGTTCCCACCGCCGCCGCGCAACCCCCACAGCAGCTCGGGGTGCGCGTCTTCGCTGACCTGCATGATCTCGCCGTCGGCGGTGACCAGCTCAGCCGCAACCAGGTTGTCGCAGGTCAGGCCGTACCGCCGGGACAACCAGCCGATGCCGCCACCCAGCGTCAATCCCGCGACGCCGGTGCTGGAGATCTCCCCGCCTGGCACCGCGAACCCGTGGGCTTGGGTCGCCGCATCGAGTTCGCGCCACAGCACTCCCGGCCCCACGTGCACGAGCCGCTGTTCGGAGTCGACATCGATCGATGTCATCAGGCTCGCGTCGATCACCAGCCCGCCTTCGCACACCGACAGTCCAGGCATGCTGTGCCCACCACCGCGCACCGCAATGGCGAGATCGTGGCGAACGCCGAAAAGCACTGCCAGCGAGACATCTTCGGCCGTGACGCAGCGCGCGATGAAGGCGGGAAAGCGATCGATACCGCCGTTCCACACCTGTCGCGCCGCGTGATAGTCCGGATCGCCCGGCTGAATGAGCGTGCCGCGAAAGCCGGCCAGGCCGACAGTATGTTTCGTCATAGCAACAGCGTCGCGAAATCAGCAGACACCAACCATCCCCGATTCCGGGGGATTCGCCTATCTACCGGTCAGCACTGGTGCTTGCAGAGCGTCGACACCCGCGCCACCACCGGCGCCACGGGTATCGACGTCCGGCGTGCGGCAAGCTGTTGCTGTACGTCCTGGAGCCGGTCGATATAGGGCTGCCAGCCGAATCCCGACTTGGCGTAGTGGCCGGTGACCCGGCCCACCAGCACCGCGGCAGCTTCGGTATCACCGGAGGCGACGGCGAGCGCCGCGGAGACGGGCCGAGCGGCCAGCCAGTGCAGGCTGCCGGGCGCCACTTGCGTATACACCGAATCGAGCACTGATTTCGCCGCGGTCAGCTCACCCCGGTGGATCAGCACGTCGGCCAAATCTATGTCGGCCATGCTGATTTCGTGCGCGAGGTAGGACTGGGCTGTGCGGCAATGTTTTTCCGCGAGTTCGAGCCTGCCTGCGGCCACGTCGACTGCGGCACGCACCAATTCATTGCGCGCCAAGACTTTACGATCGTCCAGCTGCCTGGCGTACCTGTCGGATTCGTCCGCTGCCGGCAACGCTTCCGAGTAGCGCGCCAATGCGACAAGTGCCCTGGCTCGATTGCTGAGTCCGCAGGCAAGGCCGTGCTCGTCACCGCGTTCCCGATCGAGCTGTACCGCTCGATGGAAGCTCTCCAGCCCGTACTCGGCCAGTCCCGCGAACAGTTGCGCGGTGCCGCTCGCCTCGGCGAACGACGCCATTCTGACGACGTCGGCGCTGCGGCGCGCCTGTGTTTCACCGGCTTCCAGGGTGGCGACGGCCGCCCCGAGCTGTCCGCGGGCGATGTCGACTTTCCCACGGCGGTACCGGATGTCGAGGGCGAGCGCGGCGTCGCCGATACCGTCGGCGAGTTCAGCGGCCGCGGCGAGGGCGCGGGCCGATTCGTCGTATCGGCCGAGCATCGAGAGGTGCAACGCGTAGCTGTACCACGCGTGCGCCCGCTCCGGGGCGGTGGCGCCTGCCGCGTCGATCAGCGCCTCGAAGTGCCTGCCCGCCTCTTGATGCCACGCTCTGGCCGTCCAAGGTTTGTGCATGGCCGTGGCCAGTTGCAGTCCGCGCAGCGCCCACGGTGCGCCGACCGCGTGCTCGAGCGCCTCCAAGACATTGGGCCATTCGGTGAACACCGTGGCGATCGACTCCGCGGTCTCGAAGCCGTCGGTCTCCCCCGCCGCACGCACAAGGTCAAGGCACCATGCGACGTGTCGTTGCCGGGCGGGCGCACCCTCCCCGGTCACCGCGAGCATGGTCAGCGCGTAGTCACGCACCGTCTCCAGCAACGCGAAGCGGCGCTGCCCGGCGCTGAACAGCACGGTGGCCAGCCCTCGGTCCACCAGACCGGCCAATGCCGGTGCGACATCGGTCTTTTCGAGGCGACCGGACGGCACCACCCATTCCGCGGCCTCCAGCACGAACCCGCCTGCGAAGACCGAGATCCGGCGCAACACCGCCTGTTCCACCGGATCGAGGAGCTCATAGCTCCAGTCCAATGCCGCGCGCAGGCTCGAATGCCGGTCGCTGCCTCCGGTGCGGCGGCCACCCATGAGCAGCCGGATGCGTCCGTCGATCCGTTGGGCGAGTTGGGCAATGGTGAAGGTTTTGGTCAGTCCGGCGGCGAGTTCGATGCCGAGCGGGAGCCAGTCGACCGCCGCGCACACCGCGGCAACGTCGGATTCTTCGGCGGTGATCACCGGGCAGATCGCCCGCTCGCCGAACAAGGTGAGTCCGGCGGCGTGGTCGAGCGGACCGATCCGGATCACCACCTCCCCCGGTAGGCTGAGCGCACGCTGTGACGTCACCAGCACGGTCAGGCCGGGCACCCGCAGCGTCTCGACGATCGAGATGACCTCGCCGAGTACGTGTTCGGCGTTGTCGAGCACCAGCAATGCGCCGGTCAGCGCCGCGCTGACCGCATTGGGACACCCTTCCGGTGTCGCGTCGACCGCGACGGCGATCGCCTGGTTGATGGTGTCGCTGCGATGCAGGGACGCCAGCTCGACGAACACCACGGACCGCCCGGCCTCGGCCACCCCGCGCGCCGCCTCCAGCGCAAGCCGGGTCTTACCGCTGCCCGGCCCGCCGACCAGCGTCACCACCGCGTGCTGCGACAGGCTGCCGACCACCGCCGCCAGCTCGCGTTCCCTGCCGACGAACCCGTCGCCGGCCACCGGACGCACTGTGTCGCTTGCCGTTCGGACCACGTCGGGTAGTCGGAACTCGCTCGGTGTGCCGAAGACATCACTCTGCACCGATCGCGGCGGCTGCAACGCGGGATCGTGCCGCAGGATCCGCAATTCCAGCTCGGCCGTCTCCGGCGTCGGGTCGACGCCGAGCTCTTCCGCCAGCGCCTTGCGCAGCCGGTGCAGCCGGTCGAGGGCATCGGCCTGGCTCCCGGTGCGGTACAACGTCAGTGCGGACAACCGGGCGAGGGGTTCGTGCAACGGGTGCTCACGCACCAATGTGGTGAGCTCCGTGGATATTTCGGCACCGGAACCGAGGTGCAGCGTCGCGTCCAGCTTGGCGACGAGCAACCCGAGCCGCCATTCGTCGAGCCTGGCCGATTCCACGTGGGCGAACGGCGCGGACATCAGGTCGACCAGCGTCGGTCCACGCCACCAGCCCAGCGCCTCCTCGGCGGCCGACCGGACCGCGGCGTACTGTCCGGCACGCTGCGCCGCGTGCACGCGTTCCGCGGCCGCCTCGGCGGCAAGGAGATCCGCGATGGTCGCGGTGGTCCGATATCCCGCAGGCGATCGGGTCACCGCGTCGCCGTGTGGGCCGAGCGCCGCCCGCAGTCTCGAAATCAGTACGCGCAGCCGCTGAATCGGCCGGTGCAGGTCGGCGTCACCCCAAAGGTCTTCTGCCAGACGCTGATCCGGGACCGGAACGCCGCGCGCCAGCGCCAACCTGACCAGTGCCGCGCGCTCGAGCGGCCGGTCGACGCCCATGTCGCGGTTGCCGTCGCGCACCAGCACCGGGCCGAGGATGTGCACGTCCACTCGATCGTGCCCGAGGCCGCGCTCCGACCGCAGATCCAGTTCGCTTGCCACCTTATGGATCACCATGTCATCCCCCTCGGCGAACAAGCGAGTCGCAGGTTCGAGTTTCGCGTCGGCGCAGGCCGGTGTTCGTTGAACAAACTGTCCCACAACAACTTCAACGATCGCGCCCGTCGTTGTATGTCATTGCGAACTCCTCAGTCGTTTCGTTCCCCCAACCCGCTTTGCAAGACGTTGTTACTGTAATGGGATACTTGTCCCATAACAAGAGGAGCGCCCTATGGCAGAGCGTGAGAAGCAGAAGCTGCGCACGCGGCGCGCACTGCTCGAAGCCGCGCGCGAGATCGTCCAGGCGGGCCGCCCGCTGACGATCGCCGAAGTCGCGGACCGGGCGGAGGTCGGCACCTCGACGGTGTACCGGTATTTCTCCACGCCGCAGCAGCTCATCGCGGAGATGCCGCTGCCACTCGCGGACGATTTCCTGGCCGATCTCCCGGAGGATCCCGCCGGACGGCTGCACACCATCATCGACCGCGTGTGCGACATGCAGTTCGGAGACCAGACCGTGTGGCGCACGGCGATGATGATGAGCCAGCAGCGGTGGCTCGAACATTTCGACCGTGCCGAGGAGAACATCCCGCTCCGGCCCCGCGCACGAGTCGAGATGACGCGCACCGCCCTCGAACCGCTGTCGGACGTGCTGCCACCCGCCGCGCTACACCGGCTGACCATGGCGATCCTGGTCGTGTACGGCACCGAGGCGATGGTCTCCGCATTCGACGTCGGCGCGATCGGTCCCGCCGAGGCCCGCGATGTCATGCAGTGGTCCGCGCGGGCACTGCTGGACGCCGCGCTTGCCGAGCATTCCGCGATGAGCCGCTGACACCGCTCGTCGCAATTCGCCATAGCATTCAGCATCGCGGGCTGGCGGGAAATCGCCTACCCCCGATTTCAGGGGGTTGTTCGCGAGAACCGCCATTTGTCGTGCGCATTCGACGTGCAGAACTGGCGCTAGACCGATACTTGTGAGACATTTGACGTACTTGCGTCTCACGACCTTGGAGTGGCCGCCCACCGAGAAGACCGGGGCTGGTGAGGCACGAGCGAACTACCGGGTTGCGCAACGTTCCGATACGCCAAGGAGTTTCGCCGATGAATCTGCTCGAGATTTCCCGCACCGGAGCGGTGCTCACCGCCGCGTTGAACAATCCCCCGTTCAACTTCCTCACCAGCGCACTGCTGGACGAACTCCACGAACTACTCGATGAGGTAGACAAGGATCCGCAGGTCAGAGCCATTGTGTTGACCAGCGCGGTGCCGGAGGCGTTCGTCAGCCACTACGACATCACCGAAATACTGGAGGGCACGAGCCGCGTCGGGCTGGCCGTCGGCCCGCGACTGACCGGCATCGGACTGCGGTTCGTCCGCGCGCTCAATCGCGGTGGCGCGATGCGCAGGCTCCTCGACCGAACCCCGGCGGCCGGGATTCTCGCGCTGCTCCGCTATCACGACCTGGTCGCCCGGATGCGCCGGTCGGACAAGGTATTCGTCGCCGCGATCGACGGCATGGCGCTCGGCGGCGGCTGCGAACTCGCCCTCTCCTGCGACATCAGGTTGATGGCCGACGGGCCCTACACGATCGGCCAGCCCGAAATCCTGCTCGACCTCATGCCTGGCGGCGGCGGCACGCAAATCCTCACGCGCACAATCGGAGCCGGGCGGACCCTCGAGCTCGCGCTGGAGGGACGGCCGCTGACACCGACGGAAGCCGCGGAGATCGGGCTGATCCATCGCGTCGTGCCACCGGAAGCGCTTGCCGCAGAAGCGGCGCTCACCGCCGCACGACTGTCGACCAGGTCGCCGCGGTCGGTCAAAGCGATCAAGGACGCCGTATATCGTTACGGCACTGGACGACTCGAGCGCGGGCTGGCGTTCGAGCGAGCGCAATTCCTCGCGATGGCCAGCCAACCCGGCACCAAAGCCGCGCTCGGCGAATACGCGCGGCTGGTTCAGCTCCACGAACAGGACGGCGGCAGCGTCGCCGAGTTCTCGGAACGCTACCTGCCCTCGCTGGTCGCGGGAGAAATACTGCACGCCGCGGCCCAGGCCGTGCACACGCGAGGCAGCCAGAGCGCCAACGCCATTCGATCACCGCGCCAGCTCGACAAGCCAGTCACGGACCCAGGACCTGGCGAGGCGGCGTGATCGTGCCGGGGTCATCCTGGCCGGTTCGGTAAGGACGGCGACCGAGAGTCCGTCCAGCAGCGCGAGGAGTTCGCCTGCGGCATCGCGAGATTCATCGGCGCGGTCCGGATTCGCCGCGGCGAGGGCCGTGGCGAGCAGGTCTTCGGTTCCCTGCCACTGCCCGCGATGGAGCGCGGCGATGCGCGGATCGTGCGCTGCCCTGGCGACCAGGGCCAGCCACATCCGCGCAAGCCTGTCGTCCGCGCTCGGCGTGAGCAGCAGCTCGGTGAGGCCGAGGAGCCGCTCCTCGGGGCCGAGCGCGGTGACGCCGGATTCGTGGAAGCGCCTGCCCGCCTGCTCGGCCACGTGATGCCAGGCGGCGATCAGCAGATCCGTTTTGGTGGCGAAGTGATACTGCACGGTGCCGATCGCCACCCCGGCCCGGCCTGCGAGATCGCGAATGCTGACGCCCTCGATGCCGCCCTCGGCGATCGCGTCCGCGAGCCGCTCCAGCAATTGACCACGCCGGTCGGCGACGGCGGAACCCTCGACCATCTGCACTCCTCCGTACGGTTGACGGGCCACGGCAAGCCTCCGTCATCGTCTCATACTTTCGTATGAAGTCTGGTTCTCAGCCCATGTCAAGCCATTATACGACTGTATGGTCAAGGCGTTGCACTGAGCTGCGAGCCGAATGGACACCTCATGCGAATCGAACTGAAAACGCACCCCGCCGCCGACGGATTCCGGATGCCCGCCGAGTGGGACCCGCACACAGGCTGCTTCCTGGCCTGGCCGGAGAACACCTACTTCTGGCGGCAAGGCGCGAAGCCGGCACAGGATGTCGTCGCCACGATCGCCGACGCCATCGCCACGACCGGCGAGCAGGTGACGGTCACCGTGTCGGCCCGCCAATACCTGCACGCCCGCCTGCGATTGACCGCCGCGGTCCGGGTGGTCGAGGTGTCGACGGCGAACGCATGGGCGCGCGATATCGCACCGTCGTTCGTCGTGGACGGCGCCGGTGGACTGCGCGGCGTCGACTGGCGATTCAACGGCTACGGCAACCGCTCACCGTACTGGCACGCCGACGACGCCTACGCCGCGAAATTGCTGGATCTCGAACGCGTCGACCGCTATTCGGGACCGGTGGCGTTCGAGGGCGGCATGCTCGATGTCGACGGGCTGGGCACCGGGCTGGTAGCCGAGGAGTGCCTGCTCGACCCCGCACGGTACCGAAATCCGGACCGCGACACCATCAACGCCGCCGTGCGTGACTTCCTCGGCGTCGACAAGCTCATCTGGCTGCCCTTCGGCTTGGTCGACGACGGCACGGCCGGGCACATGGACAACATGGCGCGCTTCGTCGCGCCCGGCCAGGTGCTGCTCGCGTGGACCGACGACGAACGCGATTCACAGTTCGAACGCAGCGCCGCGGCGTTGGCCCGGCTGACCAGCGCGACCGATGCGACGGGAAATCCGTTGACCGTGCACAAGATTCCCATTCCCGGACCGCTCCACATGACCGAGGAAGAAGGCGCGGGCACCGACCTCGGATCCGCGGTGAACCGCGCCGGCGAACGACTTGCCGGTTCCTACGTCAACTTCTATCTCGCCAACGGCGCCGTGCTTGTGCCGCAACTGGATCCGGCCACCGACGCCGAGGCCGTCGCCGTGCTCGGCGCACTGTTTCCGTCGCGCGCGGTGGTACCGCTGCAGACCAGGGATCTCCTGCTCGGCGGCGGCAACATCCATTGCGCGACACGGGAGATACCCGAGCCCGGCGGTACTCGATGAAACGGGACTACGCCAAAATCGCCTGGCTGGTCTGCGATATCGGGCTTTCGCCCGCCGCGTACTACCTCACCAGGGCACTGGGTTTCGAGATCGTGGCGTCGCTGGTGACGGCGACGGCGGTGGCCGCGCTCTGGCTCGCCGTCGGCATGATCAGGACCCGCAAAGCCGATGGGGTCGCCTTCGTCATGATGGCCACCTACGCGCTGATGCTCGCGATGGCGGCGGCGACCGAGGACGCGCGGCTGATCCTGGTGCGTGATCCGCTGATCAGCATCGCCATCGGCGCGCTCTTTCTGGTCAGCTGCCGCACCTCGCGCCCGGCTACCGCCTACCTCGCTCAGCGCTTGCACGAGGAGGAACCGAACGCCGAGCAGGATCCGCGATACCTCTCCGGGCATCGGGTGCAGACCGTGGTGTGGGGCGTCGCGCTCGTCGCCGAATCGGCGCTCCGGATAGGGCTGATCTTCGCCGTGCCCGTCTCGGTGGCGGCGGGTCTGTCGCCCGCGGTGGAACTCGGGCTGACCGCGTTGCTGATCGGCTGGACCATCTGGTACCGCATCCGCCACAGCCACGGGTCCACAACGCCTGGCGCACAAGATGATTCCTCGTCAGCTGCCGCCGAACTCCTGGTCGAGGACGACTCCTACCGGCGCAGTCCGCACGTCGAGGCCTCATGAAACTCGGGCCAGAAGGCAGCGCCGATCCCGTGAGAACGACCAAGGCCCGCCCGTTGACGATTCGGTACCGTGGGTGCCGTGCGGCCGTCGGCGGCCGCACGGGTGGGTGCGATCGTTCGGGATCGCAATAAGCAAGGGAGGGAATCATGGTCGACACGGAGGCCGAGAACCGCATAGAACAGGTCGACAAGACGTTCTTCGACGACCCGCACGAGTACTACCGTCGCTGGCGCGAACGCGGTCCGGTGCTGCGAGTCCAGTTTCCCGTCGGCGAGCCGGTGTGGGTGGTCATCGGCTATGCCGAAGGGCGCGCGGCACTCGCGCACGCACGGCTGCGCAAAAGCATGGCGGGCGTCGCCGAGCTGATGCGCCGGAGAAACCCTGACGCGTCGATGGATTCGCAAGCCATAGCGCTGTCGTCGCACATGCTCAACACCGATCCGCCCGAGCACACCCGGCTGCGCAAGATGATCAACAAGGCGTTCACCGCTCGCCGGGTTGCGGTGCTGCGCCCAAGGATCGAGCAGATCACCGCCGAATTGCTCGACGCGATGGCCGAACACGACGAGGTCGACCTGATCGAGGCGTTCGCGACGCCGCTGCCGGTCACGGTGATCTGCGAGCTGCTCGGCGTGCCGTTCACGGATCGCACGGAGTTCCAGTATTGGACCAAGGTGATCGTCTCGACGTCCGGCGAGGTGGACGAGCGCAACCGCTGTTACGCCGAAATGGCAAGCTACCTGACAGATCTGGTGCAGGCCAAGCGAACCGACCCCGGGGACGACATCCTCTCCGGCCTGGCGCAGACCCGCGAAGACGACGACCAGCTCACCGACCAGGAGCTGGTGGCGATGGCGTTCCTGCTGCTGATCGCCGGGCACGAGACGACGGTGAACCTCATCGCCAACGGCACCTACGCGTTGCTGCGCAACGAATCCCAGTTCGAGGCGCTGCGCAAGGATCCGTCCGCCGTGCCCGCTGCGGTGGAGGAATTCCTGCGCTTCGAAGGCCCGGTCGACTGGGCGACGGTGCGCTACACCGAGGAACCGGTGACGATCGGCGACACCGAGATTCCGGCAGGGGAATTCATCTACGTCGCCTTGTCCGCCGCCAACCGCGACCCTGCGCGCTACCACGATCCCGACGAACTCGACACCACCGGTGACACTTCCGGTCACCTGGCCTTCGGCCACGGCATCCACTTCTGCGTCGGGGCGCCACTGGCCCGGGTCGAAGCCGAGATCGCCTTCTCCGCACTGCTCCAACGGTTCCCGGATCTCACGCTGGCAACGTCGTCGGAGGAGCTGACCTGGCAACCGAGCCTGCTCATCCGCGGTCTCGCTGCACTGCCGGTCAACCTGCGCTAAGAGACGCCAACGCCCTCCCCTCTGATTCGGGTTTCGAACTCAGGGTGTTCCCCGATGTGGACCAGCGCCGGGCTGCACATACTGGATTAGTCGATATCGACTAATCCAGTATGCAGAGGTCACACCGATGTCATCGCAGACTCGCACCGCCGTACCGACGACACCGACACCCAGTCGGCGGAACGCACGAATCGTGTTGTCCAGCTTCGCCTTCTTCATGCTCGTCGCCGCGGTGCTGCCACCGCTGTTCCCGCCGACCATCGCTTGGGCACACCGGCCGATGTCCTACCTCCTGGCCGCGCTCAGTGCCGGTCTGGCGCTCCTGATCACCGTGCGGCCAGCGACGCCGCGCACGGTACTGCTGACGATCGGCTGGGTGCTGGTCATCGCGACTGTGCTGCAAGCCTTTGCCGTCGGCGACGTGGTCGCCATGTTCGGGACCTGGCTGGTGGTGCCCGCGCTCGCGCTGCTCGCCGGACAGTTGCGGCCGCGCGGGCGCAAGGTATTGCTCGCCGCGCACGTGCTCTCCGGCGCGCTCTGGGCAGGCATCGGACTCACCGTGTGCGCGATGGCGGTTGCCGCGATGCACGCAGGCGACGTTCGCAGCAGCGCAGCAATTTACGAGCTGATGGCGGTTTTCGACATCACGCTGCTGCCGTGGGCGAACTTTGCCACTATCCTCACCGGGCTCGCCCTCGGGCTCACCACCGGTTGGGGGCTGCTGCGGTACTACTGGGTGGCCGGCAAAATGGTTATCGCCGTTGGCATTCTGATGATGGCCTTCGGATTCGTGCACGACACTTTGGAAGTAGCCGGGGAACAGGCCGAGCACTTGGCGGCAACCGGCGGGACGACCGCCGATCTGACCAGCGCCGCCGACGTGGTGCTGTGGAGCTTTGTCGCGGCGACGCTCGGTCTCGTTGTCGCGATACTGCTGTCGCTGTACAAGCCGGGCGGGCGGACCCGGCGTGGACGACGGCTGTTGCCCGCCAAGAGCATTCGGCAGCCCGAGCGCAAGGCGACGGTCGCCGACATGCGGCCGATCGCCGACGATACCGTGGCCCTTACCCTCCGCGCCGAAGACGGTGCGCCACTGCCGACCTGGGCGCCCGGTGCGCACATCGATGTGGTGCTGCCGTCCGGACGGGTTCGGCAGTACTCGCTCTACGGCGACCCCGCCGATGCCGACAGCTATCGGATCGCGGTGCTGCGCGAGCCGAACGGGCGTGGCGGATCGAACGAGATCCACGCGATGCCGGTGGGCACGACGATCGGTATTCGCGGACCGCGCAACAACTTTCCGCTCGTGGACGCCACGGCGTACCTGTTCGTCGCCGGTGGCATCGGGATCACCCCGTTCCTGCCCATGATCGACCGGCTCGAGCGCGCGTCGGCGCCGTGGCAGCTGCTCTATCGCGGACGGTCGTTGTCCAGCATGGCTTTTGCCACCGCGCTGCGGCACCAGTACCCCGGCCATGTCGCACTACTGCCCAGTGACGCACACCCGCGTCCCGACCTCGCCGAGGTACTGGGCAAGACCCCGACCGGTGTCGCGGTGTACGGCTGCGGGCCGCAAGGGCTGCTCGACGCACTCGAGGCGGCCATGGCCACGCAGTGTCCGCACGGGACACTACAGGTCGAGCGATTCGCCGCCACCGAACGCACGGCCGAAAACCTGCCCTTCGAGGCCGAGTTGCGGCGCTCGGGTGTCGTGGTGCCGGTGCCCACTGATCGGACGCTGCTCGCGGCCATCGAAGACATCGTGCCGACGATCGACCGTTCCTGCGTGGACGGCATCTGCGGCAGCTGCGCGACCAGGGTGCTCACCGGACGTCCCGACCATCGCGACGACGTCCTGCAACCCGGCGAACGCGAGCGCACCGATATCATCTATCCCTGCGTCTCTCGTGCACACGGGAAGCGCATCGTGCTCGACGTGTAGCGAGGTCGCTTCGTCGATGGTCCGCGACACGAGGAGGATCCGCGGTGACACAGCGGGATCCGCTCCGCAATCTGCTCGCGGTAACCGTGCTCGGATACCTGCTCGAACGCCCGATGCACCCCTACGAGTTGGGGAAACTGCTCAAGCAACGGAACGCCGGTCTCAGCTTCGACTACAAGCACGCCTCGCTCTACATGGTTGTCGAGCAGTTGAGCCGCGCCGGATACATCGAACCCGATCGGGTCGAGCGCGACGGGCAACGCCCCGAACGAACCGTGTACCGCTACACCGCATCCGGCCGAGCGCGACTGCTCGACCGGATGCGCGAACTGGTGTCGGTGCCCGCCACCGAGCATCGGCAGTTCGAGGCCGCGCTGGCGCTGATCGTGACCCTGCCGCCGCAGGAGATCCCCGAGCTGCTCGAACAACGCAAGCAGGCGCTCACCGAGCAGGCCGAGCGGCAGCGGAAGTCGTTGCGCAACAACGAAGTCGACCCGCTGTTCCTGATCGAGTACGACTATCGCCTCGAGCTGATCCAGGCCGAACTCCGCTTCATCGAACGGTTCAGCGAGCTGGTCAGGAAGGAGCCCGCCGCGCTCGGCGACTTCTGGCAGTCGCTGCATGCGCGCTGGGGTCCGGCCGCCACCTGAGTCAGTTCGCGGAGCCGACGGGGGTCAGCAGGACGAGCGGAATCTCGCGAGTCGTCTTCTCCTGGTACCCGCCGTAGGTCTTGTACGAGGCGACCACGCGTGGCCACAGCTTCGCGCGCTCTTCCGGCGTGGCGGGCTTGGCCTTCATCGGCTGGCGCGGTCCGTTGCGCACCGACACCAAGACGTCGGGGTTGTCGCGGAGGTTGTGGTACCACGCCGGGTGGACCGGGTCGCCGCCGCGGGAGGCGACGACGACATAGGTGTCGCCGTCGACGAGCGGGGCGGTCAGCATCACCGCGTGCGGGCGACCCGATTTGCGTCCGGTCGTGACCAATTCGATCGACGGCATGCCGCCGAACTCGCTGCCCAACTTTCCGCAACTGACCGCCAGCAAGAGCCGGTGTCCCGTGTTCATGGCTTTCAATGCAATGTTCGGAGGCATGACGTCCTTTCGGTTTACCGTTAAAGTATCTGATACTCACGGTAACGGTCTATAGTCCGTTAGTCGGAGAGCCCGCGCCGGATCAGCAGCGGCTCGATCTCGGGCGCGCGTCCTCGAACCGACTCGAACGCCGCCATCGGGTCCACCGAACCGCCCATGGCCAGCAGCTCGCGCCGGAACACCTCGCCCTTCGCCCTGATCGACGCGGCGCCGTCGCCGAACCACTGCACCGTGTCGGCGTCGAGCACCTCGCTCCAGATATAGGAGTAATAGCCTGCCGCATAGCCGCTGGCGAAGATGTGGGCGAAGTACCCCGTGCGATACCGGGGTGGGATCGCTGCCATCGAAACGCCCGCTTTGCGCAGCGCCTCGTCCTCGAATGTTTCGGCATCCGTGCCCGCCAACGCTTCGCCGCCGGAGACTCGATGCCAAGCCCAATCCAGCAGTGCCGCACCGAGATACTCGACAGTCCGGAAACCCTCACCGAACCGCCTGGCCGTCGCCATCCGTTCGATGAGCTCGGCGGGCATCGGTTCGCCGGTCTCGTAATGCTTGGCGTAGTTCGCCAGCACCTCGGGGCGATCCATCCACATCTCGTTCACCTGCGACGGGAATTCGACGAAGTCCCTCGGCACCTCGGTCCCCGAGAACGAGGGGTACTGGACATCCGAGAACAGCCCGTGCAGCGCATGGCCGAACTCGTGGAACAGCGTCCGGACGTTGTCCCAGGTGAGCAGAGCAGGCTCGCCTGCAGGGGGTTTCACGATGTTCAGGTTGTTGACGACCACCGGCCGCGTTCCCAAAAGGCCTGACTGGCTGACCAATTCGTTCATCCACGCGCCACCGCGCTTCGACGGGCGGGTGAAGAAATCACCGAGGAACAACCCCAGCGCGCTGCCGTCAGCGTCGAACACCTCGAAGACCCGCACCTCCGGGTGGTAGCCGACCAGATCATCCCGCTCCAGCACGGTGATCCCATACACCTGCTCGGCGGCGAAGAACACCCCGTCACGCAGCACCCGATCAAGTTCCAGATAAGGACGCAACGCATCGCCATCCACCGAGAACCGTTCGGCCCGAACCTTTTCCGACCAGAACTGCCAATCCCACGAGCGGAGGTCGGCGTCCTCGCCGTCGGATGCTTGCATTGCCGCCGACAATTCCGCGGCCTCCCGCTCGGCGTTCCCGACCGCGGGCGGGACCAGCCTGCCGAGCATCTCGTCAACCGCCTCAACAGTTTTCGCCGTCTGGTCGGCGACCGAGTACGCCGCATAATCCGGGTAGCCGAGCAAGGTGGCCTGCTCTGCGCGCAGCGCGGCGATCCGGATCGCGAGGTCGTTGTTGCCGCTCGCGCCACGCCCCAGCGATGCCGTCATGACCCGCTGCCGCACCTCCCGGTCCGCAAGTTCGGCGAGGACAGGCTGATTGGAGACGTTCTGCAGACTCACCACCCATGCTCCGGCGTGCCCCAGTGTGCCGGCGTTCTCCGCCGCGGCAGCCACCGCCGCGGGCGCGAGCCCGACCAGGTCCTCCGCCTTGTCGACGACAAGCGCGGCCGCCTTGGTATCGGTCATGATGTTCTGCCGGAATTCCGTTGCTGCCGTGGCGAGTTCGGCGTTGAGCTCACGCAACCGCCGCTGCCCCTCGGCATCGAGCCTGGCCCCGGCCCGAACGAACCTGCGGTAGTACTCCTCTACCAGCCGTCCCCCCTCCGCATCCAACCCCAGCTCGTCCCGGCGCTGGTACAACGTCTCGACCCGCGCGAACAGGCCCGCGTCCAGATAGATCGCATCCCGATGCGCCGCCAGTCGCGGCGACATCTCCGCGTCGATCGCATCCGTCCCCGCACTCGCATCGGACCCGGAAATATTGAAGAACACATTCGCGACCCTGGTCAGCAACTCCCCCGACTGCTCGAGCGCCACAACCGTATTCGCAAACGTAGGCGCTTCCCCACTCCCGACAATCCCAGCCACCTCACCCAACTGCTCCGCCATCCCCCGCTCGAACGCGGGCACATAATGCTCCTCGCGAATCTCCGCAAACGGCGGCAGCTGATAAGGCAGCGCACTGCGCTCAAACAACGGATTGCTCATCCCTGCACCCTATGCCGATCCCCCACCTCCGCCCCGGCACGCCCGGCCACCCAGCCCCGCAATCAGCAACAATCACCAGGTCAATCACGACTGCAGACGAAGTTCGGGGTCAGCGTTGGGCGGGGCGCTTTCGGGAGGTGAGGTGGCGGCGGGAGCGGGCTCGGGCGAGGGCTCCGTCCCAGAGGAGGCGGGGGATGGCGATGCCCTCGCGGAGGACGGTGCGGGGTTCGGCGGCGAGGAGGTCGGCGGCTTCGCGGGCGACTACCGCGGCGACCTTGCGGCGGACCGAGGCGGAGGCCTTGGACATGTGGCCGCTGTCGAAGGGGGGTTGGGGGTCGTATTCGATGAGAAGTTGGATGGCTTCGGCGGTTTCGCGGTTGGCGATCTCAGCGGTCAGCCAGAGGCCGAGGTCGATGCCTGCGGAAACACCTGCGGCGGTGACGATTTTGCCTTCGCGGACGATGCGATCGTCGGGGCGTGGGGTCACGCCCAAGGCCGACAGCGCGGGCAGACCCGCCCAGTGGGAGGTGGCGGACTTGCCTGCCAGCAGACCGGCTCGGGCGAGGATGACCGAACCGGTGCAGACGGACGTTGTCCAGAGGGTGGTCTTGTGGACGCGGCGTAGCCAGTCGGCCAGACCCGCGTCTTCTGCGGCAGTCGCGGTGGCAGGTCCGGAACCACCGATGAGAACGATGTCAGGGGCCGGGGTTTCCTCGAACGAGTGGGTGGCGGCGAGGATCAGGACGCCGCTGTCGGTGGTGATCGGGCCTGGTTCGTTCCAGACGAACCGGATTTGCACGCCGGGGACCAGGCGGAGGACCTCGTAGGGTCCGATCACATCGAGCGCGGTCATGCCCGGATAGAGAACGATAGCGATCTGCACAGCACCTCCCGTGGATATGTACGGGACAGTACTACGCGGACCTCGCAGTGTGGAGAACTACCTTTCGTACTCCGACGCAGCAGACGCACAACTGATTCGGCGCCCGACCCTCATAGAAGGTCGAGCGCCGAATCGAATTCACTACCCGACCGCGGCGAACCCGACGCGCAGGTCGGCGAGGATGTCCTCGATCCCCTCGATACCGACCGCGAGGCGAACCAGACCCGGCGTGACGCCAGAGGCAAGCTGCTCCTCCGGGGTCAGCTGAGAGTGCGTGGTCGAAGCCGGATGAATCACCAGCGACCGCACGTCACCGATGTTGGCGACATGACTGTGCAACCGCAGCGCCTCGACGAACCGCTTGCCCGCGTCGACACCACCGGCGAGTTCGAAGCCGACCACCGCGCCGGTCCCCTTGGGCGCCAACGCCTGTCCACGCTCGTACCACGGCGAGGACGGCAGCCCCGCGTAGGACACGGACGTGACTTCCGGCCGGTCCCTGAGGAATTCGGCAACCTGCTGCGCATTCGCCACATGCCGTTCGACCCGCAGGCTCAGCGTCTCCAGACCCTGGCTGATCAGGAACGCGTTGAACGGCGACACCGCGGCACCGAGATCACGCAGCAACTGCACCCTGGCCTTCAGCGCATACGCGGGCGCACCCAGGTCGGCGTACACCACACCGTGGTAGCTCGGATCCGGCTCGACGAAGCCGGGGAACCGCGGCGCGTCCCCGGCCCGGACGGTCCAGTCGAAGGTACCGCCGTCGACGATGACACCCGCGATGGCCGCACCGTGTCCACCGAGGTACTTCGTCGCGGAGTGCACGACGATATCGGCGCCATGAGCCAGCGGCTGAATCAAATACGGTGTGGCAACGGTGTTGTCGACGATGAGCGGAATACCGGCGGCGTGCCCGACTTCCGCGATCCCGGCGATGTCGAAGATGTGGTTCTGCGGGTTGGAGATCGTCTCCCCGTAGAACGCCTTGGTGTTCGGCCGGATCGCTGCCTGCCACTGCGCCAGGTCATCCGGATCGTCGACGAACGACACCTCGATGCCGAGCCGAGGCAAGGTGTAGTGGAAAAGGTTGTACGTACCGCCGTAAAGCCTTGGGCTGGAGACAATGTGGTCACCGGCGCTGGCGAGGTTGAGAATCGCGAGGGTCTCGGCCGCCTGCCCGGACGCGAGCAGCAGCGCTGCGACACCGCCCTCCAGTGCGGCAATGCGCTGCTCGACCGCGTCCTGGGTCGGGTTCATGATGCGGGTGTAGATGTTGCCCGGTTCGGCCAGGCCGAAAAGCTTTGCCGCGTGGTCGGTGTCGCGGAAAGTGTAGGAGGTGGTCTGGTAGATCGGCAGGGCACGCGCGCTGGTCGTCCCGTCGGGCACCTGGCCTACATGGATCTGCTTGGTCTCGAAGCTCCAGTCGGCGGACGGGTCCTGCGACACAGCGGGTTCGGTCATCTCTGCTCCTGGTTGTCCAAAGGTGATGGTACGCGGCTCAATACGTGATCAGAGTGGTATCGACCGGAGTGCTGCCGGTGGTGAGATCCAGCACCGGGCAATGTGCGTCGACCGCTTGGCGCAGTTCGTCGTAGCGCTGCGGCGTCTCCGGACCGCCGATGCGGACCGTCACCCGCACGGCCTGAAATCCGGGCCGGACGGAGTCGTCGAGGCCGAAGAATCCTCGGACATCCAGATCACCCTCGGCATGTATTTCGAGCTCGTCGACGGTGATTCCGAGGCGCTGGGCCCAGAACCGGTACGTGACCACATGACACGAGATCAAGGCCGCCAGGTAGACCTCGACCGGGTTGGCCGCAGTGTCCGTGCCGCCGAGGGTCGCGGGCTCGTCCACCCGGATCGTGTGGGTGCGGGTGCTGATCGCGCTGCCCACAGTGCCTTCGGGGGTTCCGGTGGCATGGAAAACCACCAGCGCGTTCGCGGGGTCGGCCGCGACCGCCCGCGCGGTGGCGTCGCCGATGTCGTTGAGCGGAGTGCTCAGGTCAGTGGTCACGGCAGTGACGCTAGGAACAACACCGCCGGTTGACGATGGTTTCATTCGGACTGAGCCCAAGTGTGGACCTGACCGATGGCAGACTCATCCTTCGTGACGGGTGGGCCGGAAGTGGTGGCGATACGAGCGGGGGCGGGCGTTGCGAAGCCGATCGGCAGCTGGGTGTTGCGCAAGGTTCGGCCGGATATCTCGCGTGCCGCGCTGATCACGCACGCCGACAACCTCGCGGATGCGGTGCTGCGCAGGGAGACGATCCTGCGTGATCAGCTGCGTGTCGGTCCGGACCGGGTGATGGATCTGGAGTTCCATTCCTCGAAGAGCACCGCGCTTGCCCCGGCCGGTGAGGTCGGGAAATTGTCGGAACTCGGCGGATACTTGCGGAAGACCGCAGCGCAACGGCTGATCGTGCTAGGCGAGCCAGGCGCGGGCAAGACGGTGGCGGCGATCCACCTACTGCTCGATCAGCTCGCCGATCGCGCAACCCTTGCCGATGCCGTGCGTGCCGATGCGCCGGTGACGATCCGCGTCAACGCGGCCGGATGGGATGGCAATCAACGGTTTTCGCGGTGGTTGGCGAATCAGCTGACCATCCATTACGGGATGCACAGCAGGATCGCGCAGGCGCTGGTCGATACCGGCCGGATTCTCCCGATCCTCGACGGGCTCGACGAAATGGACCCAGTGGGCGACACCGCACCGCGAGCCACCGCGACGCTGGATCGACTCAACAAGGTGCCGTGGCGAAATCGGCCTGTCGTCGTCATGTGCCGCAGCGCGGTGTTCGCCGCGATCCGAGCGGCCCGTGGCGACAACGGATTACACGGCGCGGTCAGCATCACCCTGCAGCCGCTGAACGCGACCGACGTCTACTGCTACCTCGAGGACTACTTCCACCAACTCGGAATCCCCAGGGAGCAGTGGGCTTCGGTCACCGACCAGCTGGCTGAGGCGCCGAACGGACCACTCGCCGAGGCGCTGCGCAGCCCGTGGCTGCTCGGGCTGGCGGCCGACGCATTACTGCGCGACACCCCGCACCGGCTCGCGCGGATCATGTCCGTCGATCAGCCCGACGAGATTCGGAATGTGCTCCTGGACTCCATGGTTCCCGCAGCGCTTGCGGGGACCGAAAGCACCGGCCAGGTCGGCACCTACACCGAGGAAGGCGTGGACATCTGGCTCGGTAATCTCGCGGATCACCTCTACCAGGAACGCACCAGTGGACACGGCGGGTCCGATATCGCGCTCGATGAAATCTGGCGGCTCGCCGGAAAGTGGCGCGTGGCCCTTGCCCACATCACCCTCGCCGCACTGGTCTTCGGCCTCGCGGCCGGGCTGGTCACCGCCTTTCTCCCGGAAATCCGGCCGGTGCTCACGTTCGGTTTGGCGGCGCTGATGGTGGGGTTGATCGCGAGTCTGTACAACAACGACTCGACCGATGCCATCCCGGGATTCGGCAAGCGGTCCACCCGGCTCGCCTGGCGGGTGCCCGGCCACTCCCGGTGGCGCAGAGGAGTACGCAGCGGACTGACGGTGGCAGCGTTCACGACAATCGTCATTGGTGTTGCCCCGGTGAGCAGTTGGCTGCTCGGCACCATTTCGGCGGGGTCGGCGGCAGGAGGGTTGCTGGTGTTGCTCGCGTACACGTCGCAGTTCGCCCTCGCCACCGGCCTGGTGGTCGCCTTCAGCACCGACACCGACGAACGCCTCGCGCTCGGACAAGACGAGCGGCGGCTCATCCGGGACGGTGTCGTCTTCGCGCTGACGGCCGGATTGATCTTCGTGGTCGTCCTCGGGCTCGGCGGAGTGGTCACCGACGTGCTGATTGCTGGGGATTCCGGATATATCCACGGCTCGCCTGGCGACGGAATGATCGGTGGGCTCGTGGTCGGGTGTTTCACGCTGTTGACCTTCGGTCTCGCCGCGCAGCGATATCTGGTGGCGTCCTTGATATTTCGCTGGACCGGAACCTTTCCGGCGAGGCCCGCGGTCTTCCTCGACTGGGCTCGCAATACCGGGCTGCTGCGCGTCACCGGCGTCTCTTATCAGTTCCGCCACGACATGCTCCAGCAGCGGCTGGCGTAACCCGCACATCGAGTCCTCGATCGTCGTAAGGTCCCTGCATGAGATCGCGTTGGGCTCTTGCTGCTGTTGCCTCCCTGTTCGCCGGGCTCGTTGCCGCCGCTCCGGTGCAGGCGGCACCGAAATTCCCGGTCGTCACGTGTGCTTTCACGCCGACCGCACCGGATAATCCGGCCGCGCGGCCGGTGTCGCCGCCGCTGCCGGTGGCGCTGGCGATCGGGACGGCGCGCGTCACGTTCGACACCAACTATGGGCCGATCGAGGTCGAGCTGAACCGGGCCGGTGCGGCGCCGTGCGGTGTGCAGAACATGATCAGCCTGGTGGCGCAGCGGTTCTACGACAACAGCGAGTGTTGGCGGCTGACGAACTCGTCGCGCCTCGGCGTGCTGCAATGCGGCGACATCTTCGAGGTCGAAAAGGGCGGGCCTGGTTACCAATTCCCCGATGAGGTGGACGGCACCGAAACCTATGAGCGCGGCACGATCGCGATGGGTAATCAGGGGGCGGGGACCAACGGCAGTGAGTTCTTCTTCGTGCACTCCTTCGCCAACATTCCCGCGAACTACTCGGTGCTCGGCAAGGTTGTCCGCGGGATAAGTGCGCTGGATCGGATGGTTGCCGCAGGCATCACGCCGAGCGAGCGTGGACAGCTCGACGGCGCGCCCGCCGCGCCGGTGCAGATCAAGTCCGCGTTCATGCACTGATCCAGCTCCCGGAAAGGACGTGGGTCGCTGGACCCACGTCCTTCCACGTTTTATTTACTGCCTACGTTTGGGACCACACATCTACGTGAGGTGGTCGAAATCCCCACGCACCCAACGGATATAACGGTCAGCCGAGCGGCGAATGACGGCGCGGGCGTCGGACTGGATCATCTTGCCGAAATTGTCGTAGAGGCGATCGAACTCGAACTCCTCGACAGCCGCGGTGACGCGTTCGACCACGGTGGGTGACAACGGAATTCGGTTGGGATAGCTGCGCATGAAAGCGACCGACTTCCGGTCGGGATTGGCCTGGATCGTGTCCGCGCTCATCAACACACCCTTGCCACCCGCGCCCGCCGCCCAGTGCGCGACCGCACTTCCTGCGAAGTGACCGCCCAACTGGCACAAGGTGATTCCCGGCAACAGCTCGACCCGACCTGACCACGGGCGAATGACCGGATCCGGCCGCGCAACCCACTCCAGGTCCGCTTCGGCAACCAGCACCGGCACCCCACCCAGCGCCCGGCTCCACTCCACCTGAACGCCGTAGTGATGCGGGTGACTCGGCACGATCGCGACCACCTCGCCGAGCTCACGAACCTGACGCACCGCGTCCTCGTCGACATACCCGGTCAAGTCCCACAACAGATTCCCCGCGGGCGTCCGCAGTAGATGCGACTCCTGCCCGATGCCGACCGTCGGCTCGACCGTCACCCCGAACAGATCCGGTTCCAACTCCCGCACCGCCACCTTGTGCCCCGCAGCGGTCAATTCGTCGAGCGTGGTCCACTGCTGACCATCGGCAGGCACCCACTGCCGCTCGTCCGCACAGATACGACACACCTGCGCCGCCGCATCATGCTCGACCCCACAGGTACTACAGATCTTCCACATATCCGCCCTCTTCGCCTCAGTACACCCACCCTCGTTTCTACCCTCGATCGCCTTCACCGCACGCAGGTTTCGCGCCGAGGGGGCACTGGTGTAAGTGGCTTCTCGCACGATGCCGCCACCAGTGCCCGGTGATCAATCGACCAACTCGAAGGGCCGGAGGCTCAGGCGTGGGAGCGGGCGAAGCGGGCGGGGGTGGTGCCGACTATGCGGCGGAAGTGCCGGGTGAGGTGGGGCTGGTCGTAGAAGCCTGCGGCGAGCGCTACGGCGGCGGGTGGGTGGCCGTCCAGCAGGAGGCGGCGGGCGTGGTCGACGCGGCGCGACATCAGGTACTGGTGGGGCGGAATGCCGAAGGTGCGGGTGAAGGCACGGACCAGGTGGCTGGGGTGCGCGTGCACCTGTTTGGCGGCCGCGTCGAGAGTGATGCCGCGGATGAGGTTTTCGTCGAGGAGGTCACGCAGGCCGTGCGCGACGCCGCGGACCGGTGCGATGGCGGCGGGTTCGCGAGGGCGTAGGTGCAGTCGGAGGCGTTCGGCGATCAGCGCCAGCCTGCTTTCGGCTTCCAGCTCGTCACCGCGCCGACCGAGGGCGGTGTGCACTTGGCCGACGCGGCGGCGCAGCAGCGGATCGGCGAAGTCGGGGCCGTCGGCGGCGGAGCCGATGTAGTCCAGGTCCAGGTGGGTGTCGTCGAGGTACAGGACGCGCTTGCGGAAGCCGTGTGGGGTGGCGGGCGAACCGTTGTGCGGAATGTGCGGCGGCAGCAGCGAAACCGTGTCGGCGAGGGTGCCGTGCTCGTGCCGGTTCAGGTCGTAGCGGATGGCGCCGTCGTCGACGATCAACAGGGTCCAGGCGTCGTGCACGTGCATCGGGTAGGCGTGCTCGGTGAAGTGGGCGTGGAAGACCTCGACCACACCCGCGACCGGTGGGCGCCAGGCCCGCGTCCGCTCGCTGCTCACCATGCAAGAAACGTACAAGACCGGGCCTGCCCCGACCCGGCAGCCTGGCGTGATGGGAACCGAGAACACCACAGTCCGCTTCGACACCAAGATCGCCGTGCTGCTGCGCACCGACCTCGCGGTCTGGCAACGCCTGAACGTGACCGCATTCCTGGTCAGCGGCCTCGGCACACACGTGCCCGAGGTGATCGGCGAGCCGTACACCGACGCCGACGCCACCCCCTACCTGCCGATGTTCCGTCAGCCCGTCCTCGTCTTCGAAGGCGCCAAAGAAGTCCTGACCGCCGCCCACGACAAGGCGGTGACCCGCGCACTCCCCACCGCCCTCTTCACCGCCGACCTGTTCGCCACCGGCAACGACCAGGACAACCGCGCCGCCGTCGCCGCAGTCCCCCGCACCCACCTCGACCTCGTCGGCATCGCCGTCTACGGCCCCAAGAACGCCGTCGACAAAATCCTCAAAGGCGCACGCATGCACCCCTAACCACCAGGCCCGACGAGTGGCACATGGCTGCGGCAAAACGCGAGAAGGCCGCTCCGTGGTGTGCCACTCGTTGGTCGTTGCGGCGGGCGAGAGGTTTCGAATGTCTTGTGGGCGGGAATCTTCCACAGCGCCGAGGCTTCTGGTCGTCGTCGGCTGAACGGGAGACAGACGTGGAGGTTCAATCCTGGCACGCTGAAAAGTGCTTGAAGATTTGAACTTTCTACCGAAATGAGATCCGAGGAACCAGCCATGACCAGCGCGAAACATGCCGGACTGCTGCTACTCGAGGCACTTGCCGCCACTGTCGTGTGCCTCGGTGTCGCCACCGCGGGCACACCGGCGATCAGCCAGGCGGCGCCCAACACCGGCGCCGTCGACATGAACGACTACTGCAACTGGCGCTACGGGGGCGCCACTGCGCAAGTGCTCGACCCGCATAGCGCCTTCAGTTGGAACTGTATGCACGGACCCGCCGTCGCGGGCGGCGTCGACGTCGACGTCCAGTGCCGCAGACAGTACGGCGCCTTCACCTTCTCCCGCTTCGGCGACACCAGAGACCCGTACAGCTGGTTCTGCCAGTGGACGAGGACGAGCCCCGGATAGCGTCGACCGTTAGCGGCGCGCCGAATCGGGTATTGCGAGCACCGATGTCATGGTGTCCTGCGAGGTCCGGTCAACGAGAGGCAGTAGGCGATGTTCACAGGGGTTGTCCGCAAGTCCGCCGAGTCACTGCTCGATACCGGGTCGCGGGTGCAGGCGCCGCTGGCCGTGAAGTACGTCGACTTCCTGCGCAGCAGGCGGCCTGATCAGTCGCCTGCCGAGGTCGCGCGGCGGTTGGAGTGGCAGTACCTGACGACCGTGACGACCAGTGGCGTGGTGGTCGGGCTCAGTGCGGCGGTGCCGGGGATCGGCACACTGATCGGGCTGGCCGCGACCGCCGCGGAGACCGTGTTCTTCCTCGAAGCGTCCACGGTGTACACCCTGGCCGCGGCGGCCGCGCACGGCGAGGACCCGGTGCAGAGTCCGCGGCGTCGTGAGCTGGTGCTCGGCGTTGTGCTCGGCGAAGGCAGTGCGGAGGTGTTGGCGCGCAGCACCGCCCGCCGGGCCAAGAGTTGGGACACCGCGCTGGCCGACAAGATTCCCGGTCTTCGGAACATGAAGGATTCGGCGTCGAAGCGTTTCCTGGTGCGCTTCGCGGCGAAACGTGCAGTCCTGTTGTTCGGGCGCGTCTTGCCCGCGGGCATCGGCGCGGTGGTCGGCGGCGCAGGCAACCGCGCGCTCGGCAAGGCCGTCCTCGCGAACGCCCGCCGCGAACTCGGGGCCACTCCCCTGGCCTGGCCGAATTCCACCGGGGCGTATGACGCGGTGTAGCCAGGCGGACTGAGCGACGCACAGCGGTAGCTCAGTCCGCCTGCCGACTGACGGGCTGCAGCTGCGTCGACCACTTCTCCTCGATGCGCCCGTATCGCCAGATGAGCAGCGCCGCCACCCAGGTGATCACGAACAGGCCGACGATGACGTATCCGAGGATGTTGAGGTCGAGTCCGCCGACCCAGTCCCAGAATCCGCCGTGCCAGCCGAATTCTTCGGCAAGCAGCGCCAGCAGTTCGATGGTGCCGATGATCAACGCGACCGCCACCGACAGCGCGGTGATGGTGATGTTGTAGTACACCTTGCGCACCGGCTTCGAAAACGCCCACCCGTAGGCGAAATTCATGAACGACCCGTCGATGGTGTCGAGCAGGCTCATGCCCGCCGCGAACAGAATCGGCAGGCAGAGAATGGCATACCAGGGCAGCCCGACCGCGGCGCTGGTTCCGGCGAGCACCAGCAACGCCACTTCGGTCGCGGTGTCGAAACCGAGCCCGAACAGCACGCCGACCGGATACATCTGCCACGGCTTGGTGATCGACTTCATGATGCGGCCGAAGAAACGATTCATGAATCCGCGATTGTTCAACTGCTCCTCGAGCGCGGCCTCGTCGTAGTGGCCGGAACGCATGTCCCGGAACACCCGCAGGATGCCGACCAGGATGACGATGTTGATGATCGCGATGATGTAGAGGAACGTGCCGGAGACGGTGGTGCCGATCAGCCCGGTGTAATGCTGCAGCGCCGAGGAATCGTCCTCGACCGGGCCGACGATCGCCTTCACCCCGACCGACAGCAGCAGCGCGAGCGCGAACACGACGGTCGAATGGCCGAGCGAGAAGTAGAACCCGACCGAGAGCGGACGCTGCCCGTCGTTCATCAACTTTCGGGTGGTGTTGTCGATCGCGGAAATGTGGTCGGCGTCGAAGGCATGCCGCAGGCCGAGGGTGTAGGCGGTGAGGCCGACGCCGATGCCGAAGGTCTTCTCGCCGAGGCTCAGCTGCTGCGGGGCGACGAAGGCGACCAGGGTGACCCAGCCGATGACGTGTAGCGCGATGATCACCCCGGCCATGCCGGCGATCCCTGCCCACTCCTGTGGACGTAGTGCGGTGCGAATCGTGGAGAGACGGGAGGCTTTTCGGTCGGCAACCGTTTTCGTCATGGCATGTCCTCTGGAGAGTTCTCGCTGTTCAACCGTAAGCCCGCGCCGGTTCTTGTTGCCATCGATTGGCAAGAAGGAACCAGGAAAAAAGGGTAATTGGCACCGACCCGCGCTCGACGGGGACACTGGCTGCATGGCAAGCCGTATCGCGCCGACCCCTGGCTCCGATCCCGCGAACGCCGATCGGGAGCCGCACTTGCGTTCGCTGCTGCGCGAGCACGGATTGCGCTGCACCGCACCGCGTCTGGCGGTGCTCGCGGTGCTCGATGCGCAGACCGTGGCAGGCCACCTCAGCGCGGCGCAGATCCATCAGCGGCTCCTCGAACAGGGCCGCGAAGTGGACGTCACCACGGTGTACCGGACGGTCTCGACGCTCGTCGAGATCGGCATCCTGCACACGCTGACCGTCGACGACCGCGCGACCTACGGCCTGGCCGACACGCCACACCACCACGCGGTGTGCACCCGCTGCGGCAGGTTGATCGAGGTACCGGCCGCGCATGTCAGCACGGCGGCGGTGCAGGCAGGCCTCGGTAGTCAGTTCACCCTCTCCGAGCGCACCGCCCTCACCATCCACGGCCGCTGCGCCGACTGCCAGCGCGAGGCCTGACCTGCGCAGTCGCCGGAACTACCCGATCGGCAACGGCCCGTGTTTGGTCCTCGATTCGCCGGGCATCCGGCACACGTGCCACCAGCCAGGCACGCCGACCGCGGCGCGGCCACCAGCGGCCAGCGCCCGGCAAAGGAGGAGGAAGATGCCGAATCCGAATTTCACCACCGACGATGCCGGTATTCCGGTACCGAGCGACGAACACTCGTTGACCGTCGGCCCCGACGGCCCGATCCTGCTGAACGACGCCTACCTGATCGAGAAGATGGCGGCCTTCAACCGGGAACGCGTCCCGGAACGGCAGCCACACGCCAAGGGCGGCGGCGCGTTCGGCACTTTCGAGGTGACCAACGATGTCAGCGCCTACACCAAAGCCGATGTGTTCCAACCCGGCAAGAAGACCGAAGTGCTTGCCAGGTTCTCGACCGTCGCAGGCGAGCGCGGCAGCCCGGACACCTGGCGCGACCCGCGTGGCTTCGCGCTGAAGTTCTACACCGAGCAGGGCAACTTCGACATGGTCGGCAACAACACGCCCGTCTTCTTCGTCCGTGATCCGATGAAGTTCCAGGACTTCATCCGCTCCCAGAAGCGCCGCGCCGACAACAACCTGCGCGATCACGACATGCAGTGGGATTTCTGGACGCTGTCACCGGAATCCGCGCACCAGGTGACCTGGCTGATGGGCGACCGCGGCATTCCGCGGACCTGGCGGCACATGAACGGCTACTCGAGCCACACCTATCTCTGGTACAACGCGGCGGGCGAGCGGTTCTGGGTGAAATACCACTTCAAGACCGATCAGGGCATCGAGTTCTTCACCCAGGACGAGGGCGATCAGATGGCGGCGATCGACACCGACTATCACACGCGCGACCTGTGGGAACACATCGACGGCGGCGAGTTCCCGAGCTGGACGCTGCACATGCAGATCATGCCGTTCGAGGAGGCAAAGACCTACCGCTTCAACCCCTTCGACCTCACCAAGGTGTGGCCGCACGGCGACTACCCGCTGCACGAGGTCGGCAGGATGACGCTCAATCGCAACCCGGCGGACTATCACACCGAGATCGAGCAGGCCGCGTTCGAGCCGAGCAATGCGGTGCCTGGCACCGGACCGAGTCCGGACAAGATGCTGCTCGGCAGATGGTTCTCCTATCCGGACGCGCACCGGGCCAGGATCGGCGTCAATTACAAAGAGCTGCCGGTCAATTCGGCACACGCCGCCGAGGTCCGGTCGTATTCGAAGGACGGGTCGATGCGGCACCACAACCCGGGCGACCCGGTGTACGTGCCGAATTCGAAGGGCGGCCCGCACGCCGACCCCGCGGTGTCCGGTCCGGTCGTCGGCTGGCACTCCGACGGCGACATGGTGCGCACCGCATACGCATTGCGCCGCGACGACGACGATTGGGGCCAACCGGGCACCATGGTCCGCGAGGTGCTCGACGACGCGGCCCGCGAGCGGCTGGTCGACAACATCGTCGGCCATCTGCTCAACGGCGTCACCGCGCCCGTGCTGTCGCGGGCGTTCGACTACTGGCGCAATGTCGACAAAGACCTCGGCGACCGGATCGAAGCGGGATTCCGGGCCAAGGCCGACGAGCGCGACCCCAAGGCCGAAAAGCAAGCAAACCCGGCCCGTTCCTCGGCCAAGGACAAGGCCTGACGGTTTGCTGACAAACACTCGGGCTATCCGATCAGCAAGGAGGTGCGAAATGCCGAATACCTGGAGTAACAAGCGAGAACGGCAGTACAAGCACATCGTCGAGTCGGAAAAGGATCAGGGGGCAAGCACCAAGCGCGCCAAGGAAATCGCCGCCCGCACGGTCAACAAGAACCGCGCACAGTCCGGCGAATCCCGAACCGCAAGCCGATCCTCGACCAACGACATGTCGCCACAACGCCGCGGCGGCAAGCGATCCGGCACCAAGGGCCCGAAAGGCCCGACCCGCGATCAGCTGTACAACGAAGCGCGCCAACGCAACATCAAGGGCCGCTCGACAATGACCAAGGGCGAGCTGGAAAAGGCCCTCGGCCGCAAGTAGGAGTCACCGCAACACCTTTCGGCACTGCGGCACATCGCGATGGGGCAGCGGCGGCGCCGGTCGCCCGAGTGGCCTACTCGCCCTGGGGTTTCGGGTAGGCGCCGGACAGTTGTGCGGCCTCCTCGATGCGGCCTGCCTCGACGAGCTCGCCGAGAAACAGTGCGCGGATGGCGCGTTGCAGGCCGACGCGATCGACCTCCAGGTTTTCGCGGGTCAGTGCGTGCATCGCGTATCCGTCGACCAGCGCGGCGTAGGACTCGGCCGCACCTTCGGGATCGGTGGCCCCGACCGCGGTCAGCGCGGTGGTCGCGACCTGCCGTAGCGCGGCGAGCGCGTCGGCGACCATCGCGCGGTGTTCGGGGTGCCGACCGGCCTGCAGGTAGGCCTCGAAGATGGCCATGCTCTGCGTGCGATTGGCGGCTGCCGCACCGGCGAACAGCGCCGCCATCCCGGCGAAATCTAGCTGCTGCGTCGCGAGCACGGTGTTGAGCGAGGACATCACCCGCACCCGTTCGGCGGTGAAGACGCGGAGTGCCTCTGCCGCAAGCTCGTCGATCGACTCGAAGAAGTAGCTGATGGTGGCCAGCGGCACGCCGGCCTGCTCGGTCACCGCCCGATGCGTGACACCGGCCATGCCGCGTTCGGCGACCACCTCGACCGTCGCGGCCAGCAGCGCGTCGCGGCGGGCGGTGCTCGAGGCTCGGTGCCTGCGGGCCCGCGGCGGGGCTGCCTGCTTCGGATCGGGTTCGGCCGACATACCGTCGATCCTAGACACCCCATCGTGGATTCTAGCTGCAGCTATGCCGCAAGTCTGGAAGATCTTCTAGACTTTGCCAGGTTTGTCGGGCATGCTGAGGACAGCGCGGCACCGCCGCCATACGCGACGCATCTCGACCGCCTCGCGAAAGTCGAATACATATCCCGGAGCGCGCGGCCTGCCTCTTCGCCGCGAAATACCGCATGCGCGTAGTGCGCCGACGCTAGGAGTATCGATGCGGATCCATCACCTCAATTGCGGCACCCTGCGACCGCCTTCGCCTCGGTTGGTGAACGGGACAGGATCGCTGTTCGGGCGCGGGAAATGCGTGTGCCATTGCCTGTTGATCGAAACCGACACCCAGCTCGTGTTGGTCGATACCGGCATCGGCCTGCGCGATGTCGCGCAGCCGACCAAGACCCTCGGCGCCGACTTCGTGTGGGGCGTCCATCCCATCCTCGATCCCGACGAGACCGCGATCCGGCAGATCCAGCGGCTCGGCTACCGCGCAAGCGACGTCGGGCACATCGTGATGACGCACCTCGACATCGACCACACCGGCGGCCTGCCCGATTTCCCGCACGCGACCGTGCACGTCAACGCGGACGAAATCGCCGCTGCCCGTAAGCCGCTCACGTTCATCGAACGTCGGCGCTACGGGGGCGCGTCCTGGGCACACGGGCCCAAATGGGCCGAACATCGCACCGAAGGCGCCGACTGGTTCGGGTTCCGTGCCGTGCGCGAGCTGCCCGGTCTGCCCGCCGAAATCCTGCTGGTCCCCCTCGATGGTCATACCCGCGGACACACCGGCATCGCGATCGACACCGGCGCGAGCACGGGCCCGCGTTGGCTGTTGCATGCCGGTGATTCCTATGACCATCACAATCAGCTGGCCGCAGACCCGAGCTGCCCACTCGGGTTGAAAGCGTTTCAGTATGCGCTGCAATCCAATAGGTCCAATCGCCTGCACAATGTCGAGCGCCTTCGCGAACTCGCCACCACCGGCGAAGTCGATATCTTCTGCGCCCACGACCCGGACGACTTCGACCGCTTCGCGCCGACACTGTCCGACCGGCAACTCGAATCCGCAGCCCGGCTATGAACGAATTGAGCCTCGTAGCCGCATTATCGGGCCGATCACCGATCATCGATTTGCACGCGCACGGCATGAGCATCATTCCCGGCTGGCTCCGCGCCCTCGGTAAGAAGGCGGTCTCGATGCCGTCCGCCCCGCTCTCCGTGCTGCGGGACGAGCACGTCAACCTGTCCGTGCTCACCGCGGTCGGCGATCCGCTCGGCACCCGGTGGCGCTCCCGGTCGCCCTGGTCGGCGGTCGTCGATCAACTGTCGGCAGCGCGCGCCGAGGCAGCGGCGGCAGGCGTCACCGTGGTGACCGAGGCAGCGTCGATCACCCACTCCAGCGGGCCTGCGGTCATCCTCGGCGTCGAGGGCGCGGATGTCGTTGGCGCCGAGCCGGATCGGTTGTTCGAGTTGCACGAGATGGGCGTGCGCGTGCTCGGCCTGGTGCACTACTCGGACAACAAGCTGGGCACCATCGGCATGTCCGCGTTCGGCGGCCGGGGTACCAGGGCGGTCCGCGGTGGGCGCCGGTCCGCGGGCCTGAGCCCGCTCGGCAAAGAGGTTGTCGCGGAGATGAACCGGCTGGACATGCTGATCGATCTCGCGCACGCGGATTTCGCCACTACCATGTCGGTCTGCGAGCACAGCACCGCCCCGGTGGTCAGCTCACACACCGGCGTGACCGGCGCGCAAGACTTTCCGAGGTTCATCAGCGACGCGGAGGTCGAGGCGATCGCCGCGACCGGCGGCGTGATCGGCCTTTCACCGTCGCGCATCGGTTCCTACGCCATGCAGGACCTCGACGACTTCGCCAGGCACGCAGCGCATGTGGCACAACTGGTCGGCGTCGAGCACCTCTGCGTCGGCACGGATATGAACGGTGTCATCGGCTATCTCGACGGATTCGACGGGCCACGAGACCTACCCATGCTCGCCACGGCGCTGGCGCACACCGGGTTCGACGCCGCCGAGGTGCGCGGGATCCTCGGCGACAACGCGCTTCGCGTCTTGAAAACCGTTCTGTCACACAGTGGTCAGCCGGTCCCGCAACATCGCGTGCGGTAACCATGCGGTTCGCTGTCGTCGGCGCGGGCAGCGTCGGTTGCTACATCGGCGCCCGACTCCAGGTCTGCGGCCACACTGTCGTCTATATCGGGCGTCGGCCGATCGCCGACGCGGTCGCGACGCACGGTCTCGAAGTGTCCGACTATCGCGGGTGGTCCGCGACGGTGGACCGGAACGACTGCTGGTTCACCGACGAAATGGCCATGGCCGCAACGGCCGACGCCGTGCTCGTCACGGTCAAGTCCGCGGCAACCAGCGAGGTGGCCGCACTTCTCGGCCGCGGACTATCGCGGCATACGTCAGTCATCAGCCTGCAGAACGGAATACGCAACGCGGCGGAGCTGGCCCGTGAATGTCACGGCGTCGCCGCGGGCACGGTCGGCTTCACCGTGGCGCGGGTCGGGCCGACGCATTTCCGGCAGGCCAGCAAGGGCCGACTCACGATCGGCCCCGCGGCGACGGACGTCGCGGCGGCACTGACCGCGGCGGGCCTGCCGACCGGGACGCGCAGCGAGATGCTCCCACTCCAATGGGGAAAGCTGGTGCTGCACTTGAACAACGCGGTGAACGGGCTGTCCGGGTTGACCCTCGGCGACCAACTGGCCCAGCGCGATTTCCGGCGGGTGTACGCCGCGGCAGTAGCCGAGGCGCTCGGGGTGCTCCGCATCGCAGGCCAGCCGGTCGCGAGCCCGCTCGCCATCCCGCTCGCCGCCGTCCCGCGCATCCTGCGCGCGCCCGATTCCCTCTTCGCCCACGCGGCAAAACAATTCGTACCGCTGGACCCGACAGCGTGCTCCTCCATGGCGGATGACCTCGCCGCCGACAAACCCACCGAGGTCGACTACCTCAACGGCGAGATCGTCGCCATGGCAGCCCGATTGGGCAACACCGCACCCGTCAATGCCGCGCTGGTCAAGCTCATCCACGACACCGAACGCACCCGCAGGCGCCCATGGTCCGGCGAAGCGCTGCTCGCCGCCGTCGGCGCGACGGCGCAGTAACCACATTGTCGGAAACGACACCGCGGCCGGTGTCGAAACACCGGCCGCGGTCATCGAATCGGGTCAGATCAGCGTGAGACGCGCCCGGTGACCAAGCGGACCAGGAACAGCAGGATGACCGCGCCGCCGAGACAGGTGAAGAAGCTGAACCAGAGGCCGGCGCCTTCGACGTCGACGCCGAGCAGCTTCAGTAGGAAGCCGCCGAGGAGGCCGCCGACCACGCCGACCACGATGTTGAGCAGGATGCCCTGCTGTGCGTCCGTCTTCATGATCTTGCTGGCGATCCAGCCGGCGATACCGCCGATGATGATCCATCCGAGGATCCCGAGACCGAGCATGATGTCCTCCACTTGATGTGCTGCCGCGCTCGCGGTGAGCGCGCCGTCCGGGCGAATACCCGCCGACGCGTGCGTCACACAGGCCCCGGCAAAGGTCACACCTCGCGCACCGGGGCTATCGCCGCGGCCGATCAGGTGACCCGCGTGAGACGCCGAAAGCAAGCCCCAGGGTGGGGCTATCCGGAGTTACCTGCGGTCGGGACATAATCGCCCTAGTCCAAGATTGTTCCCTATTTCCGAGGGCCGAGTCGAGGGTTCGGCGCGGACTGTCGCGCTATCGCGGCTCGTCGGACAGCGCCGTGAGAATCTCGTCCGCCGCGCGCTCACCGGAACGGATCGCGCCGTCCATGTAACCCATCCACACGGTCGCGGTCTCGGCGCCTGCCCAGTGCACCCGACCGACGGGCACCCGCAGCGCACGGCCGTACGCGGTCCAGGTGTTGGGCGGGAAGAACGCACCGTAGCAGCCGCGGCTCCATTCCTCTGCGGCCCAATCCTTTTCGAGGTATGTGCGCGGCCGCTCCGCTTGCGCACCGAAGAACCGGACGAAGGCGGCGAGCACCTCGGCCCTGCGGTCGGCCTCGGTGCCACTGGCCAATTCGCGGGCGGTCCGCGCTTCCAAGAAGGCGAGCAGGACGCCGGGGCCGCCCTCGGCGGGCGAGTTGTCGAACACCGCTTTCACCGGGCCCGCGGTCGCGATCACCTGGCCGGACAGACCATTGTCGCGCCAGAACGGCGCGTCGTACACCGCCATGCATTTGATGACCGACCCGTTCGGTGTGCGCTGGGTCAACAGATCGCGATCGGTGGGCAACTGCGGCGAGTAGGTGAGCCTGCCCGACAGCGCCGGATTCATCGCGACGATCACCCGCCGCGCACGCACCGCGACGGTGTCTCCGTGCACGATCACCGAGGACGCGGTCTGCGCGATCCGCCGGATCGGCGTCGCCAGCAGCAGGTCTTCCCGCGGCATCCTGGCCGCCATCGCCAGGGCGATCCGCTGCGAGCCGCCGACCACCCGGCTCTCCTGCGCGCCGCCGTCGGTGTCGATCAACCGATCGATGCCGCCCGCGGCGTGCACGTAGGCGAGCAGATGCAGCAGCGACACCTCGGCGGGATCGGCCGCCCACACCATTTCGCACATGGTGGTGATCACCGCACGGCCCGCGGCGCTGAAAACCCCACGCCGCATCCAGGTTTCGACGGTTTGACCATCCCACTCGCCCGCCCGTGCCGCCTGCCACGGCGCCGCAGCAGGCACCGTCCGCGCCATCCGATCCAGGCGCTTCAGCGCCACGAAACCTTCGGCGAGCCCCGGCGCCGGGATCAACGGGAACCGCCCACGAAACCGATGCAGCCGACCCCGATGCTCGAAGAGGTGCCGACCCGCATTGTGGGTGGGATAGATCCCGAGGCCGAGTTCCTCGATCACCGCCAGGATCCGATCCTGACCGGGGCCGACCCACTGACCGCCGACCTCGACGACGTGTCCGTCCCCGATCGGATGATTCAGCGTCCGGCCGCCGACCCGGTCCCTCGCCTCGGCGAGCACTACGCGTGCACCGTTGTCGCGTAGTCGGCGCGCCGCGCTCAATCCGGCCAGACCGGCACCGACGACCACCACATCGGCTTCCCGCGTCACTGCAGTCATGTGCCGTCCGTCCTCGCCGCCATGGGGTACCGCTGTCGAGTATCGGCGATGCCACGCTGTCGAGAACAGGTGTTAAGCCGCTCTTGTCAGCGCAACGGGCGTGCTCAGTCCTGTCCGACGCTCGAGGCCTGGTCGAGCAAGGTCACGCCCAGTTCGACGAGGAAGTCGGCATGCACG
This sequence comes from Nocardia altamirensis NBRC 108246, assembly GCF_001612685.1. Taxonomy (GTDB): domain Bacteria; phylum Actinomycetota; class Actinomycetes; order Mycobacteriales; family Mycobacteriaceae; genus Nocardia; species Nocardia altamirensis. Next base: position 36,490 of record NZ_BDAY01000022.1, read on the forward strand.
GTCGACAGGGTTTCGGCCGTCTCGTGCCCGGCGAGGATGTAAGTGTCGGGATCGGCCTGACCGGCGATGAACTGTTCCAGCGCCGCGTCGTCCTGCCCGAATTCGCGGAGGCGATCGAGGTCCATGACGACCTCTTTGTGCATCATCGTGCCGCCCCAGACCTTGGTGGCGGTGGTGGTGAGGGTGAAGTCCTTGGTCTCGTCGTGCATACGCTGATAACGCGGCCAATCCTCGGCAACGACGGTGAAGCGCATCGGAACGACGTTGTCACCGATCACGAAATCCGCCGCCATGCGGTCGCCGAGCCGAAGCGGTCGCTCGACGGTGCCGCGCACCGTGGCACTGGCGGGTGACCACATTTTCGCCGATCGTTGCGGCGCTTGCCGTTCCCGTATCGCGGCGAGCGGCGCTGAAATGAAATAGTCGACTTCCACTTCTCTGAAATCCGCCATGGCGGCCTTCCTGACGTGCCGACGGTGGACGACTTTCGACGATCGATGTTTCGTCAGTCAGTATTGCCGATCGGCGTAGCCGCAAACAGTCAGCTACCACTCGTGTCGCGCGGGCCATGCACCTTCTGTGTACAAAAGGCCCGGATATCGCGGTCATTAAGAACTTAACGTAGTTCTTCGAAAGTCACCTGGATAACGTGGTATTACGCCGCCTGAGGCGGTGGTCGGGAGTGTGCGCACACGGAGAGGCCGCGGTTCGTGATCAAAACTGCGCTGATCAAGTCGGTGGCCTTCCTCGGCGCGATGGCCATCCTATTCGGCGGCGCCGCAGTGGTTTCCGGCTATGTCGTACAGACAGGGTCGGATCTGGAGCGCGACCGCGCCCTCGGACTGGTGCTCCTGCTCGGCGGTATCGCGTTGACGGCCGCCGGCGTCCTGCTCGATCGCCGATTTCAGCGGGTCAGCAGGCAGGTCGAAGGCGGGACCTTGCTGTACCGCGCCGACCTGGCCTGTCGGCGTGGCGACCTGACCGACGCCGAAATCTGGTACCGCCGAGCGGCCGACCTGGGGAACACCGACGCGATGACCCACCTCGGGCACCTCCTGTTCGCGGAGGGTGAGCTGGCCGAGGCCGAATTCTGGTACAGCAGGGCCGCCGCGCGCGGCAACGACGACGCCGTCGCAGGCATCCGGCGGGTCATGTATCACCAACATGCCGGGCGGGCACTGCCGCACTGCGGCTGTGCCGAGCATCGGAATAATGGTTGGGTCATAGAGTTTGATCAAGATCGATATTAACGCTGGGAACTTCATATCCAGTTGAACATCCTTGCCGACACCGAACAAACCCTGAATGCTCATCGAAACTTCGATTTGTCCGACTTACCGGGTCGTCTGACGAACGATCCAGAAGGAGTCTGGGGTGTCGCTTTACCGAAAGACTTTGATTGTTTCCTTCGCACTACTGTGTGGTCTGGGGACTGCTTCCGTGCCGACCACTGCGGTCGCCGAGCCGGGGGCGGCAGCGGTCGATACCGACGGTGACGGGTTGGCCGATGATTGGGAGAAGAACGGATATGACGCCGATGGCGACGGGAAGATTGATGTCGATCTCCCGAAGCTCGGCGCGAATCCGAACCACAAGGACATCTTTGTCGAGATGGACTACATGAACGGGCGCCTGCCGACGACGGCGGCACTCGACCGTGTCGTCAGCGTCTTCGGCACCGCGCCGGTCACCAACCCGGACAACAAGCCAGGCATCAACATCCATCTGGACGCGGGGAACGCCAGGGGCAACACCTACAACCTCGGCGGCGGGAACCAGGTCCCCACCGATAGTGATTTGTCGCCCGTGGATTCCCAGGTCCAGGCCATCAAGCGGACCCATTTCAACTCGAAACGCGCCGCTGTCTTCCATTACATGATCTGGGCGGACTCCTACAACGGCGGTTGCAGCAGTGGCATTTCGCTCGGCATCCCTGCCGATACCTTCATCGTCTCGCTCGGCCCGAAGTGCGGCTGGAATCCCGGCGACGACGGAAATGTCGGCACGTTCATCCACGAGCTCGGCCACAATCTCGGCCTGAAGCACGGCGGTTCCGACCACACCAATTACAAGCCGAACTACCTCAGCGTCATGAACTACAGCTTCCAGTTCGCCGGCGTTCCCAAGACCGACGGTGGCGCCGACTTCGGCTACTCCCGCGTGAATCCGCCTGCGCTGAACGAGAATTCGCTGCAGGAGCGACAGGGTCTCGGCCCGACGGCGGCCCCGTGGAAGACCACCTACTTCTGCCCCGACGGCACCAGGCGGCGTACGCAGAACGCGGCGTCGCAGCCGATCGACTGGGATTGTGACGGCAGCATCGACACCAATGCGGTGCGCACCAGCATCAACAACGACAGCAGCTATGGCACCTTGCAGGCCCAGAACAACTGGAGCTCGCTGGTGTACACCGGCGGCGCCGTCGGGCCGTTCGCGCCGGAAACCCGGACCGCTCCCGAGCAATCGCCGGAGGAAATGACCAAGGAGGACTTCGACAAGTTGCAGCGCAGCCTCCGCTAGCTCGCTCGATCCACGACGGCGCGGCCTCCGTGTGAGGCCGCGCCGTTCGTGCGCGTCCCGACCGAACGGCCGCCGTCGAAGCTCCGACGCCCGCTCCCGCGTCGACATCCCGTAATCAGCCTGCACGGTGGTGTTCATCCGATGTTTACGATGTCCGGATGCTTACTCACGACGCGCAACGCAGCTCGCCCCCACCGCCCGAGCGAGTGGATGTTGCGCGGCACGAGCGGCACTTTCGACCACTGACCATCTGGTCCGGCATCGCCGCGGCGGTGCTCGTTCTCGTTGCCGGACAGCTCATGTCCGCTCATATCCACGCGCTCGGCCCGTTGACCAGCCTTTTCCGCGACTACGTCGGGACGCCCAAGTCGGCGACCACCTCGTGGGCCGGCTTCCTGCTCGCACTGGTCGGCGTCACGACCCGGGTGCGCGTGATCGCCTTGGCCGCCGCGATCGGCATCGATCTGATCTTCGTGGCCATCCGGGCGATCGAGGGCGCCAAGTTCACGGTCGGCAACGGTCCGACGATAGTGCTCACCGCGCTCGCGGTGCTCGCCGTCGTGCGGTGGCACGGCGCCAGGCGCGAAACGGCGTTGCGCACCATCGCACTCGGTGCGCTGCTCATCCTCGCGACCAAGGTCGGTGAGATCTGGTTGGACATCACCGCATGGGCCTGCCCGCTCGTCCTCGATCCGTACACGCAACTGGCCGATCAGGCGCTCGGCAATCCGTCGTGGCTCGTCGGCCATGCGCTCGACGTGGCAGGACCTGCGGCAGTCGGGTTGGTGCGCTGGGTGTACTTCGAGCTGCCCGTCGCGGCCATCGTGGTCGCCGTCTGGCAGCTGCGCGGGGTGACCGCCGGTCGATGGCCACAGCATCATCTGGTGCGCACGTTCTTGGTGCTCGGCCTCATCGGCCCGATCGGATACGTGTTGTTCCCCGTGGTCGGCCCGATACTCGCCTTCGGACCGGAAGGGCACGGCATGGAGCTCGCCGACGTCTGGCCGAATACCATTCCGGCGCTGCCGTTCCCGGTGGATTCGATGCCGTTCGACACCATCACCCCGCGCAACTGCATGCCGTCGCTGCACACCGCGTGGGCGCTCGCGCTGTTCATTCATTCCCGGCGCGGGCCGCTCTGGTTGCGTTGGGGTGGGGCGTTCTGGCTGGTGGGCACCCTCATCGCGACACTCGGGCTCGGTGCACACTACGGCGTCGATCTCGTTGCGGGCGCGGCGTTGTGCCTGACCGTCGAGTCCGTGCTGCGCGATCCGGCGCGGGGGTGGGATCGCGGCCGGATCCAAGTGGTGATCATGGGCGTCGTCACGTTCGCGGGCGTGCTGCTGTGCACCCGCTACCTCGCCGAATCGATGGCGGCACATCCGATCCCGTTCGGTGTCGCGATCCTCGGCACGCTCGCCGCGCTGGTTGCCATGTTCTATGCGGCCTGGTTCGGACCGAACAGTGCCAGCGAACCGCCCGTCACCGCATCCGTTACCCGCGAACAGGTCGATGCCGTGTCCAACCCCTGACCCGATCATCCGGTGACGCTGGCCTGGCCGTTCTCGATGTGCCCGCGGAAGTGGCGCTCGTAGGCCGGGTCGACGTCCACAGTCAGCGAAAGGTCGTACCAGCCCTTGCCGTTGCCGAGCGCGTTCCAGGTATCGGTGGTGGTCTTGCCTGCCGCGATCTTGTAGGTCCACGGACCGTCTTTCCGGTAGCTGTTGGCCTTGACCGTGACGGTGGCCTGCTTGGTGCCCTTGTTCGTCATCGACAGTTGCAGCTTGTTGTCCGGCGTGTAGCCCGCGATCACTTCCAGCGGTGAACTCGCGGTGCCTGCCAGCCGCCAGAGGAACCGATTCGGGCCGTGCACCGCGATGGCGTATTTCGTGCCGGGATAGAACTTGATGTTCCAGGTGTCGGAGACGGCGTCGCCTGCCTTCACGTCGTAGCGCCACGGCCCGTCGGTGCGGCCGTCGGCGCGATAGGCGGCCAGCTGGAGGTCAGCCGTGCCGGTGTTGCGGAACGTCGTGGTGAGAGCGCCTCCGGCAGCGAGGATTCCGGTCACCGTCGGGGCATAGGGCAGCGGCCTGGCCGGCCTGGTGCCCGGTTCCTGGGTCGGCGGCTGTTGGCTGCCCGTTGCCGGTGGCGCAGGCTTCGGCAGCGAACTCTGGGTCGCATCGGCTTGCGCCCTCAGTGCATTGGCGTCGGGCAGCATCGGGATGGTGACGTCCGGCTTGGCGAAGTCGAAGCACCCGGTGAGGTCGCCGCAGATGGACCGGCGCCACGCCGAGATATTGGGCTCGGCGACGCCGGTCCACTTCTCCAGGAAGCGGATCACCGAGGTGTGGTCGTACACCTGCGAATTCACCCAGCCGCCGCGGCTCCACGGCGAGATCACCAGCATCGGCACCCGCGGGCCGAGTCCGATGGGCTGGCCGTTGACGTACTCGCCAGGGGTGCCCTGCGGCGCCATCGGCGGCGGCACGTGATCGTAGAATCCGTCGTTCTCGTCGAAGTTGATCAGCAGGGCGGTCGAATCCCACAGCTTCTGATTGCCCCACAACGCTTTCAGCACCGCCTGGGTGTAGGCCGCGCCGTCGCAGGGGCGGGCCGCCGGATGCTCGGAGTAGCCGTAGGGCGCGACGACCCAGGAAACCTGCGGCAGCCGTCCGGCGGCACAGTCGGCGACGAAATCGGTGAGCACGTGGCCGACGTCTTTGCCACGACCGGAATCCGGCTTCCAGTTGTTCTCGCCGAATACCTTTGCCCGCGAAGCCAGTTCGGTGTTCTTCGGATCGTGGTAGGCATCGAACAGCCACAGCGGATTGTCACCGTAGTCGCCGACGAAGGGATGGCGGCCCGAGTCGTCGCCGATCTCGTCGTTGGCGTACACCTTCCAGCTGATCCCCTTGGCCAGCAGGCGCTCCGGATAGGTGGTCCAGCGATAGACCGGCTTGTAGTTCGGCGGGTTGCCGGTTGCCGGTCCGCCGAATTGCCCTGCGGCGTCGATGGTTCCGGTCCAGTGATAGAGCCGGTTCGGCGTGGTCGGGCCGAGCACCGAACAGTAGTAGTGGTCGCAGACGGTGAACGCGTCGGCCACCGCGCGGTGGAACGGGATGTCGGCCTTGGTGAAATAACCCATGGCCATCTCGCCTTTCGCCGCGATCCAGCCATCGCTCCAGCCGTCACGGACCGCGCGGTGCTGATCGTCCCAGCCGTGCGGCAGATCGCCGGTGTCCTGGCCGTCGACCACCGTGGTGTCGATGTGGAAGGGCAGCAGATAGCCGCCGTCGGAACGGCCGGAATCCGGCTGGTAGTAGAGGTTTCGGCCGTCGGGCTTGACCAGGGCACTCGCGTCGGCGAGTCCACGCACCCCGCGCATCGTGCCGAAATAGTGGTCGAAGGACCGGTTCTCCTGCATCAGGATCACCACGTGCTCGACATCGTTCAGTGTGCCGCGTTTGCCAGGCGCGGCGAGCGCTTCGGCCATGCCGGACGGCAAGGCTTGCAAACCGGTGGTCACCGCGGCCGCGCCGAGCGCGCCTCCGATGAATCGTCGCCTGGGAAAACTCGAACCGCTTCGGGGCACCGCATTGCCTCTCGGTCTGACAGAGAACGTGCACAGCAAATGGCGTTCGCGAATCTCATGCCGATTTTCTGGGCCGTAAACAAATGCGCCGTAAACCCCCCATTACGTAAAACCGAATGAGTCGCGTCCGATCAGTGCGAGAGAATTCTCGACCGGCACTGCTGCGGCAACGTGGGCGCATTTGTCATGAATTGACGATGGAATGGTACAACGCGACAGAAAGTTTGTCGCGCGCACCACATCGACGACGATCGAATGTCTCGATCAGGAGGCCCGATCCGCGGCCAAGAACGGCAGCACGACGGGCAGCACCGCGGCCGAATCACTCCATGCGGCGACGTGACCCAGCCCAGGCACCGAAGTGAACGGCGTGCCAGTCCGCTCGGCAAAGGTGTGCATGGCGTCGTGCCACATGTCGTCCGCACCGGCGTACATGAGCATCGGCACGTCGACCTCGGCCAACTGGGCATGCAGGCCCGGCTCGGTGGAGAACGCCGCGTAGTTCGCGCGCAGCGCCGCCGGGTTCGCGGCCTCGATCACCGCGGCCAGCGTGGGGTCGGCCGCGGAGCCCTGTTCGATCAGCGGGTACATGTCGGCGTCGGCAGGCAGTCCGAGTTCGCCGCGCATCAGGTCCAGCGCCGAATCGAACCCGTCGATGGGGTCGAACGCGCCGGCGACCAGCCTGGTGAGGCGTTCGGGCGCGTGCACTGCCACGGCGAAGCCGGTCAGCGCGCCGAGCGAGTATCCCCAGTACGCCGCCTTGTCGGCGCCGACCTCGTCGAGCACCGCGGTGATCGAGTCGGCCCGCTTGGACAACGCGTACGCCGCTTTGTCCTGCGGTGCGTCACTGGCGCCGAGGCCGAGCGGATCGACCAGGATCACCGTGTGGGTGGTCGCCAGGACCGAGGTATAGCCCGCCTCCGTCCAATGCGCACCGATCTGAAACATGCCGGGGTGCAACACCAGTGGCGGTCCATCCCCGAAGACCTCGTAGGCGATCTTCAGTCCGTTACTCCGTGCGATGGGCACTGACCACTCCTTATCCACTAACGGTCGAACGTCTCGACGAGGGTACCGACCGCACTACACACGACGACTTCGGCAAGGCTTGCCCGTTGTTCTGAGGGCTTGCCCGGCCACCGGGCCACCTTGTTGACTGGTCCGAAGAGCCGATGAATCGAATACGTCGATCGTGCGCTCTTCGCCCCCGGCGTGCGCCCACGATCGCCTCACGGGGAGTGTTGTGTCCTTGCGCCGTCCTTCGACGCTGCTGAATGTGCTGACCGACCGGGCCGCCGAGACGCCCGACAGACCAGCCTTCACCTACCTATCGGAAGGTGGCGGTGCGGACACGCTCACCTATCACGAGGTGTACGCGGCTGCCGTCGACCTCGCGACGAAGGTGCGCGATATCGGCGCCCCCGGCGACCGGGTGCTGGTCGTCTCGGTGTTCGGGCCGCACTTCCTCGCGTCGTTCTTCGCCTGCCTGCTGGCCCGCCGGATCCCGGTTCCGGTCGCGAATCACCAACCAGGAGCGGCCTTCTCGGACCTGGCCGCGCTCGCGACGATGGCGGCCGACTGTGCGGCGACGACCATCATGGCGCCGCGGGCGACGGTCGAGGCGCTGCGCGCGGCGAGCCTGGACTACCCGCCGTTACCGGGGCTGGCGTGGGTCGCCAACGACGAACCGACCGGACACGTACTGGCGCAGCCGATTGCGGCCGATCCGGGGGATATCGCCTTCCTGCAGTACACCTCCGGTTCGACACGGACGCCGCGCGGGGTCATGGTGACCCATGCGAATCTGATGCACAATCTCGGCGTCATCGAGCGCACCTTCGGGCATACGCCGGACAGCAAGGGCGTGATCTGGTTGCCTGCGCACCACGACATGGGGCTCATCGGCGGGTTGTTGCAGCCGCTGTACGCGGGTTTTCCGGTGGTGCTGATGTCGCCGGAGGCCTTCGTGCGCGACCCGCTCACGTGGCTGCGCGCCTTGTCCGACCACGGCGGGACGACCAGCGGCGGGCCCAACGTCTGCTACGACTACAGCGTCAGGCGGGTGTCTCCCGACGCGGTGGCCGAGCTGGATCTGAGCAGCTGGGATGTCGCGTTCGTGGCCGCCGAGCCGATCAATCAGCGTGCGCTGCAACGCTTTGCGGACCATTTCGCACCCGCCGGGTTCCGTCGCGAAAGCCTGCTTCCCGGTTACGGTCTTGCCGAGTCGACCTTGTTCGTCAGCGTGACGGACCGTGGCGCCGGTGTGCGCTCGACCCAGGTATCGGGCCGCGACATCGTCAGCTGTGGCGTGGTCGCAGGCGGCAGCGCCGTCATTGCTGACCTCGACGGCCGACACCGCGTGGCGTCCGGTGAGATCGGCGAGATCTGGTTGACCGGGCCGAGCGTCGCCGAGGGGTACTGGAGTCGGCAGCCGGAGACCGAGGCGGCCTTCCACGCCCGACTGCCCGGCGATCCGGCCACCTATCTGCGCACCGGCGATCTCGGTTTCCTGCGCGACGGCGAGCTGTACGTGACCGGCCGGGTGAAAGAGCTGATCATCATCCGTGGCCGCAATATCGCGCCGCAGGATATCGAATGGACCATCGAGACACAGCATCCCGCGCTGCGTCGGGGCCGGTGCGCGGCCGTCGGTGTCGACGTCGCAGGGACGGAAGCGCTCGCGGTGCTGCTCGAGGTCGACGAGGGCAAGCTCGACCAATCCTTGGCGGAGCTGGAAGCCTCGATCAGGCAGGCGATTTCGCACGACCACGGGCTCGATATCCACCGTGTCGTCTTCCTCGCTCCCGGCCAGCTGCCGAGAACAACCAGCGGCAAGGTGCAGCGGCTGAAGGCCAGAGACGAGTTTCTCGTCGAGAGCGTAGCCGAGCAGCTGACCGGCTGGCTGGCACAGCTGATCGGTGTGGCGCCATGGGCGGTCAATGCCGAGCGGCCGCTGACGGCAATGGGTTTGGACTCGGTGAAGGCCAGCGAGTTCGGTACGTATGTGGAGCGCAAGTTCGGCTATTCGGTCGCGCCGGAGCGGCTGTTCGAAGGCCTGACGCTCAACCGGCTTGCGGCCGACATCGAGGCGCGTACCGTCACCTCGGCTCAGCAGATCGACCCGCCGGACCTCATCGAGCCGATGCCGCTGGCGCCGGTGCCGGAAACACGCAGTGCCCCAGTCGAGTTCAGCCTGTTCTTCTTCGCCAGCGATGCGGAGCCCGACAATCAGGATCGGTACGGCCTTTTCCTCGACTGCGCCGATTTCGCCGATGTCAACGACTTCCGCGCGGTCTGGCTGCCGGAGCGGCACTTTCACCGTTTCGGTGGGCTGTTCCCGAATCCGGCCGTACTCGGCGGTGTGCTGGCGCGCACGACCGAACGGATCCGGATCCGCGCGGGCAGTGTCGTCCTGCCGCTGCACGATCCGGTGCGCGTCGCCGAGGAGTGGTCCGTCGTCGACAACCTCTCCGGCGGCCGGGTCGATATCGCGTTCGCGACCGGATGGAATCCGGACGACTTCGTGCTCGCCACCGACGACTACGCCGACCGCGAGCAGGTCATGCTCGCAGGCGCCGACCAGGTGCGGCGACTGTGGCGCGGGGAGGCAATCACCCGGCCGAACGGCAAGGGCGAGCAGATCGAGGTGCGTACCTTCCCACCACCGGTCCAACCCGAATTGCCGATGTGGATCACCTGTAGCGGCGGGGTCGGCCGGTTCGAACAGGCCGGGGAACTCGGCGCAAATGTCTTGACCGCGTTGCTGTTCCAGGATGTCGACGAGCTGCGCACGAAGATCGCCGCGTACCGCAAAGCCAGGGCGGCGCACGGCCACGATCCGCACGGTGGGCACGTCACGCTGATGCTGCACACTTTCCTCGACCCCGACGAGGACTACGCCAGGCAGGTGGTCGAGCAGCCGTTCAAGGAGTATCTGCGCGACTCGGTCGATCTGTGGCGCCGCGGCGCGGAGCCGCTGAACAACCTGAGCGAGGCCGAACAGGGTCGTGTCCTCGACTACGCCTTCGCACGCTACTTCCACACGAGTGCGCTGCTCGGCACCCCTGACCATGCCGTGCACCTGATCGACGAGCTGGTGTCGGCCGGTGTCGACGAGATCGCCTGCCTGGTGGACTTCGGCGTCGACCGGGCGCGGGTCCTCGACAGCTTGCGGCATCTGGCGGACCTGCGCGACCGATGGCCGACCGCTGCGGCGCCGACGCCGCCCGCCGACGAGGATCTCGGGGTGTCCCTGCGCAACCGGCAGGCGCTCGCGCTGCGCACCAGCGGCGGCGTGCTGGCCAAGGCCAGGGACTTCGATCTGGCCACCCGGTTGCGCGCGGCGGATCTGCTGCCGTTCTATCCGGATCTGAGCGAATCCGACGGTGCCACCTGCCAGTTCGAGGGCAGAGAGCTGATCATGTTGGGCTCCAACAACTATTTGGGGCTCACCGCGGATCGCAGGGTCCGCGAGGCGACCGCCGCGGCGGCGCTGCGGGACGGGCCGAGCGTCACCGGATCCCGCCTGATGAATGGGTCGACCCCCGCGCACGGCGAGCTGGAGCGCAGGCTCGCGCGCTTCGTCGATCGGCCGGACGCACTGTTGTTCACCACGGGATACCAGGCGAATCTCGGCTTGTTGTCGGCCTTCATGGGTCCGGGCACAGCGCTGCTCGTCGACGAGGAATGCCACGCCTCGATCTATGACGGTGCGGCGATCGGCGGCTGCCGGTTGATCCAGTTCCGGCACAACGACAGTGCCGATCTCGACCGCAGGCTCCGTGCCGAGGCGGGCGGGCTGCCCGCGATGGTCATGGTCGACGGCGTGTATTCGATGTCCGGTGATATCGCAAGGCTGGCCGAGATACGCGCGGTGTGCGATCGGCACCAGGTGCCGTTGGCGGTGGACGACGCGCACGGTCTCGGCATGATCGGCGCGACCGGACGCGGCGTCGAGGAGGAGCTGAGCATGGTCGGCGCGGCCGATCTGCTCAGCGGCACCTTCTCCAAGAGTTTGGCCTCGGTCGGCGGCTGGCTGGCAGGCCCGAACGACCTGCTCGACTGGGTGCGGTATTACGGTCGATCCCAACTGTTTTCGGCGGCGATCTCGCCACCGGCCGTTGCCGCGGCAACGGCCGCACTCGAGATTCTCGAGGCGGAACCCGATCGGGTCGCGACACTGCGCGGACTGTCCTGGTACTGGCGTAATGGCCTGTCGGAGTTGGGCTTCGACACCGGCACCGCGGGCACCACCATCGTTCCGGTGTTCCTCGGTGACGAAGTGCTGTGCCTCCGGTTCGCCAAACGCCTGGTCGACGAGGGCGTTTACGCCAACTGCGTGATCGCGCCCGCGGTGCCTGCCGAGCGACCACTGATCCGGACCACCGTCACGGCGGTGCACGAGATCGACCAGCTCGATCGGGCGTTGGCGGTATTCGAGCGGGTGGGCCGGGAGCTGCGGGTCATCGGCGGGTGATCAGCCGCGCCCGTACAGAATTCGGGCAAGGGTGGCGAGCATCCGATTGTCGACCGGACGGCGAGTGAACGTGGTCGTCCGCACCGGACTCGGAAACCGCTGCCTGGTAATCGCTTTCGCGGCGGTCCATTCGCGCAGACCGTCCGGCCCGTGGATCCGGCCGAAGCCGGAACGGCCGACCCCGCCGTACGGGAGCGCGGGCACCCCGGCATAGGCGACCACCGAGTTGATCGAGGTCATGCCGGAGCGCATGCGGCGCGCCAGTTCCATAGCGCGGGAGCGGGCGAAGACCGCGCCGCCGAGGCCGAATCCGGTGGCGTTCGTCTTGGCGAGTGCCTCATCCATGTCCGCGACGGCGGTGACGACGAGCACCGGACCGAAGGTCTCTTCCCGGATGACCAGCGCGTCTTCGGGCACGTCCACCAGCACGGTCGGTTGGATATATCGGTCGCCGATGCCGTCGAGGCCACCGGTCAGCGCGCGGCTGCCGCGCTCGTGCGCGTCGGCGAGGTGCCGTCGGACGACCGCCACCTGCTCCGGCATCGTGATGGGGCCGACCGGTTGTCCCACACCGGCTTTCACGGTGCCGACCAGTTCGACGACCTTGCTGACGAAGGCAGCGTAGACCTGCTCGTGCACATACGCGCGCTCGACCGAGATGCAGACTTGTCCGGCATTGCTCATCGCACCCCACACCGCGGCGTCGGCGGCGGCCGCCACGTCGGCGTCCTCGTCGACGAGCATGACGTCGGTGGCGCCCGCGTCGATCAGCATCGGGGTCAGCGTCTCGGCGCAGGCGGACATCACGTTTCGCGCGGTGGGCAGCGAGCCGGTGAAGCTGATCTTGTCGACGCCGGAGCGACACAGCGCCTCGCCCGTCGCATCGGCGCCCGTGATGGTGTGCAGCAGCCGATCGTCACCCGCGACCCGGCGAAAGCTGTCGGCGAGCCACTCGCCGACCTGCGGGGTGTACTCACTGTGCTTCAAGACCACGGTGTTGCCGCCTGCCAGGGCGTAGGCGGCGGTGCCGACCGGACCGAAGAGCGGGAAGTCCCATGGACCGAGTACGCCGATGACCCCGAGCGGTTGGTACTCCACCGTGGCCCGCTGATTCATCATGAACAGTCCAGAGGCGGTTCGCCGCGGCCCCAGTACTTTTCGCGCATTCTTGGCGGCCCAGTCGATATGTTGGGCGGCCACGATCACTTCGATTGTCGCGTCCTCCAGCGATTTACCGTTCTCCGCGTGCAGCAGGTCTACCACTTCGTCGCGCCGCTTGATCAACGCCGATCGCCAGGACGTCAGTATTCGCTTGCGCTCACCGAAGCCGATCTCCGCCCACGACGGCTGTGCCTCGCGCGAGCGCTGCACGACCTCGTTGACCTCGACGGCAGTGTGCACCGGGTAGGTGCCGATCACCGCGCCGGTGGCCGGATCGAACGACCGGAAGGTCTCCCCGACCCTGGCGGAGAAACGTTCGTCCACCACGCTCGATTGCTTTTCGATCATCCTCGAAATCCTATCGACCGGCGGCCATCGAGTCGACCGTATTGCCGAAAAACGATACGGCCGGATCCGAAATTCTCATTATTCGAACTGGCATGCGGCGATGAATAAGACAACCCCGAAACCGCCCGGAATTCAGCTCGGATAATTCTGTCGAATATATCGGCACATTTCACATTCGATCGACGACCACGCATCGCGGCCGTCACCACTCCAACAGCACAGAATAACTCGCCAAATCTCGCCTGTGTCAGGAACTCTCAAATTCAGCACCCCGCACAAGCCGACCTGGCCGAATGCCATATCTATCAACATACCGGTCGTTATTTTTACTCGGAAACTCTCTTGTGACAATGTGTAACCAAGAGGAAATAACAATGGCGGTAAGCTCCCTCTCGAAGAAAGGAGAACCTTTCTTCGGTAACGAGATCTAAGGAGACAACAATGGGTTTGCTCGCCGGTTTGATCGACGTTGTCGGAAGTGTTCTGCACCTCCTCCTCGGAGGACTCTGAAAGCGCATCACTCGGTGCGTTAGCTCAATAACCCTGCTGTGAGCTACCTGCCCCGTGTCGCGCGGACACGGGGCAGGACCACCGTCGAGCCCTGGCTCGCCCGAGGCAGGCTCGCTACGAGTTCGGACCCGCCGCTGCCCCGCGGTGGCCGCCGAAAACCACGGCCAGCGCTTGGCGGTCGAGTTTGCCGCGCGGCGTACGTGGAAGGCTGTCCATCGTAAGAAGCTGGACCGGAATGCTCGGCGTCGGCAGCGTTGCGCGCAGATGACGCCAGATAGCGTCCAGGTCAGGGGCATTCGCGTCCACCACGATCGCGGCTGCGGGCGCCTCACCCATGCGTGCGTCGGGGATGCCGATACACGCGGCCTCGGCAATGCCGGGCAGTGCAGTGAGCGCGGCCTCGATGGCGGCCGGTTCGACGTTGAGCCCCGCACGGATGAGCATCTCGCTGTCGCGACCGAACAACCGGAGCTGGTCACCGGCCACCGCGCCCCGGTCCCCCACCGACATCCACCCGTCGGCCGGGCCGTCGACCACGCCGCGCTCGGTGAGGTAGCCGTCGAACAGCATGTCGCTGCGCACGAATACCAAGCCGTCCCGGATATCCACCTCGACACCGTCGAACAGTTTGCCCGCCGATTTCTCGTCCTCGGCGCCGAGACCTCGATCGAACGAAACGAAGCTCAGTTCGGACGCGCCATAGAAATGGACGAGGGCGGCATTCGGCAAAACCTCTTGCAGCGCTTGCCTTCCCGTACGCGGCCACCGCGCCGCCGAGGACAACACCTCGCGAACTCGTTCGAAAGGACCTGTCCCGGAGCGGACTACGTCCCAGGCCACGGTGGGCACCGAATACAGATGTGTCGCACCGTCGTTCAATGCCTCAACGGCGGAACGCAAGTCCACTGTCGCACCACGCGTCAGCGCGTGTAATGCGCCGTACAGGAAATGCGTGTGATCGAGAACGCCGGGCACCGACACCCGATCGCCACCGCCGATATCGAAGGTGGCGTCGGAACGATCGAGGGTCGTCGACCACGACTGTTGGTTGCGCACGAACAACTTCGGTTCGCCGGTGGTGCCGGACGTGACGCCGACCAACAGCTCGGTCTCCGGTCGTGCCGTGCCTGACTCGCCCGCCGATGCCAGCCCGGCCACGGTCCGAATATCCCCGTCGAACCCCAGCTTCCGCACCCGCCGATGATGCGGCGGTGCGGCGACAACGGCGCCGGGCTTCGCGAGCTCGAGCACCCGGCTCAGCTGGTTCGGCAGCAGATGCCGGTGCAGCAGCACCACGCTCACCCCGGCATGCATCGCCGCTGCCACCACGACCAACGACTCGACATCCGAAGTCGGCAGCACGGCAACCCGATTCATGCCATCGAGCCCAGCGGCGGTGCGGGTCACCCGCGACCAGAATTCGCGATAGTCGACGTGCTCCCGCGCGGAGACGACGGCGCTCGACTCGGCGTATTCGGCGGCGTGCCTGGCGATCCGCTCGGCAAGCAGCTCAGTCATCGTCCACTCCTCTCGCGGCGAGGGCGTCACCCATCGCGTCCGCGGTGCGTAGCGCCCGCACCAGCACCGGCGTGACCAGCGCCGTCATCGACCAGTCCAGGCCGCGGGCCCGCCGCGCCTCCGCGACCTCGTGCACGATCCCGGCCAGCAGCGGCACACACCGAATGGCCAGTGCCAGTAACAATCCCACCCGTTCCGGATCGACGCCGATCCGGCGCAGCGGTCCGAGTGACCGTGTCACGGTGTCGAGCAGATCGGTCACCCGGGTGGTGAGCGTGACCAGCGCGGCGAGCGCCACCGAGACCAACAGCACGCCACACACCACGACGGCCCGCGCCGGCGAGGTGAGCCACACCTGGAACGCGGCGATGATCAACAACATCCACACCACCGGCCGCAGTTGCGCCACCGCGACGCGCCACGGAATGCGGGCAACCGCGAACAGCCCCGCCACCGCGATGCCGACCGCGCCGACCTGCACCGGGGTCTGCACGAACACCGTTGCCGCCACGATCGCCACGATCAACAGCAGTAGCTTGGCGCCCGCGGGCATCCGGTGCAGCAGCGAGTTCCCCGGGCGGTACAGCCCGATCATTCGACCAGTGCCCGGTAGGCGGGGACGGCGGCGTCGGGTGTGCCGTCGAACGCCACCGCGCCGTCATCGATGACGATCACGCGTTCGAAGCTGTCCAGCAGCGCCAGCTGGTGTGTCACGACGATCACCTGCTGATCGACGGCGTCGAGCGCGTCGGCGACGATCCGCGCGTTGCGCAGGTCGAGCAAGGTGGTCGGCTCGTCCGCGATGATCACCTCGGGCCTGCGGATGAGGACGGCGCCGATGGCGAGCAACTGCTTCTGGCCGCCCGAGAGCAGATGCGCGGGATGGTCGGCGTGCTCGTGCAGGCCGAACCGCGCCAACATCTCGTCCACTCGTGCCGCGATCTCCGGCTTCCCGAGACCGGTCCGCCGCAGCGAGAACGCGAGATCCTCTGCGACCGTTGGCATCACGATCTGGGTGTCGGGATCGGTGAACACGAAACCGACCTTGCGCCTGACCTGCGCACCCTTCCGTGCCGCGTCGACACCGTCGACGGTGACCGTGCCCGACGTCGGTTTCAGCAGACCGTTGATCATCCTGGCCAACGTCGACTTGCCTGATCCGTTCGACCCGATGATCCCGACCCGGCGCTCAGTGATGCGAAGCGAGATATCGCGCAACACTTTTCGATCCCCGAACGCATGACTCACCGAATCGAAGACGATCTCGGTCACGACACCCGCTCCACCAACATCGCGATCCCCTGCCCACCGCCGATGGCGCACGCCGCCAGGCCGAGCCTGGGTCCGTCCGCGCGCAACATCTGACTTGCCAACCGCACCAGCAGAATCGCGCCGGACGCGCCCCACGGGTGGCCCATCGCGATGGCGCCGCCCTGCGGGCAGAGGAGGGATTCGTCGAGCCCCAATTCGTCCGACACCGCGAGCACGACCGTGGCGAAGGCCTCGGTGATCTCGACGATGCCGAGGTCGGCCACCTCGAACCCGGTGCGCTTCAGCAGTTTTCGGATCGCGGGCACCGGACCGAGCCCGGGGTACGCCGGATCGGATCCCGCGACCGCCGAGCCGAGTATCCGGAGCGCGGGCAGCCCGGCCGCCAGTGACTCGCTGGTGACCGCGAGAACCGCAGCGCCATCGGAGATCCCGCACGAGTTGCCCGCGGTCGCCGTGCCCTCGGCGCCGAAACTGGGGCGCAGGCGAGCAAGCCGGGCCTGCGTCATACCCGTGCGGATGCGTTCATCGCGCTGCACCGCACCGATCGGCACGATCTCCGCCGAGAAGTCGGCGGCCGCGGCGAGCGTGTGGGAGCGCGCCGCGTAGGCGTCCTGCCGCTCGCGGCTGATGCCGCGCACCCGGGCAAGGTCGTCGGCGGCCGCACCCATGTCGGGATCCGGAAAGCCCGGTGGCGCAAAGGGAGCGCGGGTATATCGCACGGGTTCGGCGCCCGCGTCCGGTGGCCAGTAGCGCCACGGCGCGGTGCTCGCCGATTCGACGCCGCCCGCCAGAATGAGCTCGTCCGCGCCGCTGCGCACCCGCAGCGCCGCCTGCATGACCGCGTCGAGTCCGGAACCGCACTGACGGTCGACGGTCACGCCGGGCACGTGTTCGCCGAGTCCGGCCAGCAATGCCGCGATCCGCGCGGGATCGCCACCGGGCCCGAGGCAGTTGCCGAGCACCACATCGTCCACCTCGGCGCCGACGCCTGCCGCACGCAGCGACGACACCACCTCGCGCAACACCGGGGCGGCCAGCTCGGCCACGGTGCGGTCGGCCAACCCGTGCCCGGCGTTGCCGATCGGTGTTCGACGCGGCGCTACCAGAACGGGGACCGGACTCATGTCAGTAAGTCTTTCAGCTGCCCTCGGGCCACCTTGCCACTGGCGGTCTTCGGCAACGCGGACAGCGGCACCCAGCGGCGCGGCATCGCCTCGCGCCCCAGCACGGCGCGTGCCTGCGCGCGCACCGTGCCTATCCCGATGCCGTCGTCGAGTTGTACTGCGGCCGTGACGGTTTCCCCGAACACCGCGTGCGGTGAACCGATCACCGCGACCGCGACGACGCCGTCGAGCGTCGCGAGAATGCGCTCGACGTCCTCGGCGACCACGGTGGTGCCGCCGACGTTGATCGCCGATTCGCCCCGACCACGCACCGTCAGCGCACGGTCGGCGCCGAGCTCGGCGAGATCGCCGACGCCGAACCATTCGGGCGCACCGAGCACGCGATACGGGGTCCGCACGTAGAGCAGCCCGTCGCGGATCTGTACGTCGACGCCGTCGAGCAGGCGCAGCGGTTCGGGCACTCGTCGTGCCGCGACCAGGGAAACCTCGGCGGACCCGTAGTACTCGATGATCTCGACGCCGTGCGCCGCCGCAGCCGCACCCTCGTCCAGCGCGATGCCTGCCACGATCGCGGTCCGCAGCGTCGGCGCCAGGCCGATCACCTCGCGCAGCACTGCGGGCACCGCGTGCACCACGGTGGCCTGCGCCGGATCGTCGGTGACGCACGCTCCGACCCACAGCGCGTGCAGCGCGCCGAACAGATGCATCGTCGCGTGCAAGGGCCCGGTGATCAGCACCCGATCGGCGGGCGCGACGCCGGTGATCGCGGTGAAGGCCGGGAAGCTGTCGTACCAGGACGCCGCCGTGCGGGCCAGCGGCCGCGGCCTCCCGGTCGAGCCGGAGGTCGTCACCAGCAGAAACGCCGACGGCGGAATGCTCGGGCGCTCGGGCCTGGCAGCAGGGTTTTCGACACGTACCGGCACGCCCAGCCTGGCGGCGGCGCACACGCAGATCAACGCCTCGGGCACCGACAGCGTCGAGGCGTCGTAATCGCCGGACCCATGCCGTTCGATCCATTGCTCGATGGCACGGTCGAGTTCGCCGTAGGTGTAAGTGCGGCCGTCGAATTCGAGGGCAGGCTGTTCGCCGGCGCCGCCGAGTTCCCGACTACGCACGAATCAGGCCCGGGTACGCGCGGTGCACTCCCTTCGCGACCACTGTCGCGACAACGACCTTCGCCAGATCTCCAGGAATGAACGCGAAATTCGTGCTGATCGCGTGCGACAGGTCCAGGTCGGTGCGAATCAACAGCCCGACGGTGCCGAACAGATAGATGACAAGCAGCCCACCGAGCGCGTTGATCAGCAGGCCGAGCACGATCGGATACTTCGGCAGGATCCGGTAGGTCAGCAGCCCGATGACGAGGGCGGCGGGGGCCCATCCGACGAGATATCCGGCGCTGGGTCCCGCCATCGCCGTCAATCCGGTGCGGCCACCGGAGAGCAAGGGCAGCCCGATCATCGTCAGCGCCAGGAAGACGAGCACCGCCGCGGTCCCCTTGCGCGCGCCGAGCACGGCACCGGCCAGGATGACGCCGAGTGTCTGCACGGTGATCGGCACACCGCTGAAGCCGACCGTGATGGCGCCGGGCAGGCCCATCGCCGCGATCAGCGCCGCGAAGACCGCGATCTGCGCCATGTCTCGCGCGGAGAGGGCGAAACGCGCCCCCCGAGAGTTCTCGACTCCAGCCACGACGAACTTCCTCCCGCTCACGCTCTTGAACGACGTTCAAGATAGCAGGCGGGTGCACAGGGGATTCACCTGCGCATGGCGATCCCGAACGGGCTAGTCGTGCGGGTGTGCGTGGTCGTGGTCGTGCGGGTGTGCGTGGTCATGTGGGTGCGCGTGGTCGTGGGCATGCGCATGCTCGCGGGCGCGGATCCGCGCCTGCACCTCGGGACGCCGCAGCGGCGGCACGGACTTCGGTGGCACCTTGCGCTCGGGCAGTTCGGCGAGCAGCCTGGTCGTGATGGCCGCGATGTCGGCAACGGCCGCATCGACGGCGGCCTGGGTCGCGGCCGAGATGCTGGACAAGCCGCCGACCTTGCGTACGTATTGCAGCGCCGCGGCCTGGATCTCCTCCTCGGTCGCTGCGGGCTCCAGCCCTCGAAGGGCAGTGATGTTTCGGCACATACCTCGAGGCTAATCCGCCCCTACGACACGGTGCCCGGTTCACAGGCGCACCCATCGCCGGGCTACCCGCTGCGCCGCCACCAGTCCAGGAAGTGGGCGAGCGCGGGCGCATCCGACTCCCGCATCCACGCAATGCTGATGGCGATGCGCGGCGGGTCGGTGCCGAACGGAATGACGACGATATTCTCGTGGGCGATCCTGGTCGCCCGCTTCCGGTCGAGCACGCTGATTCCGGTGCCGCCGGAAACCACGTCGAGGACCTGTTCGGCGTCGGATTCCTCGCCGACCAGATTCGGCGCTCCGTCACCCCAGATATGCCCGACCAGTTCGTCGTAGAAATCGGGCCCGGTTTGCCTCGACCACAACACAATTGGCTCATCGACGATGTCCTCGATGGCGACAGTGTCGCGCACCGCAAGCGGATGCTCCTTCGACACCACCACCGCGGCCTCTTGGAGTCCGATCAGGTGCGTTTCGACGCGCGGGTGTGCGATATTTCCGCGCACGAAAGCGACGTCGATCTCCCCCGATTCGAGCAGGTCGAGATTCCAGGCCGTCCATCCGGTAATCGTCGAAACGGTGATGTCCGGAAACTCCTTGCGGAAATCCCGAATTCGCTGCGAGATATCGCTGTCGGAACCCGATCGAGTGAAGGCGACCTTAAGTTCACCCGCCGTCCCCGACGCCCTGGCACGGACCGACCGCTCGAGATCAGCGGCGGCCGTCAGGAGTTGCTGAGCGCCCGCCTGCAGCGCCAAACCGGCCGGTGTCAGGACGAAAGCGCGGCCGCTTCGGGTCAGCAAATCGACCCCTAGCTCCTTTTCCAATGCTTTGACCTGCTGAGACAGGGCGGGCTGGGTGATATGCAACGATTCGGCCGCCCGCCCGAAGTGTCGGTGCTCAGCTACCGCTAGGAAGTAACGCACGCGACGCAGATCGTCCACGCCGGTCAGCCTAGCCAGATAAGCGTTTCTTATCAACGGGAAGTAAATACGTATTGGACCTGCGGTCCTTCGTGGCCCGAGACTGTGTCTACCGAGCAGTGCTAGTCCGCTACCGCGAGAAGGTATCCGATGCCTACGACAGTCGCCACCGCCATCGCCGAAAGTCTGCGAGCCAGGGGAATTACCGAGTTCTTCGGCCAGAGTCTGCCGTCGCTGCTGGTTTTGGCCGCCGAGGATCTCGGCATACGGCAGATCGTTTACCGCACCGAGAATGCGGCGGGCACGATGGCCGACGGTTTTGCCAGGGTGTCGCGGCATTGTTCGGTCGTCGTCGCACAGAACGGGCCTGCCGCAACGCTTCTCGTGCCGCCGCTGACCGAGGCCGCGAAGGTGTCCATTCCTGTCGTCGCGCTGGTGCAGGACGTGCCGAGTCCGTTTCGCAACAAAAATGCGTTTCAGGAAATTGATCACCAAAGCCTGTTTTCCGGATGCACCAAATGGTTCGACCGCCTCGATGATCCGGCGCGAGTCCATGACTATGTCGACGCGGCCTTCCGGGCAGCCACCAGCGGCAGGCCAGGTCCCGCCGTCCTGATGCTGCCCAAGGACGTGCTCGAGCAACTCGCTCCCCCGCCGCCTGCGGGCCACGTTCCGAGCACCACCGCCTTCCCGCTCGATCGGATCCGGCCGCCCGAGGCCGAGATTCGCGCCGCAGCGGAGGCGCTCGCCAAGGCCGAACGCCCGCTGGTCATCGCGGGTGGCGGCGCCATCTCTTCCGATGCGGGCGCCGCGCTGGCCAGGCTGAGCGACCTGGCGTCACTGCCGGTCGCGACGACGCCGATGGGCAAGGGCGCGGTCCCGGAGACGAACGACCTGAGCGTCGGAGTCATCGGCAACTACATGGGCGACCACGGCGTCACGCACGGCATGCGCGAATGGATCGCCGGCGTGGACACCATCCTGCTCGCCGGGTCGCGCACCAACGAAAACGGCACCGACGGCTGGACTCTTTACCCGCAGGACGCCACCGTCATCCACCTCGACATCGATCCGACCGAGATCGGCCGCAACTACCCAGCGCTTCGCCTGGTCGGCGACGTCAGGACCGGCATCGACGACCTCGCGACCGCACTGCGCGGACTCGACCTCAGCAAGCGCAGCGCCGACCGGCCCGCGATCATCGAACAGATCGCCGGGTCCCGCGCCGCCTTCGAGACCAGCACGGCCGCCGTCCGCACCTCGACGCGACAGCCGTTGCGTCCGGAGCGGGTGGCCGACGAAATCAGCACGCTGCTGCCCGACGACGCGATCGTCGTCGCGGACGCCAGCTACTCCTCGATCTGGGTGGCCAACTACATCCGGGCCACCACCGGAAGCCAGCGTTTCCTGCTGCCGCGCGGCATGGCCGGGCTCGGGTGGGGACTCCCGCTCGCGCTCGGCGCCAAGGCGGCACGACCTGGCTCACCGGTCATCTGCGTTGTCGGAGACGGCGGATTCGCCCACTGCTGGGCCGAAATCGAGACCGCCGTCCGCGAACACCTCGCCGTCGTGGTGGTCGTGCTGAACAACTCCATCCTCGGCTTCCAGAAACACGCCGAAATCGTCCAGTTCGGCCGACCGACCTCGGCCGTCGAACTAGGGCACGTCGACCATGCGCAGATCGCTACCGCGTGCGGAGCACACGGCCGCACCATCCACAGCGACGTGGAACTGCGTGACGCACTGGTGAAGGCGATCGTCGAACCGACGACGACCGTCTTGGACGTCATCACCGACCCCGACGCCTATCCACCGGTCACGGGCTGGGACACCAACCACGCCTTGATCGATCACCTTGCCCACCAACAGCTCAACTGATTCCACCGCATCCACTCGACATCGGAGATTCCCATGGCTTTCGACTACACGGCCTTTTTCGAGAGAAAGATCGACGACATTCAGGCGTCGGGTCAGTACCGCACGTTCGTGGAGATCGAGCGGCTCGCCGGCCGCTTTCCGCAAGCGGTACACCATCATCGGGACGGACTACGCGAGATCACCGTGTGGTGCAGCAACGATCACCTAGGCATGGGACAGTTCCCCAAGGTCGTCGAGGCGATGCACCGGTCGATCAACCGCTCGGGCGTCGCGGCCGGTGGCTCGCGCAATATCTCGGGCAACAACCACACCCACATCCTGCTGGAACGCGAAGTGGCGCAACTGCATCGCAAGGAAGCAGGCCTGACATTCATCACCGGGTACGCGGTGAACGATGCCGTGCTCGGCGTGCTCGGCAAGCATCTGCCCGGCGCCATCTTCTTCTCCGACGAGCAGAACCACGCGTCGATGATCCTCGGCATGCGCGCCTCGGGTGCGGACCGAGTCATCTTCCGGCACAACGATGCCGCCCATCTCGATGAGCTGCTCGCGGCCACCGATCCCGACCGCCCCAAGATCGTGGCGTTCGAATCGATCTACTCGATGGACGGCGATATCGCGCCGATGCCCGAACTGTGTGCTGTCGCAAAGAAACACGGCGCCCTCGTCTACGTCGACGAGGCGCACTCGGTGGGCATGTACGGTCCGGAGGGATCCGGCATGGCGGCGCAGTTGGGTTGTGCCGACCAGGTCGATCTGCTGATGGGCACCTTCGCCAAGGGCTACGGCACCCTCGGCGGCTACCTGACCGGTCCCGCGCCGATCCTCGACGCTGTGCGGAGTTTCGCGCCCGCGTTCATCTTCACCCTCGCGATGCCGCCCGCGCTCGCGGCGGCCGCGCTGGCGAGCGTGCGGCATCTGCGGGAGTCCGACAACGAGCGAATCCTGTTGCACCACCGCGCCGGACTGCTGCAGGACCTGCTCACCGATGCCGAGATCCCGTTGGTGTCCACCGAAAGTCACATCGTTCCGGTCCTCGTAGGTGACCCGCACAAATGCAAACAACTCGCCGACATCCTGCTCGAGGAGTACCACCAGTACGCCCAGCCGATCAACTTCCCGTCCGTGCCGAGGGGCACCGAACGCCTACGGATCAACCCCTCTCCGGTACACAGTCCCGCGGCTGTCCACAAGTTCGCCGAGATCGTCGACACCGTCTGGTCCCGGCTGAACCTGCCCCGCCGTGCGGCGTTCCCGCTGACCACGCACGAGACGCTGGAGAAGGTCTCGGTATGAGTGTCGAGACGCGGCCCCTCGAACCACACCGGAGCCTGCATCCGGTGGTGGAGGCTGAGCCCACAACGCCGTGGGCTCAGCACATACTTCTCTACGCCGCGTTCTTCCTGATGGGCGCCGAGATGTACCTGGTCGCGCCGATGCTGCCCGGTATCGCCGATTCGCTGCACGCGTCGGTCGCGGCGTCGGCGACCATCGTCACCGCGTACGTGCTCGTCTATGCGATCGCGGGCCCGCCGTTCGGCATCATCGCCGATCGGTACCCGCGGCGCTGGTCGATTCTGTTGGGCTGCATCGTGTTCCTGCTCGGGAACCTGGCCTGTGCGGCAGCGGGCACGCTGGCACTGCTGGTCGCGGCGCGCGGGCTCACCGGGCTCGGCGCCGCGATCGCGGCGCCCGCGATCTGGGCGTATCTCGCCGAGCGCACGCCTGCGCACCAACGCGGCCGGGTGATCTCGACCGGCGCGAGCGTGTACTCGCTCGGGCAGGTGCTCGGCGTGCCGCTCGGCGCGGCCCTCGCCTCGCTCACCAGTTGGCGCTGGCCGTTCCTGGCCGTCGGCGTGCTGATGGTCGCGACATCGGCGGTGCTGTACGCACGGCTCGATCACCTGCCGGTGACCGGGACGGCACGCGGCTTCTCGGCACTGCTCGCGCCGTGGTCACAGCCGCGAATCAGCCTCGGGCTCATCGCAACACTGTTGCTGCAGGCGGCCAGGCTCGGTGCGTACACGTTCATCGGGGTGCTCTTCGCCCAGCGATTCGGCTTCAGCCTCACCACCCTCGGGCTCGTCGGGCTCCTGGTCGGCGCCGGATCGCTGATCGGATCGCTGAGCACCGGCGCCGTCCTGGATCGGCTGCACAAGCACAACGTGAGCGGCGTGTGGGTCTCGGTCGTCGCCGCGGCGGCGTTCGCCCCCTGTGCCGCAGTCGCTTTGAGCACCGGGCACCTGCTCGTTGCGCTGGCGGCGCTGTTTCTGTGGTGTGTCTTCGGCGGCTCGTTCTACTCCAGCCAGCAGGCCTACCTCTCCTGCGCCGACCCCACCCAGCGTGCGTCGGTCGTCGCATGGAACAACTCGATGATGAACGCGGGCATCGCCATCGGCACCACCCTGCTCGGCACGCTTGCCGTCGGCGGCGCCGCCTTCGCCGGGGTGACCTGCGCCCTCGGCATCGCCGCGGCGCTGGTATCGGCCGCCCTGCTCGTCCTCCTCAGAAAGGACCGTCAGCCAGCATGAATTCCGCATCGAGCACCGTGCTGCCCAATCGGACCGCGCTCCCCGTCGCCACCAGAGCCCTCGGCGCCTACATCTACGACGCGGACGGCAACGACTATCTCGACGGCTCCTCCGGCGTCCTCAACGTCAACGTCGGCCACGCGCATCCCCGCGTGGTGCAGGCCATCGAAACTCAGCTCAGGCAGCTGTCTTTCGTGCACCGCACCCAGTTCCACAACGAGCAGGCGCACGAGCTCACCGAGCGGCTGCTCGCGATCGCGCCCGACGGCACCACCGCCGTCGAGTACAGCAACTCCGGATCCGAAGCCAACGAGTGCGCGCTGCGGCTGGCCTTCGCGGCCCAGCACCGGCGCGGCAAAACCAAGCGCACCGTCATCCTGTCCGAGGAACCCAGCTATCACGGGATGACGGCGGCGGCGCTGTCGATCACCGGTAGTCCCGGCAAACGCGATCCCTCCGTCGAGCCGCTGCTCGGGCCTGCGGACGGTACCCGAATTCTGGTGCGTCCCAAGCCAGGTCGGCGGCGCGCCACGCACGAGGAATGGGCACAGGCCCTGCTCAATGTCGGCCCGTCCCGGGTCGCGGCGATCGTCATCGAGCCGCTCGGTGGTGCGTCCTCGGGTGCCTCCCCGATCGACATCGCCACCATGCACTGGCTGCGGCGGGAAACGAAGAACAACGGAATCGTGCTGATCGCCGACGAAGTCATGTCCGGGTTCGGGCGGACCGGCAAGTGGTGGGCCTGCGACCACTCGTCGATCGCACCCGACATCCTCACTTCAGGCAAAGGCGTGACCGGCGGCTACACCAGCCTCGCGGTCACGCTGGTCGGTGCGACGGTCACGTCGGCGATCGCCGAACCGCTCGGCCCGATCGCGTTGGGCCACACCATGTCCGCGAATCCGCTCGCCTGCGCCGCCGCCAATGCCGTGCTGAGCGTCATCGAGGACGAAGGGCTGGTGCAGAACGCCGCCGCGGCCGGGACGTTCCTCGCCGACGCGCTGACCGCCCTGTGCGAGCGGTATCCGGGGTTGCTCTCCGACCAGTCGGGCATCGGGTTGATGCGCGCACTGCACATCGACCCGGCGCAGCCCGCGGACACCAACAAGCGAATCATCGCTGCCGCCAAGGCGAACGGGCTCGTGCTCTGCCCGGCGGGCATCGGCGCGACCACGCATTCCGTGCTGGTGGCGCCGCCGCTGACCAGCACGCCGGACGAGGTCGACGAGCTCATCGTTCGACTCGACAAGGCGCTGGAAGCGGTAGCGGGAGTCGACAATGCGTGAGGTGGCCGAGCTGCTCGACACCGTGCCGACCGAGCTGTGGATCGGCGGGAAGCAGACGCCGCCCGCGAGCGGACTGGTGTTCCCCGTGGACAATCCGGCGACGGGCGAGGTCCTGATCGAAGTGGCCGACGCCTCGGCCATCGACGGCGCCCGCGCACTCGAGGTCGCGGCCGAGACCCAAACGGGGTGGGCCGCGACGCCGGCCCGCTGGCGCGCCGAAATCCTGCGCCGCGCTTGGGAACTGGTGCTGGCCCGGCGCGACGACTTCGCGCTGCTGATGACGCTGGAGATGGGCAAGCCGCTGCAGGAGAGCTACGGCGAGGTCATCTACGGCGCGGAATTCCTGCGCTGGTTCGCCGAAGAAGCGGTGCGCGTGCATGGCCGCTACACGCACTCACCGTCCGGCGGCGGGCGGATCCTCGTCACCAAACAGCCGGTCGGCCCGACACTGGCGATCACCCCGTGGAACTTCCCGCTCGCCATGGGCACCCGCAAGATCGCGCCCGCCCTGGCGGCGGGCTGCACGATGGTGCTCAAACCCGCCGCCGAGACACCGCTCACCATGCTGCTGCTCGGCCAGGTGTTAGCCGACGCCGGACTACCACCCGGCGTGCTGTCGATCCTGCCGACCTCGCAGGCGGCGGCACTCACCGATCCGCTGTTCGCCGACGACCGGCTGCGCAAGGTGACCTTCACCGGGTCCACCGCCGTCGGCAAACAGCTACTGGCGCAGTCGGCTTCGCGCGTGCTGCGCACCTCGATGGAACTCGGCGGCAACGCACCGTTCCTCGTGTTCGCCGACGCCGACCTCGATGCGGCGGTCGACGGCGCGATGGCGGCCAAGATGCGCAACACCGGCGAAGCCTGTACGGCCGCCAACCGTTTCCACGTCGACAACGCGGTGCGCGAGGGGTTCACCGCGGCGTTGACCGACCGGATGCGGGCACTGAAGATCGGCGCGGGCCACCTGGACGGCGTCCAGGTGGGCCCGCTGATCAGCGAGAAACAACGCGCAACGGTCGCCGAACTGGTGCACGACGCCCTAGCAAAGGGCGCCGTTCTCACCACCGGCGGCGCAAGTGTGCCCGGCGCCGGATACTTTTTCGAGCCGACGGTCCTGACCGACGTCCCCGCCGACGCCCGCATCCTGCGCGAGGAAGTATTCGGGCCGGTCGCCGCGATCACCGGCTTCGACGGCGAGGAGGCCGGTGTCGCGGCTGCCAACAACACCGAATTCGGCCTCGCCGCATACCTTTACACCACCGACCTCAACCGTGCGCTGCGCGTCGCCGACGCACTCGAATCCGGCATGGTAGGCGTGAACCGCGGCGTGATCTCCGATGTCGCAGCACCATTCGGCGGCATCAAGGAATCCGGCCTCGGCCGCGAAGCAGGCACCGAAGGTATCGAGGAATACCTCGAAACCAAGTACATCGCCCTGACCTGAGCTACTCAGCGCCCTTCCCGGTCGCGCAGCCACTTGCCGATGTCGTCCAGTGGCTGCCTGCCGATCGGGCCGATCGGGTCGTGCAGCAGATCCGTTGCCGCGCCGAGGGAATGGCCGAGGCCGGGATAGGTGATCAGTGTGTGATCCCGACTCCCGACCTCGGCCAAGGCGCGATCGACGCGCTGGGCCGCTGCCACCGACACGTTGCTGTCGTTGTCGCCGTGCACGGTGAGGACGGGAACGTGCCGGAGCGTGGGAGCTTGTGCCGCGACATCGGCGAGCGTCGACGGTGCGCCGTAGAGGCGGAAGGCACCGCCGGCCAGCTGCGTATCGGTGAATTGCACTGCCGCCGTGCGTAGTTCTGCGTCGAGATCGATACGCCCGTTCCCATCCACATCGAACGCCGGGTTGAGCACCGGCTGCACGGAGTCGAGTCCGTCCGCAAGCACGCCGACGAGTTCGTGCGGCACCACACCACCGTCACCACGCCACGCGCGCCCCAAATCGGCGATACCCACCGACCCTTCGCGCGCGAACCCGCGCAGATACGGAATCACCACCCGCTCCCACTGCGCGATCAGCCCCTCCCGCCAAGGAATCCCCACCACACCCTGCAGGATGACCCCGCGCAGGTTCGGCATGTTGTCCGCAGCCGCCGCGGCAACAGTCGTCCCCTCGCTCCACCCGTAGAGATACACCCGCTGCGCATCGATCCTCGGGTCACGAACCCCCGCCTGCACCGCAGTGCGCACATCTGCAACCAACTGCGTCATGGTGAGGTCGGTGCCGAACCGAGGATCGATGTCGCCGATCCCCGCCACGTAGTGCTTGTTGTACCGCAACGTGGCGAACCCTTGCTCGGCAAGCGACCGAGCAACATCGGCGAACAGATGACCCCGCGAGGTCCCACCCACGCTGGCATCGTCACCATTCAAATCCTCCGGCCCCGACCCACTCACCAGAACAACGAGCGGCGCAGGCCGATCACTCGCCGGATACGTCATCTCCCCGTGAGACACGAAGTCACCGAACGAAATCGACAACCCAGCCGACCTCACTGCGGCGTTCGATTCGCCGCCCCCCGTGCATGCCGTAGCCACAGCAAGAACACCCGCCACGAGTGCCACCATCCGAAGTGTGCGCATAAGCGCGACGCTAACCCCGCCGATCTCAACCGTCCTCCCCCCACAGTACGAGGTTGTGGTTAACGGTAGTAAACCTCCAGTTCGGCGATCGAGGTGAAATAGGCTGTGCCGCCTGGCTTTCCGATGATGCGGACGCCGTCGCCGGATGTGGTGGCGAAATTGAAGGTGTAGGTGGTGAAGGGCCCTGCGGCGGGGGTGTAGGGGTAGCGCGGGTCGGTTTTTGTGTTTCGGACGTCGATCCATTGGAAGTTTTGGCGTACCTGGACGCGCAGGCCTGCGGCGAACCAGCCGCCGTCGTCGAAGACTTCGCCGGTGGTGTAGACGACCTGGTTCATCAGGTAGGGCTGGGACCAGGTGAAGCCCCAGAAGTCGATGTCCTTGTTCTCCTGGTCGAAGCTGTTCTCGCTCTTGGTGAAATCACCGTCGTTGTAGTACTCGCTGTGCCCGTAGTGCGCGGACTTCTCGATCGGCGTCACGGACGTGCCGGTGTAGGCGAGATTGTCGCGTGGGTCTGGTTGGTTCGCAGGCGATTTCGCGGTGTACGGCAGCAGCGTCAGCTTGCGCAGGTTGAACGAGTAGGCGGTGTCGCCGCCCGCGCTGCCCACCCACCAGTTCGATTGCACCCACATCGAGGTGCCGTCGGGCTCGATGAACTTCGACGGGATGGTGGTGGCATAGCCGCCGTTCTTCGGGCCTGGGCAGCCAGGTCCACGACCGAACCACGGATAGCCGCCGAAGTCCTTGGTCAAGAACAGCTTCCACGGCCCCCACGGGTTCGGCGCCTCGTAGAACTCGTAGGTGTATTCGGTCCAGGACGTGTACAGGTACCGTTTCAGCGCGCTGACGTAGACGACGCCGCCCTGGGAGATCACCGACAGGTTGTGCGGGTATTCCCGGAAGTTCCGCAGCGTGGGGTATTGCCGCCTGGTGTCGCGCAGCACCGGCCGTCGTTCTTCCACGTGCTTGGTCCACCGGGGCTTGTCACCGTCGAGTCCGGCGAAGAATTCCCAGCGGTTCCGGTGCTCGACCGCGCCCTTCGGCACGCGAGCGAGGAAGAGGTCGAACGGGTCGGCGACCGTGGCGGTGAAGGATCCGCGCCAGTTGCCGTCCAAGCCGTACGCGTAGACGTAGCGCGCCGCGTCCGCACCCAATGCGGCCGCCGTGTCGCGGGAGTCACGCCCGAAGTCGAGGAAGAAGATGGTGGTGAAGACGCCCTCGGTGAACATCGGTTGCTGGGTTTTGTGCCAGGTGCGCCCGTGGTCGTCGGACCACGAAACGCTGGCGTTGGGCGCGTCGTTGAACGCGATATCGCCCGGTCCGAGGCGCAGGTCCTGGATGGCGAGGTAGAGGCGCCCGTCGGCGCAGACGATGCCGGTCGGCTTCCTGTTGTACTTGTCCGGGTCGCCCCAGATCGCGCCGACCTCGTCGGCCACCGCAAGCACTTCGCCCGTCAGACCCGACTTGGGGTCACCCGTGATCCGGTTGACGACGATATCGTGCCTCGGGCCGTCGCTGAAGCCGCTGCCGTCGCCGTTCACCGAATACAGATTGTCGTCGTCGGCCCAGCAGGTCACCCACAGGTCGCCGTCGCTTTCGCTGTCGACGGCGAGCGCGTTGCCGACGAACGCCGTGGCAAAGAACGTGCTCAGCTCTCCGGCAACGCTACCGGCGACGGCGGGTTCGACGGATCCGGTGGGTTCGTCGGCCCCGCTGTCGGGAGCCGGCTCGGGCGACCGCGACACGGCGACCCCGGCACCCGCCAAACCCGCCAGCACACCGGCTGCTCCGGAGAGGCCGAATACGAAGTGCCGCCGACCCATTGGGCTCATCGCCGTGCTCCCCGGCGGCGATCTGAGCACTCGGCACGACCCGACCTGCCCGCATTGGACCCAGGCAGGCTGGAACTGCAGTTCACACTGACCATCTTTCGAACAGAACGGTTTTCCGCTCCGACAGTAGCTGCCGCGGGCGGTTCAGGGCGGCGGAGGGCTGCCACCAAAACCATTGGCTCGGCCGCAGTCAGGTGGTGCCGGAGGAACTCGGTGTCGACTGTCCGACGGTTCCCGGCACGGCAGGCTCGGATCCTCGGTCCCCTGTCGGCACCCGTCTGAGCACGGCAGCGATGATCACCGCCGCGACCAGCAGGATGACGACGCAGATCGCGGCCACGACATTCATTCCCGCGGTGAAGGATTCCCGTGCGGCAGCGGCCAGCAGCGCGCTGAGATCCGCGGGGAGATCCGCCGCGAGCGCTGCGGCCAGGTTGTCGCGCGCGGCATCGGGCACCTCGAGTCCGGCCGGCACGGCACCGACAATCCGATCCCGGTAGACCGCGGCGCCGATACTGCCCATGACCGCGACGCCCAACGCGGCGCCTGCTTCGTTGGCCACCTGTGTCAGCGATGCTGCGGAACCGGCCTGCTCCGGTGCCGCCGAGCTGATCACCAGGTTCGTCCCCACCGCGAGCAGCGGTCCTTCGCCGAGTCCCATGATGGCGAAGCCGATGATCACCAGCATCGGACTCGACTCGGCGTCCAGCTGCGTGAACAGTGCGAAGGCGACGGCAACGCCGACGATGCCACCCGAAATGAGGTACGCGGGCCGAATTCGCCTGCCTATCAAGGGCGCAACGATTCCGCTGATCGTCGCCACCACCATGCCGGGTAGGAGACACAGTGCGGCGGCGAACGGCGTCAGGCCGAGCACGGACTGGAGATACTGGATCAGATAGAACATGCTCGATGTCCCGATCAGCGCGTACAGCACGAGGCCGACGAGCATGGTGCTGAACGATCGATTCTCGAACAACCGCAGGTCCATGAACGGCTTGTCGCGGCGGCGTTGGCGGCGGACGAAGGCGACACCGCAGCCGATTCCGCAGAGGCCGACCAGTATCGGCGTCGCCTGCGCGCCGTGGCGGGTGATCTCCTTGAGGCCGTAGCTGACCGCGACCATGGCGCCCACCGAGAGCAGCGCGCTGACGATATCGATGGCGCCACCGTCGGGGTTTCGATACTCGTCGATCGTCAGCGGGCACAGCACGAGCAGCAGCACCATCACGGGCACCGCGAGCAGAAAGGCTGAGCCCCACCAGAAATGCGCAAGCACTACCCCACCGACCACCGATCCGAGGATGGCGCCGAGCGGAAAGCTGGCGGCCCACACACCGATAGCGAGCCCACGCTGATTCGGTTCGCGGAACATATTCCTGATCAACGCCAATGTCGATGGTGCGAGCGTGGATCCGGCAATGCCGAGTAATGCCCGGCCCGCGATCAACGTGGTGGCATCGGTGGCGAACGCGGACACCAGGCAGGCCGCCGCGAAGCAGGCCGCCCCGATCATCAGCAGTTTCCGGCGACCGATCCGGTCGCCGAGCGTGCCCATCGTGATGAGTAGCCCGCCGACCATGAAGCCGTAGCTGTCGAGAATCCACAGCTGCTGCACCGCGTTCGGCCGCAGATCCGCCGTGATCAGCGGTAGCGCGAACAACAGAACGAACATCTCGAAGGTGATCACGATGGTCGCGAGCGTCAGGATCGTCAAGCCGATCCATTCTCTGCGCCCGGCCGCAGGAGCGAAGTTGTTGACAGGCACGGTGTTCCGCCTTCCGTTCGACACACACTCGGTCTGTGTGCATGCATCGAACGGGCGCTGGTCGTTTCGACATCGGCCGATTCGGTGTCGATCTCGTACATGGCCGTTCGATGCATTCAGGAGGCAAAGACCTCGCACGAGACGACCGAGGAACGAGGAGTCGAGGATGCGCGAACTGATTGTTTCGGAGTTCATCACGATCGACGGCGTGGTGGAGGCGCCGGGTGGCGAGCCGGGGCACCGGCACAGCGGCTGGGTGTTCGACTATGCCGCGCCGCCGATCGAGAACTACAAGCTGGACGAACTGAACGGGGTCGAGGCCATGTTGTTCGGACGAAGCAACTACGAGCAGTTCGCGCAAGCGTGGACGCCGCGTACCGGCACTATCGCGGATCGACTGAACACGATGCCGAAGTATGTCGTGGGTACCAAGGTGGAGCAGCCGCCCGCATGGTCGAACACCACCGCCCTCGGCGGCGAATTGGTGAGCGCCGTAACCACCTTGAAGGCGGGCGACGGCGGTCCGATCCTTGTCCACGGCAGCGCGACGCTGGTGCAGGGTCTGCTGACCGCCGACCTCGTCGACGAACTGCGGTTGCAGCTCTTCCCGGTCGTCGTCGGTGGTGGGCGGAGTATCTTTCCTACCGGATTCCAGAAGACGACTTTCGCACTCACGTCCGTGGTGCGGATTCTGCCGGAGGTGATCGCACTCCACTACCGCAGGCAGGCGATAGCCGCCGCTGGACCGCCGCAAGGCCACTGACCGACACCTGTCCAGAAGAATTTCACGCGAGGTGTCGATTCGGTGGGTGGCCGTTCGATGCAGTGGGGTGAGGGTCGGACGATCCTGACGACGACGAGCAAAGGACGCGATATGCGCTACATGATGCTGATCCACGTCGACCCGGTCACCGCGCCGGAGCCGGACGAGGCGTTGATGGAGCAGGTGGGCAAGGTGATCGAGGAGATGACCAAGGCGGGCGTGCTGCTGGACACCAACGGCCTGCACCCGGTCACCGAGGCCACCAGGATCACCCAGTCGAACGGCAAGCAGACGGTCGTCGACGGGCCGTTCACCGAGTCCAAAGAGGTGGTCGGCGGGTACTGCATCCTGCAGACCAAATCGCAGGACGAGGCGGTCGAATGGACCAAGCGTTTTCTCGGCGCACACGGGCCGGAGTGGGATATCGAGGTCGAGATCCGGCAGCTCGCCGTGCAGGCCTGACCGGGCCGCGGATGACCCCCGACGACCGGTCGCCGGAACGCGCCCGCCGCGCCGTGGAGACGGTGTGGCGGATGGAATGGCCACGGCTGGTCGCGGGGCTCACCCGCGTGGTCGGCGATATCGATGCCGCCGAGGAACTGGCACAGGACGCGTTGGTCGCGGCGTTGGAGCAGTGGCCGCGGGACGGGGTGCCGCCGAATCCGGGTGGTTGGCTGATGCTGACCGCCAAGCATCGCGCCATCGATCGGATCCGGCGCAACCAGACGTTCGCGCGCAAGCTGACCCAGCTCGGGCACGCGTTGCGTACCGAACCCGAGCCCGAGCCTGCGGTCGAGGCGGTTGAAGACGACCTGCTGCGGATGATGTTCACCGCCTGTCATCCGGCGCTGCCAGAGCAGGCGAGGGTTGCGCTGACGTTGCGGATGCTGGGCGGGTTGACCACCGAGGAGATCGCGCGCGCTTTCGTCGCGACGGAATCGGCAGTGGCGCAACGCATTGTCCGCGCCAAACGCACCATCTCCGCGAAGCAGCTGCCCTATCAGGTGCCCGCCGCGGACGAGCTTGCCGAGCGCTTGGACTCGGTGCTCTCGGTGGTCTATCTGATCTTCAACGAGGGGTATGCGGCGACGTCGGGCGACGACTGGGTGCGCGTCGAATTGTGTGAGGACGCACTGCGGTTGGCGCGCATGCTCGCCGAACTGCTGCCCGGCGAACCCGAGACGCACGGGCTGCTCGCGCTGCTGGAATTGCAGGCATCGCGGCTGCCTGCGCGCACCGGACGAACGAAAGACATTGTCCTCCTTGCCGATCAGGACAGATCCCGGTGGGATCGACTGCTCGTCCGGCGCGGGTACGCTGCGCTCGGCCGAGCCAATGCGGTGGCACGGGAGCGCGGACTCCCGCCAGGCTGTTACGCGCTGCAGGCGGCGATCGCCGCCGTGCATGCCATGGCACCCACCGCCGAAGACACCGATTGGCGCCGCATCGCCGGACTGTATGCCGTACTGGCCCAACGCTTCCCGTCACCGATCATCGAGCTGAACCGCGCGGTGGCGGTCGGCAGGGCGCACGGCCCCGCCGCAGGCCTCGAACTCGTCGATGCGCTCGTCGCGTCGGGCGCGTTGGACACCTATCACCTGCGCCACGCGGTCCGCGGCGATCTGCTCACACAGCTGGGCCGGCACGCGGAGGCCCGCACCGAGTTCACCCGCGCGGCCGAGCTGACCAGCAACCAAGCCGAACAAACACTGCTCCTCAACCGCGCCGCCGACCTCGACCGCTAGTCCCGCAGCACTCAACATCCGCACCCTTTCTCGAAATCCGCACTAGTTCCGTTGATCCACAACCGTTCTGGGCGGCCAGAACGGGTGCGGATTGCTGGAAGGGGTGCGGATTCTGCGGGACGGTCACTCCGGAGAGGTCTCCGGCGGCATGGCGGCGAGCTCGGTGAGGACGGTTTGGGCGTGGGTGAAGGCGGCGTTCGCGGCGGGGACGCCCGCGTAGGCACCGGTGTGGAGGAGGACCTCGCTGATTTCGTCGGGGGTGAGGCCGTTGGTGAGTGCGGCGCGCACGTGCATGGCCAGTTCTTCGTGCCTGCCGAGGGCGGTGAGGATCGCGAGGGTGATGCAGCTGCGGGTGCGGCGGTCCAGACCGGGGCGGGTCCAGATGGCGCCCCACACCGATTCGGTGATGTATTCCTGGAAGGGGCGGGTGAATTCGGTGGTGCTGGCGGCGGCGCGGTCGACGTGTGCGTCGCCGAGCACTTCGCGCCGGACCTGCGCCCCCTGGATGGCACGGTCGTTCACGAGTTCTCCTTCAGGTGCGTGAGGATGAGGTCGTTGACGGTGTCCGGGCGTTCGGCGGAGGCCAGATGCGCGCCGGGATGGACGATGCGCAGGCGTGCCAAGGGAATCGTCGCGGCGATACGCTCGCCGTGCGCCGGTGGAGTCGCCGGGTCGTCCGCGCCGACGATCACCACGGTCGGGGCGCTGATGCGCGCCAAACGCGCTGCGATGTCCATGGTTTCGATGGCGGCACAGCAGGAGGCGTAGCCCTCGGCAGGCGTTGCGGCGATCATCTGCTGGTAGTCGCGCGTCCGGTCCGGGTTGGCGGCGCGCCATTCCGGCGTGAACCACCGCTGCACCGCCGCTTCGGCGATCGCGCCCGTGCCTTCGGCGCGCACCGTCGCGGCGCGCTCGGACCAGGCCGTCGCCGGACCGAGCTCGGCCGATGTGCAGCACAGGGCCA
Source organism: Nocardia altamirensis NBRC 108246 (assembly GCF_001612685.1). Lineage (GTDB taxonomy): Bacteria > Actinomycetota > Actinomycetes > Mycobacteriales > Mycobacteriaceae > Nocardia > Nocardia altamirensis. The sequence goes on from NZ_BDAY01000022.1 coordinate 72,423, forward strand.
GGGTTCGTAGCCTGCTCGGCGCGAATTGGGCGATCCACATGCCGACCATCCCGCCGAGCGACACCCCGACGAAATGCGCGCGACGGATTGCCAACTGGTCGAGCAACGCGATCACATCACCGCCGAGGTCGACCAACGAGTACGGTCCCACCGGCACCGGCGAGCCGCCGTGGCCGCGATGGTCGTAGCGCACCACCCGATATCCGGCAGCGGCCAGCGCGGCAACCTGCGGTTCCCACATCCGTAAGTCACTGCCGAGCGATCCGCTCAACACTATCGGTGGGCCGTCGACCGGTCCGTCGACAACGTGATTCACCGGTACCGCATTCATCGGGATCTCCAATCAACCTGCACCACAGGACAGCCGAGCAATCCGAGCGTTACCACTATCGCCCGAACCGGCTGCCTGCGCGCACTACCAGGCGGCCCGCAGACCGAGCGCGCCTCGCACAGCGCACGAGTGGCACATGGCTGCGGCGTTCGTCGAGAAGACCTCTCCACCATGTGCCACTCGCACCTCATCGGTATCCAGCCGAGCGTGATCGCCAGTCTTGCGCAGCCCGGCGGATGAATTCGGCGGTGCTGCCCAAATAGCCGGTGGGGTCGAGGAGTTCGTCGATGCGACTGCGGTCGAGGTACTTTCCGATCACCTCGTCGGCGGCCAGCAGTTCCGCCAGGTCGTCGGGACCCGCACGCAGGCAGCATGCCGCGACCAGGTCGGTCGCTTCCTGTCTGCCGACCGCGCCCTGCGCCGCCGTGACCACACCGATGGCGACCTGTTCGGCGAGCAGAAGTCCCCCGGACGCATCGAGATTCGCCCGCATACGAGCCGGGTCGACGCGAAGGCGGTCGAGGGCGATGCAGAGCCACTCGACGGCTGATCCTGTGCTGCGCAGCAATTCGGTCAGCGGCCGCCATTCCGCGTGCCAGGATCCTGCCGCCCGCTGATGTTCGTGGGCGGCTGCGCTCAACAGGGTGGCGACCAATCCCGGTGCCTGAGCCGCGGATCCGGCCGCGAGGACGGCGGCGACCGGGTTGCGTTTGTGCGGCATGGTCGAGGAGCCGCCGCTGCCAGGCGGACCGTCCTCGAATACCTCGCCGAGCTCGGTTTGCGCGAGCAGGGTGATATCGCGGGCGATCTTCGCCACCGCACCGCAGGCCTGACCGAGCGCGCCCGCGATCTCGGCGATGCGGCTGCGCTCGGTGTGCCACGGCAGCACCGGTTCGGCGAGGCCGAGCCGATAGGCGATGCCGCGCAGGACGGGAATACCGTTGTCGCCCAACGCCGCCAGCGTGCCGACCGCGCCGCCGAACTGCACCGCGAGCCGCTCGCCGCGAAGCACGTCGATGCGATCGAGCGCCGCGACCACGCCGCCGAGCCAGCCCGCCGCGGTGAGCCCGAACGTCACCGGGGGCGCCTGCTGGAGCAGGCTGCGCCCGGCCTGCACAGTGTCCGCGTGCTCCTCGGCGAGCCGGGCGAGTCGATCCGCGCAGGCGTGCAGGCCAGCGCGCAGTGCGACCAGCGCCCTGGCGGTCACCAGCATCGCGGCGGTGTCGAGCACGTCTTGGCTGGTCGCGCCCAAGTGCACGTAGGCCGCCGCCTCGGGGGTGACGCTCGCGGTCAGCTCACGCACCAGCGGCCCTGCCGGATTGCCGATCCGCACCGCGGCCGCGCCGAGCGCGCTGATGTCGTAATACTCTGCCCGGCACCTTCTTTCGATGTCGACGGCGGCGGCCTCCGGAATGACCCCTGCCGCGGCCGAGGCCCATGCCAGCGCCGCTTCGAAGTCGAGCATCGCCTGCACCCAGGCCCGGTCGCACACCGAATCGGCGACCGGGCCCGCCGCGAGCACGCCGCTGAAGAGCCCGCCGGTGTCAGACATCGAAGAACACCGTCTCATGCGCTCCTTGCAGGTGCACATCGAACTCGTAACCGTCGCCTGCCCGCGCCGCGATCAGGGTGCCGCGCCGCGCGGGCGGGACCGTCGCCAGCACCGGATCGGCCTGATGCCGGTCGGCGTGCTCCGGAAAGTAGACCCGGGTGACCACCCGATGCAGCAGCCCGCGCGCGAACACCGACATGTCGAGGTGCGGCGCCTCGTCGTCGCCCGCTCCGTCCGATACCGGCTGCGGCAGCACGGTATACAGGGCGAACTGCCCACGCCTCGTGTCGCTGCGGGCGAATCCTCTTCGGCCGCAGCAGTCCTCGGGATCGACCTGCCAGGTCTCGACCATCGCGTCGTCGATCGCCGTGCCTGCACCGTCGAACACCCGGCCGGTAATCCACACCGCGCCAGGCGTGCCCAAGGGCACCGCGAACGGACCGTCGTCCCAGGTGAGTCCGATGTGCAGGTACGGACCGACGGTCTGCGACGGCGTGCTCCGCAGGCTAGTCATCGTGGTCAGCCCCCTCGAACGGTGTCGCGTCCGGCCCGCGCAGCACGATGTCGAAGGCGAAGGCCAGTGCGCGTTCCGGCTCGCTCCGCTCGTAATCGAAACGGCTGACCAGCAATTCGCGGGCAGGCTCCGGCACCGAGTTGTAGACCGGATCCTGGAAGAACAGCGGATCGTCGGGGAAGTACATCTGCGTCACCAGCCGCTGCGCGAAAGCCGTTCCGAACAACGAGAAATGGATGTGCGCAGGACGCCAGGCGTTGTGGTGATTGCGCCACGGGTACGCACCCGGCTTGACGGTGGTGAATTCGTAGCGCCCCGCGCTGTCGGTCAGCGTGCGGCCGACGCCGTCGAAGTGGGGATCCAGCGCCGAATCCCAGCGGTCCCTGTCGTGCCGGTAGCGGCCGCCGGAGTTGGCCTGCCAGATCTCGATCAGCGAGCTCGGGATCGGCTTGCCGTCGCCGTCGAGCAGTCTGCCGTGCACGATGATGCGCTGGCCGATCGGCTGCTGCGCGTGCTGTGCGGTCAGGTCGTTGTCGGTGGGGCCGACCCGGTCGGTGCCGAGTACCGGGCCGGTGCGCTCGGTCAGCCGCTGCGGCAACAGGATCAGCGGTTCGCGCGGATGACGCAGCGTGGTCGACGCGTACTCGGGGTAGTCCAGCGGCGGGTGGATGCCATCGGGGTCGCGGCGGTAGCCGACCGGGAGCGGTCGAGTCTTCATGATGTTGCCTCCAAAACGACGGCCAGCCCTTGACCGACGCCGATGCACAGCGCCGCAAGCCCCCAGCGGCTGCCGCGACGGCGCATCTCGCGGGCGAGCTGGTTGACCAGCCTGGCCCCGGATGCGCCGAGCGGGTGGCCGAGTGCGAGCGCGCCGCCGTTGACATTCACTATCCCCGCGTCCAGCTCCGGCCACCCGGCCAGGCAGGCGAGCGACTGGGCGGCGAACGCCTCGTTGAGTTCGACTACGCCGAGGTCGTCCCACCCGATCCCGGCCCTGCGCAAGGCAATTCGCGCCGCTTGCACCGGTCCGATGCCGAATTCATCGGGGTCGACACCCGCCGCACCGCGGCCTGCGATCCGCGCCAGCGGCGCCCTGCCGATCCGGTCGGCGAGTCCTTCGTCGCCGAGCAGCAGCGCGCAAGCGCCGTCGCTCAGCGGCGAGGCGTTGCCCGCGGTGACGGTGCCCGTCTCGCGGAACGAGGGCCGCAGGCCTGCCAGCTTCGCCGGCGTGGTGTCCGGTCGCAGCGGTTCGTCACGGACCAGGTCGGTGCCTGGCACCTGGACCACGTGGTCGTCGTAAAACCCCTTGTCCCAGGCCGTCGCCGCCAGGTGGTGGCTGCGTGCCGCGAACTCGTCCTGCTCGGCGCGGTCGATGCCGAAGCGCTCGGCGAGCAACTCGGTGCTCTCGCCGAGCGACACCGTCCACGGCGCGGGCATGACCGGGTTGACCATGCGCCAGCCGAGCGTGGTCGAGTGCAGCGTCGCATCGGCAGCCGGAAAACCCTTGGGCGGCTTGGTCATCACCCACGGCGCACGGCTCATCGATTCGACGCCGCCCGCCACCACGATCTCGGCATCGCCCGTCTCGATCGTCCTGGAAGCCTGCAGCACCGCATCCAGACTCGACCCGCACAGCCGGTTCACGGTGCTGCCCGGCACCGAGGTCGGCCAGCCCGCGAGCAGCGCCGCCATCCGGCCGACGTTGCGATTGTCCTCGCCCGCCTGGTTGGCGGCGCCGAACAGCACGTCGTCGACCGTCGCCGGATCCAACTCCGCATGCTCGGCCAGCGCCTGCAGGACGTGGGCGGCCAGGTCGTCCGGGCGCACGCCTGCCAGCGCGCCGCCGTAGCGGCCGAAGGGCGTCCGCACGCCGTCGTAGAGGAACGCGCCGGTCATGCCGTCACCTCTGCCTTACTGCGTCGGCGAACCGCCATTTCCACTGTGCGCCAACTCATGACGCCGCCTGTAGTGCGCGTAGCGCCGCGAGCTCGGCATCGCTCGGCGGCTCGGTGACGGCCAGGTCGGCGGCGACCTTCAGCTCCCATCCGGTCGCGGCGCGCACCTGCTCGACGGTCACCCCCGGGTGCACGGCGGTGAGCACCAGCTCACCGCCGTCGTCGGGCTGCATGATGCCGAGATCGGTGATGATCCTGGTCGGCCCGGTCCCCCACATCCCGAGCCGCTCGCGCTCGCCGCCACCGCGCCCGTGCCCGAACGAGGTGATGAAATCGACCTGCTCGACAAAGGATTTGCGGGATTGGCGCACGACGACGAACACCTCACCGCAGGACGCGGCGATCTCCGGCGCGCCACCCGCACCGGGCAGCCGCACCGTCGGATGGTGGTAGTCCCCGATGACGGTGGTGTTGATATTGCCGAACCGATCCAGTTGCGCGGCACCGAGAAAGCCGACATCGATGCGGCCGGGCTGCAGCCAATAGTTGAACACCTCGGGCACGCTGATCACCGCGTCGGCGGTCTCGGCGAGGATGCCGTCACCGATCGAGGCGGGCAGCCTGCTCGGCTTGGACCCGAGCGTGCCCGACTCGTAGATGAGGACCAGGTCGGGCGCGTGCGTCGTCCTGGCCAGGTTCGCGGCGGTGGACGGCAGGCCGATGCCGACGAAACACCGTGTGCCGTTGGCCAATGCGCGCGCGGCCGCGATGGTCATCGTCTCGTCGGCGGTGTATCGCGTCGTGTCCACCGCGCCGACCTGACTTGTTGTCATGCCAAACTCCCTGTGGTTGAGGCAAATACGTGCTCGGCGAGCCAGTCGGTGAACCGAGCCCGGTCCCGGCTGATCGCATCCCATGCCGCGTAATAGGCGTTGTCACGCTCGGAATAGCCCTGCGCATAGGACGGATGCGCGCCCCCTGGCACCACGGCGACCGCGCTGATCGCCCACGCGGGCAACACGATCGCGCCAGGCACCGGGGTGAGCTCGTCGACGATCTCCTCGACGGTGACCAGGCTCCGGCCCGCCGCGAGCACCGCTTCCTTCTGCACCCCGAGCAACCCCCACAGCTGCACGTTCCCCGCCCGGTCCGCGCGCTGGGCGTGGATCACCGTCACATCGGGATTGAGCGCGGGCACCGCGGTCAACTGCTCACCGGTGAACGGGCAGCTGATCGGCTTGATCGTCTCGGTCACCGTCGGCAGATCGGTGCCGACATAACCGCGCAGCACCGCGAACGGCAGACCGGAAGCGCCCGCCACATAGCGGTTGGCCATGCCCGCGTGGCTGTGCTCTTCTATCGCCAGCGCCCGCGGCCACCCGTGCTCGACCGCGTCCCGAAACCGGTGCAGCGAGCCGACTCCGGGATTGCCGCCCCAGGAGAAGATCAGCTTCGTCGCGCAACCAGCGCCGATCAACTGGTCGTACACGATGTCCGGGGTCATCCGGACCAGGGTCAGCTCACCGATACCCTGCCGGATGATCTCGTGCCCGGCGGCCACCGGGATCAGGTGGGTGAAACCCTCTAGGGCGACCGTGTCGCCGTCTTGGACAAGCTCGGCCACCGCGTCGGCCAGGGTGGATATCCGCGCCACCGTCACTCCTTACTTTTCGTCGGGACTATTCACTGTTTCGGTTGCTGCCATCCGGTGTACGCCTCGGCGAAATACGTGGAGCCGTGTCGTGATCCGGTGATCAACGCCAGCTCGCCGCGTTGGCGCTGGATATCGAAGGGCGTCGCGCCGGGGACCATGTGCAGCATGGTGGTCGCCCAGTACGAGAAATGCTGTGCCCGCCATACCCGTTCGAGCGCGCGTTCGGTGTACCGATCGAGCACATCCGCATCCCCTGCAGCATAGAAATCGGCGATCACCTCGGCGAGGATCGCGACGTCGGCGAGCGCCAGGTTCAGGCCCTTGGCACCGGTCGGCGGCACAGTGTGCGCGGCGTCGCCGGCGAGCAGCAGCCGGTCGTGCCGCAGCGGGGCGGTGACAAAGGATCGGAAGGGCAGCACCATCTTCGCGGTGATCGGCCCTTCCTCCACCTCGAATCCGTTGCCGTTGACGCGGCGGCGCATCTCGGTCCAGATCCGGTCGTCGTCCCACTCCTGCGGCCGCTCGTCCGGCGCGCACTGGAAATACATCCGCTGCACCGTCGGCGTGCGCTGGCTGACCAGCGCGAAGCCGTAATCGGAACGGGTGTAGACCAATTCATCGTGCGAGGGCGCAGCCTCGGCCAGAAAGCCGAACCAGGCGAACGGATACTCGCGGAACCATTCACCACGGCCGCCGTCGGGAAAGGCATGGCGGCAGATCGATCGGGAACCGTCGGCGCCGATGAGCAGGTCCGCCTCGAGGCGCGTCACGCTGCCGTCCGGCTCGGTGTAGGTCACCGTCGGGCGGGCACCGGAAATGTCGACGGCGGTATCGGACACCCCGTAGCGCACATCACCACCGTCGGACCTGCGCCGTGCGGCCAGGTCGATGAACACGTCGGTCTGCGGGTACAGCCACACGGATTCGCCGACCAGCCCCTGGAAGTCGATCCGGTGGTTCTCCCCGTCGAACCGGAGCACCACGCCGTCGTGCCGGTGGCCTTCGGTGAGTACCCGCGTGGATGCTCCCGAATCCACCAGCAGCCGAACGGATCCCGCCTCCAGGATGCCTGCGCGGATGGTGCCTGCGATCTCGTCGTAGGTGCGGTGATCGACGGTCACCGTCTCGATGCCGCTGCGGCCGAGCAGATGTGACAGCAGCAGACCGGCCGGGCCTGCACCGACAATCGCGACCTGGGTGCGCAGCGTCTTCACGCCTGATGTCCTCCCGTCGCCGCCGGGACGACCGGCTCGACCGGTGCGAGCCCGTCGATGGTTGTCCTCGGCACCGCGGCCATGGCGAGCAGCCCGATGCCCGCGACCGCGGCGAACAGATAGAAGCCCCAGGGATTGGCGGACCCGATCACGATGAGCCAGCCGGTCACCGTCGGGCCGAAGATCGCGCCGAGGCGGCCGACGCCCGCCGCGAATCCCATTGCGGTTGACCGGATTTCGGCCGGATAGGCCTGGGCCACATAAGCGTAGATGAGGACCTGCGCGGAGAAGACGAAGATGCCGGTGATCAGCACCAGCGCATTGAGCACCAGATTGCTCGTCATCTTGATGCTCAGCAACGCCAGGAACACCGCGGCCGCACCGAACCACATCAGCACCGTCGGCTTGATGCCTCGCCGATCGGCAAGCGTACCCGCCGTCAACAGGCCGATCACCGCCCCGACGTTCAACATCAACAGCACCGTCAGCGAGGTGGACATGTTGTATCCGGCGTCCCGCATCAGCTTGGGCAGCCAGGTGTTCAAGCCGTACACGAGCAGCAGACCCATGAACGATCCGACCCAAACCCCCAGCGTCGCACGCAGATACAGCGGACGAAGCAAGACCTTGGGCGAGACCCTGGTCGGCGCCGACTTGGCGGCGAGGTAGGCCTCGGATTCGGGCAGTTTCGCCCAGATCACCGGCAGCAGAACGAGTCCGGCGATGCCGCCCCCGTAGAACAGCGGCTGCCAGTGCGGGACGACGCGCAGGGCGAGCAGCGCGGTGAGCACCGCGCCGGTGTGATAGCCGGTCATGGTGATCGTGCTGGCGAAGGCGCGGCGTTCCGGCGGCATGTGTTCGGCCATGAAGGTCAGCGCCGTCGGCAGGCCTGCGCCGAGGCCGATGCCCGCGATCAGCCGGAACGCGCCGAACACCGTAACGGACCCCGCGAACGGGACGATGGCGGTGAACAACGAGAACAGGGCGATCGAGCCGAGCAGCATCCGGCGGCGACCGTAGCGGTCGGCGATCGGCCCGGACGCCGTCGCACCGATGGCGACGCCGACCAGCGAGATGGTCGCGGCGAAAGTCGCACTGGCGGCGGTGAAGCCGAGATAGTGCTGGTCGATGAGGGTGGGGATGACGGCGCCGAGCACGACGAGGTCGTAGCCCTCCAGCAAGACGATGAGCCAGCAAAGTACGGCTGACCACGACATCAACTTCTTCATGGTGGTGTTCATTTCCTGGTGTGCAGTTGTGATGGCCCTCACGCTACGATCGGCAGCATCAGAAATCCAATAGATGTTTTTCGAGATCTATATAGAGGAGATCTATGGGTGCCGAGTTCGATCTCAACCTGATCAGGACCTTCGTCCTGCTCTACGAGACGCGCAGCGTGACGGCCGCCGCGGACGTGCTCGGCGTCACCCAACCCACGGTCAGCTACGGCCTCGGCAAGCTGCGCCGCAAGCTCGGCGACGAACTGTTCGTGCGCGGCCCCGGCGGGCTGCTCCCGAGCTCGGAGGCCGAGCGGCTCTATCCGCCGCTGCGTACCGCCATCGAGCAGCTCGACGTAACCATCGGCGCGGCAAAGGATTTCGATGCGTCCGGGCCGATCAGCTTCGCGCTCGGACTGTCCGACCTCGGCGAGGTCAACGTGCTGCCGCTGGTGATCGCCGAGCTGGAGGCGCGCGCACCGGCGGCCACCCTGCAGGTGCACGCCTTCGATGTCGACACCGCCGTCGATCAGCTGACCCGCGGCCAGGTGGATGCGATCGTGGCCAGCCCGCTGCTGGATTCGACACGGGTCAACCGGGTTCCGCTGTTCACCGAGGGCTACATCGGCATGGTCTCGAATGATCACCCGCGCCTGCGCAAAGGTACCCCGACCGACGCCGAGCTCCGGGACGAACGCCACATCGTCGTCGACGGAACCACCGGGCACACCGCCCCACGCCAAGCCTTGCGTACCCACGGCCTCGAGGGACGAATCGCGGTGCGCGTCACCCGCTTTGCCACCCTCCCCTACGTCGTGCAGGACAGCGAGCTCGTCGCCATCGTGCCGCAACGCATCGGCCGCGCCCTGTCCCGAACCCACCCGGTCCGCACCTTCGAGCTGCCGTGGCCCATCGAGCCCGCCGAGGTCGCCGCCTACACCCGCCGGACCCCGGGCCGCAGCCCTGCGCAGCATTGGTTTCTCGCCGTGATCCGCGCCGCACTCCAGGACCTGCCCTGACCTCAGCTGCAGGCCCCTTGCCGACCGAGGCCGCAGCCGATAGCATCGAGACAATCGAACGTTATTTGTCTCGACTATCTCATTGGAGGGGCCGTGCCGGCACCAGCCGATCCGAAGCAAAGGTTCATGGCCGTGATCCAACGCAATGTCGTGAACCCGGTCGCACGGCGCTTCACCAGTCATGCGCTTCTGGAGACCATCGGACGCAAGAGCGGACTGGCGCGAATCACCCCGATCGGCGGTCGGCGCACCGGCGCGCAGTTCTGGTTCGTCTCCGAATACGGCGAGCGGTCTCAGTACGTCCAAAACATCAAGGCGAACCCGGCCGTCCGCGTCCGGCTCGGCGGGCAGTGGTACCCCGGCACCGCGCACCTGATGCCCGAGGACGACGCCCGTCGCCGCCTATTGAGCCTGCCGCGCATCAACAGCGCCGGGGTATGGGCTGTCGGAAACAACCTCCTGACCATCCGCGTCGATCTGGACTGACGGCGGGACCGCCCTGTAGCGCCCAGTCGATCGCCGCGAGCAGCGCGGCAACCGCCAGCGAGGTATACGAGTCGCCCAACAGGAATTAGCAGAGCTCCCAGCGGAATTCGCCCCGACGGAGCCAGCATGGGCAAACGCGCGACCAGGCCGACCAGTCCACATATCGGCGGCTGGAAGATAGCTGCGCACAAGCGATCTGTCTGTATTTACGCGATTCGAATCGGAACGTTATCCACCGTTGATCCGATCGGCTACATGTCGTAACCATCCGAACAGAACGCATGGATATTCGAGTTTTCACTGCGGGCGGCCGGTGCCGCGGCCTACCATTAGCAGCGTCTTAAACCCCCTGTCGTGTAACAAAATTCGCTCGAGCGCACAGCGCCTGTCGACTACCCGCCGCCTACTGTCTTGTCGTCGACAAAGCCGTCGAATCTGAAAAATCACCGACTCTAATTTCCGCTTCGGCTGTCCCGGTGATCATTTCGAGGTGAGGATAAAACATGACAATCGAAATGTCTGTCAGTACCACCAATCACGTCCGCAAGAGTCTGAGTACCGAGGCCGCCCACAAGTTGGCGACCACCACCAAGTCCGAGCCACAGATGCAGGGCATCAGCTCGCGCTGGCTGACGAGAATGCTGCCGTGGACGCAGGTCAGCGGCGGTATCTACCGGGTGAACCGCCGCCTCACCCATACCGTCGGCAACGGTGAAGTCGAATACATCGTCGAGGGCTCGCAGGCCAGGGTGATCCCCCAGGAACTGCGCGAACTGCCGCAGCTGCACGACCTGGAGGACGAGGAAGTACTTGCCGCATTGGCCCAGCGGTTCGAACAGCGCGATCTGGAACCGGGCACCGTCGTCGCCGAATTCGGTAACCCGATGAATCAGGTCATGCTGATCGTGCACGGGAAATTGAACAAGATCGGCACCGGTGAATACGGTGAGCAGACGATGGTCGGAATCCTGGCGGGCGGCAACTACTTCGGCGACCAATGCCTCACCGACAACTCGGCCATTTGGCCGGTCACCGTCAAGGCGGTCACCAGGACGACCATGCTGGTGCTTCCCAGGCAGTCACTCGACGAATTCCTCGACAACACGCCTGCACTTCGCGAGCAACTCTCGCGCGTGGCGGACGCCGCTACCAAGCCGCAGAACAAACAGGGCGAGGCGGCGATCCAGATCACCTCGGGCCACGCAGGCGAGCCCGAACTGGACGGTACCTTCGTCGACTACGACGCCAGCCCAAGGGAATACGAACTCAGCCTGGCCCAGAGCGTGCTTCGGGTGCACACCCGCGTCGCTGATCTGTTCAACGATCCGATGAATCAGACCGAGCAGCAGTTGCGACTCACCATCGAAGCGCTCTACGAACGCCGCGAACACGACCTCGTCAACAACAGCGACTTCGGGCTGCTGCACAACTGCGATCTCAAGCAGCGCATCTACACGGAGTCAGGTCCGCCGACTCCGGACGATATGGACGAGCTGCTCAGCATGCGGCGCAGCACGAAACTCTTTATCGCACACCCGAAAGCGATCGCCGCATTCGGGCGCGAGTGCAGCAAACGCGGCCTGTATCCCGACCCGGTCGACGTCGACGGCCATCGCGTACCCGCATGGCGCGGCGTACCGATCTTCCCCTGCGGCAAGATCCCCGTCAGCGACACCCAAACCACCTCGATTCTGGCGATGCGCACCGGCGAAAAGGACCAGGGCGTCATCGGATTGCATCAAGTCGGGCTCCCCGATGAATACGAGCCGAGCCTCAACGTCCGGTTCAAGGGCATCGACGACCAGTCGATCATCTCCTACCTCGTGAGTTGCTATTACTCGGCCGCAGTGCTCGTGCCGGACGCACTCGGCATCCTCGACAACGTCTCGGTCGCCAGGCAGGCAGGCTGACCCGTCACGGAACAGCGGTCGCCGCGGTGCGGCGCCCGCAGCGGCTTTCCGATCCGATCACCATGGTGCGCGCCGTCGGCGGACATCCGACCGACGGCGAGATCGGCACGCCCGCAAGCGATTCCGTTCTTCCAGTGACAAGGGAAGGTATGTGCGTGGCGATGGTCGAGAGTACCTCCACGGCAGCAGCCCGGCAGGCCGCGGAGATCCTGGCACGGGTCAGGCGGATGTGTGATCCCCTACTACGCGAGGCGGTTTCGTCACTGCCCGAACCTCTCGGGCTGATGGGCCGCTATCACTTCGGCTGGTGCGATGCCGAAGGCACCCCGGTGCACGAACCCGCTGGCAAGGCGTTGCGGCCCGCGCTGACCGTCAGCGCGGCAGTGGCCTGCGGCGCAGGCCCGCGCTCCGCGCTGTCCGCGGCCGTCGCCGTGGAGCTGGTGCACAATTTCACGCTGTTGCACGACGACATCATGGACGGCGATCGGATCAGACGCGGGCGGCCCGCGGTCTGGACCGTGTGGGGTATCGCCGATGCGATGCTGCTCGGCGACGCGCTGCACGCCCTGGCGGCGCGGGTTCTGGTGACCGGGCTGCCTGGACCCACCGCCATGACCGCGGTCGCCACCCTCGAGCAGGCGATCATCGAGATGTGCCGCGGCCAGCACGAGGACTGCCGCTTCGGGTCGGGCAGGCGGGTCGATATCGACGAATACGCACGCATGGCCATGGGCAAGACCGGCGCGCTGATGGGGTGCGCCTGCGCACTCGGCGCCCTGTGTGCGAAGGCGGATCGAACGACGGTGTCGGCGATGGACACGTTCGGGCGCGAGCTCGGCATGGCCTTCCAGTTCGTCGACGACTTCATCGGCATCTGGGGTGACCCCGCCGTCACCGGCAAGCCGGCGAACGACCTTGCACGGCAGTCCATGTCGCTACCGGTGGTGGCGGCGCTCGATTCCGGAACGGCGGCGGCGACCGAGCTGGCGACCATGTACGCCGACGAGTCCGCCACCGGCGGCATGGATGTCGCCCGCGCGGCGGCCCTGGTCGAGTCGGCAGGCGGGCGGCAAGGCACCCTGCGGCACGCCGAACGCCGGGTGCGTGCGGCGATCGCCGCACTGGCCAACCCCGCCGCGGCCGCGGATCTGGTGGTGCTCGCGCACATGGTGTCCCGCCGGAACCGCTGATGCCGACCGTGAGGAGATGACATGCAGCCCTTCGAACTTCCCGATTTCTACATGCCGTATCCGGCGCGCCTCAATCCACACGTCGACATCGCCCGCGCGCACACCAGGATCTGGGCCGCCACCATGGGCTTCTTCGAACCGCAAGAGGGCCACCACATCTGGGACGCCGCCGACCTCGAGCAGCACGACTACGGCCTGCTGTGCGCCTACACCCACCCCGAATGCGACAGCACGGAGCTGGATCTCATCACCGACTGGTACGTGTGGGTGTTCTACTTCGACGACCACTTCCTCGAATTGTTCAAGCGCACCAAGGACACCGAGGGCGCCAAGAAGTACCTGGCCAGGCTGCAGGACTTCATGCCACTCGACGGCGGCCCGATGCCGGAGCCGACCAACCCGGTCGAGCGCGGCCTCGCCGATCTGTGGACGAGGACCGTGCCCGCGATGTCGATGGACTGGCGGCAGCGGTTCGCCGCGACCACCACCGCGCTGCTGGACGAATCGCTGTGGGAGCTGGCCAATATCACCGAGGGCCGGATCGCCAACCCGATCGAATATATCGAGATGCGCCGCAAGGTCGGCGGCGCGCCGTGGTCGGCCAACCTGGTCGAACACGCGGTCGGTGCGGAGGTGCCTGCCCGCCTCGCCGCGACCAGGCCGCTCGAGGTGCTGCGCGATACCTTCGCCGACGCGGTGCACCTGCGCAACGACATCTTCTCCTACGAGCGCGAGGTGCAGAAGGAGGGCGAGAACGCCAACGGAATCCTCGTGGTCGAACAGTTTTTCGGCTACGAGACCCAGCACGCAGCCGATGTCGTCAACGATCTGCTGACCTCACGGTTGCAGCAGTTCGAGCACACCACCTTCACCGAATTGCCGATGCTGTTCGCCGAACACACGGTGGGCCCGGCGGATCAGGCTGCGGTGGTGACCTATGCAAAAGGGTTGCAGGACTGGCAATCCGGTGGGCACGAGTGGCACATGCGGTCCAGCCGCTACATGAACAAGGGACGCACCGCCGACAGCAATCCGGTGCTGCTCGGCAAGCCGGTCGGCCTCGGCACCGCCGCGGCCTATGCGTTCTCCGTCGTCAGCGCCACGCTCAGCCCGACCCGAATAAAGAGTTTCGTGCGTCCCCGGTTCGAGCAAGTCGGCCCGACCGCACTGCCGGAGATCTATATGCCCTACGAGTTACGGCTGAATCCACTCCTCGACACCGCACGCGAGAACCTGCTCAGCTGGGGTGCACGGATCGGTCTGCACGAGCCGATACCCCAGCTCGGTGGCCGACCACTGTGGCGGCCAAAGGATTTGGTCGAATGCGACTTGGCTCTGTGCGCGGCGGGCATCGATCCCGACGCCACCATCGCCGAGCTCGACCTCGCGACGAATTGGCTGGCTTGGGGCACCTATGTCGACGACTACTACCCGCAGGTGTTCGGCAGCCACAAGGACATGATCGGAGCAAAACAGCAGAGCCAACGATTCGCCGCCTGCATGCCGCTCGACGCCGACCCGGCACCGCCCGCCACCAACGCCATGGAACGCGCGCTCACGGAACTCTGGAGTCGGACGACCGCGGTACTCGACGGCGCCGAGAAACAGGAATTCCGCCGTGTCGTCGAGGTTTTCCTCGCCGCCTCGGAATGGGAGGTGGCCAACGACATCACCAATCGCATTCCCGATCCGGTGGACTACGTGGAAATGCGAAGGCGCACTTTCGGTTCGGATCTCACGATGGCGTTGTCCAGGTTCTCGCACGGCCAACTCGTCCCGCCGAAGGTCTATCGCACCCAGACGATCGCCGACCTGGAGCACACCGCGAGCGACTACGCCACCCTGCTGAACGACCTGTTCTCGTATCAGAAGGAGACGCAGTACGAGGGCGACTTCCACAACGCGGTCACCGTGCTGCGGAACTTCTTGGAGTGCGGCAAGGACGAGGCGGTCGGCATGGTCAACGATCTGATGACCGCCCGCATGCACCAATTCGAACGCATCGTCACCAGCGAATTGCCCACTCTCTATGAGGAATACGACCTCACCCCGGAGGCACGCGCCGCACTGGACCGACGAGCCGAGGAACTGCAGGACTGGATGGCCGCGATCCTGAACTGGCATCGGCACAGCGGCCGTTACCCGGAGGCACAGCTCGAAGAACGCTATCGGCCCGCGGCTGCGCCGAAGCCGAGCTACGACTTCCGCCACCCCACCGGCATCGGCACCAGCGCCGTCCGGATCGACGGACTCCAGCGATCGCTCGACCGGATGCCTGCGGAGCAGGGAGTTGCACCATGACAAGGCTCGAATTCTTCCGCGCGAGAACGGTATTACTCGCCTCGCCGCGCTCCTTCTGCGCCGGGGTGGAGCGCGCCATCGACACCGTGGAACGGCTGCTCGCCGCGCCGGATCGACAAGACCCGGTCTACGTGCGCAAGCAGATCGTGCACAACACCCACGTGGTCGCCGATCTGGCCGCCCGCGGCGCGGTGTTCGTCGAGGAACTCGACGAGGTGCCGCCGGGTGCGACGGTCGTGTTCTCCGCGCACGGCGTCTCCCCCGCCGTGCGCGAACAGGCCAGACAGCGCGAACTCACCGTGGTCGACGCCACCTGTCCGCTCGTCACGAAAGTCCATGCGGAGGCACGGCGTTTCGCCGCGCGGGGCGACACCGTCGTGCTGGTCGGGCATGCGGGCCACGAGGAGGTCGAGGGCACCGCGGGCGAGGCTCCCGAGGTGACGGTCGTAATCGACACACCCGCCGAGGCCGCCGCGCTCCAGGTCCCCGACGAGCGCCGGGTCGCCATCCTGACCCAGACCACCCTGTCGATCGAGGAGACCGACCAGACGATTCGGGCACTGCGCCAACGCTTTCCCGACCTGCACGAGCCGGCCAGCTCCGACATCTGCTACGCGAGCACCAACCGCCAGCGCGCGATCGAGGCCATTGCCGACCGCAGCGATCTGGTGCTGGTGCTCGGCTCCGCCAATTCGTCCAACTCCCAGCGCATGGTCGAAGTCGCCCGACGCCACAACATCCCGGCCTATCTCATCGATGACGCAACGGAGATCGCGCCCGAGTGGCTCGCCGCCGCGACGACCATCGGCTTGTCCGCGGGCGCGTCCGCACCGGCGGCGCTGGTCGATGGCGTCATCGAAGCACTGCGCACCTGGGGGCCGGTCACCGTCCGTGAACACGTCACGGCCGTCGAAGACATCGCTTTCGCCGCACCGACGGCCGTCAGGCGCCTGCCATGAACGCTCCACTACCGACCACTCAGGCAGCGCCCGCCGTTGCTGCCGTGCGCTTGTCGGCAATCGCCAACCCCGAGCACCTGCGGGCCGTGCCGCTCGCGCTGCTGCCTGCGCTCGCCGCACAGATCCGCACGATGATCATCGAGACGGTCACCGTCGTCAGCGGTCATCTCGGCCCGAATCTCGGTGTCGTCGAACTGACCATCGCACTGCACCGCGTCTTCGAATCACCGCGCGACACACTGCTGTTCGACACCGGCCACCAGGCGTACGTGCACAAGATCCTGACCGGACGACAGCGCGCGTTCGCCGAGACGCTGCGCCAACCCGGTGGGCTGTCCGGTTATCCGCTCCGCGAAGAGTCCGTCCACGACGTGATCGAGAACAGCCACGCCTCCACCGCGCTCGGCTACGCCGACGGAATCGCCAAGGCGCGCGCCATCATCGGGGACGGCGATCGTGCCGTCGTCGCCGTCGTCGGCGACGGCGCGCTCACCGGCGGGATGGCGTACGAGGCGCTCAACAACATCGGCGCGGCCAAGGATCGGCCGGTCATCGTGGTGCTCAACGACAATGGGCATTCCTATTCGCCCACCGTCGGCGCTGTCGCCGCCCATCTCGGCGAGTTACCCGGTCGCGCGGATGCGCCGAATCTGTTCGAGCACCTCGGTTTCGCGTACCTCGGCCCGGTCGACGGTCACGATGTCGCCGCGTTGGAACCCGTGTTGCATCAGGCGCGCGGACTCGGCTGTCCGGTGGTCGTGCACGTGCGCACCGTCAAAGGCAAGGGCTACGCCCCGGCCTGCGCACATCCGGAGAAGTTGCACACCGCAGGCCCCGCCGCGAAGCCAGGCGCCAGGCCGACACCGACGTGGACGGCGGTCTTCGCCGCCGAACTCGCCGAGATCGGCGCGCGCCGCAGCGATGTCGTCGCCGTCACCGCCGCCATGCCGGGGCCGACCGGCCTCGCCACCTTCGCCGCACGCTTTCCGGAGCGCTGCTTCGACGTCGGCATCGCCGAGCAACACGCGGTGACCAGTGCGGCAGGTCTGGCCGCGGCGGGCATGCATCCGGTGGTCGCCATCTACGCGACCTTCCTGAACCGCGCCTACGACCTGCTCCTGATGGATGTCGCCCTGCATCGGCTTCCGGTCACCTTCGTCCTGGATCGCGCGGGCATCACCGGCCCGGATGGTCCGAGCCACCACGGCATGTGGGACCTCAGCCTGCTCGGCACGGTCCCAGGGCTCCGCGTCGCGGCGCCACGAGATGCCGAGCGATTGCGCGAATTGCTCAGTGAGGCAGTCGATTACCACGACGGGCCGACCGCATTGCGATTTCCCAAGGCGAGCATCGGCCATGCCGTCCCTGCAATCGAACGCATTGCGGCCCTGGACATTCTGCTGCGCGCTCCGGCCGCCGAGGTCTTGCTGGTGGCCGTCGGGCCCACCGCCACCGAGTGCGTCGCCGCCTGGCAGCTGCTCGCCGACCGCGGGATCGCCGCGACCGTCACCGATCCGCGCTGGGTGCTGCCGATCGCCGACGAACTGATCGCCCTCGCGACCGCGCATCGGGTGGTCGTCACCGTCGAGGACAACATCGGCGCGGGCGGCGTCGGCGCTGCGCTCGCGCACGCCCTCACGGCGGCGGGCGCCATGGTGCCCGTGCACCCGGTTGCGCTGCCACGCCGCTTCCTCGCGCACGGCCATCGTCGCGACATTCTCGTCGAATCCGGGCTCTGCGCAACAGGCATCGTCGACACCGTGGTCCGGGCCAGGCAGTTGCCGACACCGATCGAGAGAGGCACCCAGTGACCACCGACGATCTCATCCTGTCGACCGCACCGCCGCGCCATCACACCCGCCGATTGAATATCGGCGGAGTGCCGGTCGGCGGCGGCGCGCCGATCTCCGTGCAGACCATGACCACCACCCGCACCGCCGACATCGACGCCACGTTGCAACAGATCGCGGCGGTGACCGCGGCGGGCTGCGATATCGTCCGGATCGCGGTGCCGACCCCGGACGACGCGGCCGCGCTGCCCGCCATCGTGGCCCGCTCGCCGCTGCCCGTCATCGCCGATATCCACTTCCAGCCCCGCTATGTCTTCGCCGCGATCGATGCGGGCTGTGCCGCGGTGCGAGTGAATCCTGGCAACATCAAGGAGTTCGACGATCGCGTCGGCGATATCGCGAAAGCCGCTGGGGCAGCGGGGGTTCCCATCCGAGTCGGGGTCAATGCCGGCTCGCTCGATCGACGGGTGCTCGCCAGGCACGGCGCGGCGACCGCCGAGGCGCTGGTGGAATCCGCGCTCTGGGAGGCGACGCTGTTCGAGGAGCACGGGTTCACCGACCTCAAGATCGCGGTCAAGCATCACGACCCGCGCACCATGATCGAGGCGAATCGCCTACTCGCGCAACGCTGTGACTACCCGCTCCACCTCGGGGTGACCGAAGCAGGGCCGCTGTTCCAGGGCACCATCAAATCGGCCGTCGCCTTCGCGATCCTGCTCGGCGAGGGCATCGGCGACACCATCCGGGTGTCGATCTCCGCGCCGCCGGTGGACCAGGTGAAGGCGGGCTGTCACATCCTGCAGTCGCTCGGATTACGGCCGAGGAAGCTGGAAATCGTGTCCTGCCCAGGCTGTGGGCGGCTCCAGGTCGACATCCATCGGCTGGCCAGCCAGGTGGAGGCGGCGTTCGAGGGCTTTCCGTACCCGCTGCGCGTCGCCGTCATGGGCTGCGTCGTCAACGGACCCGGCGAGGCGCGCGAGGCGGATCTCGGTGTCTCCTCCGGCAACGGTAAGGGGCAGATCTTCGTCCGCGGCAAGGTGATTCGCACCGTCCCCGAGCACCTCATCGTGGAAACCCTGCTAGCCGAGGCCATGACGCTCACCGAGGACATCGATCAGGCACAGGAGGGGATCTCATGACCGGCGCACGTGTCGAACCGATAGCACCGGCGTCGCTCGGCATGGACGAGATCCGCACCAGGATCGATGCCACGCTCGACGATTTCCTGCGCGCCAAGGCGGGCCCCGACGCCGAACCGGCACTGCCCGACGAAGTCACCGGGACCCTGCACGGCTTTGTCACCGGAGGCGGCAAGCGGTTTCGGCCGCTGCTCTGCGTCCTCGGCTGGCATGCCGCCGGTGGCGACGGGTACGTGCCCGCGTCGGTCGTGCAGGCCGCCGCGTCCCTCGAACTGTTCCACGCCGCCGTGCTGATCCACGACGACATCATCGACAACAGCGATACCCGCCGCGACCAGCTCACCGTGCACCGGGTGTTGGCCGCGAGGCATCAGAATCGCCGTGACCCAAGGCAATTCGGTGCGCACGCCGCGATCGTGCTCGGCGACCTGGCCATGGTGTGGTCGGCCGAGTTGCTGCACACCGCCGGGCTGACCGCAGGCCAGCTCGCGGCCGCGCTCACGGTGCTCGACGGCATGCGCGCCGAGGTGATGTACGGCCAGTACCTCGACCTGCTCACCACCGCGTGCCCGTCCAGCGATCTCAGCAGTGCGATGGAGATCATCCGGTACAAGACGGTGGCCTACACCTGCGAACGCCCGCTGCAACTCGGCGCCGTGCTCGCCGGTTCCGATCCCGAAGTCCTTGCGGCACTCTCGGCCTATGCCCGACCGCTCGGCGAGGCGTTCCAGCTGCAGGACGACCTGCTCGGCGTCTACGGCGATCCGTCGATCACCGGCAAATCCAACCTCGACGACCTGCGCGACGGAAAGCACACCGCCCTGGTGGCTTTGGCGCTGGAACACGCGGATCCGGCGCAGGCCGACCAGCTGCACGCCGCACTCGGCGATCCGGAGCTGGACGAGCAGCGGGCCGCCACGTGCCGCGACGTCCTCGCCGCCGCGGGCCGCCCGCACGTCGAGGCGATGATCCGGACCCGATGGGCGCAAGCCCAGCACGCACTGAACGACGCACCGCTACCCGCAGCGGTGATCCAGGCGCTGCGCTACGTCGCCGATGTCGCCGTTGCCCGCACCGCCTAGGCAGGCACCGCTCTCCGTTCCAGCTCGTCGCTCGTCTCGAAAGGTGGTGTCGCTCCGTGGTTTTACAACTAGCCGTGCCCATCGCGGCCGCAGTCCTCGCGGTCATCGTTTTCGTAGTCGGCGACCGGCTGCGACCGCCTGCGTGGCGGCAGACCGAGGACGATTCGCCAGGCGCTCTGGTGGTGGACCTGATCAATACGCTCTTCATGGCCGTCGCCGCGTTCGTCGTGGTGATCTGCTGGCAGCAGTACGACAACGCACACAACCACACCGTCGCCGAGTCCAAGGCCCTCGTCGACGTCTACTGGGCTGCGCACGGCATGCCTGAGCCCGACCACAGCCGGATTCAGGGCCTGGTCAAGGATTACACCGAGAGCGTCGTCACCGAGGAGTGGACGACGATGGACCGCGACCACAAGCTCAGTCAGTCCACCCAGGACATCCTCGACACCCTGCGCGACACCGTGGCTGCGGTCCAATCACCGGAGTCCGACGTCACCGATCTGCGGGCGACGGCACTGGCAGGCCTGGACGCGGTGGCGCAGGCCCGCCAGGACCGTGCATTGGATACCAACCTCGGCATGCCCGGATTCCTGTACACCGCACTGTGGTTCAGCACCGTGCTGCTGCTGTTCAGCGGGGTGCTGTCCGGCGTCAAAGTCACCCTTCGCAGCGTGGTGATGACGGGGTTGCTCGGTGTCGTGGTCGGTACCGCGGTGATGGCCGTCTACAACCTCGATCGGCCCTTCTCCGGCGGAAACATCGTCTCCAAGGACGCTTTCGAACTGGCGCTGTCGCGCTATCAGCACATCACCTAGCCGAACTCTTCCGGCAGATACGACAACGGACGGGACGGCAGCAGATGGCGTCAGGCAGCCATGACAGGCGAACACGAAGGCTAGCAAGAACTTTGGCCGCGACAACGGCAGTGCCGTTGGCCGCGGTTCTGCTCGCGGGCCGGCCGCCCGTCTCGGCAGCCGACCCGCCATTTCCGGCGCTGCCACCGATCGGCGAGATCGTCAGCGGCAGTGCGTCGCCGAGCTCCAACGAGACCGGCTCTGCGAGCGGCGGTTTGGGTCTCGGACTGGCGCCGGGAACCGGTAGCGGGGACTTCGGCAGCGCCGAAGGAACCACGGCGGCGGGCGATTTGAGCCTGGGTCTGGCACCCAGAACCGGCAGCGGAGACCTCGGCAGCACCACCACGAGTGGTGCCTACACCGACCCGCAACCACTCGCATTGGCACCCGCCGCGGAAGACCCGCTCCCCACACCGGAAATCACCACCGGCAGCGTCGAGACCGCGTGCGCGGGCAGCGCCGTCGCAGGCAGCGCGATGATCATGCTCGGCATCGTGACCGGCAGTGGCCGCGGGTCGAGCGGTTCCGCGCTCGGCAGCGCGGCCGTCGGCAGCGCACTGTCCGGCAGCGCACTGCTGACCTGTCTGCTGCTCCTGCCACCGATCCAGATCCCGCCGCCGGGCCTGCCGCTCCTGCTCGAACCGCCGCAGGCGCCGGTCATCCCCGCCGTCGAGCCCCCTGACGAACCCGTCGACGCGATCGCACCGACCGCACCACGCGTCCCATCCGCCGTGCCCATTGCCCCGATCACCCGCCGCGAGGCCGCCGAACCCACCGTCGATCCCGTCGCGTGGAACATGCTGCAACTCGTGACAATCATGCTGATCGCGGTGCTGACCACGGTCCGAACGGGCGCGACGATCGTTCGGCGCCACAACCGCTCAGAATAAACCACCCAACTTCTGCGGGCATGACGAATAGCGTTTCTCCGCATAACATCCGCTCAGGCAGACTGCTCGTCAGCGACTCATACAACTGAACATTGCGATCCACTGACGAACGCTCCGCCTTCGATGGCGACCACGGGAGGAATCGTCAGTGATTGATGATCGGGTGGGGGAAACCGAACAACTGGACCACGAGGCCAGCGAGCCGGGATGACGTCGACGGCGCCGTCATTGCTGACGCGAGCGACGTCCTTCCGGCCGAACCACTGGCTGCAGGGCTCGACCGCGCTGCGCGCCGCCGCCGAATGCGTCGATCGCATGCTCGCGTTCGCGCTCGGCCTCGGCACCTGGATCTTCGGCGCAGGCAACGCCGCGGAGATCGCCAGGCAGTCGCACCACTTCGCGGCCTGGTGGACAATGCTCACCCTCGCCGGGGTTTTCGGCACCGCGCTGCTGCTGGCCACGACCGCGCTGCAGGTCACGCTGCCGACGGTGCGGAAGATCGCGACCGCGCACGCCGCGGTATTCGCGATTGCCATCGCGCTTTCCGGCTTCGCGGTCGCGCCTGGGCAGATCACCGACGACGTGGCGTGGGTCTATCGACTGGTTCCGCTCGCCGGTGTCGCGGCGACGCTGGTCTGGCGGACGCCTGCCATGTCGAGCTACCTCGTCGGCGTCGGCCTGCTCGCGGCGGCGTCCACCGGGCAGGCGACCGGCGACACCAGCTGGACCGAGTTCGCGCTCACCGCGGTGCGCATCCTCGGCACCTCCGCGGCGTTCGTCTACCTCACGGAGCTGACGCAGCGGGCGGCCCGCCTGCTCGACGCGGAACGCGCACGCGCACACCCCCAGGACGAGCTGGCCGCCGAAGCGCGCGCCAGCGAGCGAGCCCGATTCGCGGGCATGATCCATGACAAGGTGCTCGCCACGCTCCTCGACGCCGCACGCGGCGGCGACGCGACGATGCTGGCCAGGCAGGCCGAGACGGCGCTCGGTCAATTCGCCGTGCTCGGGCGGGTCAGCGAACTGTGCACCGATGTCGAGGCGATCGAGGCGATCACGCGCGAGGTGGCCGGCGCCACCGAAACCGAACTGCGCGTGCGGGTTCGGCGCGACTATCGCTCCGACGACCTGTGTATCGATTCCCTCGCGGTCGCCGCGCTCGCGCAGGCCGCGGCCGAAGCCGTCCGCAACAGCGTGCGCCATGCCGCGGTGCCCGGCCGGGTGGTCGCGCGCGAAGTGACGATCGTGGCGCGGGCTCGCGGCATCACCGTCGTCGTCCGCGACGACGGTGCAGGCTTCGACCCGGGTCGGGCGGCGGGCGACCGGCTCGGTCTCACCGTCAGCATCCGGCAGCGGATGCGCGAAGCAGGCGGCCGCGCGATCATCGACTCCCGTCCTGGCGCCGGAACCCGCGTCACCCTGGAATGGACTGTCCCGGATGACAGTTGACGGCGACCTCGGCAGGGTACTCAGCGGTCGGCGCTCCACCATGGCGACGGTCATCCTCTTCATGCTCGCCACCGACGCGGCGGTCATGATCCGCTCGGTGCGGCGCGCCGAGCTTCCGCTGTCGACGTCCATGTACCTCGCCGCCGCGCTCATCGTCGCCGCCACGCTCGTCGTCATCCTCGACACGGCGGCGCCGATCCACACGTCGTCGGCGATCTTCGTCGCCGCAGCGGGCCCGATCGCCACCCTCATCGTCCACGACCAGGTGAGCGCGCAGCTGTACGCACACACCAACGTGTGGAGCGCCTACACCGCTGGCATCGCACTCGCGATTCTGGTGGTGCGCGGCCGAAACCTGGTGGCCTGGTGCGGAACTGCGGCCACCTGGCTCGCCATCGTGCTCGCCGCGGGCGGTGGAGCGGCCGCCTACGTGCAGGCGGTCGTGCCTCTGGTCATCGTTGCCGTCGCGGCCACCTTCGCGGCGATCATGCGACCGACCCTGCGGTCGCTGCACGAACTCGAGCTCGAGGCGGCTGCCCGCGCTGCGAAGCAGGCCAGACTCGATGCCCAGAATGCCGAACGCAGACGCCAACTCGACCGCCTCGACCGCCAGGCCCGCCCCGTGCTCGAGCGTATTGCCACCGCTGTCCCGTGCACCCTCGAAGAACGCGAAGAGTGCCGGCTGCTCGAGGCCGAACTCCGCGACGAACTCCGCGCGCCACAGCTGTCCACCGCGGACCTGCTCGCCGCCGCGCGCACCGCCCGCAAGCGCGGCATCGAAGTGATACTCCTCGACGACGGCGGCCTGGCCCTCGCCGCACCCCGCATCGCCACCCTGGTCCGCGACGTCGTCATCCGCGAACTGAACGGCACCGACCGCGGCCGGGTCACCGTCCGCGTCCTCCCGCCGGGCCGCCGGAACCTGACCACCGTCCTGGTAGCCGACAACACCCGCAATCGCCGCACCGAAATCGACCACGACGGCACGGTGACCGTCACCCTCGACCGCACCGCCACAGACGAACAACCAAGCGTCCCTGTCACTCCCCGCTGAACCACGTCCGGCCTAGTTCAGAGACGCTGCCGCACAATCGCTCTCACTCATCGAGAGCTGGGACCCTAGGAAAACCGTAATATTCGAATCGCAGGAATATCAACAGCAGGATCACCACGACGAACAGCGCGACGAAGACCCAGCGCCATGCTATGAGCGCCCCTAGCGGTCCTTTCGAGTTGCCCCACAACTGGTTTGTGACCACCGCCAGCAGCGGCGTGATGATCGCCCACACCACCATGCAATACGGGCACAGCGCGTTGATTCGATAGATGCTCTGGAAGATCAGCCAGCCGATGAAGCCGACACCGGCCACGGTGCCGAGCCACAGCCCGACCCAGATCCAGCGCGGGAAGCCGACACCAGCGACACTGAGCACCGCGAGCGTCACCACCACGGAAAAGCCGACGATGCCGATGATCGGATTGGGAAACCCGAACACGGCCGCCTGTTCGGCCTCCATCACCGAGCCGCAGGACAGGATCGGGTTGATGCTGCACGACGGCACGTGCTTCGGATCGGTGAACAGAGCGAATCGCTCGATGGTCAGCACGACCGCGGCCAGCCAACCGGCTAGACCGCCGATCAGCAGCACCCAAGCGCCCCTGGCCGACGCGGTGATCACTGGGCCGCCGCGATCGACACGGTTGCCACCGTGACCCGGAGGAGGATCGTGCGGTTGTGTTCGGCGTTCTGCATCCTGAATCGGCCTCTCCTCGAAGGATTTCGGCCCGAATACCACGGACCACCCGTCTCATCGACGCCGGGCGAGCAGCCGTTCCCGCACGCACATCATTTCTCGATCATTGCGCTGCGCACCGAGCAGCCGAAACGACCGAACCGGTTCAGACCGTCAAGGGTTGACGGCCTGGCTTCGTCCGTCGCCAGGCGACCCCGAGGAAGACGATGAGGCCGATCAACGGGAGGGAGCCGATGGTCCAGCTGAGCGCAAGTGGCGGTCCTGGTTGGTCGAGGATGTGGACGCCGGACAGGGTGCCTTCGCCGTGGCCGAGGGGGCCGTCGATGGCGAAGGTGAAGCTGTAGTCGCCCGGGTCGTCGAAGGCTCGGACGTCGAGACCCCAGTTGTCACGCTTGCGTGGGTGGCGGACGAGCGGTGCGGGGCGCCTGCCCTGCCGCAGTCCTGGACCCTCGATCTTCAAGGTTCCGGATTTGTCGGCGATGCCGCCGTCCGGCACGAAGGTGAAGTCCAGGGACTTCATGGCGCGAATCGGCCAGGTGGAGAAGCCGACGGTGAGGGCATAGGGGCCCACTTGCACGCGCTCGGTGTGCACGATATCGACGGGAGCGTAGGCCGATGCGGGCGCGATCGCGACCAATGCCATTGTCACCGTGACTAATACGGTGACGGCGACCTTACGGAGGGCGGTCATCGGAGTGTCTCCATCGCAGGCGCGGGCAGCATGCGGGTGAAGCGGCCGCCGAAGAAGCCGGCAAGCAAGCCGAGCGGAATGCCGAGCAGCCCCATCGTCACCAGGATCTCGAGCGAGAGGTGCGAAGCCATGTTGGTGAGTTTCAATTGCAGCGGGAACGTCACGCCCACAACGACACCGGTGACCGCGCCCGCGGCCAGCACGATCTTGTTGGCGTCGTACCCGCGCGTGCGGGCCAGCCAGAACAGACCTTCGACGGCTATGGCCGCGACGATGAGGAACATCGGCATGAGGGCAGGAAGGGCAGGCGCGCGGTCGGTGAGACCGTCGCGCAGCGGCAAACCGATGGCCGAGGCGTAGGTTTCGGCGGCCCACGGCGAGAACCACCACAGCAGCACCTGCATGATGCCGAGCGCCACCGCGATGGCGATCGCGGCACCGGCGCGGGCCAGCACCGCCGCGCCGAGCACCAGCAGCAGCGGGCCGAACAGCACGGTCCCGAGGGTGGTCGGATCGACGGGCAGGTCGAAATTCTCCAAGCCCTGCACCGGAATCGGCGCGAAGGTGAGCAGCACCGGGATCGCGAGGACGATGCCGAATCGACCCCAGCCGTGGTCGCGATGCGCGGCGAAGACGATGATGCTGCCGATCATGGTGAGGGTGATCGACAGGAACAGCGCGACGTGCGAGGGAGTGTTGAGCACCGCGTCGAATCCGTAGATCGAATGCCACTCCAGATCGAGCAGGCCGTAGACCAGGAACAGGGCGGCGCCCGCACCGGCGATCATGTAGCCGAGTGGCGCCGTCAGGTTGCTGCCGAAAACACGGATGGCGGGGCCGCCTTGCCTGGGCACCGGCCTGCCTGCCCGTTGCGCGAAGGTCGCGATGAACACCATGGCCAGGCAGGCGAAGCCCGAGATCGCGCTGCCCGCGTACAAGAACAGATGCGGCAGGGTGAAGAAGGTGTCAGGGCCGACTTGGTTGTGCCACTGGATATCCCAGCTCAGGCCGATCAACGTCACCACGGTGCCGAGCAAGACCACCCAGGCGCCGAGGCGGGCCGCGGTGCTGTTGTCGGATTCTGCTGTGGCCGTGCGGTTTTTCGGTCCGGCGCGGTCTTCGCTCGCGTCGGACGGTGCTGAGACATTCATAGCGAGCGGTCCTCCTGTGCTTCGACGTTTCCTTCTGTTGTTCTCGTGCGCTCGAGTGTGGTCAGCCGCCGACCCAGAGCGGCACTGACACGTCATCGATGCCGTGGTGTGCGTCGATGGACAGCCGCAGCTCCCACGGTCCGGCCATCATCAGCGACAGCACGGGAGCACGGAAGCGGCCGCCACCGGTGGCAGTCATCGGAATGGGTTCTCCGGCATGCCCCATCAGCTGCTGAACGGCTTGGACCCGCACTGTCGCGTGGTCGATCGGTGCGCCGGCGCGATCGGTGACCGTGACGTCGACTGCGGTGTCGCCGATGCGCAGGCTGTCGATCGCGACGGTGACGAGGTGTTGCGGCGTACCGGTTTTCAGGACGACCGGACCGGATTTACTCGGCCACACCAACCTCCCCGCCAGTGCGAGCACGAGCACGACGGCGACCGCGATGAGTAGGCGTTTCCCGGTGAAGGTGCTCATCGGTGCGCTC
Source organism: Nocardia altamirensis NBRC 108246 (assembly GCF_001612685.1). Classification (GTDB taxonomy): domain Bacteria; phylum Actinomycetota; class Actinomycetes; order Mycobacteriales; family Mycobacteriaceae; genus Nocardia; species Nocardia altamirensis. The sequence continues at coordinate 99,956 of NZ_BDAY01000022.1, forward strand.
CCGGCGCAGGCGCGACATCCAGCACGACAGGGACGGTGAGCACGGTGTATTGCCTTTCGGCCTGGATCCAGAGTCGATAGCGGCCTGCGATCGGGAAGGTGTAGGTGAACGGGACATCGGGGCCGTAGGCGGCCACGGTTTCGTCGGGTGCGCTCTCGCCGTTGACGGGCGGCATGAGCATGACGCCGCGTGCCGGGGCGGTGGCGCCGTGCTCGCTCATCCCTGGCATGTCGTGCCCGCTCATCCCCGGCATGCTGTGCTCGCTCATCCCTGGCTTGCTGCCCATATCGTGCCCGCTCGTGCTGCCCATGTCGTGCATCGATGTCGGCCCCATCGAATGGGCATGCCCCCAGATCGCCGAGTCCTGCACGCCCGCAGCGATATCCGCCGCATTGTCCGGTAACGGCCCCGCCATGATCAGATGACCGACCATCCCGAGCCACGGCTGCAGGTCGGCGCTGTCACCGATCTCGGCGACGAGAGTGGTGGGAGTCCCAGCGACCGCGGCGGACGTGCGGACGGTGATCGCGGTGCCGTTCACCGTGGTCGACGCCGAGGTGGCGCTGCCCCCGAGATGCAACGGGGCACCCGCAGTGCCGGTAGGAGCACCCGAATTGCTCGCAGGCGCCCCATCATTGGGCGTCGCCACGAAACCGGTTGCCGCGCGCACCATCTGGACACCGCCACCACGCCGCGCCACTTCGGCGGACAGCGCGGAACGCCCGGCCTCCGGCGCCGCGAGATGAACCTGATAGCGACCCGGTCCGGTCCGGATCGGATGCAGATGCGACAGCCCGCCGGACGGGCCGACCACCAGCAGATGCATGAGCGCGCTGTCGTGCACGACGAGATCGTCGGCAGGCAGGCCGGTGGCGGCGTCGATCAGCACCAGATTGAGATCGCCGGGCCGCCCGGCGGGCAGCGGTCCGCCCTCGACGGTGAGCAGCACGGGCGGACGGGAGAAGTCCGAAACCATCGGCTGATTCAGGGCATACGGATCGCTGACATTGTCCACGGTGGGGTCGAGCTGACCGCCGGGCTGCGGCGGCAGCGGCAACGACACCGAGAGCAGCGCGGCCGTCACCGATACCGCGACACCGGCGACCATGCCACCGGCGGGCAGCAATGCCCAGGCAGTGCGCCGTGCGCGCATCGCAACCAGAACTGAAACCGGTAGCAGCACACCGGCGACCAGGAAGCCGACATAGACCAAACGTTCCGGCGGCGAGATGACCTGTGCGGGCACCACGAACGGAATTCGCGCCACCCGGGTGCCGTCGCCGATCGCGAGTTCCCACGGGCCAGGCCGGTCCATGTCGAGGGTGGCCGAGTACATCCCTGGTGCGGCACCGAGTTCGACGAACGACTCTGCGGTGGACACGCCCGGCGCGGGCAGCGACGAGTTGCCGTCTGTCACACCGGTCGGCGTCGCTGCGACGGTGAGACGCCCTGCGGCCGTGCCGGTATGGGTCACGACATCCACCCGCAGCGGTCCAGGCACACTCGTCACCCGGCGCAACACGACGGTCAGTTCGCGATCGCCGAGCGACTGTGCGACCGAAAGATCCCCACCCGCCGCGGCGGAGTCGGCGAACGCGGGCGCCGCCCCGGCCGACAGCAGCAGGAGCCACAGCCCCGCGACGAGCAGGACGCGACGGCGAACGGCGCGGGCGACAGTCACGATCGCCATGGTAGGGACGCCGACGAACCAGATCATCACCTCCAGAGGGGATCTCGCCTCCCCCGTCGGGATGATGCCCGCTCAGGGAATGTCCCGGAGAATGCGCGCCGATCCGCGCGGCCCACCCCTCCGATCAGGACGAACTACCGCTATTACCAGGCCAATCCGTCGCCTGCCTCTTGACATCACCCCTCCAGTCGCATGCAATATATTGCATGCCGGTTCCACACGATGAAGGTCTCGTCTCCAGGTCACTGCTGCGGGACAACGCCTACTGGGCGATCCGCGACGCCATCGTCAACGGCACCCTCGCCCCCGGCGAACGCCTCAACGACGGCGATCTGGTGAAGTGGTTGGGCGTCAGCCGCACTCCGGTGCGCGAGGCACTCATGCGGCTCGAACAGGCGGGCCTGGTGCAGACCAAACCCGGCCGCTACACCATCGTCAGCCCACTCGACGTCCGCGCCATCCGAGCTGCGCAGGCAGTGACCGGCGCGATGCACGAACTCGCGATCCGCGAGGCGCTGCCCAACCTGTGCGACGGCGAACTCGCGGCCATGCGCGCGGCCAACGCCCGATTCGCCGATGCCTTGCACCGCAACGACGTCGACGCGGCGCTCGCCGCCGACGACGACTTCCACGATGTCCCCGCCACCGCCTCCGCCAATGACGCGCTGCGCGCCGTGCTCGAGCAGTACACCCCGGTCCTGCGCCGGGTGGAACGCCTACGGTTCGCCTCGCTCAGCGGCCGCGGTTCGGTGGCGCAGCACGATCGCATCATCGAGCGATGCGAAGCGGGCGATATCGAAGGTGCGGTGGCCGCGGTGCGCGTGAACTGGCAGACGCTGCTGCCGCTGCTCGAAACCCTTACTCCCTGAACGCAATCCCGTTGGCACCACCCTAGGAAGCACTATGTCTCTCGACTCCTTCCAGCGTTACCCGCTCCTGTTCGGCCCGAGCCCCATCCATCCGCTGGAACGGCTCAGCGAGCATCTCGGCGGCGCCCGCATCTGGGCCAAGCGCGAAGACTGCAACAGCGGACTCGCCTTCGGCGGCAACAAGACTCGCAAGCTCGAGTACCTGGTGCACGACGCGCTCAGCAAGGGCGCGGACACATTGGTCAGCATCGGCGGCGTGCAGTCCAACCACACCAGGCAGGTCGCCGCGGCCGCGGCCAGGACCGGATTGAAAGCCGTACTGGTGCAAGAGAGTTGGGTCGACTGGCCGGATCCGGTCAACGACAAGGTCGGCAATATCCTGCTGTCGCGCATCATGGGCGCCGATGTGCGTCTCGTCGAAGCCGGATTCGGAATCGGCTTCAAGGACAGCTGGTATCAGGCGCTCGACGACGTCAAAAACACCGGAGGGACGCCATATCCGATCCCCGCAGGCGCCTCCGACCATCCGCTCGGCGGCCTCGGCTTCGCCAATTGGGCCTACGAAGTGCAACGGCAGGAACGCGAGCTCGGCGTCTTCTTCGACACGATCATCGTGGCCGCAGGCACCGGAAGCACGCAGGCGGGCATGATCGCAGGCTTCGCGGACCAGGACCGGCCGCGCCGGGTACTCGGCATCGACATCACGGCCACCCTCGCCGAAACCCGCGCACAGGTCGAGAAGATCGCCCGCAGCACAGCCGAACTCATCGGCGTACGCCGCGACCTGCGCGACGACGAGATCACCGTGCTCGACGGCTGGGCCGGTGATCTCTACGGCATTCCCGTCGACTCCACCGTCGAAGCCATCCGGCTCAGCGGCCGCCTCGAGGGCATGGTTCTCGACCCCGTCTACGAGGGCAAGTCGATGGCCGGACTCATCGACCTGATTCGCACCGGGCTCATCCCTACCGATGCCACCGTCCTCTACGCACACCTCGGCGGCCAGCCTGCACTGAACGCCTATAGCGGCATCTTCTGATCAGCCGATCGGCGGCCCGGGAATGGGGCAGGCGTCCACCGCCTCCGCAACCACCTGGGCCGCGTCCGGCACCGGCGGCCGGGCGCCCTCGGCGTACTCGGCGCCGAGCAGCGGCGGCTTCGCAGCCAGTGTGGCGTTCTCGTCCTGGCTGAAAGCCCTTGCCCGGCTGAGGAATCGCCAACCCTCGGGTGCTTCCAGACTGAAACCGGAACCGCGGCCCGGCACCAGATCGATCACGAGCTGCGTGTGTTTCCACGCCTGGAACTGCGGGCCGGAAATCCAGACCGGCACGGCGTCGAGATCCGCGGACGGCAGCGTCGTCGGCACCTCGCCGACCGCGAGACGCAGATCGATGATGCCGACCAGCACGTCGCGATCGCCGATGATGAACTCCCCCAACGGATAACACATCGGCGACGAGCCATCGCAGCATCCGCCGGACTGGTGCATCATCAGCGCACCGTGCCTCTCACGGAGGCGGCGCAGCAAAGCCGTCGCCGCCTCCGTCGCGACCAGACGGGGCGGGGCGACACGCACCGTGGCGCCCCCTCCCGCGACGTCCATCGACATCAGAAGAATCCCATGGCTTTCGGCGCGTAGCTGACCAGCAGGTTCTTCGTCTGCTGATAGTGATCCAGCATCATCCGGTGGTTCTCCCTGCCGATGCCGGACTGCTTGTAGCCACCGAACGCCGCGTGCGCCGGATACTGGTGATAGGTGTTCGTCCACACCCGGCCCGCCTTGATATCGCGGCCTGCCCGGTACGCGGTGTCGCCCGCCCTGGACCACACGCCGGCGCCGAGACCGTACAGGGTGTCGTTGGCGATCGAGATCGCGTCGTCGTAGTCGGTGAACGAGGTCACCGACACCACCGGACCGAAGATCTCCTCCTGGAAGATCCGCATCGAGTTGCGGCCCGTGAAGATCGTCGGCTGCACGTAGTAGCCGCCGTTCAGGTCGCCGCCGAGCAGCGCGCGCTCCCCACCGGTCACCAACTGTGCGCCCTCACCCTTACCGATCTCGATGTAGGACAACACCTTTTCCAGCTGATCGTTGGAGGCCTGCGCACCGATCATCGTCTCGCTGTCGAGCGGATCGCCCTGCCGCACAGCCTTTGTCCGCAGCGCGGCCAGATCGAGGAACCGGTCGAAGATGTCGGCCTGAATCAGCGAACGCGACGGACACGTGCACACCTCGCCCTGATTCAGGGCGAACATCGTGAACCCCTCCAGCGACTTGTCCAAGAAGTCGTCATCGGCCGACATCACATCGGAGAAGAAGATATTCGGGCTCTTGCCGCCGAGCTCCAGCGTCACCGGGATCAGGTTCTGCGAGGCGTACTGCATGATCAGCCTGCCGGTGGTGGTCTCACCGGTGAACGCGATCTTGGCGATCCGGTTACTCGACGCCAGCGGCTTGCCCGCCTCGACACCGAAACCGTTGACGATATTGACCACGCCGGGCGGCAGCAGATCACCGATGATGCTCCACAGGAACAGAATCGAGGCCGGGGTCTGCTCGGCAGGCTTGAGCACGACACAGTTCCCGGCCGCCAACGCGGGCGCCAACTTCCACGTCGCCATCAGGATCGGGAAGTTCCACGGAATGATCTGCCCGACCACCCCCAACGGCTCGTGGAAGTGATAGGCCACCGTGTCCGCGTCGATCTCCGACAACGAACCCTCTTGTGCCCGAATGGCACCCGCGAAATACCGGAAGTGATCCACCGCCAACGGAATATCGGCGGCCACCGCCTCCCGGATCGGCTTCCCGTTGTCCCACGTCTCCGCCACCGCGATCGCCTCGAGGTTCTCCTCGATGCGATCCGCGATCTTGTTCAGGATCACGGCCCGCTCCGCCACCGACGTCTTCCCCCAGGCGGGTGCAGCGGCGTGCGCCGCATCGAGTGCGAGCTCGATATCCTCGGCGGTGGAACGCGCTACCTCACAAAAGGTTTCACCGGTAACCGGCGTGGAATTCTCGAAATACTGCCCCTTGACCGGTGCCACCCACTGGCCACCGATCCAATTGTCATACCTGGCTTGGAACGAAACCGGGGAATCCGGCGACCCCGGACGGGCATAAGCAGTCATCAAAGCTCCTAGCGTTCACAACGGTCACACTGTGATCCACGACACTAGTTGCCCAACGTTGCATCATCGTTGGGAACGAATGCCGGCCGCTGCCCGCGGTCGACCTGCCGGATGATCGTTACCTGCAAAGCCGCGGTCAGCGCGAAGAATGCCGTTGCGCCCCACCACAAGACCGGTTGCAGGAGCAGCAAAGCGAGCCAGGTCCAAATCCAGGTCGTGAGCCAGCTGAGCCACCAGCCCGCCACCACCATGCTGTAGCTCGCTGTGGCGGCGCCCGCGTGCGCGGGTGTGCGGCTGGCTCGATGCACGTCTCCGACGACAAGGGCGGGCAGGATGAGATTGGCCAGGGGGACAAACCAGCCGCCGATTGTCCAACCACGTTTCAGCAGGTGCCCGCCCGGTGCCAGCCGCTCTGCAATGAGCCTGGCCCGCCACAGCCAAGCCAAGAACGACACTCCGGCGAGGAACAGCGTGAAAGCCCAGACCGCGGTCCCCAAGAGCGTCAGTGGTGCCCACGCATCCACTGCCGCTTCATGCGCTGCCGAGCCGTCGGGAGCGTCGCGCACCGCCTGATATTTGGGCGAGGCGATGGCGATCAACGCAGGCCCGATGACGACGGTGCCGCTCAGCACGGCCGCGACCATGCCGAGACCGCCGTTCGGCGCAGCCTGGACCGCGGGTCGACTAGCCGGCGCCGACGGCTGTTCCATCGGCTCTGCGCCGATGCCGTCCGCTCGGTCTGCTTGCCATCGTCCGACTCGGGCCAGCAGCACGGCGAGGAGGACAACGGCGGTGGTCCATAGGACCAGGCTCGTTGACTGCACCAGCAACCCGGCACGCGCGGGGCCCGAGGAAGGTGCGAATCCGTACCGGACGCCGATAGAGAGCAGGTAAGCCACGAAAAGCGTGCAGGCTCCGAGCACAAAGGACAACCACCACGCAACGACAATCCACGTCAGCGGGGAAGGAAAGAGGCGCACAGCGTTTCGCGGTGTGGTCGGATTGCTCGCGCGCTGGATGTCGTCGACCAGGATGGGCGGAACCACCCAGTTCACCAGTGGGAGAAAACCTACGATGGCCCACACCTTGGGAAGGCGATGCTGCGCGGAGCAGAGCAATTCAGCGTTGGCCCGAGCGCGGTAGACCCAGACGACGAACAGCACGCTGGCCAGTAGTTGCACGAGCACCGAGGTCAACGCCACGCCACTGATGGATTGCGTTGCCTCCTCGAGATTCGCGAGGTACGCCGAGGCATCGACCGTGTCCCGCTCCCAATCCCCGAACCGCTCGACCAGCTCCCAGGTGAGCAACAGCTCGACCGCGCGCAGTCCCGTGGCCACTGCAGCGCCGGCGACGACGACGAACCCCAGCCCGCGGATCGAGCGAAACGACGATGCCGTAGGGGACGGAATGCTTGCTCCGCGACCGTATTCGGTGTAGTTGATGGCCATAAATCCCCCGCAATCGTGAAATCCGAAACAGGACAGTATGACACACCGTCGAAGCGGAAGGGGTATGGCAATCAGTAACGCGGGGCAAACTGGGCGTTCACCGGGCGCGACAGCTCGAAACTGTTGTCACGCTAGCTGTTCCGGCCTCGAAATCCGCGCTGAGGCGGTGCGACGAGGGGCGGTCAGACGATGCGGTAGGACAGCAGCTTGTCCAATTCAGGGGCCAAGTCTTCGATGTCGAAGTCCCCTTCATAGGTGACAACGACTTTGTCGGAAGGCAGGTCCGGGGATACCCAGTACGTGACACCGCTGTAGGTCTTGCCGAGGCGAAGCATGCGGGTTGCTTCAACATCCTTGTCCCAGCCCGGGATTCCGTCGGGGAAGCCCGCTTCCGTCGCGAAGGTGCGCATTTGACGAGGAGACAGCAACCCATAGGATTCCCAGTCCTCGGCGGTGTAGCCCGCGTGCACGTCACGCAGAAAGGTGCGGACCGGGCCGGAGACGCCGTCCCACAGCGGTGGCGTCACATCGCGTGCGGCGCTCGGGTCCCAGCCGATCCACACCACCCACGGCTCGTCCACGCCGGCGGCGGCGTAGACGAGCACGCACTCCTCGCGTAGCAGGCAGACGCGGACATCGGCGAGTTGTTCATCCAGGGCCGCAGCGAAATTCGGAACCAGTTCGACGAAATCGCTGTTCCACAGCGAGCGGGCGATCGCAGCGCGTTCGGCAGGATCACCGGATGCCGCGATCGGACGCCAGCGCACCGGCACCAGGACGTTGTCCATCGTGGTGGCGTCGATGAATTCGACCGGGCGGTCCTCTTCGAGCGCGGTAACGATGTCTTCCTGGTCGATCCGGGGCACTACGGTCCTCCTTGAAGTTCGAGGAGATCCTGGATCAAGCGCAACAGTTGAGATCGGACCTGGTCCTCCAGGGCTACCTGCGCGGCCTGCCAGTTCGGGTCGACCCCGAGTATGTCACCTGCGCTGCGTGATTGCTTGGCCCGGTTGGCCGTGAACGTCAGCCATTGCAGACCGGCCGCGGCGTTGGCGAGCATGATCATGTTTTCCGGCGTCAAGCCGAGAAAGCCCGGCATGTGGAACATTTCGGCCAGCGAAACCACGTGGTCCAGCGAAACCGCAGAACCGCCCTTGGCGTCCTTGCCTACCCGACCGCCAGGATAGGCCTGGTCCGGGTCATTGACGGCAGGCCGAAGCTGCCCCTGGAGCGGACCGGTCACTTTGCTCTTACTCGGCGGGCTGATCGATCGCACGACTTTGTAGAGTTCGCGCGCCGGTGAATCTGTCGGCACGGCATACCCCTGCTTGCCGCCAGCCGGGTAGGGCAGGGTGTAGCCCTGCGGCACTTTGTTTTTCGCGGCGGTCGTCCGTTCGATTTGACGCGGCGTCACCTGGGAGAGCAGCCCTGGGTCCACGATCCGTTGCAGCACGTCGAGGCATCTGCGCAAGTTGGCCTTCGCGGTGGCGAGCTGCTGATTCAGCGTGTTGGCTTCGGCGTTGTACGCGTTGTACGCCGCTTGCTCGCGCGGCAATTCGAACAAGTTACGTTGCGCGTTGTGCCGCACTATGCCCTGATCGGCGCGCTGCACGGCCAGTTCCTGCGCTTCGCACATCCGTTTCGGTGGCGGCGGAGGAGCCAGCGGAGACGTCGGCACCGGCGAGGGTTGCGCGTTGACGACCGGAGCGCCGACCAACGAGGCGCACACCAGTAGCGCCGCCATCATCACAGTGCCGAGGCGGATGCGTTCATCAAGCCGACGCGACATAGGACCCCTCCGTAATACCAACGGTAGCATTGCATTACGTCTATGGGCTACCGTGAAAGCCAACGCCTTCATCTCCGGGGGGAGCAAGTAGTCGTGACCGATCCGTCGCCGTCTCGCTTTCAGCTCACCCCTGCGCGAATGATCGCGCTCATCGCGGTTTTCGTGCTTGTCGGCATCGGTTGCGCTGTCGCGCTGGTGATTTATCTGACGCAACCCGAGCGAGGCGACGATGCGCGAATACGCTCGGCGATCAAGGATTTCGCAAGCGCGGTGGAGTCGGGCAGCGCTGCGCAGGTCACCGAGTTGCTGTGCGAAGAAGAAGCCGCGACCTTCACCGATCGCGCCTCCGCAGGCGAAGACCCTGACTCAGGAGGCCAATCGGACGTTGATCGGCAACGCCGGCCCGTCGATGTATCCGATGTTGTCATCCGGGGCGAGGTCGCCTCGGCTCTGGTTGCACGCCCGCCGAGCGAGCCCCGTCGGCTGTATTTCCGCAAAGAAGGTGACCGCTGGAAAGTGTGCGCGCCCGCTGCGGATCAGTTCGGTTAGCGGCCCGCGCCGCGGAGTCCATTGTCAGGGCCCATGAGTGGCTGTACGCCGACTCTGCTTCGGCCGCAAACGAGATCGTCGTTCACCAGCCCGGAATCGCTACGATTCGTGCTGTGGCTCTACTAGTGCACCTGACACCGGAGAAGAACGCGCGGCGAATCCGCCGGGCGGGCATCACCGCGGGTGGTTTCAGGCGCGGAGTCTTCTGCCTGCCGGTGTTGCCGTCCTACGTGCTGTCGCACCAATGGTTGCGCGAATTGCGGCGCGGTGGGCAGCGACTCATCGTTGCCGTGCATTTCCGCATACCCGACGACGAAACCGTCCAGGTCGGCCATTACTCGAACTCGGGCGCGGAAATGACTGCAGCCGAAGCTGTTTCCGTCATCTTGCACGCCGAGGACCCGCGCGGATACGAAATCGTCGTTCCTCGTTCGATCGCTCCCACCGAGCTCCATCGGATCCGGCACGTCCGACAGGTCGCCGGCTGGCGCTACCATCCCGACTCGCACGGTCGCCGCCCCTGCGCCTGCCCGGCCTGCCTGGGGCGCGGAGAATTCAAGGCCGCCGACCTCCGCCGCCGATACTCCGACGACCCCCCGATACCCACGAAACCTCAACTGCTCGAACAACTCCGCAATGCGGCCGACGATGACGACGTGATCGTCGCCCTCTACGATTTGGGTCGCCGCAGTCGTGGTGATGTCGTCGACGTCGCCCACCTGGTCGACCATCCCAACCCCGAGATCCGCTCCGCCCTCGCCTGGGCATTGCACCGATACCGCGGCACCGAGCCCCGCCAACTACTGACGCGATTGGCCAGCGACCCCGATCCCGAAGTGCGCAACGCCGCAACAAAGCGACGCTAGACGTTTCGGTGAACCAGTCCCTGGCCGTGGAAAATGGGGCTGCTGGGAAACGCTCACCAGCTGATAGGTCAACAGCAGTCCCGAGGACAGCTACACCCACTTCGAGGGACCTTGGTACCGCTTCTATGACGGCTTCTGACCACTCACCGCGCGCGTGACTGGTCAGGTGATCAGGCAGTGATCGATTCATGATGTCCACGGCAGGCGGATACAACGAAGCCTTGTAGCATCCGCGCGGTGAGGAACCTGATCGTCGCTACCGCGCTACTGATGTCCGGTGCAGTCGCCGCAGCGTCGTGTGCGTCCACACCGACGAATTCGACGACCGCATCGCCAACCGAACAGCCCGCATTTCCACAGTTACTGTCGGCGCAGGATCAGGAGATGATCGCTTACCGCGACACCCTCCGCCCGCTCGACCCGTGCGGCTATGTCGTCGACGACGCGGCGATGCAGCGGATCGGGACGCCGGACTACTTCGGCGCATTGGGCACATTCGACACTTGCCGGGTGTCATTCAACCCGCGTGGCGGGGACGACCCCACCTTGATCACCGCCACCATGTATCCCCTCGGTGGCCCGCAGTACGAGGGCCCGATCACGCCGCACCCTGGCGTCGAGGGCGTGTCTTGTACGGCCGACGTGCCGGTCAGCGATCGCAGGCATCTCAACTTCATCGTCTATGCCGGCGGCGATTTCATCGGAGATCACCCGAAAGGCGATGTGTGCGAGACCGTGCGGGACATCGCCACAGCGGCCGTTCCGCACCGGCTCGAACGTCCCCTGCGCGCGACATCGCAACGCGCACATATAAACTCGCGGCTGGCCACGCTCGACCCGTGCGCCGTGCTCGGCAAGGTCGGGCCGGGACACCGTCCCGCGCTCGCAGACAATGGGACCAACGGGGATCCTTGGTCATGCGCCTTCCATCTCGACCGCGGCGACGAGTCGACACTCCAGCACATCATCTACGCGTTCGACTCTGACCGTTGGTCTATGGGCAGGGAGCGAGCCCGCGGACTCATCGCGAAGGAAACCACGATCGGCGGCCTTCGCGCCGTGGAGAGTTCCGGGAGCCACGACCCCGGGTATACCGGTGCCTGTTGGATCTATCTCGCGACCGCTCCACAGCCGGCTGTCGCCACACTCCGCACCGACGAGCAGTCCACCGATCACGGAAAGTCCGAAATCATCTCAATCAGAGCCGATAACGGCTGCACTGCGGCCCGCACCACCGCGGAAGAACTCACGCGGCTCTACAACCAGCTTCCACACTGACCGACACACACAGCCTGTCGGACGCCAACTGGCGCGGTCCGCGAGACGAGATCGACTGCGACACAGATCATCTGCGCAGGCCGATGGCAACCACTGGTAACGGAGATTCGTCACGCGACGATACGACCAGCGAACCCCACTGTGATGGACGAGCTGGTCAGGTGATCAGTGGGAATTGAGGGCGGCATCGGCCGAGAGACCAGTTACCTCAGTTCCCAGTGATCAATTGTCCAGCAACGCATCTCGGACAATGTGCTCAGCCGAATGCCCCAATGAACTCGAGGATAAACGGTATCGCCGACAGCGAACCGTTGTATTGCCGGTGTCCGCCCCAAGACCGTGCGTTGTTCGCCCCGCGGCCGGTAAGACTCGCTGAGGCTCAAACCATCCCGCGACCCGCGCGTTCCGCGCGAAGGTCGAACTGTCGTGGCGCTGACCGCTCGGGAGGGAGATGTGCAGTCTTGCCGCGGGCCGACGTGGCTCGGTGCGCGGGAGGCGGGCCCGTGCTCCCACGGGTCTCAGCTCAGTGGTGGGTTCCGTGGTTGGCACGGATGTGACCCAGGCGGCCCGTGTTTAGCGTTATGAGCATGGAAATCACCGCAAACATCAGCACTGATATCAACGTTCAGCTCGAGGTGGCCGACCCTCAGGCCGCTGCGGCGATCTATGACGCCGCGTTCGGACTGGGTGACCGGCTCGGGTTCCGGGCAGCGCAGGAGCCGACCACCGGTTTCCGTGGATTCATCCTGTCGCTGGTGGTGTCGCAGCCCTCGACCGTCGACAGCCTCGTCGGCACCGCGGTCGACGCCGGGTTCACCGTCCTCAAGCCCGCGAAGAAGAGCCTGTGGGGTTACAGCGCGGTGGTGCAGGCGCCGGAGGGCACGATCTGGAAGATCGCGACCTCGAACAAGAAGGATGTCGGCCCGTTCACCCGCGAGATCGACGACCTGGTGTTGCTGATGGGTGTGTCGGATGTGAAGGCCAGCAAGCAGTTCTACGCCGATCGCGGGTTGACGGTGTCGAAGAGCTTCGGCGGCAAGTACGCCGAGTTCGCGAGCTCGGGCTCCCCGGTCACCCTGGCGTTGTACCCACGCAAGGCTGCCGCCAAGGAAGCGGGCGTCGCCCTGGAAGGCAGCGGATCACACCGCATCGTCATGAACAGCGGCATCGGCTCGTTCACCGACCCCGACGGGTTCGCGTGGGAAGCAACAGCCTGAGCGCCCAGGGAACCGACCAGCCTTACGCCGAGTAGCCACGATCCCGAGCAGGCAGAACAACAGGAGAGAGATCATGAAGTTTTGGACCCACGTCGAGCCACCCGAGCCCATGCGTGGCCTGGAAGTTCCACCCGAGGTGGTGGCAGCGCTCGGCGAGGGTGCACGGCCGCCGGTGACGATCACGATCAACGGGCACTCCTGGAAGAGCCGAGTCGCTCTCATGCGCGGCCGCCACCTGCTCGGCCTCAGCAACGCCAACCGGCAGGCCGCGGGAGTCGCGATCGGCGACAAGGTCGAAGTCGAGCTCGAACTCGACACAGAGCCACGCGTCGTCGTCGAACCCCCAGACTTCACCCAAGCCCTGGACGCCGACCCCGTCGCCCGCGCCGCCTACGACAACCTCGCCCACAGCCGCAAACGCGAGCACGTGCACTCCATCGAAAGCGCGAAGAAGCCTGACACGCGCCAACGCCGCATCGAGAAAGCCATTGCCACCCTGCGAGGCTGAAGGAATCACGCGCACAAGGAATTGAGTCGCAGCAAATTCCTTGCCGATCGTGAGGTCACCCGCACTCCCGTCAACGCCTCCGAGGCCAACGCACACGCTCCATTCCCCCCGTCTTCGCCCACTGTCGTCGGAATGCACGAAGACAGGATCCTGGTCAGGTGCTCAGGGGGCACTGTGGGCGGCATCGCCCGAGAGGCTAGTTACCTCAATGCCCCCTGATCGCCTGTCCAGCAAAGTATCTCGGGCGATGCTGGCCAATCACGCCGCGCTGCTATATGCCACGCGGCTTACCCGGCTGAGGTGTAGTGCGGTTCAGAACTCTCAGCGGAATGCGGCGATATTGCGGGCGACCCAGTCGGCGAAGGGGCGCGGGGCGCGGCCGAGGACGCGCTCCACGTCCGGGCTGATCTGTAGCTCCGCCGGGTTCGGGGAACCGATGATGTCGAGGGTGTCGTCGGCGAGCTCTGCTGGCACGAATCGGACCATTTCGGCGTTGGCTTCCTCGCGGGTGAGGTCGTGGAACCGCACCGGCGAGCCGAGCGCTGCGGCGATGGTCTCGGCCTGCCTGCGCGGCGTGATCACCTCCGGCCCGGTCAATTCGTACACGCCACCGGTGTGCTGGTTGTCCAGCAGGCAGGCCGCCGCGACCTCGGCAATGTCGGCCGGGTCGACGACCGGCACCCCGATGGTCGAGCCGACAACCCCACCCCAGGTCACCTACGGCCTCACTCAGTTCGGCCGAGACATCGGCGAACCACTCGAGGAACTGTTCGAACGGATCACTCGCAGCCGTTCTTGACGCTCTACGCTGTCAGCGTGCTCGATCGGGAGGGTCGGGCGCGCATCGAGTGAGCGGGAAATGCGTTGAATGATAAGACAACTGAAGAGACGGCTGCGGAACCAACCTCGGCAGATCGGGCGTTTCGAGTACGGCAGATCGGGTGGGTGCTTGCTGTCGTCGCGCTGTTCGCGGCAGGGGTGGGGGCGTGGTTCATCGGCGCTACGCCCCGCCGCTACTATCAGCTCCCGTTTGTTCCCACGTGGGCGTTCGTCATGGTCCTGCCTGTGTGCTGGACTGTGGGCGCGGCGGTCTACAGCCACTTCGTCTCGAGGCTGTGTCGGTGTAGACGGTGGGTGCGCACCGCAACCGGCGTTGTCCTGATGTCGTTGATGATGATTGCGTGGCCGATCTCGATTTTCTTGTCGAGCGCAGCCGGCACCGGCGGGCGCGGAACGGTCAGGGCCGTCGAGGTGAGTCCCGATGGGCGCTATGAAGCCGTCACGGAGTCGTTCTCGGACGGGTTCGAACCCTCATGCCGCGTGTGGTTGCGCGAACGCGGCGGATTGTTCAGCAGACAGGCGCTGGCATGGCAGCGGATCGAAGGGAATTGTCCAGTGCGCGTGTACTTCCCGGACGACACCACGATCAGCGTCACCGAGCGGAAGGACAGTGCGCCGATGACGACAACGTTCGATCGTGACCGGATGGAAGTGGCGCAGACCTTACCGCCGCGCGGCCGTTGACAGTCGGTCGGCTGCGAATATCGGACTGTTCATCGGTCACGACGGCGGCTCCAAGACCTGCGCTACCTCCAGCCGGTCGGGGTCGAAGTGTGCCGTGATTTCCCGGCCGCGCGCATCAATGATGCTGATCGTGTTGGTTTCCGTGAAGGACACACGCCGTGGACATCGCTGACCTTCAGCTGCCGTCCACACGCGGGTCTGCCTGCTGAAAAGGCCGTCGCGCTCCCGCAGCCTGACGCCGCAGAGGGTGTCGATCACGGCGTTCACATCGTGCGTGACGGCCTCGTAGCGACCGTCTGGACTCACCCCGACGACCACGACCTTGCCGTCACTCGAACCGAAGATCGCCAACAACATCATCAGCGGTACGAGAGGCACCATCTCCAGCGCCAGGACAGCGGCGGGCACGAACCAGGTCCACGTGCGCCACCGACCGGTCTTCGCTGCGTGGACAAGCAGCGCCACTGTCACGATCCAGCACATCAGCGGGACAAAGCCGGAGACCACCTGCATCCGATAGAACCGGTGCGCCAGGAGGATGGCGGCTGATGCCACGAGGGCCGCCGCCAACAGCACGGTGATCGTGAGCAGCCAGACGACCCGCCATCGGCGCTCCGCGCTGTCTATCGCGGACCTTCGCCCACTCGAAATCGTCTGCTTTGCCAACGGTCAACCTAACTCGCGCAACCCGTTTCGGCTCCGGCGGCCGAACGCTCCGCCAGCCTATCGGCGTCCGCCCTACCTGATCTCGTTGAATTGTCGTCTGTTTCGCGATCAGCCAACCGGCGATGGCGAGGACCGCTTCGGTGGTTTGTACCGTGCTGGTATGACTCGCAGAACGTTGATGGCAGTTCTTGCCCATCCGGACGACGAAGCGACCACTATCGGCGGAACGTTGGCCCTCTACGCCGCTCGTGGTGTTCGAACTGTGCTGGTCACCTGCACCAACGGCGAATTCGGCGACCGACCCTACGGGCGAAGGCCGGATCCCGATCACGACACCCGGGCGGCAGCGGCGGCTCGTCTGGCCGAACTTCACCGGTCTTGCGAACATCTGTCGGTCGACACCGTCGAACTACTCGGCTACCACGATTCCGGCACGGTGGAGTGGGAGCAGCCGTACCTTTCGACACTCTTTCGTGGTGTCCCGGTGGAACGCGTCGCGGGCGACATCGGTCGACTGCTGGAACAGCATCGCCCGCAGGTGGTCCTGACCCACGAGCCGGACAGCACCCGCCACCCCGATCACCGCCACGCCGCACAGGCCACAGCACTCGCGGTGGAGTCGACCAGTATTGCCGCGAAACTCTATTACAGCGCGCACGGCACGCGGTATTGGCGACGCGTCTACGAGGCATTGGCCGACAACGGATTCCACCGTCCAACACCAGATCCCGACCGAGTGAAACTAACTGATCGGATCGATCGAGCAATCACGACGACCATCGACGTCGGCTCGGTGCTGGACCGCAAACGACAGGCCGTGTACGCACATACCGACCAACTCGCCGATTCAACGGCGGCAAAGGTGCCCGAAAACCAATGGGCAACCGTCTTCGCCGAGGAGGACTACATCCGAATCCACGACACCACCGCAGCACCCACTCCAGAAACTGACCTCTTCGCAGGAATCACCGACTAGCGCAAGCCAATCGCAGCAGTTGCGGATGCTCGAAGACCCGGGTCAAGTCAGTTCGTAAAACCGGAACTTGTCGTTGTCGATCGGGTGGATCGTCACGTTCGTAAAGCCTGCCTCGTGGGCGTACGTCCGTAATGTCGCCGGGCGCATGACGGCTCCGGTCGCAGCCGAGGTCTGGTCACCCATGGCGCCTGGCAGGCAGGCGGTCAGGCTCCACCCGTATTCCTGTTGTTCTCGCACGGAACCGGGAGCCGTGAGCTCGTCTTCCGTCCACAGGTCGACGACCAGGACAGATCCCTTCTCCGCCAGTAATTTCCGCGCGGCAGCCAGTGCGGCGACCGGGTGAGTCATGTCATGCAGTGCCTCGATGATGGTGACGAGGTCGTACTTCTCGGTGCCTGCCAAGCCGGCGGCGTCCGTCGCGGCGAAGGTCACACGATCGGATACGCCTGCGGCGGTAGCGTTTTGCTGCGCGGCGGAGATGGCCATCTTGTCCAGGTCCATGGCGTCGACGGTCAGTGTCGGATACGCCAGCGCCATCGCAATGCTCGACCAGCCGAGACCGCAGGCAATGTCGCAGACCCTGGCCGGCCCGGACGAGAGTCGCTCGTGGATCTCCGGAATGGCGGGAAGCCATTGCTTGCCAAGCAGATTGACAAACAGTGGCCGGTTCGACTCGGCCCGGCCCTCGGGTTCCCACGGAATCGGCGGCGGCGCGGCACCGGTCCGATATGCCTCCACCAGATCGGCCATCCGACGGCCGACGCGGACAAGGTTGATGCTGTGCTGCGTGTCGAACAGCACGCTGTCCCGGTCGGCCAGCACCGGGATGTGCGACGGCGGCAGCGTGAACCGATGGTCGCCGTCCACCTCCAGTAACCCGGCAGTGGCGTGATGCTCGAGCCATTCGCGCGTGTAGCGTTCCGCTGTTCCGGTGGTGGCGGCCAGTTCCGCGGCGGTCATCGGGCCGCCATCGGCGAGCGCCCGGTAGTAACCGAGGCGCTCACCCAAGTAGATGGCGTACATCTCCAGCGCACCCGTGAGGTTCTGGAACAACCGCTGAGACAAGGCATCCGTGTCCATAGCGGCCAGAATGCCAGAAATCATCGGAGATGACTGCCTGCTGTTGCTCGATCATCCGAACGGTTCAGTGGGCGGTCAGTTCTTGGTCCAAGACGGCGAGTTGGGCTCGTACCTGTGCGTAGAGCGAGGAATCACGGTCCAGGGAAGCGAGATAGGCCGACCAAGCGGTGCGGTCTTCGCGACCTTCGACGGAGGCGATCCACCAGTTGAGGATGGCGGGGTCGCGGGATTTCAGGACGGCGGCGCGCAGGCGGGCGCGCAGCGATTCGCGGATGCGGCCGACGCCGGGTGCGCGTGAGGTGGGGAGCAGCGGGCCGCGGTAACACGCGATTGCGGCGGCGATGTCGCCGCGGCGCAGGCCGTTACGCAGCTCGCCGAGGTCCGAATCGAGTTCTGTCAGTAGCCGGTAGGGGCGGGAGCCGAGTGTGGTGCCGCCGAGAATCCTACGGAGGCGGGAGATTTCGGCGCGGACGGTGACCGCGTCGAGGTCTCGTTCGTCCAACAGCACGGCGATGTGTTCGGTCCCCAGACCCTCTGGATGCTCCATGAGCAGGAGCAGGATTTCGGAGTGCCTGCGCGACAGCGTGATTCGTTCGTTGCCGAACAACAGGGCGGGGGCCGCGCCGAGTAGTTCGACCCGCGGCGTCTCATGGCAGGCGATCGGGTGGGCTCGGAGTTCGGATTCGGCTACGGCGACGGTGGCTCTGATCAGCGACAGGACTTCCGGAGCCGCGACGCGGGGGCCGCCGGTGATGTCGATGGCCCCGATGATTCGGCCGGTGGCCGGGTCGTGGACCGGGCCTGCGGCGCAACTCCATGGGTGCACCAGGCGGCTGTAGTGTTCGGCGCCGAAGATCTGCACACAATGGTCGAGGGCGAGGGCTGTGCCCGGGGCGTTGGTGCCGACGGCGGCTTCGCTCCAGTCGGCGCCGTCGACGAAGTTCATGGTGGCGGCTCGGTCCTTGGCCGCCGAATCGCCTGCTACCCAGAGCAATCGGCCGCGGGCGTCACTGAGCGCCACCAGGAGCCCGGTGTCTTCGGCGTCTTCGACCAGCAGAGTCTGCACGACCGGGCGGACCGAGGACATCGGGTGGGTGCGCCGGTAGCGTTCCAATTCGGTTCCGGTGAGCGCGGTCCGGCCGATCTGCCGGTCCGGGTCGACGCCGTTGCCGCGGCTGCGGAGCCAGGACGCCTCGATGACTTCGCGGACCGGCGCGTGCGCCGCACCGCGCTCGACGAAGGAGGCGTGTGCGGCGGAGACGTCGGTGCCGACTTGGTCGGCGTCTTCGTCAGGGCGCAGCGCTACCCATGGATTCCCCCTGGTCCCCGCACCTTTGCCCACGTCCTCCATACTCCCCGGCCGATGCGTTCCGATCAATGTGTCGACGGCACAACATCGGCGCAGGCAGAGTCCGGCGATGATTTTGGTTGGTGGGCACCGTCTGTACCGATATGCGATTGAACGACAAGAACGCTGTGGTCTACGGCGCGGCAGGCAGCATCGGTGGCGCGGTGGCGCGGGCCTTCGCGCGCGAGGGCGCGCACGTGTATCTCGTTGGGCGGACCAAGAAGACGCTCGACGTGGTGGCCGACGAGATCATCGGCAGTGGTGGGCGGGCCACCGTCGCGCAGGTCGATGTGCACGATCGAGCGTCCGTGGAAGCCCACGCGGACCAGGTGGTCGAGCAATCAGGTTCCCTCGACATCTCGTTCAACGCGGTGAATGTCAATGAAGTTCAGGACATACCCCTTGTCGACATGGAGCTGACCGACTTCATGACGCCGATCATCGAGGGTGCGCGGGCACATTTCATTACCGCGACGGCGGCCGCGCGCAGAATGACCGCGCAGCGATCCGGCGCCATTGTGCTGTTGTCGAGCACCGCGGCCGGTGAATCCCGGCATCGGATGGGCGGATTCAATATCGCGTGCGCCGGAGTCGAGGCATTGACGCGCAGCCTCGCGGGCGAAGTCGGCAGGCAGGGTGTGCGAGTGGTGTGCCTGCGACCCAATTTCACTCCGGAAACCGTGCCTGGCCTGGCGGCGGACGATCCTGAGCTGCGGCCGCTGATCGCCGATACCCGCCTCGGACGGCTCCCCCGCCTGGCCGAGGTCGCCGAGGCAGCGGTGTTTGCCGCATCCGACGGTGCGGGCGCGATGACTGGCGCAATCCTCAATCTGTCCTGCGGCGCACTCGTCGACTGACCGTATTCGAGAAAGGTCAGAGGTAGGGAGCCACCTGCTCGGCGGCCTCGACCGGGTGGCCCGCCTGAATGGGTGCACCCAGCGCCCGAAATCGCCAGATCTCGTCGGTCCGCTGGACTTTCGCCACCACCATGCCGGTGTGGTTGCCGCCGACGCGGAGGTTGCCGCCGCTGAGCTCCAGGTCGGTGCCACCGTCGACCAAGCGCCAATATGCGTTGTGCACCCGTTCGAAGGTGTGGCCCGCGTACGACGTGACGACGAAGAAGACGGTCGAGGCCCGGCCAGGCAAGCGGGTGAGGTCGACGGAGATCATTTCACCATTGCCTGCACCGGTGAGGTTGTCGCCTTGATGGCGGACAGCACCGTCTTTCGAGGACAATTGACCGTAGAAAGCCGCATCGAGTAGTTCTCGCCCGGAAAAGACCAACGCCGATGCGTCGAGGTCGATATCGGCTTCGCGCAATCCGAATCGCCCCGGTTCGCGGACCGGGTCCCAGCCCAATGCCATTTTCACATGGGACAGTTCCGCGCCGCCCGGTTCGCACAGAGTTATTTCGGGGCGCGTGGCCAACTCGCTCGGGCTGAGTGGTTCCGGCAGCTCCTCGGCAGGTAGACGCTGTACCACCAACCTGGGTGCGTGGCCGACCTCGACGCCGTGCGCGGTGATCAGTGCGGCGAAGCCGTCCGCGTAACCCTGGCCGAGGGGGCGGAGTTGCCAGCCGTACTCGTTGCGGTCGAAGTCGACGGCGACCACCGTGGATTCCGCGCCGACACCGTCGATGACGTAGTCGCACAAGCGATTTCCTGCAGCGTCGTCGATTCGCAAATCCGGCGCCGCGTATTTGTCGAAGCCGTCCTGCTGATCGTCGAGGGTGACGACGACTCGGACGTGGTCGATGTCGGCGGGGACGGCGCCCAGGTCCATCACCAAGGCGCTCGGCTCGCCCGTGGTGCGGACCAGGCGCACCCCCTCGCCGAGGGGCTGGTTGTAGAAGACAAGATCGGCGTCCGTCCGGACCATGCCTTTCGCGGTGAGCAGCAAGGCGGACAAGTCCACCGCCGCACTGTGTCGCACCGAAACCATGATGTGCTCGGTTTCGAGCACATTGTCCTGCCCCCGACTCAGCAGCACCGTCACTATTTCACCCTACAAAAACAGTCACGAAATCCAGGGAACGGCACGCGCCGATTACGGCGCAATTTACCGCGAAGATAAAGACGCACTGTTTATGGCTGCGTTTACTACTATTCAGCGCGCGGCGACAGCGACGGCATAACGCGCTTCCAGGTGACACCCGAGACGCGTTTTGACATCGGGTAGCCCTTTGCCCCAGATCAGCCCCTGCTTCTCGGCCGCCGCCCACCCGACGGTGCGCCGGAAGGCATCGAAGTACAGATGCTTGCGACCCCCCTCCGCGACGGGAAGCGCGCCCCACCGATGCACCAGCGGCCAGCTCGGATGATCGAGAATCGTGAACGCCGCCAGCAGTTTTCGCGCCGAGTCGTGATAGTGCACCGCGTACACATCGGGGCGGCGCAGCAGTCGGTGCAGCCATTCGTCGGACATGCGCGGCGCCCGGCCGAGGCCGTCGTACTTCGCCTCGGTCCGGCGGAACAGCTCGATCAGCTGATCGGCGTCGAGTGCCGCGGCGGGCCCACTTCCCGCGATGAGGTCTTGATCGCGAGCCAACCACCTGGCCTCCGCCCGCAGGCTCCGGCGTCGATTCGACGACAGCGTGCGCAGCCAGCCCTGCTCGTCGGGCCACGCGACCGGCAGCACCGCAGTCGGATTCACCGTCCTGATGATCCGGACACCGCCGAACGCCTCGGCCTGGCCGAGCTCGAGTTCGCGCCACAGCGTGCCGAGCACCGCGTAGCGAAAGCGGGCGCGCAGGCCCCGCGCGAGCACCGCGAAAAGCTCTGTCTCCCTTCCTGGCTCGGCCACCCACCAGCCAGGCTGGCCGGTGCTGCCCGGTGCGGCGACATTGGCCACCCCCATCCAGCGCGCCGCCGCCATCGCGGCAATATCGCCGCCGTCGCGCACGATGGCGATGCCGAGTCGAGGGCCTGCGGCGGCGAGCACGTCCCAAGCCCAGGTCGCGCGCAGTCCGGCCGACTGCCGCCAGTCCTCCCACCACGGCGGTGCCGCCTCGCGGTGCGGGTCGAAGGTCTCGACGTGCATCAACTCCCCTGTTCCGACCGCAGGCGCGGCAGCGTCGTCGCCGCGAGCACGGCGTAGGAGGCGACCAGCACCCAGAGCGCCGCAGGCGGTCCGTGCGCGGGCACGAGCAGCGCGGCAAGCACCGCGACCGCAACGAATTGTGTTGCGGCACTTGCCGCCGCAATCGTCAGCTGCTGCCGTCCGGCATTCTCCAACAGGAACAGTGCGAGGCTGACGACCGCATGAATCGGGATCTCGAAACAGAGCAGCAGCACAATCAGCGCCGCGGCCGACAGCTGCCCGGCGACCGCACCGACGAGAGCACAGCCGAAGACACCCGCGCCGAGGCCGACGATCAGCAGTCTGCGGGCGATATCGACACCGGCCCGCGCGCCCGTACCGCGCAGCCGCAGCGACGAAACGGGTTGGTAGATCCGCAACAGGTACAGCGTCAACGAGCCGACCACGCTCGACATCAGTAGCGCCAGATACAGGGTCGTGCTCGCCTCCCGCTGGCCGCTGAGCGCGAGCACCGCATAGAGCACCCCGACGGCCGCGCTCCCCAACGGTTCGTACAGGCCGAGCAGCAGTTCGGCACGCACAATCGCGGTGGTGGCGCCGCGCCGCGGGCGCGCAAGCAGCGCACCAATCGGCACCGCACCTCGCGCCGACCACAGCGCGACACCCAGCGTGACCGCGGCCAGCAGCGCCAACTGCCCGCCAGGTGAAAGCCCGCCGCTCACACCGGCAAGCACTGCCACCGGAAGCAGCACGGCGAGCAGGAGAAACCCCCGACTGTCGTGCATCGGCCGACCCGACGCGCGATGCACCGCGACCAGCACCGTGAGCAACCCGAGCGCCGCGCTCCACGCCGCCGCGAGCGGATAGACCACCACCACCGAACCTGCGGTCGCGAGCACCAGCACCAGCACCAGCGCGACAGCCAGCGGCAGGGCCGAGGTGAGCACTGCGGTACGAGCGACCACCCCGCCGGTTCTCGGCAACCGAGGGACGAGCTTCAGCACCGCCTTCTCCGGCCCGGAACTCAGCAGCGCGAGCCACGCCGTCGCACCGACCGCGCTCGCGTAGATCGCGAAAACCTCTGCGCCCCACCATGCCAACAGGACAAGCCCGATCCCGTGGTAGGCAATGCGAAATCCGCCGCGCCCGAGCACCAGCGACACCACCGTGCGCACCGCGGGCAGCGTCGACCGCGCGGCAGGAGTCGATACCATCAGCGGGTGCGCGCGTCCGCTCGCTGCCTGGCGCTACTGCCCCGCTGACTGTTCGCTCCGCGCCGCAAACCCGCAGTGCGACGGCGGAACCCGCCACCGAGGCGATGCCAGAACCGGTCGGGCAGGAAGAGCACCAGTCCCGCAAGCAGCAGGTGCACGACGATGAACGCCAGCGCCTCGTTGCGGCTCGCGACATGGCCGAGCCGCACCGTCATGTGGTCGGCCCAATCCCATTGCGCAGCCAGCGGTTTGCCGCGCAGCAGTTGGAACGCGAGATCCTCGATCCCCGACAGCATGACGAGGATGCCCGCGTAGCTGACCCGGCGGGCGACGGCCGGTGCCGCACCACCCAACCGGAGCATGAGGGCAAGGCACAGGATCAGCAGCGGGACCAGGATCCGCATCCACGAGTACAGCTTGTCGAAATCGTTGTCGATCGCGGCGGCGAAGATCTTCGGGACGAGGAAGCAGAACACGACGAGAAACGCACCGAGAGCACAGAGTTCGATGAGCCGCCCGCGCTGAAACCAGTGCGGCCGCAGGCTCGCGATCGTCTCGGCCGCCAGCACGAAGGGGATCAGCGAGGCCAGCAGGGTCCAGAGATTCTGGATGCTCTGCTCGCGCCCCGACGCCAACCACACCAAGCCCGCGGCGACGATCGCCAGTGCCGCGAGCACCGCGCTGCGCACCGCCGGTTTCATGCGGCACCACTCAGTTCGAAGCGAAGCATGGCGCGCACGGTCGCGGCAGCGGCCGCCGCCCCGTCCGGGCTGTCGGCGACAACGACGAAGTGCCCCAGCTTGTTTGCCGCATTATGGTACGGAAGTACCGCTTGTCCCTGACGTGCGAACAGAATCAACTCAACCAGCTCCGGTACGGTCGCGGCGGCGTCGGCGCCGACCACGTCGGCAACCACCCCCGCCTCGTCGGTATAGAGGACTTCCGAGACCGCCGCCCGCGACCGCGTCGGAACCACGTCGGCCGCACCGCCGGTCGCGGCGGCGATCGAGGCGGCAACGGTGTCGACGCCGTAGGCATGCCGGACCAGCTCGCCGAGGCCGTTGCCGCCGACGCGGGCGCCCATTTCGATCAGGTGCAGCCGACCCGCGGGATCGATCAGCAGATCGATGGTCAATGGTCCACGCAGATAACCCAACTCGGCCACCAGCTCGTCGAGCAGCCCGATCAACGCGTGTTGCTGTGCGGCAGCGAGATCGGCGGGCACGCGATGTGCCGTCGTCACGAAGTACGGTGCGGGGGTCAGCGTACGTGCACTGACCCCGACGAACGCGATCCGTCCCCCATCGACGAATGCTTCTGCACTGTAGTGACTTCCGACAAGCTGTTCTTCCACGATCACCTCCCCTGCGCTGGCGTAGCGCGCCGCCACCCGCGCCGCGGCCGCGACCTCGGACACGTCGGCGCACACCTGGATGCCTCGGCTGCTCTGTGCATCAAGGGGTTTGACCAACACCGGGAACCGGAGGGCGGCGGCCCGCAGCACGAGTTCACCGTCGGCGGGACCCGCGACATAGCCGTAGCCGGGGAACCCCAGCCGATCGCACACCGCACGAAAGTACGACTTGTCCTGCGACGCAAGCACCGCCGTCGCGGCGACCGGATCGGGCAACCGCCACTGCTGCGCCAGCCACCGCTGAGCAGGCAACCCGGTGTCGCTGGCCGGGGACAACACGCCGGCGATGTCGGTGCGCCCGTCGAGTTCGGCCGCGATCAGCTCCGGATCGCGGATGCTGGCCTGCACGAACTCGTCGGCGAGTGGCCGGGCGACCGCGTCACCGCGGCGATCGACACAGATGGTGCGGTACCCGAGTTCGCGGGCACGGCGGAAGGTGGACGTGGCACCGTCGGCGCCACCGAGGATCACCAAGGTAGGAGTCATCGCACGCCACCACCGATCGTGACACGCTCCAGGTGCAGCCGGTCGGAATCATCGATGGCCAGGTCGGAGGCTCGCACGTAGTACAGCGCCCGATCGGTGCGCCGAGCCACCATGACCGAGTAGTGCAGCGTCAGCGCGATCGTCGGCAAGGCCGCCACCTGGGTGAACAGCACCGCCGACAGTGCCGCGGCGATCCCGATGACCCCGGCGCCGAGCAGCACCAGTGCCACCGCCCCGACGACGGTAGCCGCGGCCACCAGCAGCGTCGCACCGGAGGCAAGTGCGGTGGAATGCCCGACATACAGGTCGAGCGCGTGCCTGGCCAGCCGAACGACGGTGAACTTGGACGAACCTGCTCGCCGCGCCTGGTGCGCCGTCCGCACAGTCACATACCGATTCGTCACCGCGGGCAGCGACGCCATGAAATACGGTGCAGGACGCCGCAACTCGACAATGCGGCGCGCGACGCCCGTGCGCACCAGCCGAAACGTGGTTGCCCCCTGCGGCATTTCGATGCCGAGCACGCGGCGCGCGATCACGTCCGACAGCGTCGATCCCCAACGCCGCAGCCGCGGATCCTTGCGCTGGTCCCGCACGCCGAAGACCGCGTCCACCCGATCCGTGGCCGCCGCGATCAGCTGATGCGCCTGGCTCGGATGACTCTGCAGGTCGGCGTCGACGTGCAGAATCCACGCCTTCGCCGCGTACTTGTAGCCCGCCGCGAAGGCGGCTTCGAAGCCGAAGTTGCGGGCGAACGAAATGTAGTGCACCCGTTCGTCCTCGGCGGCCAGCCCGATGATCAACGGCAGGGTCTCGTCGACGCTGCCGTCGTCGACGAACAACACCTCCACGTCGTGCGCGCCGAGTTCGTCGACGATCGCCCGATGCGCCGCAACCACATTGTCTTGCTCGTCGCGGCACGGCACCACCACGGTGACGCTCACCATCACGTCACGCCGTTGCTGTCTCGCACGGCTCCGGCGCCGTCCAGTGCGTGCCACGGGTTTCGATGAACCACTCGATCGTGCGGCGCATGCCGTCCGCCAGCGGCAGCAGCGATGCCGGGTCGACGCCGATGGCGGGCAACGTCATCGGGTCCGCGCGCACCGTCGCGCCGACCTCCTCACCGGGTCGCATCGGCAGATCGACGATCGGCACCCTCGGGTGTCCGAGCGCGACGCACTGATCGATGATCAGCTCGGCCACCGAGCGAATCGACTGCGAATGCGCGGGCCCCACTTCCATCACCGCGTCGGGCACCACGCCGTTTCCCGCCGCCTCGAGCGCCGAAACCAGCACTCGCGCAACGTCACCCACCCACACCATGTCGGAGAGCTGAACGCCGCCGCCGTACAGTTCCACCGGCCATCCCGACAGCGCACGGCAGATCACCGCGGGGGTGAACTTGCGTACTTTGCCCGCGCCGAACGGCGCCGCAGCGGTCTGCCTCGGCCCGTAGGCATTGACGACCCTGACGTTGGTGACGCGGGTGCCCCGATAGGCATTGAACATGTGCACGAACCGCTCGACGGCGGTCTTGGAGATCGAGTAGCTGTTGTTCATCCAGTGATTGCCGACGCAGATGTAAACGCCGGGCAGGTCGTACTGCGTCACTGCTTCCAGGAAGTTCAGTCCACCAACAAGATTCGTCTCCGCAGCGGGGCGCGGTTGCTTGATCGTCTCCTGCGTACCGAGCACGGCGGCGAGGTGGATGATGCCTTCGCAGTGTGCGGCGAGCTCGGTCATCGCGGTTCCGTCGCGGATGTCGCCGAGCATGACCTCGTACGGCTGCTTCCCCGCATGGCGTCGGTGGTCGAAGATCACGGGTTCGTGACCGCGGTGCACCAGTTCCTCACAGACATACGAGCCGATGAATCCCGACCCACCCGTGACGCCAACCTTCATTCCGTTGTCCCACCTAGCACTATATTTCCGGCCAACCGCCGCTGATATCGACGGAATTGCCGTATGTGTCCACACATTTCGGATTTTGTCCGGATCTGCAGGACTCACTCGGAGTCGTGCGGATTGTGTGCGGGCAAGCCTATGTAGCGCCGAAAATCGCCGAAAGCCAACAGTTTTCGGGGCAATACAAGCGGCAGGCGAACGGACATTTTCCGTCGAGCAGCCGAGAATCGGCAGGAATGCTAAGCCGAATCCGACATTTCGCCACCGACGCCGAGGGTGTGCGACACCGAATCCATAGTGTGCCGCCAGATCTCGGCGCTCGGGTCGATCACCGCGAAGTGGTCGCCCGGCAGCTCGATGAAGCCGACCGGGTCGTGCGCCGCCGTCGCGCGATCCACGTAATGCCTGCTGATCTCCAACAGATCCGGGTCGTCGTCGAGCCCGACGACCACCAGCTGCGGGATCCCGATCGGCAGTCGTTCGATCGGCGAGCTGTGCCGGTGGACCTCCGCGCTGTAGCGGCGACCGAGGGCCATCGAGACCGCGTTGTCGCCCAGCGAGCGCTCGCACGCCGGGTGCAGGTCGAGGACACCGGCCAGGCTCACGGCCAGCGCGGGCCGCGGCGTCGGCGCATCCGCAGCCAGGCGCAGCGCAAGCTGCCCACCCGCCGAGTGCCCGACGACGACGATCCGATCCAGGTCGAGCCGGTTCGCCTCCGGAAGGTCGGCGAGCGCGGCATATGCGGCGGCAACGTCGTCCGCCGTTGTCTGCCAATCGGATTCGATCGGGCGGCGGTACTCGATGTTCCAGGTGGCATACCCGCGGGCGGTGAGGTCGACAGCAAGGGCGTCCATGATGTCGGCGTCCCACCACGGCTTCCAATATCCCCCGTGGATCAGCACCGCCACGGGAAACGGGCCAGGCCCCGGCGGCGTGCGCAGGTCAGCCCATTGCTGCGGATGCGTGCCGTAGGTGTGCACGGCCGGTGCATGGAATCGGCGGAAGTACCAACTCGAGACGGCGTAGCGGAGGCCGACGAGGCCGCGCCCACGGATGTGCGCTCGGACTCCGGGTGCAGTGTCCAGCGGACACCGTCCGAAATCCACCCGGATCACCTGTCGATCGGCGACGTCGGGCAATGCGGCCGAACCGGGGACCACGATGAATTCCGCATCGTCGGCTACGGCCCGGACGGCGGCCGCGAACTCGGCCGGATCACTCGTCGGCACCAGCTCGCCGGTCACCTCGTGCGCGGCGAAGGCCTCGGCGAGCAGTTCGGCGGCTGTGCGCCAGTCCTTGACCGCGTCGGGCCCGAAGACGACGTACATATGCGCCACCTTACCCTTCTATGACACATACCTGGCGTGCGTCACGATAATGTCATACGGTGGGAGGTAGGTAGCACCGAACGAGTGGGGTTTTCGCATGACCGTAGAGCGCAATACCCGCGCACTGGAACACGACATCGTCACCGATTTCAGCGCCAAGATGAACTACGGCGACTATCTCGACCTGAATGTTCTGCTCAGCGCCCAGCATCCGCGGACGCGACCGGAGCATCACGATGAGCTGCTGTTCATCATCCAGCACCAGACCACCGAGCTGTGGCTCAAACTCGTGCTGCACGAGATCCGCGCGGCGCGTGCGGGTTTCGAGGCCGACGACCCCGGCGTTGCCCTCAAATGCATTGCCAGGGTGAAGCAGATCCAGAAGTCCATGACCGAGCAGTGGTCGGTCCTCGCGACGCTGACGCCGACGGAGTACGCGCAGTTCCGGCACGTGCTCGGCAGCGCATCCGGCTTCCAGTCGCATCAGTACCGTGCCCTCGAGTTCATTCTCGGCAACAAGAACGCCGCGTTGCTCAAGGTCTTCGCCTCGGACCCGGTGGCGCACGACGACCTGCAGACCTTGTTGACAGAGCCGAGCCTCTACGACGCGTTCTGGCATCATGTTTCACGCAGCGGATTCGAGGTACCGCAGTCGACGCTCGATCGGGACGTGACGAAGGCCTACGTCCTCGACCCCGACCTGATTCCGCTGGTGAAGTCCATTTACCTAGCGCCGGAGAAGCATTGGTCGATCTACGAGACGTTCGAGGAGCTCGTCGACCTCGAGGAGAATTTCCAGCTGTGGCGGTTCCGGCACATGCGCACGGTGCTGCGCACCATCGGCACCAGGAAAGGCACCGGCGGATCCAGCGGGGTCGGCTTCCTGCAGCGCGCACTGGATCTCACCTTCTTCCCCGAGTTGTTCGCGGTACGCACCGAGATCGGAGTCTGACCACGTGACCACCACCCCTGTCGACTTCGCCACGCACGCACAGGCTCTCGACGAGGCAGACCCGCTGCGGGACTTTCCCGGCCGGTTCCTCGGCAGCGACGATCCGGAGATCGTCGCCTACCTCGACGGCAACTCGCTCGGTAGACCCGTCAAGGCCAGCGCCGACCGGCTCGCGAATTTCGTCACCGAGATGTGGGGTGGGCGGCTCATCCGCGGCTGGGACGAGCAGTGGTTCGACCTGCCGGTCACGATCGGCGAGCGGATCGGCACCGCGGTGCTCGGCGCCGCCCCCGGGCAGACCACCATCGGCGACTCGACCACCGTGCTGCTGTACAAGATCGCGCGCGGCGCGCTCGCGCTGCGGCAGGGGCGCACCGAAATCGTGCTCGACCGCGACAACTTCCCCACCGATCGATACCTGCTGGAGGCGATCGCGGGCGAGCTCGGTCTGACCCTGCGGTGGATCGAGCCGGAGTTCACCGGCGGTGTCACCGCGCAGGACGTGGCCGCTGTCGTTTCGGAACGCACCGCACTCGTGGTGCTCAGCCATGTCGCCTACCGGTCCGGCTACCTGCTCGATGCGCAGGCGATCTGTGCCGTCACGCACGACGCAGGTGCCTTACTGCTGCTCGACCTGTGCCATTCGGCAGGTGCGGTGGAGATCGAACTCGATTCCTGGGCAGTCGATTTCGCGGTCGGCTGCACCTACAAATACCTGAACGGCGGGCCTGGCGCACCGGCGTTCGCCTATGTCAGGGCCGAGCATCTCGCCGATTTCACACAGCCGATCTGGGGCTGGATGGGGCGCGAGAGCCCGTTCGAGATGGCGCAGGGATACGTGCCCGCCGAAGGGATCCGCCGGGTCATCAGCGGGACGCCCGCGATCATCGGCATGCTGCCGATCCAAGACATGCTCGACCTGATCGAGGAGGCAGGCATGCCCGCGGTGCGGGAAAAGTCGGTCGCCCTCACCGAATTCGCGCTCGAGCTGGTGCAGGAATGGCTGGTGCCGCTCGGCGTCACAGTGTCCTCACCAACGGACTCGGCCCGCCGCGGTGGCCACGTGACGATCGACCATCCCGAATTCCGCGACGTCACGGCACGCCTATGGCAGCGCGGCATCATCCCGGATTTCCGGCGACCGCACGGCATCCGGATCGGATTGAGCCCGCTGAGCACGACCTACGCCGAGGTGCTCGCTGGAGTGGCGGCGATCCGCGATGAGCTCGGCAAGCACTGACCCCAAGGGTGCCGTCCTCGACGACATCGATTCGCGGCCGGGCAGCGTCACCTCTCTGGCCAGGACAGTGCTCGGCGCGTACGTCCGCGACCTCGGCGGCTGGATCGCCATCGCCGATTTCAGCGCATTGCTTGCGCGACTGGGGATTCCGGAGCAGAGCACCAGAACCGCGGTCGCCCGGCTGAAGAGCAAGGGCGTGCTCGACGCCGAGAGCAGGGGCGGGCAAAGCGGCTACCGGATCACCGACGCCGCCGAAGCGATGTATTTGCGCGGCGAACCGCGCATTTTCGGCTTCCGGCAAATGGCCGAAGACGATGCCTGGCATCTGATTTCGTTCGGCATCCCGGAGTCGGAGCGCGCCGCGCGCCACCAGCTCCGGCGCCGACTGTCCGCGATCGGGTGCGGCACGGTCTCCCCCGGCCTCTGGATCTGCCCCGAATACCTGGCGCCCGAGGCCGGGGCGATCATCTCCGCGCTCCAGCTCGACGACTACATCACGACATTCCGCGCGACCAACCTGAGCACGCCGAACTCACTGCGCGCTGCGGCGGCGCAATGGTGGAACCTGCCTGCCCTTGCTCGGCGCCACCGCACCTTCCTCGACCATCACCGCGGTCTGCTCGCCCTCGAAAACCTCAGCGACCAACAATCATTCGAGCACTTCGTGCCCCTGCTCGACGAGTGGCGCAGCATCCCCTACCTGGACCCGGGTCTCCCCCAGCCGATGCTCCCACTGGACTGGCCAGGCCCCGAAAGCGTCGACCTGTTCGCCCGCGCCCAGCGCCGCTGCCTGGAACCGAGCCGGCGCTGGGTCCGTTCGACCCAGCCATGAACTCAGCAGGTGGTCGGTCCGGGGTCGGCGCCTGCGAGGACTGCGGTGAGCCAGAGCAGGGAAGGCTCGTAGCCGATCAGTTCGGCCGAAATATGTTCACTGGCAGGGACTCTGAAGAAGCGCAGGTTGACGCCCGCGGCACAGTACGCTTTGACCACCGGCTCGATGGCGGCGATGGGGATGAGCGGGTCGGTGGTGGAATGCCACATGGTGACGGGGATGTCGGGCGTATCGGCGTAGCCGAGACTGTCGCGATGCAGGACGTTTTGGATGTCGGGGTCGAGGAAGGCGTTCTGATCCTTCAGGTAGTTCTTCAGCGGACGCCAAGCCCCGGTGGCCGCCGCGGTGTAGAGACAGCGATGTTCGATGTCGTGCGCAACGGTCATGCCATCGGTGGTGAGGAACTTGTCGAGGGGCAGCAGGTCGGGGAATTCGCGAGAGAGGCCGATCAGCCAGATCCAGCCGATGAAGTCGGCTTGGCCCGCGATACCGGCCCCCGCATCCATCGCGTGCGCTGTCATCGCGTGCTTGTTGCCTGGCACGCCACCCTGGGCACTGCCCTTGATCGGCAGTTCGGGCGCGTAGCTCCGGTGCAGTTCGGCGGCCCACGCGGTGGCACTGCCGCCGCCTGAGTAGCCCCACAGCCCGACCGCCGAGTTGTCCATGCCGATGCCTGCCCGCCGGACCGCGCGGACGCCGTCGAGCACCATCCGGCCCTCGCTCGGCGCGAGCGTCGTGTTCGTCTTGCCGTTGAAGTCGGGCACCGACACCGCCATGCCCTCGCCGAGGAACTGCAGCAGCAGTTGGGTTTCCTTCATGGTGCCCGCGCGCAGGGTGTGCGAGGGGTTGCATGCGGGATCGAGACTGTCGATCGCCTCCTGATAGGAGATGACCGGCCGGGTGCCGGGGCCGAGCCACGGGATCCCGGGAATCAGCACGGTCGTCGCGGTGGCGATCGGGTGGTCGCGACTGTCGGTGCTGCGGTACAGGATCTGTTCGGTGTGCACCGGCGGCCACGGCACCGCGAGCAGATAGGTGGTCACCACCCGTTTGCGGATGACGTCACCGTTGGCGAGGTTGTCCAGATCGGCCGGGTCGGCATACCACGGATCGTCCGTCGGCAGCGGGACCGGAATGAACGGGTAGATGTCGGTTTCGCTGGGGAGGCGGGGGAATTGGTTCTCCCCCGGCCGGGTCGGCCATGCGGGTTGCGACCCGTCCTGGCCCGAGCCCGACGGTGCGGGATCGGCGAGCGCCGTCCCCGTGATCACCTGGGCAGCAGCGAGCGTGACACCTACAGCAAAGAGGGCAGAGCGAAGACCAAGCACGTTCCAGGTACCTCTCGAGCGAAGACGACATCAGAGCCAGTGGCCGCCCACTGCAGCGACCGCCAGCCGGACACCATCCGAGCGCCCGACGGACCAAGCGAGTCCTCATTGCACACGACAGTTGTCTGTTACGTCACTACACATCTACCCAGAGTTAGGGCTGGGCCACTGTGCACTACGCACTGTGACTGCCGTCACTCTTTCATGAACGGCAGGTGAACCCCGCCGCCACGCCTACCCGGCAGGCCGAAATCGAAGCTGCTGTCCCGGTCTCGCCTGCGCGAGCAGATCGACATCCTCGGTGACGACAGTCGCGATCACCGGATACCCGCCGGTGATCGGATGGTCGGCGAGAAACACCACCGGCTCACCGCTCGGCTGCACCTGGATCGCGCCGAGCGGCACCCCCTCGGTCGGCAGTTCCTTGTCATTGATCCGGGTCAGCGGCGGGTCATCGCCGACGCGGGCCAGCCGCACACCGACCCGATCGGCGCGATCGGTCACCTGCCAGGCTCCGGCGAACAACGCGTGCGGATCGGTGAACCAATCATCACGAGGTCCCGGCACGACCCTGGCCGTGACGACCCCCGAATCCACC
Source organism: Nocardia altamirensis NBRC 108246 (assembly GCF_001612685.1). Taxonomy (GTDB): domain Bacteria; phylum Actinomycetota; class Actinomycetes; order Mycobacteriales; family Mycobacteriaceae; genus Nocardia; species Nocardia altamirensis. The sequence goes on from NZ_BDAY01000022.1 coordinate 133,238, forward strand.
GGGGCCACCGGGGCGACCTCGACATTCGGCCACGGATAGCTCCCCGACTCGTGCGCACCGAGTTCCATTCCCGCGCTCAAGGGTTCCGGCCCGAGCCCGGCGAGGGTGTCCCTGCTGCGCGAGCCAAGTACCGGATCGATGGCGATCCCACCACGCACCCCGACGTACACCCGCAATCCGGCCGCGGCCATCCCGATCCGCAACCGCTGTCCGGATCGCACGGCGAGCACCGACGCCCGCGCCTGCGCGACCCCGTCCACGGTGATCGGCGCGTCGGCGCCGGTCACCGCGAGCAGCACCGGTGCCAGCGCGACGAGTTCCAGTCCGCCGAGCAGGGTTTCGATGCCCGCCGCGTCTTCGGGATTGCCGACCAGCCGATTCGCCAGCTTCAGCGACCCACGATCGGCCGCACCCGATACCCCGACACCGATCGAGAACCAGCCAGGCCTGCCGAGATCCTGGATGGTGCTCGACGGGCCGGTGGCGACAACCCGCAGAACAGCGGTGCGGCAGGCCGGACTCATTTACTACGCCTCCTCGACGAAACGGACTCGGGTACCGGGACGCAACAGGGACGGCTCGTCCCTGTCGAGATCCCACAGCCGCAGGTCGGTGGTGCCGATCAGTTGCCAACCACCGGGCGAGCGGCGCGGATAGACGGCGCTGTAGCCGTCGGCAAGCGCCACCGAACCCGCGGGCACCGACGTCCGCGCCTCCGCGCGGCGCGGCACCGCGAGGTCGGGCTCGGCGCTGTCGAGATACCCGAACCCCGGCGCGAATCCGAGGAAGGCACAGCGCCACAGCGTGCGGGTGTGCGCGGCGATCACCGCACGCACGGAGATTCCGAGCAGCGCCGCAACATCGGCGAGGTCCGGCCCGTCATACCGGACCGGGATGGTGCGGACCACCTCCGGCGGCGGCGCGGCGAGCCCGATGCCGCCGGGTTCGCGCAGCGCACGAAACAGCTCCCGCAACCGTTCCTCGACGGCACGGCTGTCCGCCGACTCTGTCAAGGTGAGCAGGATCGTCTGCGCTGCGGGCAAGACATCGTGCACGCCGGTGGGCACCTCCCGTCGCAGCAGGTCGACGAAGGCGACCAGGTCGGCGCGCTCGTCGGGGGCGACGAGCAACGATCGGTCGCCCGCGGGCAGTATCCGCAGGGACGCCGTTGGTGCGGTGAGCACGGACATGCACGCTCCTTCAGGCTAGTTCGCGGCCACGGGTTTCCGGCAGCCCGAACAGCGCGATCGCCGCAAGCAGGTAGCCGAAGGCGCCGAACATCATGGCGCCCGCGAGACCCAACGTGGTGGACGCCAAGAACCCGACGACCGTGGGGAACACCGCGCCGACGCCGCGGCCGAAGTTATAGGTGAAGCCCTGCCCCGTGCCGCGCGACGCGGTCGGGTACAGCTCGGACAGGAACGAGCCGAAGCTGGAGAAGATGGCCGCGGTGCAGAACCCGAGCGGGAACCCGAGCAGCAGCACCATCGTGTTCGCGCCCTCCGGCACCTGGATGTAGGCCACCAGGAAGACGACCGACAACACCGCGAACAGCTGGATGGTGCGCTTGCGGCCGAGCCGGTCGGCGAGGATGCCGCCGGTGACGTATCCCAGGAAAGCGCCGCCGATCAGGAAGAACAGATAGCCGCCGGTGCCAACCACATTCAGGTGCCTGCTCTTCTTCAGGTAACTCGGCAACCAGGTGGCCAGGGTGTAGTAGCCGCCCTGCACGCCGGTGGCCAGCACCGATGCGAAGAAAGTTGTCCTGACTAGCTCGCCGCGGAAGATCGCAACGAACGAGCCTGCCCGCTTGCCCGCGGATTCGCGCCGCTGGGTGACGGTTTCGGAGTCGGTCAGGTTGCGGCGCACCCAGATGATCAGCAGCGCGGGCAGCGCACCGGTCCAGAACAGCACGCGCCAGGCCAGGTCCTCACTGACGAACTGGAACACCAACGTGTAGACCAGCACCGCGAGACCCCAGCCGACCGCCCACGCACTCTGGACATACGCGACCGCTCTGCCTCGATACTTGGTGTGCGCGTACTCGGCGACCAGGATCGCGCCCGCCGCCCACTCGCCGCCGAAGCCGAGACCCTGGAAGGCCCGGAAGACAAGCAGGGTCTCGAAGTTGGGCGCGAAGCCGCACAACACGGTGAACAGCGTGTAGGTGGCGACGGTGAGCTGCAGGGTGCGGACCCGGCCGATCTTGTCGGCGAGCACGCCTGCCAGCGCACCGCCGAGCGCGGACACCACCAGCGTCACCGTGGTCAGCAGGCCTGCCTGGCCGGAGCTGATCAGGAAGTACGACGAGATGGCGCCGAGCGCCAGCGGCAGCACCTGAAAGTCGTAGGCATCCAAGCCGTATCCGCCGAACGCGCCGATGAAGGCGCGTTTGCCTTTGGCGCTCAACGTGCGGAACCAGTCGAAGGGGACGGCCCGCTCGGCGGGCTCGGCCGGCAGGTCTGTGGAAAGGCTCATGTCTGAATGCCTCGCAATGCTAGAGCTCCGAGGGAGCGACGTACGTCACAGCAGACTACGGATCGTTGAACGATTCTGCAATCCTTAGATGGGATCGTCGGCTGGCACTTCGATCGGTGAGTTATGCTCGAGAAGCTAAAGCCACTGGTCCACGGAGGGTTTGGATGACGACACCGGTAGATCGGCCCGACCCCGTCTACACGGCACTGTCCCAACACAAGGATCTGCTCACCCGATCCAGCCGCAGCTCGCAGACCGCCGACATCGTGCGGGCGAGCATCCTCGACGGCGCGCTGCGGCCTGGCACCCGGCTGTCCGAGCCCGATATCTGTGCGGCGCTCGGGGTTTCCCGCAACACCCTGCGCGAGGCGTTCCGGTCGCTGATCGAAGAGCGCCTGGTGAATCACGAACTCAACCGCGGCGCCTTCGTCCGCATCCCGACCTCGGCGGACGTCGCGGAGCTCTACCAGTGCAGGCGGGTCGTCGAGGGTGCGGCCGTGCACGGATTCGATCCCGCCGTGACCGCGCCGACCGAGCTCGCCGCCGCGCTGGCCAGGGCGGACGCCTGTGCGGCGGAGCAGGATTGGACCGGCGTCGGCACCGCCGACATCGACTTCCACAAAGCGATCGCCGCGCTGAATCGCAGCAAACGCCTGGACGAGATGATGGCGAGCGTGTGGAACGAGCTGCGCCTCGTCTTCCACGTGATGGCCGACCCGCTCACTTTCCACGAGCCCTACCTGGTCCGCAATCATGAGATCTACCAGGCCATGGTCGAGGGGCGCGGCACGGAAGCCGAGCAGATGCTCGCCGACTACCTGACCGATGCCGAAACCCACATCCGGACGGCGTATACCCGCATCGTCGCCTGACCGCGCCGGTTCGGCGCAGCGTGCGCGAAATCGTGGTGACCGGATGGTGCGCCGAGAACAGTGAGTGACTTGCCCGGCGTCTCAGGTCAGGAGAGCTCGTCATGTCCGATAGCAGTGCCCGGTTCCGGCCGCTCGAATCGCTTCTCGAACAGACCGCCGCCGCGCTCGGCGTGCAATCGGTGCTGGTGATGCGTTCGACGCCGACGCATATGGCGGTCGAGGCGACCGCCGGTGCGGCACAGGGGCATTACCCGGTGGGCGGTGAAGGAAAGAAGGGCGCCGCGTTCACCGAAGCGCAGGAACTGTACTGCGAGCGGGTGGTCGACACCGATGCCGAACTGTTCGTGCGTGATTCACGCACCGACCCCGACTTCAGCGGTAACGAAGACGAGGTGGAGTTCGGCCTGGTCAACTATCTGGGCTTGGCGGTGCACAATCCGGACGGCAGCGTCTTCGGCACTGTCTGCGTCCTCGACGCTCGAGCGCGTGACTACACGCCCGAGCAGCGGGCTCAGCTCGCCGAGCTCCGCACAGCGGCTGAACACGCGCTCGCCGTTGAGCGCGTGTCGCCGACCTGACACCGCACGCGGCGTGCAGGAGCTCGGTAGTTCGGTCAGGATGCGGACAGTGATCGGCTTGCCTGCGACGGGCTTTCCAAAAGCCCCGCAGCACCGAACTTGCGCACCAGATCCGAGCCCGTGATCACTTCCAGGAACTTCTCCACATGCAGCGACATATCTCGCGCATGCACAATCAGTTCTCGTCGAATCGGATTAGGCAGACGAACCGGAGAAATCAGGCGCGATGAGCCGTGCAGTGACATCTTCGGCACCAGGGCGACGCCGAGGCCGTATTCGACCAGGCTGAGCGCCGCGGTGACATCAGGAGCAGTGACCGCATAGCGGATCCGCACCTGCGCCCTGTCCGATTCGCGAGAAATAATCGTGGTGAGATCGGAGTCGGAGCCGTATCGGATCCACGGCGCCTCCGCCAATCGCTCCCACGAGCCGTCGAATCTATTGCCTTGGCTGTGGTGGCACACCGCGACGAGTTCTTCCTCGCCGACCGGGTAGACGAACTTAGCGGCAGACCGGCCGAGTGGGCCGACAGCCAGGTCGATGTCGCCACGATCCAGCGATTCGTACAGGTCGCGGATATTTGTGAACGAACGGACCTCTATATTGTCGATGTTCTGCTCGGACCGCATCCGGTAGATGAGTGGTGGCAGCAGCTTGTTGGCGATCGTCGGTGTTGTTCCGACGGCCATCACGCCTTCACTGAACGTTTGCGCCATGGCCAGCGCTTTGTCCACCGAATCCAAGACGTTGGATGCCTTGAGGAAGAACTCTCGGCCGAACTTGGTCAGACTCGACCTTCGTGACTGTGGATCGAATAGCTTCCTGCCTAGCAACCCTTCCAATACATCCAGCTGCTGCGACATCGCGGAGGTGGTGACCCCCAGCTTTCTCGCAGCGGCGGAGAGTGAACCCAGCTGGACTGTGTTCACAAAATAGTCGAACTGTCGGAGCGTGATGGAGTTCGAAGTGGACATCGAATATTCGGACATCGGCAACTTTCAGGTCGAGCCGCCGGCTCATCTGCTACGTCTGGGTGCCGTTACTGAAAAATACAGTGGGACCTAGCCGAGTAGTGGCTTACGTCGATCGGCGCAGACGGGTGCAATCTCTTGATTTCCATTGATTTACTTTGCGTTCATCCGCGAATTGAATCGGCGAGCCAATAACGTTTGCAATAAGTACGCTGATTCGGTGTACCGATGGTATCGGTACGGTCACAGATGCGTCAATCTGGAAGTATGTCGACCCTACGTGATCTGGGTCACGTTCGCTGACTTGAACGTATGACTCGATCCGTCCAGCCGTTTGGCTGGGACTATGCAGCCAGTTGGGGTCCTATAGAAGGAATCGCTGGCGACCCATGCCGGAAACCTGCACGAAATGGGCATACTGCACAACAAAACCGGTACGTTTTGTTTTCAATTGCACCTTAACTCATCTTAAGTTCGAATTAGCCTCTACCATATCCGGCCGGATTTTGGTGAGCTACGTCGGCCCGCGAAACCCGCGGATCCACTCGCCACAGTGACTACCCCGAGATCTGCGCGTTATGCGACCGTTAACTGCATCCGAAGATGTTTTAAGAATGGTGCAAGCGGCTCGCCTCCCGCTGCGCGGAGTCATACGGTCAAAAACGGCAGCAGCCATCCGGCGATGCCCACGACCGAGGTCAGGACCAGCGTTGATCGGCCTCATGCAGCAGTTCTGAACGTGACCGCACCACTCGTGCCGGTTCGGCACGCGAGGCGATCATTCCGAAGGAAGGCACTCCATGGGCAAACACAGCGCACCGCGAAATCATGTCGTACCAGCGCGATTGGCCATGCTCACGACCGCAACGCTGATCACGATGGTCGTCTCGGCCAACCACGGAGTGGGCAACGCGTCCGCCGACGCCAACACCGATGCCACGGCGAGCACGAACGACGATGCCACCGCCGCGACGCCGAAGCCGTTGGCCGCCAAGGTAACTCGCTCCGTGGTCAGCCAGGTCGCGGCGCAGCGTATCCGCGAAGGCGCCTCCCCGGGCACATCCATTCGGACGCGCGCGATCGCCACGACCCCCCAGGACGCGATCGGCAACTCCGCCAAGAACGACGCGGGCCCCGGAAGCCTGACCAACGGCATCGCGCCACTGGCACAGGCACTCGGCCCCGCAGGCGCTGAATTGACCAACCGCGTCGCACCACTGGCACAAGCACTCGGACCCGCCGGCGCTGAACTGGCCAACCGCGTCGCACCGATTGCGCAGGCACTCGGACCGGCCGGCGCTGAACTGGCCAACCGCGTCGCACCGATTGCACAGGCACTCGGCACCGGAGGCGCTGGACTTACCAACGGCGGCGCACCGATTCAACAGGCACTCGGCAGTGGCAGTGCCGCAATCGGTAACGCCACCAAGGGAATACCGGAGGTCCGCCCGGTCGGCGAGGCCATCGGTGCGATCGCCGCGGCGTTCGGCACCGGAGCCAACGGCGTAGCAAACGGTAACGCCCCAGCCGCGCCGATCGGCGATGCGCTGGCCAAGGCGATCGCTCAGCTGCTCCCGCCACCGCCCGCACCGCCCGCCCCTGCGCCGAAGGCCAAGCCGAAGCCGAAGCACCGCGCGGCCGAAGCCGCCAACACGCCTAAGCAGAAAAAGTCCGGGCACGCTGCTACCGACGCCGCTGCCAAACCTCGCCACCGGGCGGTCGATCGCGCCGAAGCCGCCCCCGTTGTCGAAGCGCCCGACACCGACGACGCCACCTGGGCCCCGCTATCGCTCGGCCCGAAAGTTTAAGAACCGACCGCAACCATCGACCGACCAGTGCTGATGACCGGTCAGCACTACTGCAACACCTCAGTACCGCTCTACCGCTTTACCCGCTCCAACTCACGGAAAGACTAAATGCGCTTCTCGCAAGGAACAATCCGTACATTGTCCGCTGGCGTAGGCTTCTCCGCCCTCGCCGCCGCCGCCATCGCAGGCGCACCGCAGGCTTCGGCCGAGGGATCCCCCGCCGACGAGGTGCTCACCCTCACCAACGCCGAGCGCACGAAGGCCGGGTGCAAGCCGCTGAAGTCCGAGGCGCGGCTCACCAAGGCCGCGCAGAGCTACACCGAAGAAATGGCCTCGAGGAACTTCCTGGATCACGGCGACGTCGGCGGTCGCATCAGGGCGTCCGGCTATAAGGCGACGACCTGGGCCGAGAACATCGCGGCGGGGCAGCGCAGCGCCCAGGAAGTCGTCCGATCCTGGATGAACAGCTCCGGCCACCGCCAGAACATTCTCAACTGTGGGCTGAAGGACCTCGGCGTCGGCTACGCCAAGGCCCGCAACGGAACCCCCTACTGGACACAGGATTTCGGGACTACCAACGAGAAGCCCGACGCAGGCAAGCCGGGTGGCGAGCAGCCAGGTAAGCCCGGCGGCGAGCAGCCAGGCAAGCCGGGTGGTGAGCAGCCAGGCAAGCCGGGCAACCCCGGCGGCGAGCAGCCAGGCAAGCCAGGTAAGCCAGGCGGCGAACAGCCCGGCAAACCAGGCAAGCCAGGCGGCGAACAGCCCGGCAAACCAGGCAAGCCCGGCAAGCCGACCAACCCCGGCAACCCCTGGGGCGACTGGGGTAACTGGGGAGACTGGGGCAACTGGTTCAATCCGGGCAAGCCCGGCGGCGGCTGGGGCGACTGGGGCAACTGGCCCGGTCTCGGCGGTGGCAACCTGCCGTGGGGCAGCCAGGATGAGAACTGGCAGGACGACGCAGGCATGGGCGATGAGCAGCCCGGCTGGGACGAATCCGGCGAGAGCGATGATTCGTGGCAGCCGTGGAGTGCCGAGGAGCCGTCCGAAGAGAACCAGGACATGAGGGCCGAAGAGCCTGCGCCCGAGGAGAACGCCGAAGAGCCCTCCGACGAGAACGCGGACTGGGACGCCTGGAGCGAGCCTGCACCCGAGGAGCCCGCAGCCGAAGAGCCTGCGCCCGAAGAGCCCGTGGCCGAAGAGCCTGCGGCCGAGGACGACAGCTCGGACTGGGACAACGCGGCCAAGCGCCTGAACGCGCCTCCGGTGCGCGAGCTGGTCAGCGCCGGTTTCAACTGGTTCGGTAACTGAGCCGAAGCACTGGCACGCGCTCGGCGGTCGAGGAGATCCTCGCCGCCGGGCGCGTGTCGTCGTTTTCAGGTTCCCATTGGGCCGAAGAGCACTGCCGCACTGGCTATTCCGTGATGTTCGGACCAGACTGGGAGCATGGAAGATCTTGGGGAGGATCTGTCGCGACGGGTACGGCTCGACCGGTTCCTCACCGAACGCGGCGCCGAATCCATCGCGCATCCCGGCGGTACGTTGCTCGCTCACCTGCGGCGCGTCACCGACAAGCTGGCCGCCTGGGGTGCCGACGCGGACGTGCAGGCCGCCGGGCTCTGTCACGCGGCCTACGGTACGGACGGCTTTCGCCAGGCACTGGTCGATCCGATGGACCGAACGACGCTCGCCGCACTCGCCGGGAAACGCGCCGAAGCCCTCGTCTATCTCTACGGATCCTGTGATCGGGCAACGGTGTACCCGCGGCTCGGCAGCCGGCCGGTCGTCTTCCGGGACCGATTCACCGGGCTCGAGCACGCGCCGACCGAGGCCGACCTGCGGGCGTTCCTGGAGATCACCGTCGCGAACGAGCTCGACGTGCTGGCGCACAACGCCGAGTTGGCCGCCGAGCACGGCGCCGCGCTCCACCGCTTGTTCGCCCGGTGTCGCAGCCTGTTGTCCGCCCCGGCATGGCAGGCCTGCGAAGCACAGCTCGGTCCGGCCACTTCCTGATCGGCGGCGAAAACCGGTGGCGGTGTCCGCATCCGTTCGTCCATCCTCGACTGCACGCCGACGGAGGGAAGGAACGTATGCTCAGCGACGCCCAGATCGATTCGTTCGTAACAGACGGTTTTGTCAAGGTGGCCGAGGCGTTTTCGCCGGAGACCGCCGCCGAGGGGCGCGAAATCCTGTGGCGGGCAACCGGATGTGATCCGGACGATCGTTCGACGTGGACCACGCCGGTGGTCCGGCTGGGCGACTTCGCGGACGCGCCCTTCGCGCGAGCAGTGACTTCGCCTGCGCTGATCGAAGCGTTCGATCAGCTCATCGGCGCGGGGCGTTGGCTGCCGCGGAACAGCCTCGGCACCTTTCCGATTCGCTTCCCCGTCCGTGCCGAAACCGGTGACGACGGCTGGCATCTCGACGTCAGTTTTCCCGGCGCCGATCCGGCGGACTACTTCACCTGGCGGGTGAATCTCTGGTCGAAGGGCCGTGCCCTGTTGATGCTGTTCCTGTTCTCCGATATCGGCGAGGAGGATGCGCCGACGCGCATTCGGGTCGGCTCGCACCGGCGGATACCGGCGTTGCTCGCGCCGTTCGGGGCGGACGGCGCCGAGCTGGGGCAGTTCGGGTACGGGCAGGCGACCGCCGATCTGCCCGAGGCATCGGCCACCGGCCGGGCCGGGGATGTCTACCTGTGCCACCCGTTCTTGGTGCACGCCGCGCAGCGGCACCGAGGGACGGAACCTCGGTTCCTGGCGCAGCCGCCGTTGCTGCTGCGCGCACCCTGCGTGCTTGATCGGGCGGACGGTGCGTATTCGCCGGTCGAGCGCGCGATCCGCCTCGGACTGGAGCCGTAGCCGCGCAACGGCGTGTTACGTTCGCTGGGGCCGGAGGTGCGGACACGACCAGGCGGGGAGGTTTCAGGATGACGCAGTTCCCGAGCGTTTTGTGGCACGACACGGAATCTGCTGCCCGCCAATGCCTTCCGGACATGCTGACCGATCTCAACCTGCACCGGATCATCGCGGCGGTGCTGCCCGATGGGGACCAGGAACCGTTGCGGGAGCATTTGCGGACACCGCTGCGCGACGTGGCGAGCATCGACTATCGGCACGAGATCTTCCGCGATCTCGAACACAATTCGGTCCGGGAACCGTTCATCACGTTCGTGCGAGCGCTGTGGGCGGTGCGGCGCGCCATCACCGAGTCGCGCACCGTTTATCACCCATACCAGCAACGCCGATTCCACCTCGACGCCGCGCTCGCCTACTGCCGGGCCGTCGTCGCATTGGACGAGTCGGTCGACCGTTCGACGATCGCCTCTCGCGGACTGCGGGAGTGGCTCGACGCGTTGAGCCGGTACCTCGCCGGCGCCGAATTCCAGCGGCTCGTCGCGGAATCGACTGCGCGACAACAACAACTCAGCGAGATCAGATATCGCGTCGCGATCAAAGACCTGAACGTCTACGTCGACACCGACGACGGCGGTCCCGACTACACCGCACGTGTCGCCAAAGCCTTTGCCCCACTCCAGAACACCGAGCGCCCCGGCATCGAGCCGATGACGGCGAACTGGCCGGACATGAACCACGTCGAGGAGCAGATACTCGATCGCGTGGTTGCGCAGCACCCGGATCAGTTCCGCGCGCTGGACGACTACTACGCACGGTTTCCTGATTTTCTCGACACCGCGATCGATACGTTCGCGGACGAAATCCTGTTCTACCTCCTGTATTCGGTGTTCGTGGACCGGTTGACCGCACGCGGGTTGCCCTTCTGCTACCCCGAGGTCACCGCCTCGTTCGACGGCGTGCACGCCGAGGGCGCCTACGATCTGGCGCTGGGGTTGAAGCTGCTGGCGGCCGAGGCGACACCCGTGCAGAACGACTTTCAGCTGTCGGGCACCGAGCGCGTCTTCGTGGTGACCGGACCGAATCAAGGCGGCAAGAGCACCTTCGCGCGCATGTTCGGTCAGCTCGCCCATCTGGCCGCGGTCGGCTGTCCGGTGCCGGCCCGGCGTGCTCGAATACTGTTGACAGACAACCTGTCCACCCATTTCGAGCGACTCGAGCAGGCGGCGGATCCGGCCGGAAGGTTGCAGGCCGAACTCGTCCGCATGCAGGACGAACTGCAGCAGGCCACCGACCGAAGCATCGTGATCATGAACGAGAGTTTCAGTTCGACCACCGCCGCGGACGCGCGCGTGATCGGCGCTGATGTGCTGCGCCGGATCATCGAGCGGGGCGCGGTCGCGGTCTACGTGACGTTCCTCGACGAACTCGCCGATCTCGATCCGGCGGTGGTCAGCATGGTCGCCGGGGTCGGCGCCGACCCGACCGAGCGGACGTTCCGCATCGAACGCAGGCGGGCCGACGGCAACGCGCACGCGGCGGCCTTGGCCACCCGGTTCGGGCTGACCTACGACGCCATCGCCGAGCGGATCGCGCGATGAAGGCCGAATTGCTGATCCCCGACGACGATCAGCAGCACTACGCCGCTCCCAACGGCAGCGCGCTCGTCGAAGATCTGGCATTGGCACCGCTTTTCGAGGCGATGGCCGGCGGCGATCCGTTCCTCCGCGAGGTCGTCGAGACCGTGCTGCCGCGCAGTCTCGGCACCGGCGACGCCATCCGCTACCGGCAGCAGATCCTCGCGGACTGCGTGGCCAATCCGGCGGCGGTGCGACACCTCTACGAGATGGCCACGGCCGCAGCACAAGTCCGACGATGGACCGGTCGCGATGCCCGCAGCAAGTTGAGCCTTTCGCTGGAGCCGCTGACCGAGCTCGCGGAACATGTGCGACGGCTGCGGGCTTCGTATGCGGACTACGCGCCGCAGTTCCGGTCCGACGGCCTCACCCGATTGGGCGCAAGGCTGACCGAACAGCTCGGCGACGACTACCTCGACAGCGTCGAAAAGCACATCGACGAACTGGGTTTCGAGCACGGCATGCAGATCAGCGCAGGCCTCGGCCCCGGCAACAAGGCCGTCGATGTGGTCATGCACGAGCCGCTGCGTCGGCGACGCCTGCTCGGCGCGGATCGTCCTGCCGGACAACACTTTCGGGTCGCCAACGACGACGAGCTCGGCACCGACTACCTGAACGCGCTGATCAATACCGGCCTGCAGACGCTTGCCGACCACGTTTCCGCCGCCACGGATGCGGTCCAGGACTTCTTCCGCAGCCTGCGCGCCGAGCTGGGGTTCTATCTCGGTTGCTTGAATCTGAGGGATCGACTCACGGCGGCAGGCTACCCCTTGTGCACCCCAATCCCCGTGGCACACAACACCTTGCGTTGCACCGGATTACGCGATCCCGTGCTGTGTTTGACTACGGGTGGGGTCGCGGGCAACGCGATCGACGGGCACGCGTCGCTCGTCGTGGTGACCGGAGCCAACAGCGGCGGCAAGTCGACCTTCCTGCGCAGCGCCGGTGTGGCCCAGGTGATGGCGCAGGCGGGCATGTTCGTCGTCGCGGAGGCCTTCGAAGCGGACGTGCGCGCCGGGATCTTCACCCATTTCCGGGCCGAGGAAGACGCCACCATGACGCACGGCAAGTTCGTCGAGGAGCTCGCCAGGATGCGCGACCTCACCGACCGGATCGCCCCCACCTCATTGGTCCTGCTCAACGAGCCGTTCTCGTCGACCGACGAGCGCGAGGCGGCCGAGATCGCCGGGCCCATCCTGCGGGCCATGCTCGACGCGGGCATCAAGATCGTTCTGGTCACCCACCTGTTCGACCTCGCCGACGGGCTCTATACCGACCGACGACCCGACGACCTATTCCTGCGCGCCGAGCGCCGCACCGACGGCACCCGCACGTTCCAGCTGATCGCGCAGAAACCGCTGCCGACCAGCCACGGCGGCGACACGTACCGCCGCATTTTCGGCGACGACCACGCAGACACTGCCATTCCGCCGCGATCGGTCGTATGATCTAGATTGTTAGCTTGGCTAACACTGCGAACGCTCTAACCCCATCGACAGCAGCGTAATTACCACGTCGACAAGACGATTCGTGCTGCCCGGGCGAGATCGACCGCCGGGTCCTGCGGTGCCGGACGGCTTGTCGAAGGTCTTTTCCACACTTCGAGGAGAGCATTATGCGTACCGAAGGCGACACCTGGGACATCGTGAGCAGCGTCGGGATGACCGCGCTCCAGGTCGCGGCCGCGCGGGCGGTCGAGGCACAGCGGCCCGACGCACTGGTCCATGACGAATACGCCGCCCTGTTCGTGGCGGCCGCGGGCGACGCGGATACGGCGAGGGCGATCGCCGACCCAGCGCACTGGGCGGGCACCCCGCTCGCGAACGGCTTCATGGGACTGCGCAGCAAGTTCTTCGACGACCTGTTCATCGACGCGGGGTCGGCCGGGGTGCGGCAGGCGGTAATCCTGGCCGCCGGGCTCGACGCGCGCGCATATCGGCTGGACTGGCCCACGGGCACGACGGTGTTCGAGGTCGACCAGCCGAAGGTGCTGGAGTTCAAACGGCAGGTCCTCACCGATGCCGGCGCGGTGCCCAAGGCCGACCGCAGGGAGGTGGCCGTCGACCTGCGCGACGACTGGCCCGCCGCCCTCATCGACGCGGGCTTCGACCCAGCCGAGCCCACCGCATGGTCGGCCGAAGGTCTGCTCCCCTACCTCCCTGGAGCCGCCCAGGACGCCCTCTTCACTCGGATCGATCTGCTGTCGGCGCCAGGCAGCCGACTGGCCACCGACACCACCGCGGACACCATCGACTTCCAGCAGCTCGCCGACTACCAAGCAGAACACGCGAGCGACTCGCCCTTCGGCAAGCTCGACGTCGGCTCGCTCTTCTACACCGACGAGCGCGCCGACCCCGCCGTCTGGTTGGCCGGGCAAGGATGGACAACCGCCGCGTTCGCCGCCGGAGAACTCGCCACGCGCTACGACCGCTCGATTCCTGAAGTGCCTGGGCCTTTCGCGCAGCTGTTCAAGGGCATTCGCTATCTGCAGGCCGTCAAACCTTCCTGAACAGCGTGTCGGCGCCGGGACCGGAGAGCTGCGTCGCAGCCGCGGCCCGGCCGGTCGCCAGCAACAGCAACGCACCTGCGGTGCCATGCACCAGCGGGCCGTCGCCGACCGACCACTCGATATCGGTGGCCGCGAGGCGATAGCCCGCCAGCCGCTCCTCGATACCGAACCGGGAGGCGGTCGCCCACACCCGGTCGAGCGCCGAACGTGAAGCACCCGTAGGCATTTCGCGGTCGATGCCGAGCGGTATCGCGATGTCTTGCCCGTGCACGAGCACATCGAGGAGCCGATCGGCGGGCACGGTGGCGATCGGCGTGAACCGGGACGGGACGCTGGCCCGCAATTCGTCGAGCAGCTGCCGGGTGCCGACCCGGTCGGCATGGCGAATGGCGGCATCGCGCAACGCACGGTCGACGCTGCCGCGCGCCCGGATCAGGTTCGCCACAATCCAGCCGAGATGAGCGTGGGTGCACTGCGTCGTGTGCGCGACGACATCGCGGATCCGCCATTCGGCGCAGAGAGATTGGCGATCCCAGTCGGACTCGGACAGCTCGGCGAGCAGATCGGCCAGGCTGGATCGTTCGGCGGCGGTGGCGCGCCAGACCTCCTCGGCTGTCATGGATTCGGTGCGGTTCATCGGTCGACCTCTCTCGTTCGTGGTTCCACTACGCTAAGAACTCCACCCAAGTGGAGGTGCAAGCCGAAGTGACCGAGGACACACACGCTCAGGTGCGCGAGCGTCCGCGAGGCGAAACCGTCAGCATCGGAGAGCTGTCCCGCCGAACCGGCGTTCCCGTTCGCACCATCCGGTTCTATTGCGACAGTGGGGTTTTGCGGTATCAGCGCTCCAGCGCGGGCCATCGCATCTTCGACTCCCCCGCCGCGATCGACCGATTGCTGCTGGTGCGCAGGCTCCGTGCGCTCGGGTTGTCGCTCACCGCGATAGTTCCGGTCCTCGAGGGATCCGCATCGCTCGGCGACGCGGTCGCCGCCGAACGCGCCGCCCTCGATACCGAGCTCGACACCCTCCGCTGGCGGCGCGCCGCTTTGCTCGCGGTCGAGAGCGCGCCCGTCGCGCAACGTCCGCAGCGCCTGGAACTGCTTGCCGCCGTGCACGACCGCGGTGCCGTCCTCGACACCGTCGTGGACTTCTGGCGGCCGATACTCGCGCCGTTGCCTCGGGAACAGTTCGACGGGTTCATCGAGATGACGCTGCCGCCGCTGCCGAGCGAACCCGATCCGCGTCAGGTGGTCGCCTACGCCGAGCTCACCACGCTCGCGACCGATACTCAGGTCCAAACAGCTATGGCGCAACAGATTTGGCGATCCGACCACGCTGGGATCCGTGACCGGCATCATCTGCTGACGGCGCTTCCCGCCGCATACGAAGTCGTGGCCCCGCTGGTGACCGCCAACGAAACCCCACGCCCCGGAGCCGAACTCGACCAGTTCGTGCACGCCCACGCCACAGCCCGCCGCGAACGCGACACTCCCCAGTTCCGCCGCAGGCTCCTCGACGGAGCAACCGACGACGACCCCCGTCTGCGCCGCTACTGGCGCAGCACCGCCGAAATCACCGGCCCAGAACCAACACTGGGCGCAATCTACTACTGGCTCATCGACGCCCTACGCGTCACGGCCTAGAGACTTCGACACAGGCCCCTGGTCGGCGCTACCGAACCAGTTGGTGACTGAGCGAGTGGGACATGGCGGAGGCGTTTACGGCGTGGCGCCTCCACCATGTCCCACTCGTGCGAGCCCATCCCGCCGAGCGGGATACGGCCTAGGGCAGCTCGCCTGAGACCACTCGTTGCCCGGACGGCGGTCGATCAGCGGTCGCGGCTTGCGGCCGGGGTCGAGGCTTTGCGGCTGGTGCGGGCGCGGCGACGGGCGGCCTGGAGTTCGGCGAGTTCCTGTTCGAGGATTTCGGCGATCCGGAATTGGCCGGTGTCGTGGATTTCGGGGGTGGGGATGGCCGGGGCTTCTTTCCCGGTCTTGGGGTCCGGTGTGGTGGACGGCTTTTCGGCCACGGCAGGCTTGCCCTTGATGGCAGCCGTGGTGGCGGTGGCCGACTGGGCCGTTGTCGACGCGACGGTGAGCTTGTCGGTGCGTGCCGGCGTCGCGGGGGTGCTCGGCTTCGCCGCCGCAGGCTGAGCCGCGATCTTCGTTGGCGCAGCCGGCTTTTGCGGTGCGGCCGGGGTGACCGGCGTTGCGGCCTGCTTCGCCACCACCGGCGCCGACTTCGCGGGCGCGGGAGCCGGCTTCACGGGCGCGACCGGCTTGATGTCGAGATCGGCGGGTACGCTCCGCTTTTCCGCGATCGGCTGCTCTACGGGAGACAGGTCGGCGGTAGCCGGCTTGCTCTTCGCCACCGGCGACACCACCGGCTCAGCCGCTTTGACGGTCGCCGCAGGCTTGCGCTCGGCGGCAGTCTTCTCGACGGTCTTGGTCTCCACCGTGGTGCTCGCGCTGCCGTTCCTGGCACTGGTGGTCCTGCGCTCGGAATCGGTGGAGACGCGACCGTTCTCGGACTTGGCCGGGGTGATCCGTTCGGTGACCCGGAACGGGTTGGTGACCTCGGTTTCCTGCACGGTGGTCGACGTGACCTCGATGTCGGGGTCGACGATGTTCGAGCCCGCGTCCAGTTCCGCCAGCGGATCCGGCTCGGCCTCGACGGTCAGCTCGGCAACATGGCTCGACGCCATCACCTCTGGCGTCGGGCGGCGCAGGCGGTAGCTGGCGATCGCGGGCAGCGTGCGGCGAATCTGCTCGGCCGGGTCGGGCAGATCGCGCACCTGGTCGGTCGCCCGGTGGATGGCGAGGCCGTAGCGCGCGCTCGCGGCGTCGTGGATGAGCAGCGCCACGCCGATCATCACCGGCGCGACAGCGTGCACGGCGGCGTCGTACCAGTGCTCGGCTCGCACGTAGGGGTAGGTGTTCAGGGTGACTGTCAGTGACAGCAGCGCGATTTCGGCAGCGACGACCTGGCGCCGGTTATCGACGACCCCCCATTCGGCCACCTTGTTGGTGCCGATCATGATGATGATCAAGCAGACACTGATCATGCCTTCGAGCAGATAGCTGAACCAGAACAACGGGTCGTTCGGCCCGCCAGGAGCGATGTTCTGCTGCACGTTGACTGCGGACCACAACATGCCTGCACCGACGACACCGGCCAGCGCGCGCAGCGACCAGGACCGGTGCCGATATAGCGAGGCCAGTTTGGCGTGCGGACTCGACTCGCGGCGCTGCGCGGCAATTGCCTTGCGGGCCAGCAACAGATCTCGCATGTCGGCCTTCTCGATCGCTTCGGTGGTCTGCCTGGCGCGGTCGGCCGCCGACGCGGCGGCTTGAGCCTCTTTCCAGCGCTGCCCACGGTCCTGGCCGCGAATCCGTTCGGCTAGCTCGCGTTCGGCGTGCAGCTCGTCCTCGGAGAGCGCTTCGGTCAACGCGGGATCGAATTGATATGCCAGCCGGCCACGGGCCTTCTCGACCCGCCTCGCCAGCTGCGTGACCTCGTCCTCGATGGGATGCTGGATGGTCATTTCGGCTCCAAGAGGAGATTCGATGGCAGACAAGTGATCACGCGTGGGAAGGCTACATCGCATTTCCGGCCGACGCACCGTTGCGCCCGAAAACGGCCGATTTGCCGGGAGAATGCGGCGCGCCGCGACACGCGTTTCGGGACAGCATAGAACAGGCTCCGTGGTCTGTCTCGGCGACGTCGCGGCAACACAGAATCAGGAATGATTCGCCTTCACTTATGCGGGCGTGTCGCGCCCTCGACGACGAAACTCGCTGCGGTGGTGGCGCTCCCGCCGATGTTGAGGGTGCCGAATCGGTGCGCGCCGGGCACTTGGTACGCTCCTGCCTGTCCGGTGACCTGTTTGAAGGCGTCGAGCACCATCCGCACGCCGGTAGCACCCACCGGATGACCACCCCCGATCAAACCGCCACCCGGGTTGACAGGGAGGCGACCATCGCGCGCGATGTCGCCTGATGCCACGGCTTTCCAGCTCTCACCAGGGCCGGTGATGCCGAGATGATCTATGGCCATGTACTCCGACATGGAGAAACAGTCATGCACCTCCAGGCCGTCCACTGCCTCGATATCGGGCAGACCGGCACGGCCGAGCGCGTCGAGCATCGTCTGACGCACATGCGGGAACACATACTTATCGTCGGCGGCGACGCGGAGCTTCTGCGCCAGCGGCAGACCAGCGGTGCGATGACCCCACCCGGTGATCAGCGCGCGGCGGTCGGCCCGTAAGTCGCTGCGCCGCTCCAGGAATCGGTCGGACGCCAGCACGACGGCGACGGCGCCGTCCGTCATCTGGCTGCAATCCTGCCTGCGCAACCGACCCGCCACCGGCGGGTTGGCGACGTCGTCCGCGTCGAAGCCGGTTGCCGTGAATGTCCAATTCCGGGTCTGGGCAAGCGGGTTGGCGCGGGCATTGGTGATATTGAGCTCACTGATCATGCGCAAGTACGTGTCGTCGAGACCATAGCGCCGGTCGTACTCGTCGGCGAGCTCGGCGAACATGGTCGGCCACACGAACTTTGTCTCCTTCGCCTCGTGGCCGACCCAGGCGGCGGCGCCGAGATAGCCTGCGGCCGTCTCGCCCGACACCGTCTTCTCCAGTTCGGCGCCGAGCACCAGCGCGCAGTCGTAGCGGCCCGACTCCAGGTCTGCCATCGCGGCGAGCAACGCCATGCTGCCGGACGCGCAGGCCGCCTCGTGCCTGCTCGCCGGAACACCCCACAGTTCGGGCAGCACGGTGGCAGGCATGCCGCCGAGCTGGCCCTGACCGGTGAACAACTGCCCGAACGCATTACCGACGTGGATCACGCCGACCTCGCCGGGATCGATCTCCGTCGCCAGGAACGTCTGCTCGACGATCGCGCCGACGAGCGCGTCGAACCCGAGGCCTGCACGGTGCCAGTTGACGGCGAAATCGGTTTGGCTGCCGCCGAGTAGATGGATAGGCATGAATGCTCCTGAAGGTCGATGGGGACCGCGGATCAGCGATCCCCGGTGTCGCGCAGGGTGTCTCGCAGGTGGCGGCGCAGCAGCTTGCCCACCGGGTTGCGTGGCAGTGTCTCGACGATCTCCAGCCGCTCCGGCAGCTTGAACGACGCCACCTCGTGCGCCCGAAGATGCGCGACCACCCCGTCCAGGGTCACCGTCGCCCCAGGCGTGGGAACCACGAAGGCACAACACTTTTCGCCGAGCACAGGATCGGGGTAGCCGACGACCGCCACCTCGGCGATGCCGGGATGATCGGCGAGCAGCCCCTCGATCTCGGCGGGGGCGATGTTCATACCGCCGCGGATGATGATCTCTTTGATCCGATCGACGAAACGCAGATACCGGCCGTCCATGCCGCACAGTTCGAACACGTCACCACTGCACAGGAATCCGTCCTCGTCGAACGCGTCGACGGTCGCCGTGCCGGGCAGGTAGCCGCCGAATACCGCGGGCCCGGCGAGCCGTAGTTCACCGGAGCGGCCGACCTCGGTCACCGGCGCGCCGGTGCTGACATCGACGAGTTTGACCGCCGTGCTGTCGGCCAGACGGGTGGCCCAGCGGACACCCGGTGCGCCGTAGCGGGGCAGGTATTGCGCGCGGGCCTCCGGATCGGGGAAGTCGATCGGCGAACCGAGCAGGCAGACACCCTCATTGGAGCCGAAGAAGTTGACCACATCGATGCCGAGGACTTCCTGCCAGCCGCGCACCACACTCGGCGACAGCGGTCCGCCGCCGGAACCGACGCGCTGCAGCGACGACAGGTCCGCCGAGGCGCGCAGCGGCTCGTTGTGCAGCAGCAGCGTCAGCAGCGCGGGCGGCATGCTCGTGTGCGTCACCCGATACCGGGCGATCTGACCGAGGAACACCGGCAGATCAAGCGGCTGGTGTTGCACCAGGTGCCCGCCCGCGAGCAGCCACGGCAGCAGCGCCGCGGCAAAGCCCGCCATATTCACCATCGGAAAAGGATTGAGCAGCACCGACTCCGGCGTGATGTGCAAGGCATCCTGCACGCCCCACCCCATGGCGAGCCAGTCGCCGTGGCAGCGCGGAATGCCCTTGGGCGCGGCCTCGGTGCCGCTGGTCCAGCAGACGGTGACCCGGTCGTTCACCGAGATCGTCAGGCCGCGGACATAGAATCGTGTCCGCTCCCGGTCGGCGGCGTCGGCGGGCTCGTCCAGCGCTACGGCGCCGTCGGGTACCCCTGGCCCGAAGACGAACACAGTGCGGGTGTCCGCCACTTCCAGTGCCTCGCCGGCGAGTTCGCGTCCAGCGAAGTTAGCCGCGGTGACGATGGCGGTCGCGTCCGCGGCGGTGACGATGCCGGACAGCTCGTGCCTGCGGAAGGAGACGGGCATCGGTGTCGCGACCGCGCCGAGCCGCCACAACGCGAAATAGGTGGCCACCAACGCGATCGAGTTCGGCAGCAGCACCGCGACGGCATCGCCCTGCCGAATACCGTTGCGGTACAGCACCGCCGCCAGATCGGCGGCGCGCTCGCCGAGTTCACGCCACGACAGCGTCTCGGGCGTCGCGCCGGTCAGTGCGGCGAGGTTGTCCGGATCGGAGATCGCAGCGGCCTCCGGTGCGGCCTCGACCCGCTGACTCATCAGGTCCGACAGCGTATCTGGCTGCCACCAGCCGCGTTCGAGATACTCGCGGACCTTCGCCTCGGGATGGCAGGTCGGCACGCCGACCCGGCTGACCGTCGAAGACTCGGACATGAAATGTTCCTTCAGTTCAGGCGCCGCAACACCATGGCGGAGCCGAGCCCCATGGCCGCGGGAATGGTGACCAGCGCGTGTTCGCCGCCCGTGCGCGTGAGTGCGTCGAGCGCTTGGACGATGAGGTTGCCGCCCGTCGCCCCGAGCGGATGCCCGACCGCGAGTGCGCCACCGGACGGGTTGACCAGCTCCGGTGGCACACCCAGCTCTCTGGTGAGCAGAAGCGGTGTAACGGCGAAGGATTCGTTGACCTCGAGCACGTCGAGGTCGGCCGCGGTGATCCCGGCGCGGCGCAAGGCCAACCGTGCCGCGGTGACCGGCGCGGTGAGCAGCGGCGACCGCACTGCGGTCTGTGCGATACCGGCGATCTGGGCGATCGGCTTGCGCCCCAACATTTCTTCCGCGTGCGGGCTACCGACGACCACGGCGGAAGCACCATCGGCGAGCTGCGGCGCCGTGGCGATCGTATGCAGCCCGTCCGCCGGGTGCGGCGCTCCCGGCAGTCGGCGGGCCACCCGCGCCCAGGCGGGGTCGTCGCCGAACAGCGCGGGCAATGCGGCGAACGCGGCCTCGCTGGCGTCTGCTCGCGCGCCCTCATCAGCGGCGAGCAGCACCGCCGAACCCTTACGCACCGGCACCACGGACTCCGAAACCGCTGCCGCCGTTGCCTTCCGGTGCGACTGGACGGCATAAGCATCGAGCTCGGCGCGGGTGATGCCGTGGATCGCGGCCGTGAGATCGGCCGAAACGCCGATCGTCACGAAGCCCGTCTGTTCCCCGAGATCAGCATCCGTGGCGATCGCAGGCCGATCCGACAACATCGGCACCCGCGACATCGACTCGACGCCACCAGCAACAATGACGTCGGCACATCCCGCTGCGACCCTAGCCGCAGCACTCTCCACCGCGTCCAGTCCGGAGCAGCACAACCGCGACACCACACCGCCAGGCACCGAATCCGGCCAGCCCGCCCACAACGCCGCCGCCCGCGCAAGATTCCCGCCCTGCTCCCCCACCGGCGTGCTGATCCCAACAAGGACGTCCGCAACAGAATCCGCACTCACCGAACGTCTTTCGAGAGCAGCAAGCAACTGCCCGAACAGCTCATAGGGCGGCACCTCGGCAAGAGTGCCACCCCCTTTACGCACCCGCCCACGCGGCAGACGAACAGCGTCGTATACGTACGCTCCAGGCAACAGGGCGCTCATGATCGACCCCCGCAACGAGCGCTGGAGTGCCGGCGAGTCAGCGCCGCGGCCGAAACGAAGGGCAAAAGATCACTCATGGTCGATCCTTGCAACGGGGCCGGTCGGCAAAAGACGGGCGAAGGTCAGCCATGTTCGATCCTTGCGATGGTGGCCAGTGTGTGGTGGCCTGCTGGGTCTTCGGCTGAGGTGGCTGGGACTACGACGATCTCGTCGGCTCCTGCGCGTCGATATTCTTCGAGGCGGCCTGCCAGGACTGCTTCGTTGCCGAACATGCCTACTGCGGCGGGTAGTTCGTCGGGTACGGCTGACAAGATCTCGCGCGGAGGCGCGCCGGAGTGGGCGAGGCGCACCACCTCACCGAAGCCTGCCTCGGTGAACATGGCGTCGTAGCCTGGGGCGCGCAGGTAGCCGACGACGCCGCGGCGGACGGAGGCGAGCAGGTCCTTGGTCGGGTCGGCGGCACCGGTTACCCACACCGAGAGCGCCCGGGTCGGGCGTTCCGTCTCGTCGGCCGCCGCCCGGACGAGTGCCGCACAGCGCGAAACCTGTTCCGGGGTGACCAAATTCAGCACTACTCGGTCCGCGGTGCGAGCGGCCGCTGCCAGGGCGTGTGGACCGAAGGCGGCGACGGTGATCGTCGAACGCGGCGGCGCGAGGCGCAGCCGATAGCCCTTCGTGCGTTCGACCGCGCCCGTGAAATCGACCTTCTCCCCCGCGAGCAGTCCACGCAGAATGCGCGCCGATTCTTCTAGATGC
>NZ_BDAY01000023.1 GCF_001612685.1 Nocardia altamirensis NBRC 108246
GGCGGCGCGGACGGCGGCCCACGGATCGAGCGGGGTGACCGGCGCGTCCGAGCCGATGGCGAGGGAGATGCCCGCGGCGGCCATCGCGGCGAAGGGGTTCAGCGCGACGGCACGGTCCTTGCCGAGCCGTGCGGCATACATGCCGTCGGGTCCGCCCCATGCGGCGTCGAATCCTGGTTGCACGCTGGCGATTACGCCCCAGGCCGCGAGCTTGGCGATCTGGTCGGCGTCGAGCAGTTCGGCGTGTTCGACGCGGTGGCCGCGTGCGGCGACGGCGGGGCCACCGAATTCGGTGACGACACGGTCGAATCCGGCGATGATCGCGTCCATGCCCGCGTCGCCGATGACGTGGAAGCCTGCCTGGATGCCTGCTTCGGTGCAGGCGCGGACATGGGCGGCGACGGTGTCGGCGTCGAAATAGGCGCGCCCGGTGCCGGATTCGTCGGCATAGGGGTCGCGCAACCAGGCGGTGTGCGAGCCGAAGGATCCGTCGACGAACAGGTCGCCGCCGAGCGCGTGCACGCCGAGGTCGGCGACCAATGCCCGCGCCTCGTCCGCGCTGCGCACCGCTTCACCCCAGTAGGCGCGCACTTCGACACCGTGCCGGAATTCGAGCAGTTCACGAACGTCGGTGCGCCCGGAGATCTCCGGGCCTGCGCATTCGTGCACCGCGACGACGCCTTGCGCGGCCGCGTGGTCCAGTGCCGCGCCCCTGGCCCGATCCCGTTGTGCCCGATCCAGTTCCGCGAGCACGGCGGTGCGCACCAGGTGGTGGGCGTTCGCCCGGACCGGTTCACCTCGGGTGTAGCCGTCGGTGGCGGTCACCTGCGGCAGCGCGTCGAGCAGCGCGGACGAGACGACCGCGGAGTGCGCGTCGATCCTGGACAGGTAGACGTGCCGAGCGCCTGCCGCCTTGTCGATCTCCTCGACCGTCGGCGGCCTGCCCTCCGGCCAGGTGGTCTCGTCCCAGCCGTCGCCGACGATCGCACCGTCGGGCCTGGTCGCGGCGAAATCGCGCAACAGCGTGAGGCAGTGCTCGAGCGAACGGGCAGGCGACAGGTCGAGCCCGGTCAGCTTCAGTCCGAGCGCGGTGGTGTGCACGTGCGGATCAACGAACGCGGGTGCCACGAACGCACCGCCGAGGTCGATGACCTCGGCGTCCGGATGCAGTGCGCGACCAGGCTGTTCGGCACCCAGCCACACCACGGTCCCGTCGGTCACGGCCATCGCCGTCGCGTCGGGGGAACTCGAACTGTAGATGCGACCGCCGACCAGCAACTGGGTACTCACAACTGACCAGTCTGCCGTATGCCCGATTCGGGCAGCGGTCCGGTCAGCCGTGCAGCGCAGGCTCCGGCGTGACGTCTTCCGCGTGCGCGAGCAGCGTCATCACTTCGGCGAACCGCGGCGGCGCGGAGCCCGAACCTTGCGAGCACCCCGCCTCGACGGCGATCAGCTCCAGCCGCAGCGCGGCGGCCGTGAACCCGGAAATCGACTGTCCCGCAGCGGCGGCCGCTCGTTTGACGGCGGCTGCCAGCTCTTCGCTCACCGTAATGGTGAGTTGCTCGGTGGCCATCGCGCCACCATAGACCCTTTTCGCACGGATCCCTAGCGCGTCCGGAGTGGCTTTACTACTCGTTGGTAATAGACTTTACTTCTCATGGCAATCGACCGACTAACAGCGCATCTGGAAACGTCGGCTGTCGTAGCCGACATCGGTTACTGGAGTGGTCATTTGTTGTCGGTGGCTTATGTCACGCTCTGCGGTGATGAGCCGCCATACCGCCTTCCGGTACTGCCTCGACCCCACAGTCGAGCAGCAGCAGGTGCTCGCCCGGCATGCCGGGGCGGCGCGGTTCGCGTTCAACAAGTGCCTGGACTTGGTGAAAACCGCGCTCGATCAGCGCAAAGTCGACCCTGAGCAGCAGGTGCCGTGGACCGGGTTCAGCCTGATCAATGCCTTCAACGCGTGGAAGAAGACCGAGGCGGCGGGCCGGGTGATCGCCGTCGACCGGGGCGGGGTCGCCGAGATCGTGGTGACTGGTCTGGTGTGGCGTAACGAAGTGTGCCAGCAGGTGTTCGAGGAAGCTGCCGTCGACTGCGGCCGCGCCTTGGCTGCCTTCTCCGACTCCCGCACCGGCAAACGCCGAGGCAGGAAAGTCGGGTTTCCCCGTTTCAAGAAGAAGAACGCCACCACTGCCGTCTCGTTTCGGCTGCGCAACAAGACCGCCAAATCCGGGCGCACAGCGATCCGCGTCGGCGACAACGGGATCCCTCGATCCGTGACCCTGCCCGGTTTGGGAACCCTCCGGGTACGGGAGGACACTCGTCGGCTGCGGCGCCTGCTGGCGAACCGGCGCGCGAAAGTCCTCTACACCACCGTCACCCACCGGGCCGGTCGCTGGCAGATCAGCGTGACCACCCAGGCCGCCGACCTACATCCCGCTCGCCACCACACACCCCGTGTAGTCGGTGATGACGGTGGCTGGGTGGGGATCGACCGTGGGTTGTCGGCGTTTCTGGTCGCCGCCACCGCCGACGGCACCGAAGTCGCGCGGGTCGATAACCCGCCCAAACCCCTGGCTGTCGGGTTGCGCAAGCAGCGGCGGCTGGCGAAATCGTTGTCTCGCAAGCAGAAAGGATCCATCAACCGCAAGGATGCGGCCGCAGCGTTGGCGCGCCATCATCACCGTGTCGCCACTACTCGCCGCCACTTCCTGCACCAGGTCACCAATCAGCTGGTCAACACCCACGACCGGCTGGTCATCGAGGACCTGAATGTGGCAGGCCTGCTCGGCAACCGCTCTCTGGCACGCGCGATCAGCGATGCCGGATGGACCGAGTTCGCACGGCTGCTGCGTTACAAACAACAGTGGCGCAATGGCACGATCGTCACCGCCGACCGCTGGTACCCATCGAGCAAACGCTGCTCAGCGTGTACGGCCGTGAACTCCGGCCTGACTCTCGCGGATCGGATGTTCGCCTGCGGGTGCGGGTTTCGCGCCGACCGTGACCACAACGCAGCAATGAACCTCGCGGTGTGGCCGATGATCAAGCCCGAAGACTCTCCTCGATCCCCGGACCCCCAGGCAGGAGGCCGGGTTACCAATGCTCGCCGACGGGAAGGCGCTGACCGACACCCTGGCGGTGTCGGTGAAACCGGCCCGAACGACGCGAGAACCGACGTCCACGCCACGCAGGTGGCGTGAACCGACGACGCCCGAGAAGGGCGGTGTCTGAACCCATCAAGGGTATTCAGACACGCTTCAAGACTTGGTAATCGCACGTCGGGCGTTGCCCTGGCCGTCGTCGTACCACTGCTGCACGACCACGCCGTCGACCACCTGGTCGCCGTCGATCACCACGCCGCGGTAGGGCATGGCGGCGGCGAGCTTGCCGAACCGGCGGGCGGCGAACGCGGTGACCACCGGCCGCACCAGGAACCTGGTCGGCGGCAACAGCAACAGCAGGCCGAACAACGAGGTGACCAGTCCAGGCACGAACATCAGGAACCCGCCTGCGGCGACCAGTGCACCATCGGCGACCGCGGTGCCCGGCGGAATCTCGCCGCGCCCCGCGCGGCGGAACTGCTCGAACACCCGTCGACCCTGCGCACCGACCAGCAGCATGCCCGCCGCGGACCCGGCGATCAGCAGCAGGATGGCGGGAATCACGCCGAGCCACTGGCCGACGGCGACCAGCGCGGCGATCTCGGTGATCACGTAGAGGACGAAGACTAGGGCGGGCATGGCGTTCCTTTCGGACGGTCTACCTCTTGCAACGTCGGAACGCCGCGTTTTTCTCCCGGATCCGCCTGAGAGCCCCCTGAGATCGCCTCAGCCGACCGCTTCGCGGTGCCCGCTCATCATGTCGATCAGGCGATCCAGCCCGTCCTCGCCGAACATCATGGTCATGTTGGCTGCGGATTCGGCGGCGAGTGCGGCGCTGCGCGGGAAGAGCGCCATTTCGTAGGCGGCGAGCGCCTGCTCGATGTCGGAGTCGGCGACGAGGGCGGCGGCGAGTTCGGCGCCGTCGAGCATGGCGAGGTTGGCGCCCTCGCCCGCGAACGGCGACATGAGGTGGGCCGCGTCGCCGAGCAGCGTCACACCAGGCACCCGGTCCCAGCGGTGCCCGACCGGAAGCGTGTGGATCGGGCGGACGACGAGCGGATCTTCGGCATCGGCGATGAGCGCTCGCAGTCGCGCGTCCCAGTCGTGGAAGTGTTCCAGCACAGCCGCTTTCGCGCCCGCGGTGTCGGAGGTGTCGAGCTGGCTCGCCCAATCGACGGCCGCCGCGACGTAAGTGTGCACTGAGCCGTCGGTTTCGTGATGGGTGAGCAATCCCTTGCCATCCGCGAGGGCGAACATCGCGCCGTCGCCGGTCAATTCGGCGGTCGCGGGATGCTCGGCCGCCGCGTCGAGCAGGTCGCATTCGACGAACGAGATGCCGGAGTACTCGGGGGTCGCCGCCGAGACCAGCGGCCTGACCTTGGACCAGGCGCCGTCCGCGCCGACCAGCAGGTCGGTGGTGCAGGTGGTGCCGTCCGCACAGGTCACCTCGTGCCGCCCGGCGCCGAGCGCACGCACGCCGGTCACCTTGGCGCCCCACCGAATGGTGCTGTCGGGCAGCGAGTTCAGCAGCATCCTGCGCAGATCGTTGCGATCAATTTCGGGCCGATCACCGTCGCCACCGGAGTCGGTCACTCGGATGGCGCCGTGCTTGTCGACGATGTGCATCGCCTCGCCACCGGGATGCACCAGCGCACGGAACTCGTCGAACAACCCGGCGGCGCGCAGCGCGGCCTGACCCGATTCGACGTGGATATCGAGCATGCCGCCCTGGTTGCGGACGGTCGGCGACGTGTCGAGTTCGTAGACGGCCGTTGCTATTCCGTGCACATGCAGCACCCGGGCCAGCACCAGGCCACCGAGCCCGGCCCCGACGATGGCGATGCGATGGTGTTCCGACATGGCAGTACCCCTAACGATTCGCGATGGGTGACGGAAGGTAGAACCTATCCGCCTGGTCGAACCAGGCCCGTCTCGTAGGCCAGCACCACGGCCTGAACCCGGTCGCGCAGACCGAGTTTGGTGAGCACGCGACCCACGTGCGTCTTCACCGTGGCCTCCGAGAGGAACAACTGCTCGGCGATCTCCGCGTTCGAGCGGCCCGCGGCGATCTGCTCGAGCACCTCGCGTTCGCGCGCGGTGAGCACATCGAGCACCCCCGGGTCGCGCATCCTGGCCGGATCCTCGGCGATGAGCCGATCCAGCAGTCGCTTGGTCACTTTGGGCGACACCACCGCGTCACCGGCGGCGACGCTGCGGATGGCGGAGATGAGGTCTTCCGGCGGCGTGTCTTTCAGCAGAAACCCGCTCGCGCCTGCGCGCAACGCGCCGAGCGCGTGCTCGTCCAGGTCGAAGGTGGTCATGACCAGCACACGACAGCCGTGGCCCGCGTCGACGATCCGCGTTGTCGCGGTGACGCCGTCGACGACGGGCATCCGCACGTCCATCAACACCACGTCGGGCCGCAGTTCGGCCGCCCTGGTGACCGCGGCCGCCCCGTTGGCCGCCTCCCCGATCACTTCGATGTCGGGGTGTGCACCGAGCACCATCTTCAACCCCATGCGCATGAGTTCCTGGTCATCGACTACGAGAACGGTGATCGGCACGCACCTAATCTAACGTGCCGACGGCGCGACCCCGAAGGTCAACTACTCCGCGAAGCCTGGATCGAGCGGGATGGTCGCGTGCACTCGCCACGCTCCCTCCGGCGCGCGACCGGCGTCCAGGGTGCCGCCGAGCACCGCGATGCGTTCGCGCATGCCGACCAACCCCATACCGCCGCCTTTGATGCGGACCGCTGGCGCGTCGAGCGGGACGCCACCGCTGTCGGTGATGTCGATGGTGACGTCGTCGTCGCGGCGGCGCACCCGCACCCACGCTTTCGGATGCGGGCCCGCGTGACGCAGCGTGTTGGTCAGCGACTCCTGCACGATGCGGTGCACACCGAGGCTGACCTCGGGCGCGATGTCGTCGAGTTCGCCGGTCAATTCGAGGTCGACCGCGAGTCCGGCGCCGCGCATCATCTCGACTACCCGCGCGATGCCTGCCGTCCCGTGCTGCGGCAACGAGTCCGGGGCGTGTTCGGTACGCAGCAGCGCGACGGTCTTGCGCAGTTCGCGCAACGCTTCTCGCCCGGTGCCCGCGATGGTGGCGAGCGCCTGCTCGGCCGCGTCCGGGTCGCGGCGCAGTGCGTATTTCGCGCCGTCGGCCTGCACGATGATCACGCTCACCGCGTGCGCGACCACGTCGTGCAACTCGCGCGCGATGCGGGTGCGTTCGGTGGACACCGCGTCGTGCGCGCGACGTTCCTTGTCGTAGTCGGCGACCGCGAGCCGCGCCTCGACCTCGGTGTCGTAGGCGTGGCGCGCGCCGATGAACTCGGCCAAGGTCCAGCACAACGCGTAGAACATCGCGGTGAAAACGAGATCGGTGGTCGCGGTGCCCGCGATCGCGACATAAGAGAGGACGCTGTCGGCCACCAGTGCGGCCCCGAACCACACCCCTTCCCGGCGTCCGACATAGGCGACCAGCGTGTACAGCATGATGCCGAGGCTGAACAGCGTGATGTGCGAGGCTTCGCGCTCCCCGACCACGTATTGCACCGCGATCGCGGTGAACGACAGCAGCAGCGACACCACCGCGACCGCTCGCGGATAGACCCGCCGGAACACCAGCGGCAGCGGGATGAACACCCCGATCGCCAGGTAGGCGATCTTGTTCTCGGCGGCGGTGACGCCGAGAATCTCGACGACCAACAGGGCAAACGTCAGCATCGAATCTGCCACGATGGGCTTCCCGCGAAGCCACAGACTGAACCGACGCACGTCGAACAGCCTAAGGTGACCGGCTTCCCGGCAGCGCCCGCGCCACGACCGCGCACTGGACTGGTCACTGGTCCGCCGAACAGCTCGACGTCGCAGGTCTGCTTGGCTGAGCGCGTGCAGATCGGTGATTGGGTGGTGTTGTTAACGGCCGCGACGGCCGCGGGCTGGGTCGACGCGGTGGTCGGGGGTGGCGGGTTGATCATCCTGCCGACGTTGTTCCTGGTGGCGCCGACCATCGCACCGCAGACCGCGCTCGGCACCAACAAGCTCGCCGCGGTCGCAGGCACCGGCGCGTCGGTGCTGACCTTCGCCAGGAAGGTGCCGATGCGCTGGCGGGTGCTGCTGCCCGCGGCGGCCATCGCGGCGATCACCTCGGGAATCGGTGCGGCCGCAGTCTCTTTGATCGACCGCGAGCTGTTCATTCCGATCGTGATGGTGGTGCTCGTCGGCGTCGCGGTGTTCGTCACGCTGCGACCGTCGATCGGGGTCACGCTGGCCACGCACGCGCCGACGCGGCGCAAGGTCATCCTCACCGTCGCGCTCGCCGCCGGCCTGGTCGGCTTCTACGACGGCCTACTCGGGCCCGGCACCGGGACCTTCCTCATCATCACCTTCGCCACCCTGCTCGGCACCGAGTTCGTCCGCGCCGCCGCGATGGCGAAGGTGATCAACTGCGGGTCCAACGTCGGCGCGCTGATCTTCTTCGGCGCGACCGGGAACATTCTGTGGGCGCTCGGCGCGGCCATGGCGGTCGGCAACGTGATCGGCGCGATCATCGGATCGCGGATGGCGTTGGCCAACGGCGCGAAGTTCGTGCGCGTGGTGTTGCTCGTTGTCGTGATCGGGATGGTGATCCGGTTGGGCTGGCAGCAGTTCGGCTGATCAGCCGACCGTCTCGACCTGGGCGAGCCAGGGCTTCAGCACCCGCGAGGTCGTCTCGTGGATGCGCCGGTGCAGGCGTTCGCCGTCTTCGGCGCCGTTCAACGGCTGCTGGAACAGCACGGTCAGCGCACCGGACACCGCGCCGACCACGGCACCGACCAGTGCCGCGGCGCCGACCTCGTCCAGTTCGGCGGGGAAAGCCACATGCAATTGACGGGCGATCTCGCGCTGCGCGACCAATTGCGCGTGCGCGGCCCGGCCGCTCACCGACGGCACGGTGCGCGACACCTGCGCGCGCAGCGCGGCGATCCGCGCGCTGAGGTCGTCGACGAGATGCTCGCCGGGGTTGTCCCCCGCCGCCCGTAACGCCCGCAACAACACCTCGACCGGACGCTCACCGGGACGCCGACTGCCGATCGCGGCCACCGCGGCCCGCACCCGCTCGTCCGTCTCGGGGAAGAGCAGTTCTTCCTTGCTGGCGAAGTAGTTGAAGAAGGTCCGCGTACCCACCTCGGCCGCCGCAGCGATGTCGGCCACCGTCGTTTCGTCGTAGCCTCTTGTCTCGAAAAGCTCGACGGCTGCCTCGAGCAAGGCGCGGCGGGTACGTTCACGTTTGCGGTCACGGAGGGCGGATGGCGGCACGCGGGCACAGTACGGCATTTCGCGAGGCAGACTCGGTATCCGCGGGTTTCGCGCGTGCCGTGCGGTGATCGATTGGCGCGGTCCCGACCGCCTCGTTATTCATGCTGTGCCACTGTGCATTTCATGCGTGTTTGCAGTCGATGCACGATGGCAGCGCGTGCAATCCGGGGAGCCGCAGCCACACTCGGCCGCGAACGACTACGTTGGTGCGGGTGAGCATCGCGACTTCCAAGGATGTGGACGCCGAGTTCCTCGACCTGCCACTGGCCGCGCTCGCCGGCGCCGCGTTGACCGCGGCGACGGCGGCGGGCGCCGAACACGCCGACCTCAGGGTGCATCGACTGGTGACCCAATCGATCCGATTGCGCGATGGCCGCGTCGAGGCGATCACGGACAGCATCGAGCTCGGCATCGCGGTCCGGGTGATCGTCGACGGCACGTGGGGCTTCGCCTCGCACGCCGCACTGACCCCGGACACGGCCGCCGAGGTGGCCCGCCGCGCGGTGACAGTGGCGACGACGCTGCGGGCGTTGAACCGTGAGCGGGTGCAGCTGGCCGACGAGCCGATCTACGACGACGTGCACTGGGTCTCGGCCTACGACCTCGACCCGTTCACCGTGTCGACCTCGGACAAGGTCGACCTGCTGCTCGACTATTCGGGTCGACTCTCCAGCTCCGACGGCGTCGATCACGTGACCGCGTCGGTGCTGCAGGTCAAGGAGCAGACCTTCTACGCCGACACCGCAGGCTCCCGCATCACGCAGCAGCGGGTGCGGTTGCATCCGGAGTTCGAAGCGACCACGGTCGACTCCTCGGCGGGTGTCTTCGAGACGATGCGCACGGTGGCGCCGCCGGTCGGCCGCGGCTGGGAGTACGTCACCGGCGCCGACGGCACCTGGGACTGGCAGAGCGAACTCGCGCAGATCCCGGAATGGCTCGCCGAGAAGGTGAAGGCGCCCACCGTGCAGGCGGGGCCGACCGATCTCGTCATCGACCCGACCAACCTGTGGTTGACCATCCACGAGTCCATCGGCCACGCCACCGAATACGACCGGGCCATCGGCTACGAATCCGCCTATGCGGGAACCTCGTTCGCGACGCCCGACAAGCTCGGCACGCTCCAGTACGGCACGCCGATCATGCACGTCACCGGCGACCGCACCGAGACGCACGGCCTGGCCAGCGT
This sequence comes from Nocardia altamirensis NBRC 108246, assembly GCF_001612685.1. Taxonomy (GTDB): domain Bacteria; phylum Actinomycetota; class Actinomycetes; order Mycobacteriales; family Mycobacteriaceae; genus Nocardia; species Nocardia altamirensis. The sequence continues at coordinate 9,603 of NZ_BDAY01000023.1, forward strand.
CGGCTACGACGACGAGGGTGTCGCAGGCCAGCGCTGGGATCTGGTGCGCGACGGGGTGCTCGTCGGGTACCAGCTCGACCGGGTCTTCGCGCCGCGTCTCGGCCTCGAACGCTCCAACGGCTGCTCCTACGCCGACTCCGCGCACCACGTGCCGATCCAGCGGATGGCGAACGTCTCGCTGCAGCCCGATCCCGAACGCGATACCAGCACAGCGGATCTCATCTCGCGGGTGGAGAACGGCATCTACATCGTCGGCGACAAGTCGTGGTCGATCGACATGCAGCGCTACAACTTCCAGTTCACCGGGCAGCGGTTCTTCCGCATCCGCAACGGCAAGCTGCACGGTCAACTGCGCGACGTCGCCTACCAGGCGACCACCACCGATTTCTGGGGTGCGATGGAAGCGGTCGGCGGACCGTCCACCTGGCGGCTCGGCGGTGCGTTCAATTGCGGCAAGGCGCAACCCGGTCAGGTCGCGGCGGTCAGTCATGGCTGCCCGTCGGTTCTGGTGCGCGGCATCAATATTCTCAACACCCGGACGGAGGCCGGCCAGTGACGGAGCAGACTCTTATGCCTGCGGGCGAGGTTGTCGAGCGGGCGCTCGCGCTGTCCAAGGCCGACGAGGCGATGGTGATCGTCACCGACGCCTACGACGCGTCGCTGCGGTGGGCCGGGAATTCGATGACCACCAACGGATCGTCGGTGTCGCGTGGCTGGTCGGTCATCTCGATCTTCCGCGAGGGACCGAATGCCGCACGGGTCGGCACCATCGGCTCGACCAGCGTCGACCCTGCCGAGATCGAAGCGGTGGTGCGCAAGAGCGAAGAGGCGGCCCGCACCGCGGAGCCCGCCCGCGATGCGATGCCGCTGCTGGAACCCGAAGGGCCATCGCAGGATTGGGCCGCCGAACCCGGTAGCACCGGGATCGAGGTGTTCACCGGTCTCGCCAGCGACCTGTCCGCGGGCTTCGACGGCAGCGACCGGCTCTACGGCTTCGCCCATCACACGATGAACACCACGTGGCTCGGCACCTCGACCGGCGTGCGGCGGCGCTTCGTGCAGCCGACCGGTTCGGTGGAGATCAACGGAAAGCGTGGCGAGGGCAGCGATCTCGCCAGCGCGTGGGTCGGTGTCGGCACCGCCGACTTCACCGATGTCGACGTGCCTGGCATGCTCACCGAGCTGTCGCGGCGGCTGGACTGGGCAAAGCGGAAGGTCGACCTGCCTGCGGGCCGGTACGAGACGTTGATGCCGCCCTCGACCGTGGCAGACCTGATGATCGCCATGGCCTGGGAGATGGAGGGCCGCGGTGCTCAGGAAGGGCACACCGCGTTCTCGCGTGCGGGTGGCACGCGAATCGGCGAGCGGCTCACCGATATTCCGCTCACGCTCTACTCCGACCCGAACGCGAGCGGGCTCGAATATCAACCGTTCGTCGCGACTTCCGCGTCGTCGCAAGCGTCGTCGGTGTTCGACAACGGCCTGTCGACGGGACGGGTCGACTGGATACGCGACGGCGTCATCGAATCACTCGTCTACCCGCGCGCCGCTGCCGCCGAATTCGATGCTCCCACTACGGTTCCCGGCGACAACCTGCTGCTCACCGGCGGGTCCGACGCGTCGATCGACGACATGATCGCCCGCACCGAGCGCGGCCTGCTGCTGACCACGCTCTGGTACATCCGTGAGGTCGACCCGGCCAGCCTGCTGCTCACCGGCCTCACCAGGGACGGGGTGTACCTCGTCGAGAACGGCGCAGTCACCGCAGCAGTCAACAACTTCCGGTTCAACGAGAGTCCACTCGACCTGCTGCGCCGGGCCACCGAGGCAGGTGCCACCCAGATCACCCTCCCCCGCGAATGGAAAGACTGGTTCACCCGAACCGCCATGCCGCCCTTGCGAATCCCCGACTTCCACATGTCGTCGGTCAGCCAGGCAACCTGAGCCAACCCCCTGTCCCATTCGGTCAGCTGGACTCCCGCGACTGGGACATGGTGGAGGCGACACGCCGTAAACGCCTCCACCATGTCCCTCTCGCGAACCTCTACCCACGCGAACGGGACACGGCTGCACCAACTCTCGCGCCGGAACCCCTCTGAGGCGGCAAGCCTCGCATCGACGCGAGAGAAACGGCTGCCGAGCCTCGTATACCGAGATCCGCACCCCCTCTGGCGATCCGCCCCGTTCTGGGGTGCTGGAAGGGGTGCGGATTCACAGAACGGGTGCGGGAGTTCAGGTGAGGGTGATCTCGATGCCGATGGTGCCCTTCTTGCCGCGACGAATGTTGCTGCCGATGATGGTGATCGGGCCGGTGAGCCAGTACTTCTTCATGAGCAGCTTGCGGACCCGGTCGGTGTCGTCGGCGTCGAGGATGCGGCCGGTGCCCTCGACGATCTCGCCGCGCGTCTTGCCCGCCACATTGCACGGCTGCAGGGTGACGGCCGGGTTGCGCCGCAGCCGCTTCACCTTCCAGCTGTCGGTGACCGTCCACACGTAGAGCTTGTCGCCGTCGGCGACTGCCCACACCGCGGTGCCGACGGCGGTGCCGTCCTTGCGGAACGTGGTCAGTAGCACGTAGTCGGCTTTGCCGATGGCGCCAAGCGTGTTCGTCATGCACGCAGCGTAACGGGGCGCGCTATTCCGACATCCGGTACTCGCCGGACTCCAGCCGTTCGAGCAGGCCATCCGTCCACCCGGCGAGATTGCCGAAGACGCCGCTCCACAGTTCCAGCAGGTCTGTCGTGTGCGGCGGCTCGTAGCGGCCGCCGGTGAAGGTCGGGACCATCTCGAGCAGGCTGGCACGGACCTCCTCGCTGCGGCGGCGCTGCTCGCGCAACTTCTCGATGACGTGCGCGCGCGGCAGCGCGTCCATGAACGCGATGCCTGCCCCGAGTTCCTCCATGTCGACGCTCACCAGCGCCTCGTCCATCAGCTTCCGGAATTCGGCCTCGCCGGCATCGGTCAGCTGGAACAGCGTGCGGCCTGGGCCTTCGGTGCTGCCCTCGGTGCCGAAGGCGGTCAACTTTCCTTCTTGCGCCAGCTGTTTCAGCGCGTGATAGATCGAGCCCGGTTTGACGTTGGTCCAGGTCTCCGCGCGCCACGACAGCAGTTCGCGGCGCACGGCGTAGCCGTAGGTGGGCTGCTGCAGCCGCATCACCCCAAGGACCAGCAGGCGCACCGCCGCCATGGACAACCTCCTCGCACATAGAAAATCTCCATAGTAATCAAGTTTGACTTCCAGGTCGGCGGCTGGTTAACCTTCTACTAGTCAAAATTGATTACCGCAGGTAAGGGGAGTTTTCATGGATGGCACGGCAGTACCGGTGATGTGGGCCGGGGACTTGGCCGAGGTCTTGGACTTCTATCGGACGCTCGGATACAAGGTGACCCACGAGCAGGCCAGCCCGTACATGTACGGCGCGGTGGCGGGCAACGGGTACGACCTGAACCTCTTCCGAGCCCTCGATGACAAGCGCCCCGCGGAGGAGCGCGACGCGGGATGCTTGGTGTTCCTCGACGAGGTCGAGGATCTGCACCGGGATTTCAGCGCGGCCCTCAAGGAACGCTTCGGCCGCGTTCCCGCGCGCGGGATCCCGCGCATCACCCGATTCCGGACCGGCCAGGGCAGATTCACAGTGGTGGACCCGGCCGGAAACAGCGTCACCTATCTCAAACGCGACGCACCCGACGTCGAGTACGGCGGATCACGCAAACTCAAAGGGCTGCAACGCATTATCGACAACGCGAGCATTCTGCGTTTCTCGAAACAAGACGACGAGGCGGCACGCAAGACCCTGGAGTCCGGACTGCGGCGGTTCGCGGCGACGGCCACACCGTTGGACAAGGCGCACGCGATGGCGGAACTCGTCGAACTCGCGGTGGCGATGGAGGATCCGGCGCGGGCGGCCGAATGGCGCAGCAAGATAACGGCACTCGACCTTTCGGCGGAAGATCGCGCCGAGATCGCCAAGCACCTACAGATCGCCTCGGACCTCCAGGAGTGGCTGGCCGACTCGGAGTAGTCCAGCACAGGATTAATGCCGAGAGGGTACTGGTGCATGTGGCCTCTCGGGCGATGCTTGCACCAGTACCTCGTGATCAGTCGACCGACTCGACAAGCGGTGCGGATATACAAGAAGGTGCCGATTTTGGGGCATCACAGGTGCGCAAGTGCGTTACGCGGGGGTGTTGGCGGCGACGGTAGCGAGGGTCAAGATTTGGGGGCCGTCGTCGGTGACCGCGATGGTGTGCTCGGAGTGGGCAGTGCGGGAACCGTCGGCGGAGCGGAGGGTCCAGCCGTCCGGGTCGGTGACGATGCGGTGGGTGGTGCGCGCGAACCACGGTTCGATGGCGATGGTCAGGCCGGGGCGCAGCCGGTAGCCGCGGCCGGGGCGGCCGACGTTGGAAACGTGCGGATCCTCGTGCATGGTGCGGCCGAGGCCGTGGCCGCCGAACTCGTTGTTCACCGGGTAGCCGTAGTCGAGCGCGACGGCGGAGATGGCGGCGGAGATATCGCCGATGTGGTTGCCGGGCACCGCGACCGCGATGCCCGCGGCCAGGGCATCTTCGGTCGCCCGGATCAGGCGGAGGTCCGCCTCGGCCGCGGTGCCGACCACGATGGTTTTCGCCGAGTCCGCCACCCAGCCGTCGATGCTGACGGCCAGATCCATGGTCAGCACATCGCCGTCGCGCAGCGCGTAATCGAACGGAAGCCCGTGCAGCACAGCGTCGTTGACCGACAAGCAGATGGTGTTGCGGAACGGGCCCCGACCGAAGGACGGCGCGTAATCCCAGTAGCAGGATTGCGCGCCGCGCTGCCGAATCCGTTCGCGCACATGGGCTTCCAGCTCCAGCAGGTTCACCCCCACCTGCGCGAGCCCGCCGAGCTCGCCGAGCATCTCGGCAACGAACTGCCCGGTGACCCGCATCCGCGCGATCTCCGCGGGCGTTTTCAGCTCAACCACGAACAACTCCCATCTCGGTATTTTAATACCACCGTAGCTCAGCCGGTATTTTAATACCAACTTGCGGTATTAAAATACCGGCTCTACGCTGATCGGATGGTTCGCCTCCCCCTGACCCCGGCACAGATCGACGCGGGCCGACGCCTCGGCGGAGCGTTGCGTGCCGCCCGCGCCGACCGCGATCTCGCTGAAGTCGCAGGTGCGGCGGGTATCTCGCCGGAGACCCTCCGCAAGATCGAGACCGGGCGGCTGCCGTCCCCCGCGTTCGGCACCGTGGTCGCGCTGAGCTTCGCGCTCGACCTTCCGCTGCAGGACCTCGCCGATATCTGGCGGGCCGCAGGGCTGGCGCAGTCCGCCTGAACGGCGACAGTTACTCGCCGCGGACCTGCTGGGTGATGGTGAGCCCAACGGATCCGTCCGCACCGCGAAACAGCTTGTGCAGCTTGATGAGCAGCGCGCCGATGATGCCGTACTTGCGCGAGACCAGGTCGCGCACCCGCTGAGTGCCCTCCGCATCGAGGATCGCGGCACTGCCCAGGTATATCTCGTCGCCCTTCGGGCGGCCGCGGGCATCGGACGGCTGCAGCGTCACGTCGGGATTGCGCCGGATTCGCTTGACCTTCCAGGTCGTCGGATTGGTCCATACGACGATCCGATCCCCGTCCGGCGCCACCCAGACAGGCGTTCCCACCGGCGTGCCGTCCTTCTGGTAGGTGGTCAGCAACGCGAACTTGCTCGTGCCCAACTCGTTCCATGTCATAGCGAAAACGGTAGGCGGCCGCGGCCCGCCGAACATCCGTCAGCGGACACAGATCCGCTGTACGTGCCCTGACGTAGCCGCGGCCCCTACCGCGTGCCGAAGCAGGCTCAGCTCACCCGCGATATCCACGGAAGAACGTGCGCACGTCCTCGAGGAACAGCTGCGGCTGCTCCACGGCGGCGAAGTGCCCGCCCTCGGCGTACTCGGTGAAATGCTCCAGGTATCCGCCCGGATTCATCACCCGCCGCATCAGCGGACTGGTGTTGAACACGGCCCACCCCTGCGGCACGCCGGAGGGTGCTGCCCACGCCATCCCGGAATGCGCGGTCTCCCAAAGGAACTGGGCGGCGGACGCACCGCTGCGGGTAAACCAATAGATGCTGATGTTGGTCAGCAACAGATCACGGTCCACCGCTTCACCTTTCGGCCGGGCCGGGTCAGTCCAGGTTTGGAACTTCTCGGCGATCCACGCCAACTGCGCGATCGGCGAGTCGCTCAATGCTGCCGCGATCGCATTCGGCTGGGTCGACTGGAGCACCAGGTAGCCCTTCTGCTCCGCCCATTGCTCTTGTGCCGCAGTGATTTCCGCCAGCTCCGCTTCGGTCAACCCCTCGGGCATCGGCAATTGCTCCCCCACCAACCCGAGCATCCCCTGATCGCTGTTCACGTGCGTCGCGATCACCCGCTCCGGGTACACCGCGGCCAACCGTGAGGTCACCCCCGCACCGACATCCCCGCCCTGCGCCACGAACTTCTCGTACCCGAGCCGCGTCATGACCTCGGCAAACGCGTCGGTTGTCCGCGCGAGCTCCCACCCGGTCGAGGCGAGCGGCGTGGAGAACCCGAACCCTGGCAGCGACGGAATCACCACATGAAACGCGTCTGCCGGGTCACCGCCGTACGCGACAGGATCGGTCAAAGGCCCGATCACATCAAGGAATTCGACCACCGACCCCGGATACCCGTGCGTGATCAGCAACGGCACCGCCCCTGCCTCCGCCGACCGCACATGGAAGAAATGAATCGTCTGCCCATCCACCTCGGTCGTGAACTGGTCGTACGCATTCAGCTTCGCCTCCTGCGCCCGCCAGTCGAACCGGTCCCGCCAGTACTCAGCCAACTCCGCCAGGTATGCGGGCGAAATCCCCCGCCGCCAATCATCTTCGGTCCCCGGCACCGCATGCGGCAGCCGAGCCTGCGCCAACCGCCGCTGCAACTCGTCGAGCTCGCCCTGCGCAATGTCGATACGGAATGGATGAATCGCTGTGTTCGTCATGAGCACCACTCTCCACCCCAATGCGGAAGACTTCCTTCCGCAATCCGAACCTTCTTCCAAATTCTTCGAGAGCAAGCCGAGCGGAGCACGAATCGGCTGCGCCGGTCCGCCTTGTGGTGATCGGCACCATGGTGTAACCGGCCGTCCCGACCTGGCTGCCGAATCTCTGATAGCCCTCGGCTATTGCGTGACAGCGGGTTTCAAATCACAGCTTGGGTGTGTCGTACAGCGTGAACGCGCCGGAGTCGTCCGCGTCGACGCCGACGAAACGCCCTGCGTGCAGGGGGTTGTTGGCCAGGAAGCGGAGCACTGTGCCGTCTGGATCCGTCACATCGAGGAACGCGCCGTATTCGCCCCGATCCACGACTTCGGAATGCAGGTAGTCCAATTCCGTTGCCCGTGCCGCCACCCGCTCGAGCTCCGCTACCGAATCCAGTTCGAAGGCAACGACATCGAAGCCGGTGAGATCCGGTTTGCTCGAACAGTATTCGCGTTCCCGCAGGGCGATTCCGAAGCCGGACGGGTGCATCAGCTGAGCGCCCCGTAACGAGCCCTCCTCGCAGAACTCGGCAGCCAACGCCAACTCCAACAGGTCGCGATACCAGCCGACACTGCGGGCAAGGTCGGTGACCGGAATTTTGACGTGCCGTATCCGAATTCCACCCACGATGACTCCCGTCCGGTCAGGCCATGCACCCGCCATTCGCGCGATCCCTGGGCCGGCGCCGCGTACGGCACCATAGCAAAATCCGCTTGTCCGGCGAGCGCGATTCCCGTTGCCGTAGCGGCGACCTCGGACCGCACGCCGTCGTTGTCCGCTGCCGCCTCCATTACGCCACGTTCGGCAGTCCCATCCCGCGCAGCACCTCGGCCGCGGTGCGGAGAATCTCGGCGTCCAGCTCGGCCATCCGATTCCCGTATCTGGCGGCGTGGTATTCCGCGAGCCGTTCTCGGCTGACGTAGTTTGTGGTAGCTCGCCGAGATTCAACCCGTCGAATCGAGAGGGTAGTAATGCTGAGCGAGGTCGAAATGAAAGCGGCCCTGCAGCGGTACCTGGACGCTTGGAACGCCGCAGACATTGATGGAGTCGTCGACATGTTCACCGACGACGCAGTGGTTCACGATCCGTATGGCCAGCAGCCGTACGAGGGCAAGGCGGCGTTCCAGGCGTTCTTCGCCGGCGTTATGGAACAACACCCGGTCTTTGTCCTCGACTCGCCGATCCGCGCCTCGTATGGCGACAGCGCCGCCATGGCAGTGACCGCCCGCGGCGCGCACCTAACCATCAGGTTCATCGACGTGATGCGTTTCGACGATGCGGGCAAGCTCGTCGAAATGATCTCCTACCGAGGCCAAACCGACCAGTGACTGGCGGTAGCAAACAGGTTCGCGCCGCGCGCAAGCGCAAGAAGCGGATGGCGCGCGTCACCCACGACCTCACCGACGCGCAGTGGGACGCGCTCACAACGTCCTGGGGCGGGTGCGCTTACTGCGGCTCCCCCGCCACCTCGCTGCAGAAGGACTGCGTGCAGGCCATCTCGCGCGGCGGCCGCTACACACTAGGCAACGTCGTGCCCGCGTGCGGGTCGTGCAACGCCAGCAAATGCAACACCGAGGTGACAAGTTGGCTCCGCCGCAAGAAGCTCGACGAACGCTCATTCCTCGTGCGCCACTACGAGATCTCGACTGAGCTCACGACACGGTTCGCCTAGAGAAAGCATGCTGTTCGGCACTTATCGCTTTCTGCTGCAACAGGATTCGCCCCTCCGCGAGCAGCTTCCTCTCTCGTGGCCGATCGGCATTTGTGTGCGTTGGGAAGACTTGTCCAGCAACAGATCTGGACTGCTGATCAACGCGCGTTCTGCTGCACGGGCGAGTGTTCGTGCCGAACCGTCGAGTCGTAGTACCGTCGGTCGCGTGGATTTGCAGCCCGTCATCGATTCGTTCGAGCCGCTCACGCGCCGCGCCGAGTGGTTTATTGCGGCGCGCTGTGTTCGCGTCGAATGCCCCCAGCTCGAGGAGTATCGGGACCCGTGGCTCGAAATCGGCCTTCCCGCAACGCAGGTCGACCGCGTTGTCGAGTTCCAGCGGCGGTGGGGTGGACTCGTCCTGCCGCCGTCTCTGGACTATGAGGGTGGACCCAAGATGCTGCGGGCCGATATGCCGGGCGGGGCGCTCCAGCGGATCGGATGGTTCGAGGCGGGGACACAGCGAGTGTCGATGGCCTGCGAGTTCATGATCGGTCCCGCAGGAGAATTCGGCATCGATGGCGATCGGTGGGTGCCACTGCACGCAAGCATCGAAGGATGGATCGAATCGCTTGCGCTGGCAGACCATGCGGCCTGCAATGCCAAGCAGATCAACACGATTCGCGGTGATGAGATCGACGAGCTGCCTGTGAGCGCCTTCGAACCCGTGACCGAGATTCGCGGCCTTGCCGACACCTGGTGGCGAGGACCGGACTCGCTCATCGCGATCTATACGGGCGAGGCCGAATGCTTCGGCGCACCGAGGCTCCGGGTCGCCCGCGTCTACGCCGGTCTCGACAAATGGGGACTTAGCGGATGGGGCCGGTGAAGGTGTCGCACGACCACCACCGCACATGAGTCCCGCATATCGACATAATGGCGCGTGCGATCGACATCGAATCACCCTCGGCTCGTTGATCTTCCGCAGGCTCGCGCTGGTCACTCAGGACCGCGCGGGTCGCGGCACGACAGGCGTGATCGCCTGTGCGAGTGTCGCGCGAATCTCGTCACGATCTCTCGTCGAGTTAGGACTCTAACTGTCCTATCCCTCCGACACACTCGAATCATGAGCCAAAGCGAATCGACAGCCGGACAGCAGGACCAGGCCGACATCACCGACATCACCGACTACAACGATCCGAACGCGCCGTGGAACCAGGCTTGGGACCAGGAGGGCGGCATCGCCAACTGGAACGATGACGTGATCAAGGAGTTCAGGGAGAACTCGGGCAAGGTGGGCGGCGCTTACGCGGGCGGGGACCTCATCCTGCTCACCACCACCGGAGCCAAGAGCGGCAAGCGGCACACCGTTCCCCTTGGCCCCCTGTACCGGGACAACACCATGTACGTGAGCTCGTTCATCGAGGACACGTACCCGGCCTGGTGGTACAACATCAAGGCAAATCCACAGGTCACCATCGAGCTCCGAGAGAAGAGCTACCAGGCGACCGGCAAGGCGCTCGAAGGCGCGGACTACGACGAGTTCGCGGCCTGGGTGCTGGCCAACAACCCACTGCTCGCGGACTTCCAGTCCAAGATCGACCGTCCCATCCCGCTGGTCGTACTGACCCTCGACGGCGTAACCGGCATCTGAGTGCGCTGCTGAGATGACCTCGGCCCGTTGATCGTTGGGCGTGCCGCGTGGCCGGCCGAACCGCGCGGCATGCAGCAACACCGCAGGTTTGGCAGACCTCGCCCGAGATACATTGCTGGACAGTTGATCACTGGGAACTGAGGTAAGTGGCCTCTCCGGCCGATGCCGCCACCAGTTCCCACTGATCACCCGACCAGTCGCGGTCGCCGCTCATGGCAGTGGACTATCAATTCTCGAATGCCGCCTCGAGTAGCCGGATGGTCACCGCAGGAGGAGGACCGGAATGGTCGGAGTTACTTGTGTCCACAACGACGGAGCGGGAGAAATCGCGGGTGGCGAAGGCGGCGCCGGTGTAGCCGAGATTGCTGCCGGACTTCCCCCAAATTGTGTGGCCACCCGGCAGGTCCACGCGCACCAGACCGGCGGAAAAGCAGGCCCAGCCGGGACGTGTCACCACAATGCAGTTGCGCTTGTCACGGTAGGGCACATCCGGGGTGGTGAACAGCTCGACCTGTTGCGCGGGGGCCAGCAGTTCTCCGCGGAACAGTGCGGCAAAGAAGCGCTGCACATCGCTCGGGGTAGAGGTGATGAAGTTCGGCTCTCCGCGCTGGACACTCACGTCCACCAGGTCACCCCGGCTATTGCGCGCGTAACCCACTAGGTGCGGCCATGGCATCCGCGCATCGCGCTCAGGTAGGAAGGTACGGTCCAAACGCAACGGCCGCAGTATCCGCGATTGGACTTCCTGAGCGAAAGAATGCCCCGTGACACGCTCGATCAGGGCTCCGATGAAGCGATAGTTGAGAGTGTTGTATTCCTGCTGGGTGCCCGGCGGGAATACCTCGCCCGGCCATGGCCGGTCCCGTGGGCGCAGGGTGTCGTTGATGATCTGGTCGAAATCCCGGTAGGCGAAGCGACCATCGATGAGTTCGTCCGGCGTGGCGGGCGGCAACCCCGCGTCGATTTCCGGTAGTCCGCTAGTCATGGTCAGCAGGTGGCGAACGGTGACCGGACCGAACCCCGACCGGCCATCGACCGAGTGGGGTGGCAGCGCGCCAGGTAGGTAGTCCTGCACCGGACGATCCAGCTCAATGCGGTGCTCGCCGGCCAGTTGCAGTACCACCACGGCCGAAAAGGTCTTGTCGACACTTCCGATCCGATAAGCCGAATCCGGCCAGATCGGTCCGCCGGTGTGCCGGTCGCCATCGCTACCCCACCAGTCCAGGCCCGGCTCGACAATGTGTGCGATCACCCCCGCCTGTGGCTCGCCCGGTTTGAGCTTGATCGCATCGGCCAACGCCTTTGCCCTCGGGTCGGTGACATCGGCCTGCGCGATACCCGTCGTGCCTATCAATGCGGCCATGCTCAATGCCATAGCCGCGGTCCATTTCCTCATACCGACCCCCATTACTTGACTGGCCACCGATCATTCCTGTCGCACAGGGCCAGACACATCGGGGAGAACCCGGAACTCAACCCCGGGGTCAGCCTTGATCCGCGGTATCGCCGATGAGCTCGTCAGCCCCCACCAAGGGACCGCACCCGGAAAGGTCAGTTTCTTACTGGCCAGTATCAGAACGGCGGTGCGTCTTCCGCGGAACTGCTGTTCTCTGCGAGCGGCCACGGGTCCCGCTCTGAAGGCTGTGGGGTTTTCCTGAACACGCCCGAAACCTCCGAATATCGCGGCACGATGGTTACAGCTCACCATCCGCGACGCCGTCCACTTCATAGTCTTCGAAGTGCCCGAGGTGTCGCACAGGAAGCGACCAACCACTCACCTCCATGAGAGCTGCCTCGTACACCAGCATTGCCAGGCACAACCGCTCTCCTTGTCGGACAACAGCAACCGGGTCGCCTGGGCTGTGCTCACACACTGCCGCATGGGCACGCAACTCCGTGCACACGTCTTCTACTGCACGGCTCAGAACCGAGTCCGTCACGGCTACCACTCTCCCCAACCGTTAACCGAAGCATGCAAACCCAGCATTCCAGCTCCCGCCGGGACCGCCAAATGCAATATCGCGGCATTCCGGTAACCGGCGTGGCCAGACCGTCCAGTTGCCCGAGCACCCAGCGCCGCAACCTCGTGCGCTGCTTCGACGATCAGGCACCGTCGCGGAGTTGGTACGACGTGCGGGAGACTTCGAATCCGTTGCCGCTGCCGTCATCTCGCGCGCAGAACACGGCCGGTGCCGCCGCGGTGCCGGTGACGGTGCAGCGGAACACGCCGATCTGCTCCGAGTGTCCCAACTGCCAACGCACGGCGTTGGGTCCGCCGAGCGGTCCCGTGCATCGCCAGCTCGCGGTGGCGGGCCCCGACCGCGCGAGTGTCAGAGTGACACGCGGCCCAGCGCACGTCGACGGCTTTTCGCCGGGCGCCGGGTAGGTGGGTTCGATGGGAAAGCACTGCACTGCGGTGATTCCCATGCGGCACACCACATCCGCAGGTGAACCCATACCTGGGTAGTCGCCGACGAAGACCACGAGATCCTCCGCATGTGCGGCGCCTGCGGCTCCCACGACGGTGGCGATTACGACGATGGCCGACACCAGCAGCCGGCCGATGATCGAATTCTTCATGCGGTCACGGTAGGAAGCGGCCGTCTCAAACCGATTTCAAGCCGATTTCACGCGTCCGGCGGGTGGCTGGTCAACCGCGGAGGCGGGAGAGCACGCGATCGAGGGCGCGGCGGACGGTGTCGGGGACACCGTCGTGGCGGAGGTCGGTGAGGAGTTGGAGGTTGATTCCGCCTGGGGTCATGTGTTTTTCGGTGAGGGTGGGCAGGGAGTCGGTGGGCTGCAGGAGTGATTGGCCGAGTTGGCCGAAGATGTGGGTGGTGTAGGTGGTGGCGGCGGTGTGGTCGACGCCGTGATCGGTGAGCCAGGTCGCGATGGTGGTGAGATAGTCGAGGTGCGCGGCGAAGGTGGAGGTCGCCGCACTGAACGCGTCGAGGGCGGGTTCTTCGGAGGGGACGAGCACATCGCCTACCCGGGTGAACAATTCGCGGGCCGTCGCATTCTCCGGGTACATCGCGGTCAGGCTGCGCGCGCGAGACGCCGAGGGCAGCGGGATGGATCGGACGACCTCGCGTGCGGGCGCGGACCAGGCACGCAGCCTGTCCAACGGTATCCCCGCCATCGCGCTCATCACGACATGCTGAGGTCGAAAACTCAACTCCGTCAGCACTGCTCGCGCGATCGGCGGGCGGACGGCAACGACGATCGACGTGGCGAGCTCGAGCACCTCTTGGTTGCTGTCGCAGACATGGACGCCCGGAAATCGGTCGGCCAGCTCCTGCGCCACTTGCCGATTGCGTGGCGAGAGGAAAACTGTGGGCGGCTCGGCGACGTGCAGACCCTCCACGATGGCGGTCGTGATCGCACCGACACCGATGAATCCGTAGGTGGCGGACGCTGATCGGGGCGGTACCCCGGACTTGGCCGGTTGCTGCATGGTTCGCCTTTCTATTCGGACTGTTGCCCACGAGTGCCGGCAGGACCACGCCGTCCGACACGTCGGCAATCTGGTTGGCGAGGCCATCCCCCAACGGCGCGACTCGGTGCACCTGAACGTCATCGCCCCACGACCAGCACCTCGGGACATGACCAACTGTCAAGCGCCCGTGTGCATTCCGACCTCAGCGGTGGCGCAGGAGCAATCCAGGACCCTACCAGCCACCGAGGAAAGCCAATTGCGCTCCCGGGTGCGGTGATCGAGCATGGACCCGTGATCAACACACGACGACTGATCGGCGACGACTGGCAGCTCCACCGTGACGTGCAGCTGGCCGGGTTGCTCGACGCACCGTATTCGGCACTGGTGACGCACGCGGAGGCAGCGCAGCGTTCCGAGGCGGATTGGCGACGCAGGCTGTCGGAGGCGGTGCAGTTCATGGCCTTCCTGGACGACGTTCCGGTCGGCATGGGCGCCGGCGCCCGCCCCGAGGGCCCGAATGCGCCGACGCTGACATCGATGTGGGTGGCGCCGGAGGCCCGCGGGAAGGGTGTCGGCGATGCGCTTGTGCTCGCCGTCCTCGACTGGGCCCGCAGCGAGCATTTCGACCGCATCGCGCTCTGGGTGCTGGATGGCAATGACGCCGCCGAACAGCTGTACCGCCGCCACGGCTTCGCCCGCACCGGCCAGAAGGAGGCGATGCCGCGCGATGCCGCACTGGTCGAGGTCGAGATGATGCGAACGCTGGACTGATCGGCGCGCCAGGGCAGTAACGGCCGCAGACGACCAGATCCTTTGTGCCCCAGCACAAGCACCACCCCGCCTCTGACCATCCACATCCGGATCAGTGCCCCGAACGCGGCATGTGATCGGGCCTACACCGCAAGCCGGTTCCGAATAGTGGTGCGGCTCACTGTCTCAGCCCGGAAACACAGCGGGGGCCTCAGCTCGTCACTGAGGCCCCGCTGTCGTGCCGACCGGTGTCCGAGTGGTTTCCTCTGGGCCCCGGCCTCGATACATGAGGCTCTCACACTTGCGCGCGTTCGGCTCACCGAGCGAACCCGGCGACGGCGAGGTCATGCGCCCGTGCATCTGTACTCGCGGTACAACGGCGCCGAACGTCGGCAATCGAACCGTCAAAGATGCTCGCGGATAACGAAATAGCAACATCGTTCACCTGTTGTGCCCGAACTGTTCTGAAGATCGACACCGACACCACGCACAGAACACACCGTGCAGCAACACCACCGCCCGTTACTGTCCGGCGTCGCTCGGCTAGCCTGGCCCGATGTTCTTGGCCCAGATCGTCGCCGCATGTGTCCCGAGTCGGATGCTGTCCGTGTTCGTGCGGAACGCGGAGCTGTTGAAATTCTTGACCGTCGGAGCAATCGCGTTCGTGACGACGCTGGTGCTGTTCTTCGGGTTGAAATGGACGGTCCTGGACGGAAAGCCGGTGACCGCGAACGTGGTCGCGGTGCTGATCGCGACCGTCGTGTCCTATGTGCTGAACCGGGAGTGGGCGTTCACCGCGCGCGGCGGCCGTGAGCGGCGTCACGAAGCGGCGCTGTTCTTCCTGGTGGCCGGCATCGGCATGGTGATCAACCAACTGCCGCTTGCCGTGTCGAGCTACCTGTTCCAGCTGCGCACCCCGCACGTTTCGGTGCTGGTGGAGAACATCGCCGACTTCGTCAGCGCGACCATCATCGGCACGCTGCTCGCCACCGTCTTCCGCTGGTGGGCGATGCGCAAGTTCGTTTTCCCGCAACCCGCGCAGCCCGAGCTGGCTGACCAGCAGGTTTCCGAGACTCGAGCGTAGTCGTGCAGACCATCCCGGCCGGGAAGGTGACGCTGTCGGATCGGCGGATGCAGCGCAGTTGGCAGGTCGAGGTCACCGCCTTCCAGCTCGCCGCGCATCAGGTCACCCAGGAGCACTACGCGCAGGTCACCGGGCTGCGGCCGAGTAGAACACACGGCGACCGGCTGCCCGTCGAGAGCGTCTCCTGGTGGGACGCGCTGCGGTTCTGCAATGCCCTGTCGGTGCGCGAGGGCCTGACGCCGATGTATCGCCTCGACGACGAGAACGCCGAGTGGGACGCCGCGGCCGACGGCTATCGACTACCGACCGAGGCCGAATGGGAGCACGCCTGCCGTGCGGGCAGCACCGGACCTCGCTACGGCGAGCTCAACGAAATCGCTTGGTATCGCGCTAATTCCGCCGAACGCATGCACGAGGTCGGCGGCAAACGCCCGAACGCATTCGGCCTCTACGACATGCTCGGCAACGCATGGGACTGGTGCTGGGATATCTACGACGCCCAGGTCTACGGCAGCTATCGGGTGCTCCGTGGCGGCGGCTGGTTCGATGAACATTGGAGTTGCCGCGCCTCGGTCCGCCGCCGCAGCCACCCGACCTTGCAGTTGGAGGATGTCGGTTTCCGCGTCGCCCGTTCCCTGACGCCTTGAGCCGAGCCGGCCGCGCGCACCGCTGATCGGACATTCCCGACAGATTTTCTCGTCCGCCGCACGAAATCGACGGCGCCCCACATACTGTGCGGGACAAGCATGGCTATCACCCAGACAACGTGCCCGTGCCGCCGGATCCCGGTGGTGCATCTACCCGAAGCGAGCGCATTCATGGTCATCATCGCTGTGCACGACGCTTTCCTCGCACAACTCGGCAACCCGACGCCGGAGGCTCCGCCCGTCTCGGACAAGATCCTGCAGATGGTCCGCTACCTCACCTGGCTGGTGCTGCTGTCGGGTGTCTGCGGAATCACCTACGCCGGTGGCCGCTTCGCCTGGGAGAAGTGGCAGGGCGGCCCGCTCGACTCGCCGAAGATGATCGCCGGAGCCATGATCGGCGGCGTGGTCGCTACCAGCGCGGGGACCATCATGAACGCTGTCGTCGGCTGATCGCGCCGATCGCGGAAGGAAGCTTTCCGCGATCGCTGGGATGATCGAGGAATGTTGGAGACCTCGGCACGGCTGCTGCGCTTGCTGTCACTGCTGCAGCTGCCACGCGACTGGACCGGACCCGCGCTCGCGGAGCGACTCGAGGTGTCGACCAGAACCGTCCGCACCGACATCGAACGGCTGCGGACCCTCGGCTACCCGGTGCACGCCACCCCCGGCGTCGCGGGCGGATACCGGCTCGGCGCCGGCTCCGCGCTGCCGCCGCTGCTGCTCGACGACGACGAAGCCGTCGCGGTCGCGGTCGGCCTGGCCACCGCCGCCAACGGCGCGGTCACCGGAATCGAGGAGACCTCGATGCGGGCGCTGGTGAAGCTGCAGCAGGTGCTGCCCGCCCGGCTTCGCCACCGAGTCGAAGCGCTCACTTCCGCGACCATGCACCTGCCCGGCATCGGCAGGCCGACCGTCGATGCCTCGACACTGACGACGATCGCCGGTGCGATCCGCGTCAGTGAGCGGCTGCGCTTCGACTACGAAACCCATTCCGGCACTGCGTCGCGACGTGATGTGGAGCCGCATCGGCTGGTGCACTGGCGCGGTCACTGGTATCTGGTCGCATGGGATCCGGCCCGCGACGACTGGCGGACCTTCCGCGTCGACCGGATCACGCCGAAAACGCCGAACGGGCCACGGTTTACCCAACGGGTGGTGCCGGAGGCCGACATCGCCGAGCGGGTGCAGGGCGGAGTCGGCTCCGCGACCTGGCGTTACCGGGCACAGGTACGAATGGCCGCGCCTGCGAGCGAGATTCGCGCCAAGATGCCCGCGGCGGTGACCGTCGAGCCGGACGGGCCCGAACACTGTGTGGTGCAGGTGGGTTCGGATTCGCCGCAGTTGCTCACGCTGTATCTCGGTTTGGCCGACGTCGATTTCGAGGTGATCGACAACCCCGAACTCGCGGACGAGTTGCTAGCGACCGCCGAGCGATTCCGCAGAGCGGCAGGGCGAGAATGAGTTCTCGCGTTCGTTGCAAATGAAACGTCGACGCCCCGGAATTCGGGGCAAAGGAAAGCCCGGCCACTCGCCACAATGGCGCCGGGTGGCCGGGCTCTCCAACTTCTGCATTACTGGTTTGCGCCTGCTATGCCACCGATGATCCCGCCGATGACGCAGCCGAAGAGCGCGCCGACAATGACGAAGATCAGCCCGATCAAGAAGCCGATAGCGCAGCCGATCAACACACCGGCGACGGTGGTGCCCGCATCACCGATGAACTGCGGCGCGCCGGGCTCCGGAACAGCGGCACCGACCGGCTTCAGCGTCAAAGTCGTTGCTGCGGCATTGACCTCGGGAGCGACCTGCACCTGCTGACCCGAGACCGACTGCACCGTCGTCGGCACGGTGGCGACCACCGATCCGTTCGGCGCCACCACTGAGATGCCCTGATCGGGCGTCAGCACGAACTTGCCGGACGCGAGGGTGACCGTCGCACTCGAGTGATCGGGTTCGACGGCCGCCGTGTACGCGACCCCCTGGTCGACCCCGGTGAACGAGGCCTGGGCCACCTCTGCCTGACCGTGTGCGGTCGCAGCGGCGATCCCTGTTGCGGCAATGGTAAGGGCTGCCGCCGCTACCAATTTTCTGATACCCATAAGGCTTTCCAATCATCTAGCCCGTCGATTGGCGTTTCCCCGAAAACAGCCACGGAACACCATCGATCATGCGCCCTTTGACACGCTTGTGTCGAGAGCGTCGAGCAGATTGAATTACCTTGCAAGATCAGATTTTTCGAATTCCCCCAAGAATTGGGGGGTTGCCATTCGAGCTATTCCAATTCCCCTTCGGTCTCCAGGTAGACCTGCCGCAACCGATCCAGCGTCGCCTGTTCCGGATGCTCCCACAGATCCCGCTCGGCGGCCTCCAGCAGCCGCTCGGCAATGCCGTGCAACGCCCACGGGTTCGACTGCTCCATGAACTTGCGGTTCACGTCATCGAAAACGTAGCTCTCCGCGAGCTTCTCGTACATCCAGTCGGCGACCACATTGGTGGTCGCGTCGTAACCGAACAGGTAGTCGACGGTGGCGGCCATCTCGAACGCACCCTTGTAGCCGTGCCTGCGCATCGCCTCCAGCCAGCGCGGATTCACCACGCGGGCACGGAAGACCCGGGAGGTCTCCTCAGACAGCGTGCGGGTCCGCACCGCGTCAGGGCGGGTGCTGTCACCGATGTAGGCCTCCGGGTTCTTGCCGGTCAGCGCGCGCACCGTGGCGACCATGCCGCCGTGGAACTGGAAATAGTCGTCGGAGTCGGCGATATCGTGTTCGCGGGTGTCGGTGTTCTTGGCGGCCACCGCGATTCGACGGTAGGCGGTGCGCATGTCGTCGGCGGCGGGGGCGCCGTCGAGGTCGCGACCGTAGGCGTAGCCGCCCCAGGTGGTGTAGACCTGCGCGAGGTCGTCGTCGGTGCGCCAGCTCTTCGAATCGATCAGCTGGAGCAGGCCTGCGCCGTAGGTGCCCGGTTTGGAACCGAAGATCCGGGTGGTGGCGCGACGGGCATCACCGTGCTCGGCGAGATCGGCGTCGGCATGGGCGCGAACGTAGTTCGACTCGGCGGGCTCGTCCAGCTCGGCGACCAGCCGCACCGCGTCGTCGAGCAGCGCGAGCACATGCGGGAACGCGTCGCGGAAGAAGCCGCTGATGCGGACCGTCACATCGATGCGCGGCCTGGCCAATTCGTCGAGCGAGATCACCTCGAGGGTGGTCACCCGGCGGCTTGCCTCGTCCCACACCGGTCGAACACCGAGCAGCGCAAAGACTTCGGCGATATCGTCGCCGGAGGTGCGCATCGCCGACGTGCCCCACACCGACAGGCCGACCGAGCGCGGGTACTCGCCGTGGTCGGCCAGGTAGCGGGCCAGCAGCGAATCCGCCATCGCCTGACCGGTTTCCCACGCCAGCCGGGACGGGACGGCCTTCGGGTCGACGGAGTAGAAGTTGCGGCCGGTCGGCAGGACGTTGATCAGGCCGCGCAGCGGGGAACCGCTGGGGCCTGCGGGGATGAAGCCGCCGTTGAGTGCGTGCAGGACGCGGTCGATCTCGACGCCGGTCTGGCGGAGGCGCGGGACGACCTCGGTGGCGGCGAAGCGGAGGACCGAACGTACTGCGGGGAAACGGGAGTCGGTGGCGGCTCCGGCTCCGGCTCCGGCTCCGGCTCCGGCGAGGGTATCCGCGAACTCGTCGACCAGTCGATCGACCGCGTCGGCGGACCACTCGGCGGCCTGCAGTGCGGCGACCAGACCGCGGGCCTGCTGCTCCACCGTGTCCACTCGCTCACGGGCTTCGGTGCCGGACTCGTCCAGCCCCAACGCTTCCCGCAGGCCGGGCACATTCCGCTCGCCGCCCCACAGCTGGCGCGCACGCAGCATGGCGAGCACCAGGTCGACCTCGTTCTCGCCCGCCGGTGCCTGGCCGAGGATGTGCAGGCCGTCGCGGATCTGCACGTCCTTGATCTCGCACAGCCAGCCGTCGACGTGCAGCAGCATGTCGTCGAAGACGTCCTCGTCAGGGCGCTCGGCGAGGCCGAGGTCGTGGTCCATCTTCGCGGCGCGCATCAGCGTCCAGATCTGCTGGCGGATGGCGGGCAGCTTCGCCGGGTCGAGGGTGGAGATGTTCGCGTGCTCGTCGAGCAGTTGCTCCAAACGCGAGATGTCGCCGTAGCTTTCGGCGCGCGCCATCGGCGGGATCAGATGGTCGACCAGGGTCGCGTGGGCGCGGCGCTTGGCCTGAGTGCCTTCACCTGGGTCGTTGACCAGGAACGGGTAGATGAGCGGCAGATCGCCGAGAGCGGCGTCGGTCCCGCACGAGGCAGACATGCCGAGCGTCTTGCCCGGCAGCCACTCCAGGTTGCCGTGCTTGCCGATGTGCACCATCGCGTCGGCGCCGAAACCCGCTGGGGCACTCTGCCCGCCGGCTGTCGGCTCCGACAGCCATCGGTAGGCCGCCAGGTAGTGGTGGCTCGGCGGCAGGTCAGGATCGTGGTAGATGGCGACCGGGTTCTCACCGAATCCGCGTGGCGGCTGCACCATCAGCACAACCTTGCCGAAACGCAGTGCCGCGATGACGATCTCGCCGTTCGGGTCGGTGGAACGGTCGACATAGAGTTCACCGGGCGGCGGGCCCCACGCCTCGGCGACGGCTTCCCGCAGATCGTCGGGCAGCGTCTCGAACCAGCTCGTGTAGGTGGCGGCGCTGATCCGAATCGGGTTGCCCTCCAGCTGTTCCGCGGTCAGCCAGTCCGGATCCTGGCCACCCGCCGCGATCAGCGCGTGGATGAGCTTGTCGCCGTCTTGCTCGTCGAGGCCGGGAATCTCCCCCGGTGCGCCGAGATCGTAACCAGCGCTCCGCATTTCGGTGAGCAGGCGGATGGCGCTGGCCGGGGTGTCCAGGCCGACCGCGTTGCCGATGCGGGCATGTTTGGTCGGATACGCGGACAGCATGAGCGCGACCCGCTTGCGCTCGTTGGGGATGTGCCGCAGTCGCGCGTAGCGCACCGCGATACCCGCGACCCTGGCCGCGCGCTCGGCGTCGGGCACATACGTGGACAGCCCGTCGGCGTCGAACTCCTTGAACGAGAACGGGACCGTGATGATTCGCCCGTCGAACTCCGGCACCGCGACCTGCGTGGCGACATCCAACGGGGACAGGCCGTCGTCGTTGGCCGCCCACTGTTCGCGACCGCTGGTCAGGCAGAGGCCTTGCAGGATAGGCACATCCAGGTCGGCGAGCGCGCCGACATCCCACGCCTCGTCCTCCCCGCCCGCCGACGCCGTGGCAGGCTTGGTGCCGCCCGCGGCCAGCACGGTCACCACCAGTGCGTCGGCCTGCCGCAACGTCGCGAGCAACTCGGGCTCGGCGGTGCGCAGCGACGCACAATACAACGGCAACGGGCGCGCCCCTGCGGCCTCGATCGCCTGGCAGAGGCCCTCGATGTAGCCGGTGTTCCCGGCGAGATGCTGGGCGCGGTAATAGATCACCGCAACTGTCGGCACGACAGCCGCGTCGATCTCGGCGGAAACCCGTTCCAGCACACCCCAACTCGGCAGCTGCACCGGCGGCTCGAAGCCGTGCCCCGTGAGCAGCACCGTGTCGGACAGGAAATTGTGCAGCTGGCGCAGGTTCTCCGACCCGCCCGCCGCCAGATAGTTGTGCGCGTCAGCGGCGACACCGCCTGGCACGGTCGAGCATTCCATCAGCTCGGCGTCCGGCGCGATCTCGCCGCCGAGCGCGACGAGCGGCACGCCGCTGGCCCGCACCGCGTCGAGACCGTCTTCCCACGCGCGCTTACCGCCGAGGATGCGCACGATCACCAAATCGGCACCGTCGAGCAGTGCGGACAGATCATCGACGAGCAGCCGAGCGGGATTCCCCCACCGGTACTCCGCGCCACTGGCGCGCGCACTCAAAAGATCAGTGTCGGACGTGGACAGCAGCACAATCACAGGTGACGGCCTTCCTCGGGTTACGCGCCCATCGGGGGTTGCTGCTCGCCACCGGGGGTCGGCAGCCAGCGGAGCCGGCGGGGTGGGTTAGCACAGAGGGTCTGGCTTTCACAGTGGCGCGACCGCTCCGGATTTCCACCGGTTTCCTCGTAACCCGCCGAGCCATGGGATGCTACCGCGCGGGCAGGCACCCGCTCGTCACCGCATCTGCCGCGTCGCTTACGTCAGGTCGACGTTCCCGTCGATGACCTTCAGGTGGTAATGGAATCGGTTGACCCGCCACCCCTCCGGAGTCCGCACGGCGCCGAGGTCGTAGCTGCCGACGAACCGCCGCGTGTGCCCGTTGCTCGCCGAGTTCTTGACATGCACCGCGATCGAATCGGCGTGCACGGTCGCCGCATCCCCGTGCAGATCGATCAGGTGATTCCCCGACTGATGATGAATCGCGTCCAGCTCGGCCAGCCCCACCCGCCAGCCCTCGACGACATCGACCGCGTTCCGCTCGCTGACCCCGTCACCGAACCCGCCATCGAAATCCACTTTCGCAGTGAACACCTCGTCCACCAACTCGCTCCAGCGCCGCTGATCGGTGTACACGAACATCCGAGTAACCACCTCGATGATCGCGAGTCGGTCAGCCACAGAAGAGATTTCAACCATAGCCCACCCTAACCACGCACCGCCCCACCCGCAGTCCCCGCCAAACATCACCGCAACATCTGCACCCTCCCCGAATCCACACCCTTCATGCCCCTGCATCCCTTTCCATGGATCGCACCCTTTGCCGACGGTCCGCTCCCCTTCCGTGGACCCGCACGGGTTCCAAGGCCCGCACCTCCCCTGGATCCACACCCCTTCCATGTCCCCCTCCGACAGTCCGTACCCCATGCGTGAATCCGCACCCTCTCCGTGGATCCGCCCCGTTCCGGGCGCCCGCAGCTGGTGCGGATCCACAGGACAGGTGCGGGCCTTGGGGTCGGTTCGAGGGCGGCGGCTCGCTGGATGGCGGGTTGGGGTGGGTACGTAGGCTGAGGGTCTATGACTCGACGTGTTCCGGACTCCTGTCCCGGTGTGCTGCGGCTGCATGAGGCGGCCGATGGGCCGCTGGCGCGGATTCGGGTGCCTGGCGGACGAGTGGCGCCTGCGCAGTTGCAGGCGCTGGCGGAGGCGACGCGAGATCTCGCGGACGGGAACATCGAGTTGACGTCGCGGGGGAATGTGCAGCTGCGGCAGGTTCGGGATGCGGGCGAGCTGACCGGGCGACTCGAGGCGGCCGGGTTGTTGCCGAGCCACAGTCATGAGCGGGTGCGCAATATCGTTGCGTCGCCGTTGGCCGGCCGGATCGGCGGAGTGGCGGATGTGCACCCGCTCGTTCCGGCTCTCGACGCAGGTTTGGTGAGCGCACCGCGGTTGGCCGAATTGCCTGGGCGCGTGCTGTTCACCCTCGATGACGGACGCGGCGATGTCAGCGTGCTCGGCGGCGATATCGGCGTACATGCCACGGGCGCAGACGAATTCGCGCTGTTGCTAGCGGGGCGGGACACCGGGATCCGGATCTCGACTGCCGACGCGGTCGACATCATGCTCGCCGCCGCGCACGGTTTCCTCGACCTGCGCGGTGACGACCCCGGACAGTGGCGGCTGCACGACATCACCGACGGCGCCGAGCGAGTCGCCGAACTCCTCGGCCTGACACGCGGTGTCGATCGCCTGGAACTCGGTGCGGCCCACGATATTCCGATCGGCTGGCTTGATCAGGACAACGGACTCGTCAGCCTCGGCGCCGGCGTGCGCCTCGGCTCACTCCCCGCCCGCACCGCCGAATTCATCGCCGCCGCCGAACGCCCCGTCCTGATCACCCCCTGGCGCAGCCTGATCGTCGCCGACCTGGACGAATGGACCGCCGAACAGGTCGTCCGCGTCCTCGCCCCGATGGGCCTCATCTTCGACGCCAACTCTCCCTGGCTCCAGGTCAGCGCCTGCGCAGGCCGCCCGGGCTGCGCAAAATCCCACACCGACGTCCGCGCCGACGTCGCCGCCGCCGTCGACTCGGGCCGCGTCCTCCCGCCGGAGCCGAATCCCCCTGCGCACCAAAACGTCCCGGCGACCGGCACCACCGAAACGAACACCCTCCCCCTGAACACGGATCCCTCAACACACCAAGAGGTTCCGACACCAACCACCGAATTGAGCGACACCCGCCCACCGGAGCCGAATCCGCCCGCACACCAACTTGTCCCCGTGACCGACGTAACCGTCGCAGGCCGCCAACACTGGTCCGGCTGCGACCGCCGCTGCGGCCGCCCCCGCGGTCAGGTCACCGACATCGTCGCCACCGACCCCACCACCTACCGCATCACCTAGACATCATCCTGACGAGTGGGAACTGGTGGCGGCATCGTGCGAGAGCGCTCCGCCACCAGTTCCCACTCGGTGTGGGATGGGTTGAGTCCTAGTGGATTTCCAGGGTGCAGCACTTCACGCTGCCGCCCGCTTTGAGCAGTTCGGACATGTCGATGCCGACCGGGTTGTAACCCCTGGCGCGCAGCTCTGCGTGGAGCGCCGTCGCCTTGTCGCTGAGGAAGACGTTGAAACCGTCGGAGACACCGTTCAATCCGAGCACTTCGGCGTCCGCGTCGGTCGCGACGATGGCGTTCGGGAACAACTCGGTGAGCACCGCCTGGCTCGCCGCGCTGAAGGCGGGCGGGAAGTAGGCGATGGTGGTGTCGTCGAGCGGCAGCAGCACGGTGTCGAGGTGGTAGAAGCGCGGGTCGACCAGCTCGAGCGAGATCACCGGGCGGGAAAAGTGCTGCGCCACTTCCTCGTGCGCGGCAAGCGAGCTGCGGAAGCCCATGCCTGCCAGCATCCGGTCGCCGACAATCAGGAAGTCGCCCTCGCCCTCGTTGAGTTCTTTGGCGTCGACGAGGCCGGCGAGTCCGTGCTGCGCGAACCACTGGTGGTAGGCGGGGCCCTCGGCGGCGCGCTCGGCGTGGGTGAATCGCGCCGACATCGCACGATCACCGACGACGAGGCCGCCGTTCGCCGCGAACACCATGTCGGGCAGGCCTGGCACGCCGGGCACCACGTCGACCTTGTGTCCGTGCTCTTCGTAGGTGGCGCGCAGGGTTTCCCACTGGTCGATGGCGAGGGACCGGTCGACCGGCTCGTCCGGGTTCATCCACGGGTTGATCGAATAGGTGACCTCGAAGTAGTCCGGACGGCACATCACGAACCGGCGCGGCAGCGGCTGCCGGGCGGCGGTTTCGGCGGTGAGGGTGGCTACAGACGTCAACGTGTCTCCCGGTAGGTCGGCGCGATCTTGCGGCTCACATGACGGTAATTCGCCTACTATTGCGCTAGAAACAACGATTCATTGCACATTTCGGACCCAAAACAGCGAATCGTTGCGTGGCGAGCGAATGGATGTGACGTGGACGACATCGACCGGCGGATATTGGAGCACCTGCTCAGACAGGCACGCGCCTCGTTCCAGGAGATCGGCAGCGCGGTCGGCCTGACCGCGCCCGCGGTGAAACGGCGCGTCGACAAGATGGTCGCGAGCAAACAGATCACCGGCTTCACCGCGCTGGTCAACCCCGCCGCGCTCGGCTGGAAGACCGAGGCCTACGTCGAGGTGTACTACCGCGACAACATCTCGCCCGCCGAACTGCGCCGCACCCTCGAGCCGATCCCGCAGATCGTCGGTGTGTGGACCATCGCGGGCGAGGCCGACGCCCTCGTGCACGTGATGGCCACCGACATGGCCGAGATCGAGGTGACCGTCGAGCGCATTCGCGAGAACGCCCGCGTCGGCCGCACCCGCAGTTCGATCGTCATGTCCCGCATCCTCGAACGTCCCCGAACCTGATCGGTACCGGGTTCGTTCGGCGATTCGTCGGCGACCCGCGCCGAACCGGCCGGAAGCACACCTCTTAGGGTGGACGCCATGTCCGACGTGCGCGCCAGCTACCTCACCGACGGGGCCGAGATCTATCGGCGCTCGTTCGCGATGATCCGTGCCGAGGCGGACCTGAGCGGCTTTCCGCCGGACGTGGCGCAGGTGGTGGTGCGGATGATCCACGGATGCGGTCAGGTGGATCTAGCCGGGGACATTGCCTTTTCGCCGGGGGTGGTCGCCGCGGCCCGTGCCGCGCTTCGGGCCGGCGCGCCGATTCTGTGTGACGCAACCATGGTCGCATCCGGGGTCACCCGCAAGCGGCTGCCCGCCGAGAACCAGGTGATCTGCACGCTCGCCGATCCCAGGGTGCCCGAACTTGCTGCAGCGATGGGCAATACGCGCTCGGCGGCGGCACTGGAGCTCTGGCGCGACCAGCTCGACGGCGCCGTCGTCGCCATCGGCAACGCGCCGACCGCGCTGTTCCATCTCCTCGACATGCTCGACGCGGGCGCGGCACGCCCCGCCGCGATCCTCGGCATTCCGGTCGGCTTCATCGGCGCCGCCGAATCCAAGGACGCCCTCGCCGATTTCGGCGGCATCGAGTTCCTCACCGTCCGCGGCAGGCGCGGCGGCAGCGCCATCACCGCCTCCGCGCTGAATGCGATTGCGAGCGAACAGGAATGACGGGCGAGTCGGTGACAACGCCGGGCAAACTGTGGGGTGTCGGGCTCGGCCCCGGCGATCCCGAGCTGGTGACGGTGAAGGCGGCGCGGGTGATCGCCGCGGCCGACGTCATCGCGTTCCACAGCGCACGGCACGGGCGCAGCATCTCCAGAAGTATTGCGGCACCGTACATGCGGCCGGATCAGCGCGAGGAACACCTCATCTATCCGGTGACCACCGAGACGACCGATCACCCCGGCGGATACCAGGGCGCCATCGACGAGTTCTACGAGCAGGCCGCACAGCGGCTGGCCGGGCATCTGGCGGCGGGACGGTCGGTGGCGCTGCTCGCCGCAGGTGACCCGCTGTTCTACAGCTCCTACATGCACATGCATCGCAGGCTGGCTGATCGGTTCGAGGCGGAGATCATCCCGGGTATCACCTCGGTGAGCGCCGCGTCGGCCGCACTGGGCACCCCGCTGGTCGAGGGCGAGCAGGTGTTGACCGTCCTGCCGGGCACCATGCCCGTCGACGAGCTCACCCGCCGCCTGCGTGACACCGAGGCCGCTGCGATCATGAAGCTCGGACGCACCTATCCCGGTGTGCGCCAGGCGCTTTCGGACTCCGGTCGGC
Organism: Nocardia altamirensis NBRC 108246; assembly: GCF_001612685.1. Classification (GTDB taxonomy): domain Bacteria; phylum Actinomycetota; class Actinomycetes; order Mycobacteriales; family Mycobacteriaceae; genus Nocardia; species Nocardia altamirensis. Next base: position 37,000 of record NZ_BDAY01000023.1, read on the forward strand.
TCGCCGATGCCTACTACGTCGAACGCGCAAGCAGCACTCGCCAGCGCGTCCTACGCGCCGCCGACGTCGACGAGGCAGATGTCCCCTACTTCTCTATCACCCTGGTTCCGGGCCCCACCCCCACCACTCCCCCGCGCGTGGACTCCGAACCCGTTGCGACACAGCAGACGTCAGTGGGCAGCACCCCACACCAGTCCGGTCAGGTCGTTGTCGTCGGTCTGGGTCCCGGTGCGGCCGAGTGGACGACCCGCGAGGTGCACGAAGCACTCACGGAGGCAACCGATCTCGTCGGCTACACGACCTACCTGAATCGGGTGCCGGTGCGCCCCGGCCAGCGCAGGCATGCCAGCGACAATCGGGTGGAGTCGGAGCGCGCCGCGATGGCGTTGGATCTGGCCAAGCGGGGCGCGCAGGTCGCCGTGGTGTCGTCGGGCGACCCCGGCGTGTTCGCGATGGCGGCGGCCGTGTTGGAGGAAGCCGCCGACCCGCAGTGGCGCGGAGTACCGGTGCGGGTGTTGCCAGGGCTCACCGCGGCGAACGCGGTGGCGAGCCGGGTCGGCGCCCCGCTCGGGCACGACTACGCGATGATCTCGCTGTCGGATCGACTGAAGCCGTGGGAGGTTGTCGCCCAGCGTCTTTCGGCGGTCGCGGCCGCCGACATGGCGATCGCGATCTACAACCCCGCCTCGTCGCAGCGCACCTGGCAGGTCGGCGCCATGCGCGACCTGCTGCTCGAGCATCGCAAGCCCGACACGCCCGTGGTGCTCGGCCGCGATGTCGGCGGCCCGACCGAGTCGGTGCGGGTGGTGCCGCTCGCCGAGCTCGACCCGGCCGAGGTCGACATGCGCACCTTGCTGATCATCGGCGCGTCGACCACCGCAACGCTCGAAACCGACCAGGGCGTCCGCGTTTATACCTCGCGACGCTATGCGGGCATAGGCGACGTTACGTCGACCGGCGCGTAAGATCTGCTGACGCACTGACGATTGGAGGGACCTTGGCCGCGACACTGTCGGAGCTGACGCTGCGCGCCCGAGCCCTCGAGGCCCGCGCGAACGCCAGCGAACAGGCACTCGACGAGCAGGGTGACGTACTCAGCGAGCTCGCGGCTCTCACCAGAAGGGCGCTCGACGGCATCGACCGGATCGATGAGCGCACCGAGAAGATCGAGGAAGATCTCGTCGAAATCCGCCTCGGCCAGGCTCGGCTGGAGGAAGGCATGGCGCAGGTCCTTGCTCGGCTGGAACAGCTGGTCGGCGGCAAGTAGGTCTCGGCCGCGGAACCCGGCGCACGTTCGTATAACATTCCATTATGGAAGGTTGATAGCGAAGGGAGCAGTCGGTTGACGAACATCGCGACGACCCGCAAGCCGTTGAACTCCACGGCCGCGTCGCTGCTCGGATTTCTCCACGAAGGCCCGATGTCCGGCTGGGATCTGGTCGCCAAGGCGCAGGATCGCATCGGCGATTTCTGGACCATCACGCAAAGCCAGGTCTACCGGGAACTCAACGCCATGGACACCGCAGGCCTGGTCGAGAAGGGCCGGCCCGGCGCCCGCGAACGCACCCCGTACCTGATCACTGACGCGGGACGAGAAGCATTCCTGGAGTGGATCGTCCGCGATCCAGGCGGCGAAAACATCCGCTTCCCACTGCTGCTCACCCTCTCCTTCGGCGAACACCTCGACCCCGCGCATCTCGCCCGAATCATCGACGCCAACAAGGAGATCCACGAGACCAGGCTCGCCAAATACCTGGCCGACGACCCGACCGACCTCCCGCCGTACGCCCGCGCCACGCTGGACTTCGGCATCGGCTACGAACGCGCCGTCCTCGACTGGTTCGACCGACTCCCCGGCCTGCTCGGTCGCTGACCCACACCCGCGACGTCAGCAACTGACACCGCCAACCACGCGCGCTGGCCTGGCACTGCCTGTCGCCCGTGCAGGCGACTTATCCTGTTGCGCCTAACTCAGCCGCAGGTTTCCCGTTGCTCGCACAGCCATTTCCAGGTCTCCGCAACGGTTTCCACGACCACGCCACCGGCCGGGAGCGCAGGCCGATCGATCATGACGACCGGCAGGCCCGCCGCGCGGGCCGCGGTCAGCTTGGCGTCGGTCTGGTCGCCGCCGCTGTCCTTGGTGACGACGACATCGATGCGCCGGTCTGCCAGCAACCGGGCTTCGTCCTCGACCGTGAAAGGCCCACGCGCCAGCAGCAATTCGTGCTGCGGCGGCAGCGGACCGTCCGGTGGATCGATGGCGCGAATCAGGAACCACGCGCGAGTGGATCCGGCGAAAGCACCGACACCCTGGCGACCGATCGTCAAGAACACCCGGTCACCCAGCTCTGCGGCGGTTTTCGCGGCAGCGGCGAGATCAGGCACCCGGAACCAGCGGTCGCCCGGCTGTGCCGACCACGACGGCCGCCGCAGGTGCACCAGCGGCAGCCGCAGATCCGCCACTGCCGCGGCGGCATTCGCGCTGATGGTGCCCGCGAACGGATGGGTGGCGTCGACCACGACGGCGATCCTGTTCGCCGCCAACCATTCCCGTAGGCCGTCGACCCCACCGAAACCGCCGACGCGGACCGCGCCGTCCGGCAGCATGGGGTCACGAACACGTCCGGCGAGCGAGGAAACGATGTCGAATCCTGGCTCGCCGGAAGCGATATGGGCGAGTTCTCGGGCTTCCCGAGTGCCGCCCAGAATCAAGGTTTTCAGGGCTGACCGCTGAAGTAGGCGATGCCTGCGTTCAGCAGCGACGGTCCGCCCGCGACGGCGAGGCCGATGAGCGCGCCGAGCACGACACCGGGAATGAGCCCGACACCGAAGAACAGCAGACCGACGGCGGCGCCGATCAGGCCGCCGACCACCGCGCCGAGCGATGCGCGCTGCAACTCGGCGAAGAACCATTCCTGCGCGCCGATGAACTCGGCGGCGGCAGGCGCGTTCGCGGCAGGCGCGACCTGCGGGGTCAGCGTCAACTGCTTGGCGTCATCGGCGATGACCGCGGCGATCTGCACCGGCTGGCCCTTGGCCGTCGCGGTGAGCGGAATGGTGGTGACGGTCTCGCCTGCGACGTTCTTCAGCGTGACCGACTGCTTGTCGGCGTCCAAGCTGAACGCACCGCCGGTGACGCTGGTGACCAGAGACTTGCCCGCGTCGGCGATAGCCAACGCGTACTCGACGCCGTGGTCCTGTCCTTTGACGGTGGTCACCGCCGGGGCCTGGTCCTGCACTGCGGGCGGCACCGGCGCCGGCCCGGCATAGGCGGTGCCCGCGGTGACGCCGGTGGCGGCGACGGCCAAAAGTGCAGTAGCAGCGAACTTCTTGTACTTCATCTATCTCCCCATCGGGAACCGGAACTCCGATCATGACCGGATCTGGCCCCCGACCCTACCTGCCGCCATGAACCGGTTTCAGCCGTGGACCTCATTTTGCGACCCAGCTTTGTGCATTTTCACTACAGACCATTGCGTAACCGGCAGCTGTGGGCGCCACGTCGTGAATGATCCCAGTGGCTCCGCGCGGTAGATCTGAAATTTCCGCAGTGTGCCGCCGTAGGTGGAAGCCAAGTGCAGCAGCAAAGATTCGGATTCTGCGGTCACGGCGTTCACGACCAGCCTGCCGCCGGGGCGCAGTGTGGACCAGCAAGCCTCGAAAATGCCGTCGGTGGTGAGGCCGCCGCCCACGAAAATCGCGTCCGGTGGCGCTGATTCAGCTCCGCTCAGCTCGGCGAGCACCTCGCCGCGTACGACAATGTTCGGGACACCGAGCGTCGCAGCGTTTTCGGCGATCTGCTGGCGGCGGTGTTCCAGTCGCTCGAAAGTGACCGCACGGCAACTGGGGTGGGTGCGGCACCATTCGATCGCGATGCTGCCCGATCCGCCGCCGATGTCCCACAACAGTTCTCCCGGTGCGGGCGCGAGGGCGGCGAGCGTCAAGGCCCGCACTTCGTTCTTGGTGAGCTGGCCGTCGCCGCCGAACAGTTCATCCGGCAGACCTGGCACGCGCGTCGCGCGGAACTGCCCTGGCTCGGCGACGCATTCGATCGCCACGATGTTCAACGGGTCGCCCGCAGGCCGCTGCCACTGCTTCGCGATGCCCGCGTCGACGCGCTCGGCCGAACCGCCGAGCTGCTCGAGCACCGTCACCGTGGAATCGCCGAACCCATTGCTTACCAACAACTCCACCAACTGGCCCGGTGTCCGCTCGTCCGCGCTGAGCACCAGCACCTTTCGCCCGTCGATCAACTCGGGTAGCACCGTCGCCAACGCCCGGCCCACCACGCTGACCACGGGCGTCTCCGCGAGACCCCAGCCGAGCCGCGCGCACGCCAGCGATGCCGACGACGGTTGCGGCAGCACCCGCAACGCATCCGCGCCCAGTAGCCGCGCCAGCGTGACCCCGATTCCGTAAAACATCGGGTCACCGCTGGCCAGCACACAAATCCGCGCGCCCGCATGCCGTTCGAACAGTTCGGGGAGGGCGGGCAGCAGCGGTGAGGGCCATGCCACATGCTCCCCTGTCGCATCCGCCGACACCAATGCGAGCTGTCGCGCCGACCCGAAGATCACCTCCGCCGCCGCAACCGCCTCGCGTGCCGCCCGCCCGAGCCCTGCGAAGCCGTCGGCCCCGATACCCACCACGAAAACCGGTGGGCCGGAATTCGTTCCGGTCACCGGGGCATCCGACGCCAGATCGCTTGGGGCGTAAGGCGCATGGCGAAGAAGACCAGCCGCAGGATGCCAGGCACGACAACGACTTCCGCGCGCTTGTGCAAGCCCTTGACGACAGCGGCTGCCACCTGGCCCGGGGTGCTGGAAAAGGGTGCGGGGTCCATGCCCTCGGTCATCTTGCCGATCACGAAGCCGGAACGGACAAGCAGGAGATGAACACCGCTGCCGTGCAACGCATCCATGAGTCCGCTGGCGAAGCCGTCGAGACCTGCCTTCGCCGAGCCGTACACGTAGTTCGCGCGGCGAACCCGAACGCCCGCTATCGAACTGAACACCACGAGCTGCCCGGCGCCCTGGGCGCGAAGCATATTCGCGAGCGTGGTGAGCACGCTGACCTGAGCGACGAAGTCGGTGTGCACCACGGCCATCGCGTGTGCCGGGTCCTGTTCGGCACGAGCCTGATCCCCGAGAATCCCGAACGCGAGCACCGCGACCCCGATCGGCCCGTGCTCACTCGCGATCTTCTCCAGCAACGCCGGATGTCCGGCCGTTTCATCGGCATCGAACTCGACGACGTGCACCGCAGCGGCCCCCGCCGCCACGATCAGCGCACTCTCCTGCGCCAACTCCCCACTGCGCCGCGCCGCGAGGATCACCACCCGGCCCGGCGCCAACCGCCGCGCCACCTCGAGCCCGATCTCGCTGCGCCCGCCGAGCAGCAACACTGCTCCCTCGGCAATCCCTCGCAATCCCATGCCCCCAGTCTGTCAGCCCGGTGCCCAGCGCTACGGTCTGGGGATGCCGACGAAGACTGTCGATCTTTCTGCCGCCGCGCTCGAGTTCGTCACCGAGCGGCACCTGGCGACATTGACCACGCTGCGGGCCGACGGGACGCCGCACGTGGTCGCGGTGGGGTTCACCTGGGATCCCGAGTCTCGGATCGCGCGGATCATCACCGACGGCGGATCGGCGAAGGTGCGCAACGTCCGGCGCGGCGGGTACGCGGCCGTCAGCCAGGTGGCCGGGCCTCGATGGCTCACACTCGAGGGCACCGCGACGGTCCTCGACCAGCCGGAGGACGTCGTCGAGGCGGAGCGTCGATACGCGGGCCGCTACCGCGTACCCCGCGAGAACCCGACCCGAGTGGTCATCGCCATCGCCGTGCAGCGCGTGCTCTCCAGTCGCACCCTCGCCGCCGCACCGGCGGACATTGCCGCCCCGCAGGAGTAGGCCGAGCCCGCCGTAGCCTGACTCTCCACCGGGGTTCGCCGTCCAAAACACCGCTGCACCAAGCATGGTAGATCCGTTGCCGCGTAGATCGGTCGCCACGCCCGACTCGACCGTTGCCTCCGTAGCGCTTTCGAGTTCGCGCATGCTCCGATCCGGCGTGGCAGTTTCGGAGTTCGCCCGCACTCCGGTTGTCCCGGAACGCACGCGAACCCCGAAACGTGGTGCAGGGGGCCGGGTTACAGGACCGTCAGACCATGCGGCCGCTGATTCATCGACTCGCAGCCGTCCGCGGTGACGACGACGATGTCTTCGATCCGAGCGCCCCAGTTGCCGCGGAAGTAGATGCCTGGCTCGATGCTGAAGGCCATCCCCTCCTGCAAGACAAGGTCGTTGCCTTCGACGATGTAGGGCTCCTCGTGCACCGACAGCCCGATGCCGTGCCCGGTGCGATGCACGAACGCTTCGCCTAAACCGGCTTCCTTCAACAGGTTTCGGGCGGCAGCATCCACCGATTCAGCGGTGACACCCGGTCGCGCCGCGGCGACCGCGGCAGCCTGGGCCTGCTCGAGGACCGCGAACTGGGCGGCGATTTTCGGGTCCGGCTCGCCGAGCGCGTAGGTGCGGGTCGAGTCCGAGTAGTAGCCGGGCTGCACCGGGCCGCCGATGTCGATGACGACCACGTCGCCTGCTTCGATGCGCCGCTCGGAGTCGTGGTGGTGCGGGTCGGCGCCGTGCGGTCCGCTGCCGACGATGACGAAGGCGGCCTCGAGGTGCCCCTCCTCGACAATGGCCGCGGCAATATCGGCCCCGACCTCGGCTTCGGTCCGACCGACCTGCAGGAACTCACCCATCCGCGCGTGCACCCGATCGATGGCCGCGCCCGCTCGGCGCAGCGCGTCGATCTCGGCGGCATCCTTGATCATGCGCATCTCGCGCAGCACCGGAGTGGCGGAGACAGGCAGGCCGCCGAATGCGTTGGCCAGCGGGATCAGATGCAGGGCAGGCATCGCGTCGGCGACCGCCACCCGCGAGCCTGCGTGCAGCGCGGACTTCACGATGCCGTACGGATCGGTGCCGTCGACCCAGTCCAGCACCTGCAAGCCGAGCTCACCCGCCGCGGAACCGGCGAGCGAAGCCAGCTCGAGCTTGGGAATGACAACAGACGGGGTTGCGCCGTCGGCGGGGATCACCAGGCAGGTCAACCGTTCGAACGATTCGGCGGCGGATCCGATCAGATACCGCAGATCCGGGCCGGGAGTGATCAGCAAGGCGTCCAGATGAGCGGCCCGCATCAGCTCCACCGCCCGTTCCAAACGCCCACCGTAAACATCCGCCGCGAACCTGGAATCCGTATGCGAGCTCATTCATCCGACGTTACCTGCCCCACCCGCCGCCACGAACTCGAACTCCTGGCAGTCGGTCTGTAATCCGAGACTTGTCGGGCGCGGGAGGTAGCCTCAGCGCGTGACCTCAAACGCCGGTGGACCGCTGCTGCTCCTGGATGGGGCGAGCCTGTGGTTCCGTGCCTTTCACGCGATTCCCGAGAAGATCACCGCGCCCGACGGCCGGTCGGTGAATGCGCTGCGCGGGTTCACCGACATGGTCGCCTCGCTCATCACCAAGCACGCGCCGAGCAGGCTCGTGGTGTGCCTCGACCTGAACTGGCGTCCGACGTTCCGGGTCGACCTGGTGCCGTCCTACAAGGCGCATCGGCTCGACACGTCGGCGGACGCGGGACCCGGTGCCGAAGTGGTGCCGGACACGCTGACCCCGCAGGTCGACATGATCCTCGAGGTGCTGGAGGCGGCAGGCATCGCCACCGGCGGCGCCGACGGGCTCGAAGCCGACGACGTGCTCGGCACCCTCGCCACCCGTGAACGCACCGACGAAGTCGTGGTGGTCAGCGGCGACCGCGATCTGCTCCAACTCGTCCGCGACACGCCCGCCCCGCCCGTGCGGGTGCTCTACGCCGGGCGCGGACTTGCCAAGGCCGAACTGTTCGGCCCCGCCGAGGTTTCCGTCAAATACGGTGTGCCGCAAGAGAATGCAGGTCGCGCCTACGCCGACCTCGCCACCCTGCGCGGCGACGCCTCGGACGGCCTGCCCGGCGTCGCAGGCATCGGCGAAAAATCCGCATCCCTGCTGATCTCCCGCTTCGGTTCCCTCGAGGCGCTGGTCGCCGCCGTCGACGACCCCGAAGCCGACCTCGCCCAAGGTATTCGCGCGAAACTCCGTGCCGCAGAAGACTATTTGAAGGCGGCCGCCCCGGTAGTCCGCGTCGTCTGCGACGCCGACGTCCACCTTTCGCGCTCCGACATCCTCCCAACCACCCCCGCCGACCCCACCCGCCTCCGGGCCCTCGCCACCGCGTACAACGCCGAAAGCCCCATCACCCGCCTCACCACCGCCCTCAACGCCCGCACTGCCTGATCCAGTCCGCCGAACTGGGCAAGTAGGCAAGTAGGCAAGTAGGCAAGTAGGCAAGTAGGCAAGTAGGCAAGTAGGCAAGTAGGCAAGTAGGCAAGTATCGCGGGCAGCCGCATTCCGAATGGCGGGCTCCGGGCAGGGTGGACGACGAGCCGGACAAGCCGAGCGGCGAACGCAGCGTTGGCACGCTCGACCAGGGCAGGCCGGACGCCGGACAGGCCGCGCCGGACGGCTGGGCAGAGCAAGACGAACGGCGGGCGCACAGGCAAGCCAGACGGTGAACGCCGGGCCGGTGGGTGGACGGGCATGCCGAACCCGGTAGCGGATCGCACGGCTGGCCTGCTCACGCAGTACGGCCGACCCGAGTGGGCATCACCGAGCCAAAACCGGCGTGTCGCCCCGACCATGTCCCGTTCACCGACCAAGGCGTGCACGAACGGGACACCATCGAGAAATCCCTTTGCTCGATCGATAACTAACTGTCCAACAACGACATCCGACGCTTCCAAAGGGTTTCTACGATCGAAACCCGCCCCTTCCTCTTGGTCCACCCCACTTCTGGAG
>NZ_BDAY01000024.1 GCF_001612685.1 Nocardia altamirensis NBRC 108246
TTCCCACTCGGCACGAAACCACCCGCCTGATCCCACATACCGGGATCGCAGGCACCCTCGAGACCGGCGAGCGCGACCAGCCCCGTATCAACCCTGAAATCTGCACCCCTGCTGTGAATCCGCACCCCTTCTGGACGCCCCAGAACCAGTGCGGACGGCAGGGCCGCAGGCAGGGCGGACGGCAGGCGGGCTGACGGGGGTGGACGGCGGGCTGGGCAACGTTGAAACCAGGCAGGGCGGGGGCGTCGTGTGCCGAATCCGATAGCGGATCACATCGGTGGCTTGCGCACTCGGTTCGGCCGACCCGAGGGGGACATCAACGAGCCGAATCCGGCGTGTCGCCTCGATCATGTCCCGTTCACAGACCAAGGCCAGCGCGAACGGGACTCCATCGAGAGATTCCCTTTGCTCGATCGATAACCAGCTGTCCGACAAGGACATCCGACACTTTCGGGTTGTCGTGGTCCGAGAGTCCCTGTGGCAGGGTCACTTTTTCGTCGTGCCCGGCTCACAGTGAGTCGCTGAAGTACTAGTTCTGACCGACCTCGTCGCTGCCCCCAAGTGGGCGCTGCTCGAACCGCTGCTGCCGCCACCGGCGCCACCGCAGCTCACGGGGGTCGACCGGAGAAGTGGCGGCGGCTGGTACGCGATGCGATCTTCTATCCATGTCGTGGCGGGATCGCCTTGGCGCAGCTTCCGCACGACTTCACGACGGTGAAGACCGTTTACGACATCTACCGGCGGTGGACGAAAGCCGTTGCGTGGCAACGTATTCACTACGCACTGCGTGACCGCGCACGGGTCCGTGCCGAACGTGATGCACGCCCGTCCGCGGCGGCAATCGATTCGCAGACCCTGCGTGGCGCCGACACCATCAGTGCCACCCACTGAATTCACCAATGCCCACGCCGGGCTCTAGGCATCGGCTAGCGCCGAGGCGCTATGGCTCCGGGATTCACAACGCCCACCAGCAGAACAATCGCAGACCCGTTGATCGTGCGCGGCCGGCCAACCCCGACAACAGAAGTAGCACCTCGAGCGCAGTGTCGGCCGTTATTCCCCAGTCTCGCAACTCATCGATATCCGCCCACTCCCCGGCGGCGCCCACCAGCAGAGAATGCCCGGCCGATGCCAACGCCTCCTGCAAGGTGTCCGACACGCTGACGACGAAGGCGCTCTCGGCCTCCGGAGACGAGAGCAACTGCCCCGCACGCGGCCGCTCCGATGCCTCCTCATAGCTACAGCCGGTCAGGATCGCCTCGAGCTGAGCCATCGCGATCACGGGATCGATCCCCTTCAGCGACACCACATCAAACATCGAGGACTCCGGCCCGCCGGGCTCATCGAGCACGCGGACGGCCGTGTCGTCATCGGCGGCGGAGAAGTAGTCACACATCACCATGCCGTGATCCTCGCATCCAGAACCGACAGGGGCCACAACACTCGTCTCCCCCATGGGCACAACGAGTTTCAGATGCGCCCTGAGATCGGCGACCGGGGCTCCGGGAGAGGAAGCCGGAACCGGTGCGGCGCGAGCCCGATCGGGTCGGTGTCGACGTGGCGGTGCCAGGTCGGCGGCCAACCGGGGCGCCTTTCGACGTTTGCCGCTCTGGGGCGTGGACACCTTGCAGGTCTGGGCGTGGACACCCTGCAGGTTGAGTGGTGGGCCGCCGGCATTCGACCGCTCACTACTTCGGCATCCGGATGCGTACTGAATTGTCAGTGGTCGGTGGAAGACTCGGTGACTATGGGCGAAATCGTTCAGCTTCGGGATGTTGAGCTGGCAGATCTGGACTTGTTCTTCGAGTACGAGCAGGATCCGGAGGCGCTTCGGCGGTCGCGCTTTGCGGCACGCGATCGGGAGCCCTTCATTGCGCACTGGAAGAACACCATTCTCGGTGATCCTGCTGTGCTGGTTCGCACGGTCGTGGTGGACGGGGAGCCCGCAGGGAATCTGGTGTCCTGGTGGAAAGGTGATCGACGGTATCTCGGCTACTGGTTCGGCCGAAAGTATTGGGGCCGTGGCGTTGCGACCGAGGCGTTGGCGCTGTACTTGGGCGTTGAGACCACGCGCCCGCTCTGGGCTGACCCGTTCGCGGGCAATGCCGGTTCGGTGAAACTGTTGGAGAAGCACGGTTTTCGCCGAACCGGCTCGGACTGGGACGGCGAGGACGAACACATCGTGCTGGTGCTCGATACGCGGAACTGAACGCTCGCTCGACATTCCCTTTCACCACGACGACACCAGCATCGACGTACAGTCCCACACCGCTACCGGCAACGGGCTCCTCGCAACGGATTTCGCGCGCACCGACGACAAGCAGAGTCAGCACACGGAGTGGAGACGCCTAGCACCCGGTCGAACCACAACCGACCGACCAGATGGGTGCAACCACACGGGCCAACCACATACGCGCGAACCACACGGACCGCCGGATAGGCGCGCCAATTACACAGGCCAAATCGGGTGTGCGTGCCGACCACACCGGGTCAAGCCGCGTAGGCGCGAATCAGACGGGCCAACCCGGATCTGCACGAACCACACGGGGTCAACTGGATACGCGCCAGCCACACCCGACCGGGTATGCCTGCGGCAAGGGCTAGTTCGGGCGACCGACCTCGTAGGTACCGTCATCCTTGGTGATCTTGATGCTCACCTTCTTGGCTTCACCGCTGACCTTCAGGTTGCAGTCGAAGGTGGCGTCCACCTTGACTTCTTGACCCGACGGGCAGGAGACGTCGCTGACGTCCTGAATACCGTAGGAGTCGGTGAGCACCTTCTTGACGCCGTCCTGGACGGCGGACTGATCCAGCTTGTCCTTGGCGGTCAGCACCAGCACCAGCGCGACGATCGCGCCGAGCACCACGACGCCGAGCACTCCAAGGCCGATGAGCAGGCCTTTTCCTTTACCGCCCGGCTGTTGGGCCGGCTGCTGACCACTCCACTGCGGCTGCTGACCCCATTGCGGCTGCTGACCCTGCTGCCAGTCCTGCGGCTGCTGACCCCACTGTGGCTGCTGACCCTGCTGACCCGGCGGCTGCCACTGGGTGTTCGGCTGCTGTCCCCAGGGCTGCGCGGGCTGCTGTCCCCACTGCTGCTGCGGCTGCTGGTCGCCCCAGTGCTGGGTCGGCTGCGCCGACGCAGGCGTCTGCGGTTGACCCCACTGCTGACCGCCGGGTGTCTGCTGTCCACCCCACTGCTGGGTGGGATCGTTGCGCCCCTCCCCGGGTTCGTTGGGTCCAAACGGGCCGCTCATCTGGTTGCCTCCACTCGCATTCGTTGTACATACGGTAGCCCCCCGCGTGGGACTCGTCGCGCACATACCATCGCCTTGCCTCCGCTCGGTTCCAGCATGCCCACAACACGGTGTATCGCTACTTCGCTCAGCTGTGTTGATTGTTCGCGATTCCTCGCCACGGTCGGTACGCGAAAGAAATCAAATCACAATCGAATCCGCAACGCGTACCTCCGCCTTCACGTCGGCCATGCGCAGTCTAGAGACAGACTCCACCCCGCATCAGCCGATCTGCGTACGCACGCCCTCACTCGCCGAATTCGTCGGCGGCATTCGCCTTTCAAAACTCCCCCACAATCCGCCTCCACCACGTGCCGGCACGCGCCAAACCCACGCCACAAACCGACGCCCGGCAGACCCGCACCCCGCCGAGAGCAAACAGCGACCTACGCCGCGTCGATCGCGACCACACCGCGCCGGATCGCGCGGACCGCCTTCGCCGCTGTCGCGGCGACCTCCGGATCGTCGGCGCTGCCGTGGATCTGATCGAGCAGATCGATCACCTGCCTGCACCAGCGGACGAAATCGCCTGCCGACAGGGGTGCGGCCTGGTCGCCGCTGGCGAGCAACGACTCGGCCAACCCGTCGCCGCGGGCCCATTTGTGCACACCGGTGATGAAACCGAGGTCGGGTTCCCTGGTCGGCGGAAGCTTGTGCCGCGCTTCGTCGGACCGCAGCTCGGACCACACCTTGATGGTCGCACCGACAGCCCGCCGGATCGGCTCGGTCGGGCCGGTCGGGCCGAGATACCCACCGTCCTGGCGGGATTCGAACACGAGCACCGAGACAACGCCGGCCAATTCGGCGGGCCCGAGCCCACGCCACAGCCCTTGCCGCAGGCATTCGGCAACGAGCAGATCGCTTTCCGAGTAGATCCTGGCGAGCCTGCGCCCGTCCGCGGTGACCTCGGCGTCCTGCACGAACCCGCGTTCCTCCAGCAATCCGAGGATCCGATCGAAGGTCCGCGCCAGCGAGTTGGTCGTCGCGGCAACCTGCTGGCGCATCGACTCGGTTTCCCGAAGCAGCCGGTTGTACCGCTCGCCGACCCGCGCCATCTGCTCCCGGTCCGCGCGGGTGTGCACCGGATGCGACCGCAAACTACGCCGCAGGGTGGCCAGTTCCCGATCGTCGGCCGCCGAGGAACGCTTGCCGCGCCGCGGCCTGCCCGGCGCCGAAATTCCGGTGCTGCGCAATGCGGAAGCCAGATCGCGGCGCGCCTGTGCGGTGCGGTGATCGACTCGCCGCGGCAGCCGCATATGCCCCAACGGTTCGGCGGGCACCGGGAAGTCGGCCACCGACACCCGTCCTGCCCACTTGTCGATGGTGAGCACCAACGGCCGCGGGTCTCCCGGCGTCGCATCGGGTTCGAGGATCACCGCGAGCCCGGCCCGCCGCCCGGACGGAATCGCCACCACGTCACCGCGTCGCAACGCCGTCAACGCGTTGACCGCCGCACCGCGGCGGTCGGACCGCCCCTGCTGTTCGAGCTGCCGTTCCCGCTGCTTGATCCGCTCGCGCAGCGAAATGTATTCCAGGAACCCACCATCCGCGCCGCCGAGCTGATCGCGCAGCTTGCGCAGCGCCCCCTCGTTGCGTTCGATACCGCGTACCAGCCCGACAACTGAGCGGTCGGCTTGGAACTGCGCGAACGAACGTTCCAGGAGGGCACGCGATTCGGCGGCGCCCATCCGGTCGATCAGGTTGATCGACATGTTGTAGCCGGGCCGGAACGAGCTGCGCAGCGGATAGGTCCGTGTCGACGCGAGGCCGGCGACCGCGCTGGTGTCGACCTCGGGCTGCCACAGCACCACCGCGTGACCTTCGACGTCGATGCCGCGCCGCCCGGCACGACCGGTCAGCTGCGTGTATTCGCCGGGCGTGAGCTCGGCGTGCGATTCGCCGTTGAACTTGACCAGCCGCTCCAGCACCACCGTGCGGGCAGGCATGTTGATGCCGAGAGCCAGTGTCTCCGTAGCGAATACGGCCCGCACCAGGCCCTTGACGAACAGTTCTTCGACCGTGTGCCGGAATGCGGGCAGCATGCCTGCGTGATGCGCGGCCAGCCCGCGGTGCAGCGACTCACGCCACTCCCAGTAACCGAGCACCTCGAGATCCGCCTTGGGCAGGTCGCCGGTGTGCTTCTCGATGATCGCGTCGACCTCGTCGCGCTCACCGTCCCGACTCAGATCCAGCCGAGACCGCAAGCACTGCGCCAACGCCCCATCGCAGCCTGCTCGGCTGAAGATGAACGTGATCGCGGGTAGTAAGCCCTCTTCGTCCAACTTGGCCAGCACCTCGGGACGCGGTAACGGCCGGAAGTCCCGGCGCGGCCCACCGCGACCGTTACGCGGACCATTCCAGCTGTTCGCCCGATCCGCGAGCTCGCGCTGCTTGATGAACCGCACCAGATCGCCGTCGACGAGCACCTTTTGCTCGGTGGACTCGGTGTCGAACAGGTCGAACATCCGCCGACCCACCATCACGTGCTGCCACAGCGGCACCGGCCTGGTCTCGTCGACCACTACCGAGGTATCGCCGCGCACGGTCTCCATCCACGCGCCGAACTCCTCGGCGTTGCTGACCGTCGCGGACAGGCTGACCAGCCGCACATCGGGCGGCAGGTGCAGGATCACTTCCTCCCACACCGCGCCGCGGAACCGGTCGGCGAGGTAGTGCACCTCGTCCATCACCACGAACGACAACCCGCGCAGCGCATCCGAGGACGCGTACAGCATGTTGCGCAGCACCTCGGTGGTCATCACGACCACCGGCGCGTCCGGGTTGATCGACTGGTCGCCGGTGAGCAGCCCGACGCTCTCGCGGCCGTACCGCTCGGTGAGATCGGCGAACTTCTGGTTGGACAGCGCCTTGATCGGCGTCGTGTAGAAGCATTTGCCGCCGGCGGCGAGCGCGAGATGGACCGCGAATTCGCCGACGACGGTCTTCCCTGCCCCGGTGGGCGCGCAGACGAGGACGCCGTGCCCTTCTTCGAGTGCCGCACAGGCGGTGCGCTGGAAGGGATCCAAGCTGAACTTCAGCTCGGCGGAAAACTTCGTTAGTTCGCCCGTGTGCGACCGGTGATGTGTCACCGTCAGAGGGTATCGGAGTAGTCCGACGTCGAGCCCGTAGTTTTCTCCCGGGGTGTCACGATCGTTTCGGCGGGCGCGATCGGATCGGGACCGCTGATCGAGGACGCTTCCTCATCGGAGAGCGCGGCAAGATGCTCGGCTTCCTTGCGGGCCTTGCGCATGTCATTGATCCGGGAGAACTGGATCGCGACCTCGAACAGGACCGTCAGCGCCAGCGCGAGCGCAAGCATGGAGAACGGATCCTGCGGGGTGATGATCGCCGCGAAAACGAAGAGCCCGAAGGTGATTCCGCGTCGCCACGCCTTCAGTCGCGCATACGTGAGCACCCCGATGAGGTTCAAACCGATGATCAGCAGCGGAGTTTCGAAGCTGACGCCGAAGATGACGAGCAGCTGGATGATGAAGCCGAAGTACTGCGAACCGCTCAGCGCGGTGATCTGCACGTTGCTGCCGATCGAGAGCAGGAAGCTCAACGCATGGGCGACAACGATATAGGCGAGCGCGGCGCCGGTCACGAACAGGACGGTGCCCGACGACACGAAGCCGACCGCGTACTTGCGTTCCTTCGCGTACAGGCCCGGCGTGATGAACGCCCATACCTGGTACAGCCACACCGGCGCGGCGAGCACGATGCCCGCGGTCATGCCGACCTTCAAGCGCAGCGTGAACTGTTCGAACGGTGCGGTGGCCAGCAAGCGGCACGCACCGTCCGGGCTGATCGATGCGCGCGACGAGGCGGGCAGCGAACAGTACGGCCCGCGGAGAATGTCGCCGAGGCTGGAGATGCCGAGGAAGCCGTACTCGTACCAGATGAATCCCAGCACCGTGGTGGCGATGACCGCGGCGATCGACACCAGCAGCCGGTAGCGCAGCTCTTGGAGATGCTCGACCAACGACATGGTGCCGTCAGGGTTGGTCCTGCGCTTGCTGCGCCGGGGATCGAACGGGATTCGCATTGTCGGTGATTGCCCCTGGGTCGGAGTGCCTCGCTCAGCTCGGCAACAGCACTATGCCCGGAGTGAGTTTCCGCACTCCGCCATGAGCGGGCCCGTCAGCGGCCCCGCTCCGCCTTACTCGATCGAACGACTCAGAGCGACTTCGGCTCGGCCTGGGGCTGCGGGGCGACCGAGGGGGTCACCTGCTGCGCAGCAGGCAACTGCTGCTGCGGCTGCGCGGGCTGCGGGGCGGGAGCAGGCGCGTCGGCGTCCTTGCCCTCGCTCTGCATCTGGCTGACCTCGCTCTTGAAGATGCGCAACGACCGGCCCAAGCTGCGGGCCGCGTCGGGCATCCGCTTGGCACCGAAGAACATCACGAAAACGACCGCAATGATCAGCCAGTGCCAGATGCTCAGACTGCCCATGATTGTTACCTCCCAAGACTGGTGATGGTTCTGATGCTACCGGAGGGTGACATGCGTCAACGCCACCGTCCGCGCTGTTGGCCCGGTGTTTGCCGAACCGATGTCGCTGTCTCAATGCCGGGCCGCGTCGGCGGCCCGCAGCTCGTCGAGTAGTTCCGCGCCGGTCCAGGTGCGCCGGTCGCCCTGTTCAGCCGCGACGATCAGTTCGATGAGCCGCTGATTCACCGGTGTCGGCATGCCGACCATCGCGCCGAGTCCGACGATTTCGCCGCAGAGCCAAGAGATTTCGGTCTTCCGGCCGAGCGCGAGATCATCGGCCATCGAGGAGCGCGCCATCGGATCGACGGCGAGCACCCGCCCGAACACCCGCCGGAACACACCGTCGGGCACGGGCAGCAGCGCCGTGACCAGTTTGGGCGGTAACGGCGTCAATCGAGCGGGCGTGATGCGCGCCCGCTGCATGACCGCGAGCGCTTCCCCCTGGGCCAGCGCCAGGCAGCGACGATAGTTGCGGTCGGCGAGCTCCTCGCGCAGCGGCCGCCCCGACAGCGCGTTGATGGGATTGTTCAGGTTCAGCAGCAGCTTGGCCCACTGCACGGGCCGCAGGTCGGGGTGGCGACGCAGCGCGAGCCCGGCCTGCTGGAAGACACCGAGGAACGGCTCGAGCCCAGGATCGTCCTGCACCGCGAGCCCACCGTCGGTGCCGCGATGGAATCGGCCGCCTTCGTGGTGCACCACGTTGAACATGACCATGCCCGCAAGCACCACGCAGTGCGGCAGGATCTCCCGGATCACCGTGTCGTTGCCGATGCCGTTCTGCAGACTCAGCACCACGGTGCCAGGCCGGATCTTGCCGGTCAGCTCGCGCACGGCGTCGGCGGTGGCCGCCGATTTCACCGTGACCAGCACCAGGTCGGCCGAGCCGACGTCGTCCGGCTCGGTGGCCACGTGGCAGCGCGCGCTCGGCAGCGCGTCGTCCCCGCCGTCGAGGTCGGTGAGCCGCAGTCCGAACTCGGTGACCTCGTCGAGCATTCGGCGCCTGCCGACGAACGTGACGTGTGCGCCTGCCACGCCGAGCTTGCCGCCGACGAAGAGGCCGATGCTGCCCGCACCGACCACCAGCACGCGGCTGGTCACGTCCGGCCTGCTTGCGGCCGTCGGCGAATGATCATCGAGCCTCCTCGAATCCGGCTTCGGCGTACGCGGCGAGCGCAGCGTTGGAACGCTCGCGCACCGCGGCGACCAGCTCGGGCGGGCCGAGCACGGTGACGCCGGAGCCGAAGCCGAGCAGCAGTCGCGCCATCCAGTCCATGGTGGCGAACCGCATCGTCGCCTCCAGGCTGCCGTCCGGGTGCACCGCGAGCCGATGCATTGGGTACTGATCGAGTACCCAAGCGTAGTCGGCGCGAATTCGCAAGCGGGCCAAGGGAACCGCAGGGTCGTCCTGGAACAGGTCGAGCGCGGCCGACTCCTCGCGAGCATGGCTCGGCGCCCTGGCCGGTTCGTCGAGCTCGGTCGCGCCCTCGATCCGGTCGAACCGGAACAGCCGAACGCCCTCGGCTTGCCTGCACCACGCCTGTAGGTAACTGTTGTTGTCCACCAAGACAATTCGAATCGGATCGACCACCCGCTCCGAGACGACGTCGCGGCTCGCCGAGTAGTAGACCAACCGCAACGCACGCTGCCTGGCCAGCGCCGAGCGGACCGTGGCGACGGCGGGCGCCTCGACCGGCGGCGTCCGCGCACCGTTCGGCTCGGGCACCGACCCACCGGCGATGGCCGATTCGATCTTGGCGATCGCCGCGTGCGCCGCGGTCGGGTCGACCATGCCCGGCATGTCGACGATCGACCGCAGCGCAACCAGCAGCGCGGTCGCCTCGGTGGAGGTCAGCCGCAGCGGACGATCGATGCCCGCGGAGAAGGTGACCTCGATGCTCTCCTCGGAGAACGACAGGTCGATCAGATCGCCCGGCCCATAGCCGGGCAGGCCGCACATCCAGAGCTGATTCAAATCGCTCATCAACTGTTTGGAGGTGACGCCGAGATCGGCGGCGGCCTCGACGGCGCTGATACCCGGATGTGCGATGAAGTACGGAATCATGTTGAGCAGCCGCGAAAGCCGAACGGAAAGCCGAGAATTCACGCGGTGACCTCCGTGCGGTCGAAGACCGAGCGTAATCGGGCGACCACATCGGTGCGCAGCTCGTCCGGGGCGAGTACGACCGCGTCGGGGCCGAGCCCGGTGATCAGCCGCGCCACCCAGTCGCGGGAACGGACCGGCAGCTCGATGATCGAACCGGCGCGGCCGCCGATGGTGCGCTCGCCGGTGACCTGGCCGATCCGGCGCAGCTCACGCCCGCGGCCGTCGGCCACCCACACGGTGGCGCTGCCGCTGACCGGCGCCGAGCTGGTGACCCGATCGACGATCGCGCGCACGTCGACACCGTCCGGTTTACTCACCGCGTTCTCGGGTCCATACGGGGTGACGTCGTCGCCGATCCTGGACAGCCGGAAGCTGCGCACCGCGTCGCGATCCCGGTCGTGCCCGACCAGATACCAGCGGCCGTGATGCGTCACCACACCCCACGGCTCCACATCGCGCATCAGATAGGGGGCATTGATCGCGCCGCGATGCTCGAACCGCACCGCCTGCCCCGCGTCGATCGCGGCGAGCAGCTTGCCGAGCACCGGCTCCGAGCCGCGGGTACGCGCAGGCACCGCAGGCACCGACGCGACAGCGGCATCGGTTTCCACGTGAATGCCCGCCGCGCGCAACTTGAGCAGCGCACCCTCCGCGGCCGCGGCCAGCTCCGGCGACTCCCACATCTGTACGGCGACCGCGACGGCGGCCGCCTCCTCGTCACTCAAATCGATCTCGGGCAGCTCGTAGGCGTCCCGGTTGATCCGATAACCCTCGACCGTCGAGTACCGGCTCACCGGCCCGATCTCCAGGGGAATGCCCAGGTCGCGCAGCTCGTTCTTGTCTCGCTCGAACATCCGGCTGAATGCCTCGTCGCTGGCGGACTCCTCGTACCCCGCGACGCTGTCCCGGATCCGCTCCGCGGTCAGGAACTGCCGGGTCGACAGCAGCGCGATGACCAGATTCATCAGCCGCTCGACCTTGGATATCGCCACCCGATAGAGGGTAATCGGCCGCGCACCCCCCGTGCGCGTCGGCGCGCGTTTCACTCGACCATATGTGCGTGCCCACCCTGTCACGCAGGCCCGTCACGGCAGAATTGGCACCATGATCATCGCTTTCTCCGTGTCCCCGCTCGGCACCGGCGTCGATGTCGGACGCGCTGTCGCCGAAGCCGTCCGGGTGGTGCGCGCCAGCGGCCTGCCGAATCGCACCGACGCCATGTTCACCACCCTCGAGGGCGAATGGGATGAGGTCATGGCCGTCGTCAAGCAAGCCACCGACGCGATCCTCGCAGTCGCCCCCCGCTGCAGCCTCGTCCTGAAGGCCGACATCCGCCCCGGCGTCACCGACGCCATGACCTCGAAAGTCGAAACCGTCGAACGCTACCTCGCCGAGTGAGCTCTACTCGGCAACCGGCCTCGGCCAGGCGCTCACAGTGGCAGCGTTTCGGCGGAACCACAGAGGGTTCATACGGTTCACAAAGGTTGCAGGGTTTGTGAACCGTACAGACACTCTGTGAGATCAACTGAAGGGGTGCGGATTTCGGCGTCCGGGCTCCGCGACCGGCCGCCGCGCGAGCTCTATGAAGTGTTGCCGCAGGTAGTCGGACAAGGACCTGCCTGCCTCAGCCGCGCAACGGCGCAGAATCACTACGTCTTCGTCCGGGATATCCCGGATCCGGAAAGTAACCATCAGCGATATCTAACAGCTATATCCGGAACCGGGACAGCGTTTCCTACATCGAGGCGATGAGTCGATCCACGCGCTCATCGACGGAACGGAACGGGTCCTTGCAGAGGACCGTGCGTTGGGCCTGGTCGTTCAGCTTCAGGTGGACCCAGTCGACGGTGAAGTCGCGGCCTGCCTCCTGGGCGGCGGTGATGAAGTCGCCGCGGAGTTTGGCGCGGGTGGTTTGGGGCGGGGTGTCGACGGCGGCGTCGACGGCCTCGTCCTCGGTGATCCGCTTGGCCAGGCCCTTGCGCTGCAGCAGGTCGAAGACGCCGCGGCCGCGCTTGATGTCGTGGTAGGCCAGGTCGAGCTGGGCGATCTTCGGGTCGGACAGCTCCATGCCGTAGCGGTCCTGGTAGCGCTGGAACAGCTTGCGCTTGATCACCCAGTCGATCTCGGTGTCGACCTTGGCGAAGTCCTGCGCCTCGACCGCGTCGAGGGTGCGGCCCCACAGGTCGACGACCTGGTCGATCTGCGGATCCCGGTCCCGGTTACGCAGGTGCTCGACCGCGCGTGCGTAGTACTCACGCTGGATGTCGAGCGCGCTGGCCTGCCGTCCGCCTGCCAGGCGGACCGGCCTGCGACCGGTCAGATCGTGGCTGACCTCGCGGATGGCCCGAATCGGGTTGTCCAGCGCGAAATCACGGAACGAGACACCAGCCTCGATCATCTCCAGCACCAGGGCTGCGGTGCCGACCTTGAGCATGGTGGTGGTCTCGGACATGTTCGAGTCGCCGACGATGACGTGCAGGCGACGGTACTTCTCCGCGTCCGCGTGCGGCTCGTCGCGGGTGTTGATGATCGGCCGCGAGCGCGTGGTCGCGGACGAGACACCCTCCCAGATGTGCTCGGCCCGCTGCGACAGGCAGAACGTGGCCGCCTTCGGCGTCTGCAGGATCTTGCCGGCACCGCAGATCAACTGGCGGGTGACCAGGAACGGCAGCAGCACATCGGAGATCCTGGAGAACTCCCCTGCGCGCACGACGAGGAAGTTCTCGTGGCAGCCGTAGGAGTTGCCCGCGGAGTCGGTGTTGTTCTTGAACAGGTAGATGTCGCCGCCGATGCCTTCTTCGGCGAGACGCTGCTCGGCGTCGATCAGCAACTCTTCGAGGACCCGCTCGCCCGCGCGGTCGTGGGTCACCAGTTGGTGCAGGCTGTCGCATTCGGCAGTCGCGTACTCCGGGTGCGACCCGACATCGAGGTAGAGCCGAGCACCGTTGCGGAGGAACACGTTCGAGCTACGGCCCCAGGACACCACCCGGCGAAACAGGTACCGGGCTACCTCGTCGGGGGACAGCCGACGGTGACCGTGGAAGGTGCATGTCACACCGAACTCGGTCTCGATCCCCATGATTCGTCGCTGCACACTATCGACATTACAGCCATGTCATGCGCTTGCGTGGGCTGCTGACAACACGAACGCATACGTCTTCACAACGATTCGGTCCGGCATACCGGACATGCGGGATGAATCGCCTCGTCGCAGGCGCAGTTCGGGCCCGGGTCCAGGCGTCCGCAACTTGCGCAACGCCCCTACCCGGGCCCGATACTTTGCTGCCGGTTGGCTACTCCGCTTCCGGAGTCTCCGCGGCGGGTTCCTCCGCCTTGGCCTTGCCCTTCTTGACCGGGTTGAGCAGCTGTTCCAGCGCGGAATTGGTGACCCGGCGGAACGCCCGCCGTGGCCGCGCCTGCTCCAGCGCGGCGACCTCGAGCGAACTCACGCCGAGCACCCGCTTTTCCTTCTCCGCACCCTCGGGAACGCCTGCCTGCAGCGCCTGCACCGCGACCCGCAGTGCGCCTGCGAGATCGAGACCGGGCTTGTAGGAGGCCTTCAACGCGGTGAGGATCGGCTCGGTCGTGCCGCCCATCACCACGTACTCGCGCTCGTCGACGATCGAGCCGTCGAAGGTGATCCGGTACAGCACCGACGTCGGCGTCTGCTCCGGGTAGCCCACCTCCGCCACACAGATCTCCACCTCGTAGGGCTTGAGCTGATCGGTGAAGATCGAGCCGAGCACCTGGGCGTAGGCGTTGGCCAATGCCCGACCGGTCACATCGCGGCGGTCGTACTGATAGCCGCGAATGTCGGCCTGCAGAATGCCGCTGCGGCGCAGATTCTCGAACTCGTTGTATTTGCCGACCGCGGCGAAACCGACCCGGTCGTAGAGCTCACTCACCTTGTGCAGCGTCGCGGACGGGTTCTCCGCAACGAACAGCACACCCTTGTCGTACACCAGCACCACAACGCTGCGACCCCGAGCGATGCCCTTGCGGGCGAGCTCGGTCTTGTCGCGCATGATCTGCTCGGCCGACGCGTAATACGGCAGTGTCATGCTGTGCCCCTCTTCGCATGCCCGAGGGGCCCTACGTGGTTACGCAGGCTGCCTCCTCCGGGCCCTGACCCGGTCATGCGGTGGCACTCCCTTCCTCAGCCGCCTGGCGGTCCGCGACGATCCCACGGGCGATCGCCTCCAGCCGGTCGTCGGTCACCTCGACCGCGCCTTCGGCGTCGATGGTGATCGCCGTCGGGTAGATCCCGCGCAGCAGATCGGGACCGCCGGTGGCGGTGTCGTCGTCGGCCGCGTCGACCAGCGACTCGACGGCGATGCGCAACGCGCGCTCCTGATCAATTCCCTTGGCATACAACTTCTTCAGCGCGGACTTGGCGAAGACCGAACCCGATCCCACCGCGGCGTAACCGAACCGCTCCTCGCTGCGTCCACCCACCACATCGAACGACACGATGCGGCCCACTTTGTCCTGATCGGTGGCGTTCGGGTCGAAACCGACCAGCATCGGCACCACCGCCAGGCCCTGCAGGGCCGCGGGCAAGTTCTCGCGCACCATCTTCGACAGCTTGTTGGCCTTGCCGTCGAAAGTCAGGGGCACGCCCTCGAGCTTCTCGTAATGCTCCAGCTCTACCGCGAAGATCCGCACCATCTCGACAGCCATGCCCGCGGTGCCTGCGATGCCCGCCGCGGAGTAGCTGTCGGTGATGTAGACCTTCTCGATGTCCCTGCTGGCCAACAGGTTTCCCTGCGTGGCCCGCCGGTCACCCGCGATGAGCACACCACCGCGGTAGCTCACCGCGACGATCGTGGTGCCGTGCGGTGCGATGTCCTTCGCGGACGTCGCACCGAGCCCTGCGCCGTCGATCGTGCCGAACTTGTTGCCTGGCAACATGTCCGGTGCGTGCATACGGAGGTATTCGGAGAAGGACGAGAGGGCGTACCCCAGGTGGAGACGCGAGGGGTCACCTACTGTCACTGGCCGCCTTTCTGAACATACGCACGGACGAAGTCTTCGGCGTTCTCCTCGAGCACATCATCGATCTCGTCGAGCAGGTCGTCGGTTTCCTCCGCAAGCTTCTCGCGGCGCTCCTGACCGGCGGCGTCTACACCGTCCGGGCCCTCATCCTCGTCGCCGCCCCCGGCGCGCTTGGTCTGCTCTTGTGCCATGGCAGCCGACCTCCTCTGTCCTCATCATGACCGGAGCTCAATTTTCGAGCACGGCTCCGATCATGAGCAATGTCCGTGCCCGTCCTTCAACACTACCCAGCCTCCCCGACACCATGTCGTATTCCGTACGGATATGGAATCGAGTCGGTACCGGGCAGTTGATCAGGTTGTGAGCTGTTCCACAAGGTCTGCGGCGGTGGTCACACCGTCGAGCAACTTGCCGACATGCGCCTTTGTGCCGCGCCTCGGCTCGAGCGTCGGGATGCGCACCAGCGAATCGCCGCCGAGGTCGAAGATCACCGAATCCCAGCTCGCCGCCGCGATATCGGCGCCGAACCGGCGCAGGCATTCGCCACGGAAATAGGCCCTGGTGTCGGTGGGCGGGTTGGTCATCGCGTCGAGCACCTGCTGCTCGGTGACCAGCCGCTTCATCGAGCCACGGGCCACCAGGCGGTTGTAGAGGCCCTTGTCCAGCCGCACGTCGGAGTACTGCAGATCCATCAGGTGCAGCTTCGGCGCCGCCCAGCCGAGGCCCTCGCGCTGGCGCATGCCCTCGAGCAGGCGCAGCTTGGCAGGCCAGTCGAGCAGGCTCGCGCATTCCATCGGGTCGCGCTCGAGCAGATCGAGCACCATCGCCCAGTTCTCGATGATGTCCTGGACCCGCTTGTCGTCGTTGCCGGTGCGGTCGACGAACTTGATCACCCGATCCAGGTAGACCCGTTGCAGGGCAAGCCCGGTGAGCTCGCGGCCGTCGGTGAGCGCGACGGTGGCACGCAGGGTCGGGTCGTGACTGATCGTGTGCACGGCGGTGACCGGGCGGGCCAGCTGCAGATCGGACAGATCTTCGCCGGCCTCGATCAGGTCGAGCACCAGCGCGGTCGTGCCGACCTTGAGGTAGGTGGACATCTCGGCGAGGTTGGCGTCGCCGATGATGACGTGCAGCCTGCGGTACTTGTCCGCGTCGGCGTGCGGCTCGTCGCGGGTGTTGATGATGCCGCGCTTCAGCGTGGTCTCCAGGCCGACCTCGACCTCGATGTAGTCGGCACGCTGGGACAGCTGGAAACCCGCGTGGTCACCGGACTGGCCGATGCCGACCCGGCCGGACCCGGTGATCACCTGACGCGAAACGAAGAACGGCGTCAGGCCGAGGATGATCTGGTTGAACGGGGTGTCGCGGCTCATCAGGTAGTTCTCGTGGGTGCCGTAGGAGGCGCCCTTGCCGTCGACGTTGTTCTTGTACAGCTGCAGACGCGGGGCGCCTGGCACGCTCGACGCGTGCCGCGCGGCGGCCTCCATCACCCGCTCGCCCGCCTTGTCCCAGATGACCGCGTCCAGCGGGTCGGTGACCTCCGGTGCGGAGTACTCGGGGTGCGCGTGGTCGACGTAGAGGCGGGCGCCGTTGGTCAGGATCATGTTCGCCGCGCCGACCTCGTCGGCGTCGATCACCGGGGCAGGCCCGTTCATCCGGCTCAGATCGAAGCCGCGCGCGTCGCGCAGCGGCGACTCCACCTCGTAATCCCAGCGAGTGCGTTTCGCCCGCGGCACACCCTCCGCCGCGGCGTAGGCGAGCACGGCCTGCGTTGAGGTGAGGATCGGGTTGGCCGACGGCTCGGTTGGGGTCGAAATGCCGTACTCGACCTCGATTCCGATGATGCGCTGCATGGGTCGAGCCTATCGGTCACCTCGAACGGTGTCCGTCGGCAGCCTGCGCCGCGCGCGGCGCGGGGTGGCATTCATACCTTTGGGCTTTCGAATTCATACCGCCGGTGGTACTTCCGGAGGACCTGTCCGGCCTCGGGGAGAGGCGATAGTCGACCCATGTCCGAATCTCTGGCCGATCCGCAGGCCGAAACCACGGCGCGGCATTCGGCTGCCGCGCCACCATCGAAACCCGCATCGACCACGAAAACCACTGGGTCCGGCCGCGGCCGGGTGGTCGCGCTCGACGTGCTGCGCGGTATCGCGATCCTCGGCACCCTCGGCACCAACATCTGGATCATGACCGACCGCGAGGGCCTCCTCGGCTACCTCGACGAACTGACCGAGCCCGCGACCGGCTGGATCTGGGCCGAGCGGGTGCTGCAACAGCTGACACAGGGCAAGTTCCTCGGGCTGCTCACCATCATGTTCGGCATCGGGCTCGCCATCCAGCAGACGTCGGCGCAGCGCGCAGGGCGACGCTGGCCAGGCAAGTATCCGATCCGCGCCGGGCTGTTGTTCCTGGACGGCGTGCTGAACTTCGTGTTCCTCGCGGAGTTCGACGTGCTGATGGGCTACGCGATCACCGGTCTGATCGTCGCCTACATTCTCGTGACAAGCGAACGGGCGCAACGTCGTTGGCTGATCGTCCAGGCGAGCATCCATGTCGCGATGCTCACCCTCCTCGCGGTCGCCATGGTGGCAGACTCGGGCAGCGCGTCGACAAGGAGCACAGGGCCGCAGGACACCACGGTGTACGCGGACGGGTCCTTCTGGGACCTCGTCGTATTCCGCCTGCAGAACGCGGCGCACTTCCGCGTCGAGACGATCTTCGTGTTCGCTATGTCGATCGCGTTGTTCCTGCTCGGCGCCCGCCTGTACCGCGGAGGCATCTTCCAGCCGGAGGGCGCGCGGACCCGGAAGCGGTTGCTGCTCATCGGTTTCGGCATCGCCTTGCCGATCGACCTGATCGCGGGGGTCGCGGGCGACGGCAACTTCTTCCTCTTCACCCGCTACGGCACCGCGCCGTTCGTCGCACTCGGCATCCTCGCGCTGGTTGCCGAGTTCTACTTGCGCCGACCACATGTCGGCTTCGTCGGGCGTCGGCTCACCGAGGTCGGGCGCACCGCGTTGAGCTGCTACATCCTGCAGAACCTGGTGGCGTCGTTCTTCTGCTACGGCTGGGGTCTCGGCCTGGCCGCCCGCGTCTCCCCCGACGCCAAGGTCCCGTTCACCGTCGGTATCTACCTGCTGGTGTCCCTGATCATCATCGCCGGCGCGCACCTGTGGTTGCGCCGCTTCGATCGCGGCCCGGTCGAGTTGCTGTGGAACCGCAGCTTCCAGCTGCTGACCGGCGGAAAAGCGTGACGCTCAGTGCGAATTCGCGGACTCGGGGCGGCAGTCGACGGGGTGGACGGACTCCTGTTCGGCCAGTAGTGCGAAGTCGTCGGTGCTCACCCCGACCTCCAGGTTGGCGACGTGACCGGCGACGTCGAACTCGACCGTCCCCGTCATGCCCGCGCCGGTGAATTCGAGCAGCCGGTAGTTCTCCAGGAACTCGGTGACCAGGCCGCGTCTGCTCAGATAGCTCTGTATCGCGCGGCGATAGTCGGTCAGCGGTAAGGCGTTGACACCGTGGGCGAGCACCCGTGCGAGACCCTCCGCGGTCGGCGCGGGCAGCTCGAACTCGGGGTGTTCGACCAGGAACGCCACGCAGGTGTCGTCGGTGACCCCGCAGTAGGAACTCCAGTGTCCGGAAATCACTTTCGCGGCGTCGGCGAGCAGCGTGGCAACCTGATGCGGCTCGGGCGCGGCCTTGCCGAGCGCGATCGGCATTTCCGCGGCGGTCAATTCGGCGACGCCGTAGCGGGCGCCGAACTCGCGCACCATTTTCGCGACCGCGATCAGCGGCGGCGCGAAGCCCCACGGATTCGCCCATGCCCACAACCAGGTATCGCCGTCGGCGGTGCCGACTAGGTGAAAGTCGGTGCAGACGAAAGTGCTGTCAGCGCCGATGAATTCGAGCCGCCGTGCCTCCATGTCGGCCTGCCACCGGTGCGCGCCGAGCAATTCCTCGACGTGTAGCCGGTGCTCGAGCGACAGCAAACTCGCGTCGTCGAGCAGCCGCGTCAAGGGCACAGGTTCGGACACCGGCAACAGCGTAGTCAATGCGCTCCCCCTCGTATGTATCGTCCGGTGCCACTACCTTCGTAAGGTGACGTTCGCCGACCGATATCCGTTGCTGCACACCCCCACCCACTGGGACTGGGGCGACATGGACGTCCAGTTCTCCACCGACCCACCGCCCGACGAGCTGGTCACCAACATCCACGCCGTCTGCTTCGCCGGCGACGCCGTCGTGCTGTGTCGCGACGACCGCGACGTCTGGATGCTGCCCGGCGGGACCCGCGAAAAGGGTGAATCCATCGACGAATGCCTGCGCCGTGAACTGCGCGAGGAAGCGGGCGCTCGGCCCACCGGTCCGGTCCGCTGGCTCGGCGCGCATTACGCCACCAGCAATCTCGCTGCCCCCTTTCGCGATTGGCAACCGCACCCGCACAAGGCCTGGCTCTGGTGTGCCGTCGATGTCGTGCTCGATTCCGCCCCTACGAACCCCGACGACGCGGAACACATTGTCGAGGTTCGCGCACATCCCCTGAGCGAGGCCTTACGCCTCGCCCGCACCGACGGAGATCATATGGCCGAGTTGATCGCTCTCGCAGTCGAACTGCATCGTCCGGCGGACAACGCAGGCCGGCCGGGCGAATGAAAGACTCGGCCTGAATTACTCGGTGCGCAACGCTTCCGGGCGCGCGAGCAGATCTCCGACGACCGCGTCGCGCTCCAGCGGCACGCCGAGGCTGCGGGCGTTGCCCTCGAAGAGGGCGAGCACCGATTCGGTGAGAATGCCCTCGACCTGGTCCGAGGCGAGGGTGCTTGCGGAGTCGGCGCGCCAGCTGTTGACGACGCCGTCGACGAATCCGATGATCCCGAACGCCATCGGACGGGCCCGGCCCTGGTCGATACCGAAGCGGGACAACCAGATCGCGAACAGGTCGGCGAGCCTGCTGCCGATCTGGTCGCGGGCGCCTGCCAGCGATGAATCGCCCTGCGGCACCGGACCACTGATGAAGCGGTGCAGGTTCGGGTGCCGTTCCACCCAGCGGACATAGGTGCCGACGGCGCCGCGCACCGCGTCCGCCACGGTGCCGTCGGGGTGCAGCGTCGGCATGATCTGCGCAAGCAACGAGTCCAGGATCTGGCGGCGGATCTGCTCGTCCAGATCGGTGCGCCCGTCGAAGTGGCGGTAGACGACCGGCCTCGGCAGGTTCAGGCGGTCGGCGATCTGCTGGACGGACACGTCGTCGCCGTGTTCCTCGATGACGGTGATGGCCGCATCGATCACGTCGGCCCGGCGGCGGGCCTTGTGCCCATGCCAGCGGGTGGCGCGACCGTCGGCGACGGGATGCTCGGGGTTTCCGCTGGTCGTTGTCACAGAATCACGATACCCGCAGGACGGTTGACTGCTACACATTGTCTCACTAATCTGAGTGTGACGGCTTGTATCGGTTACACGACGGAGTTGGAGAGCAGTCATGGGCAACGAGGCCGCACTGATCCCCGAAGAATCGTTCGCACAGCGCCTATTGACCGGGTCGGTGAAGAAGTCCTATGACCCCGTGGTCGATATGGACTGGGACGCACCGCTTGACCCGGACAAACTCTTCCTCCCCGCGGAAGTGGTTTCGCTGTACGGCACGGCGCTCTGGGATTCGATGACCCCGCAGCAGCGCCGCGAACTGTCCCGCCAGGAACTGGCGAACGTGCTCTCGGTCGGCATCTGGTTCGAGAACCTGCTCAATCGGCTGCTGCTGCGCGAACTGCTCGCTGACGACCCCACCACCAGGCACTCGCACTACACGCTCATCGAAATGGGCGACGAGTGCAGGCACATGATGATGTTCGGCAAGCTGATCGACCGCATCGAGGCGCGCCCGTACTGGCCGCGCCCGGCGGGCAGGCTGGCCATCGGCGTGTTGCCGCTTTTCCTGCGCGGCGCCATGACCTGGGTCGGCGCGCTGGTCGGCGAGGAGATCTTCGACGCGGTGCAGCGCCGCACCCTCGACGATCCCGAACTGCAGCCCTTGGTGTCGCGCGCGATGCGCATCCACGTCACCGAGGAGGCGCGCCACATCGGCTTCGCCAGGGACGCGCTCGCCCGCATGGTGCCGACCATGTCCCGGGCCGAATTGGCTTACACCAGGCTGTGTGTCGCGATCGCCGCACCGCTGTTCGTCTATCTGCTCACCAACCGGCACATGTACACCCGCGCCGGTCTGGACGGCCGCGAGGCCAGGCGCATTGCCGTGCACAACCCGGAGGCGAAGCGGGTACTGGGCTCCGGCGCCGTGAATCTCGGTGTGTTCCTGCAGAAGCAGGGCCTGATCGGGCCGATCGGCGAGTGGATCTGGCGCAAGCGCGGACTGCTGGCATGAGCCGGCGCAACGAACAGACGACGATTGCCGTGGGCACGCCCGAAATCGTCATTGTCGGTGCCGGTTTCGCCGGCCTCGAGCTGGCCGTCGAGCTGCGCACGGCAAGCATCGACGACTTCGTCATTGTCGAGAAGGCCGACACCGCAGACGATCCGCGCCGCACCATCGACAAACACCGGCTGCACCAGCACCTGCGGCTGCGGGCTGAGGTGGTCACGCTGGACTTCGACGACGCGGACGATCGCTGGACTGTCGGGCTCGCCGACGGTAAGCGCCTGCGACCGCGGGTGGTCCTGCTTGCCGCCAACGGCCTTACGCTGCAGCACGAATGGCGGAACGACACCGCGGCGTTTCTCGGCGTCGCCACGCACGGCTGCCCCAACATGTTCTCGATGCTCGGCCAGGACTCCGGCGGCGAACACCACTCGATCGCCTTCCTGGTCAAGGCACAGGCTCGCTATGTCCGTCAGTGCATCGAGCTGCTGCGCCGGACCTCGAGCACCAGGATCGAGGCCCGCGCCGCCGTGCAGCACGAGTTCCACCGCCGCCTGCGCCTGCCCGGCGCGCGGATCTCCTACCGCCGCGCGATACGCAAGCCCGACCCGGGCCACTACGACCTCACCGTCGCCGCGGATCGCGAACCGGCCCACGAGTATTCGGGCCCGGCCATGCTCGACGCCCCCGGCTCACTGTTGCCGGTCACCGTCACGCTGAGCGGGCACGCCGATCCGATCGACGGCCGCTATCACTGGTACGGCCGGATCAGCACGGACGACGGCGCCGCGCTACCCGATCCCGGCCGCGCCGAGGTGCTGCTCACCTTGCCGGGCCACCACCCGACGGCGGGCCGACTCCAAGAACGCGACCCATGGGGCAACGTCCGCATCGTCGGCATCGGCGCTCCACCGTTCCCGCTGGAGTCTGTGCCAGCGCACTGAGCGAATCGTGGCGGGGCGAACGCGATTCCGCGATTCGCACCGCGCGATCCGGGCATCGGCACAAACATTCGCCACCACGTTCGGCATTCTGCCGATACCGCGCAGTCGGCCGATGGGGTGGGCTGGATCACACGCAGGTGCACGGCACCGCATGATCCGGAAGGCCCCCATGAGATTGTCTCCGCCGCGGTGTACCGCGGTGAGCGTGCTGTGCTGCGCGCTCATCGTCGCCACCGCTCCGACGTACGCCGCCGCAGCTCCCGGGCAGACCTGGTACGTGACCGCAGCGGCGCAGGCAGGCGGAAATGGCACGGAGACAGCTCCTTTCAACACCCTGCAGGCAGTACAGCAGGCCTCGGGCGCAGGCGACACGATCGTGGTGCTCCCCGCACCGCTCGGCACGCCACCCCTGGACGGCGGCATCGCCCTCAAACAAGGCCAGCGACTGGTCGGCCGGGTGGCACCGGGAAGCGTTGCGGCCATTGCGAATACCACCCCGGCCAACGACGGCGATGCCGTGCGCCTCGCGCCGGACACCGAGGTCCGCGATCTCACCGTCACCAGCGCCCAGCGCGGCGGCATCTACGGCCGCAACGTCGGAACGACGGTGGTCTCGGGCAACACCGTCACCGCAACGAACCGCGCCTGCCACGACGGCTTCATCGTGCAACCCTTCCCGCCGATGCTCGGCGTTCCGTTCGGCATGTCGCTCCCGGTGGCCCCGAATCTGGTCGGGCTGAACAACGGCTGGGCAGGCATCATGATCGACTCCGATATCGGTGCAGGCGCCCTCACCATCGAGCGAAACACGGTGCGCGACACCCCCTGCGGCGACGGCATCGACGTCCGCACCACCGGCACCGCCCGGGTGACGGCCACCCTCGCCGACAACCTGACCGAGAACATCAACCAGGGCCTCGCCAAACTCTCGGTGCTCGCCATGGGCATGCAGAGCACCGGAACCTCCTCGCTCACCGCCACCGTGCGCGGCAACACCCAGCGCAACATCGCGCTGCCGGACAACGACCACCTCAATGCCGCCGCCGACAGCGAGGGCCTGTTCATCAACGCCGCCGAGCGGTCCCGCATGCGAATCACCATCGACCGCAACAGCTATCGACACGGCGGCGGCCACTTCTCCGCCAACGGCATCGAATTCGTCACCAGCAACGGCACGCCGGACAGCGAGGTCACGCTCACCAACAGCGAGTTCCTCGATGTGCCCGGCGACATCGTGGAGAACCTGAACCTCAGCGCCGAGGGCGCGCGCCACGTGATGACCATCGACGGATTGACCGCCTCGGGCTCCAGCTTCCCTGCAGCAGCACTGAACCCGATGGTCCCAGGCAACCTCGGCACCTGCCTGTTCTCGGCCAGCTTCGGCCGCGACAACACCACGGCGCTCACCTTGCGCAACGCCAGGTTGAACCGTTGCAGCGCCGACGGCATCGGCGTCTACGCCTATTCGCCCGACGGCCCAGCGCCTGCAAAACACACCATGAAAGTGGACATTGCGGATACCTCCGTCGCCGAGACCGCCGTCGCCGACCTGCACGTCCGCACCGTCGGCGACCTGGCCGGGCTGACCGGCAAGATCGAACGCTCACGCTTCGCAGGGCCGATCACCCTCGGCCGGTCCGGCGGCACCCTCGGCCCCGATTCGGTCCTCGATTTCGGCGGCGGCCGCCTCGGCAGCGCAGGCCAGAACTGCTTCACTCCGGTGACCGCGACCACCATGGCCGCGCCCCCGCTACCACTCGACACCCCGGGTTCGTGGCCGGCCTGCAACTGAGAGGCGAATTTGGTCAGATGCACAATGTCCTGCGACACACTCTGCGCGTTTGCCGCTAGCGCGCGCACCGACTCATGCGTTGTGCTTAAAGGCGACGATGAGGTCATCCGCGTCCCCACCCGGACCCGTTTGACCTCAGCCCTTCACAAGCAGAGGTTCAGGTCTTGGTTTCATCGACAGTCCCGGCGCAGGCCCGCCCGGAGACGTTATGTGCGGCGTTCCAGTCAAATGTCGCGAAATACCCCGACGCGGTCGCGCTGCGCACGCTCGGCGGGGACATCTCGATCACTTGGCGCCAGTACGGCGACCGGGTGCGTGCCATCGCCACCGGCCTCGCCGCGCTCGGCGTCGGTTCCGGCGACACGGTGGCGCTGATGCTGACCAACCGCCCCGAATTCCACCTCTGCGACACCGCCGTCCTGCACGCAGGCGCGACACCGTTCTCGGTCTACAACACCAATCCGGTCGAGCTGCTCGTCTATCAGTTCGGCAACGCGGGGAACAAGGTCGTGATCTGCGAGCGCCAGTTCGTGCCTCGCGTCTTGGAGGCGGTGGCGAAGGCGGCCGCGAACGGCTGCCACGTCGAGCACGTGATCTGCGTGGACGAGGCGCCCGAGGGCACGATCGCGCTGCCCGATGTCGAACAGGGCGCGTCGGAGGATTTCGATTTCGACGCAACCTGGCAGGCCGTCAAGCCCGAGGACCTGCTCACCATCGTCTACACCTCCGGCACCACCGGCCCGCCGAAGGGTGTCGAGCTCACCCACACCAACTTCATCGAAAACGCCCGCGTCCTCGAACAATTCGGCGGCGGCGGCCCCGAGGACCGGGTGATCTCCTACCTCCCCGACGCGCACGCCGCGAACCGCTGGTTCGCGCATTACCTGACCATGCTCGAGGGCTGCCAGATCACCACCGTCCCCGACTTCAAGCAGGTCGCAGCGGCTTTGGCCGAGGTGCATCCGAGCGTGTTCCTCGGCGTGCCCCGGGTGTGGGTGAAAGTCAAAGGCGCACTGGAGGAACGGTTCGCCGCCGAGAGCCCGGTCAAGCGCCGCCTGATCCACTGGGCGATCGGTGTCGGGCGTAAGAAGGCGCGGGCCGACTCCGACGGTGTCGCCCTCGGCGCGTTCGACAAGCTCCAGCATCGGCTCGCCGTACGCCTGGTGCTCGCGTCCATCCTGGAGCGCCTCGGCTTGGACAAGGTCCGGGTCGCGGTCACCGGCTCGATCGCCATCCCGCCGGAGGTGCACGAGTTCTTCATCGGGCTCGGGCTGCCGCTGTGTGAGGGCTACGGCATGAGCGAGTGCACCGCGGGCGCCACCCTCAACGGACCCGAGCGGATCAAGATCGGTACGGTCGGCACCCCGCTGCCCGGCGCCGAGGTCAGCCTGGCCGACGACGGCGAGGTGCTGATCCGGGGCAAGATGGTGATGCGCGGCTATCGTGGCGATCCGGCCAAGACCGCGGAGGCGATCGATAGCGACGGGTGGCTGCACACCGGCGATATCGGCACCATTGATGAGGATGGCTACCTGTCGATCATCGACAGGAAGAAGGAGCTCATCATCAACGCGGCGGGCAAGAACATGTCGCCCGCCAACATCGAGAATACGATCACCGACAACTGCTCCCTGATCGGCGCAGTGGTCGCGATCGGCGAGCAGCGCTCCTACAACACGGCGCTGATCGTGCTCGACCCCGACCTGGCTGCCGCGTTCGCCACGCGGCACAACCTGGCGGGCACCACGGTCGCCGAGCTGTCCGAGGACCCGGTGATCCTGGCCGCGATCGAAGAGGGCGTCGCGGCCGCGAACAACAAGCTGTCCAGAGTCGAACAGATCAAGAAGTACATCGTGCTTCCCGAAGTCTGGGAGAACGGCAGCGACTACCTGACCGCCACCGGCAAACTCAAGCGCAAGCCCATAGCCAGCCATTACACGGATACCATCGAAGCTCTGTACTCGACATAAGTCCGGGAAGAAGACCAGCATGATGCCATCGCGGACACGGGTGTTCGACGATCTGCACCGGCGGACCGCGTCGATGCTAGACGGGTTCTACGCCGCGCTGCCGCCGTACCAGCGGCTGCCGCAATCCCTCGTGGAGACCGATTTCGCCCGCGGCACCAAGCTCAACGTCGACCTGTTCTTCGAATACCTGCGCCGCGGCGAGGAACCTTCGGAGGAAGACACCAGGGAACTCGTCGAGCTCGCGATGGATCGACTGCGCGACGGCACCCCGCTGCCCGAGGTGCTCGAACGTTATCGATTCGGCGCGACGTTCATCTGGGAGCGGTTACGCGCCTCGGCCACCCCGGCCGAGCGTGAGCTGCTGTTCGATGCGTCGTTGCTGCTGCTGCAGTACGTCACGCTGGTCACCTCCCGGATCGCCACCGCGGCCACCCAGCGGGTGCACGACCCCCGCTGGGAGCTGCTCGAGCGCAGGCGCGGGATCGCCGACGCGCTGCTCACCGGGCGCGACCCGGTGGAGTGGGCGAACGATCCGGTGATTCCGGTGGCGGATGCCTTCCTTGTCGCGGTGTTCCGCCTGTGCGGCACCCGTGGCGGCCCCGCCTCGGCGCTGCGGCACCGGGTCGAGGCGATTCCCGGGGTGTTCCTGCGGCTGGACGCGGGCGGCTGGACCGCCCTCATCCCGCTGCAACCCGGCGACGACGGCTCGGCCACGCTGTCCGCGCTCACCGCGCGACTGCCCGCGCAGGAGCCGAGCGAGCCGCCACCGTACTGGGTCGGCGTCGGCGCGGCGCGCAGCAAGGATGCGATCCCGGTCATGAACGCCGAGGCGCGGGTGCTCGCCGAGCTCGGCCGATGCCTGGTCCGGCGCGAAATACTGTGCCGCAGACAGGATCTGCAGTTCGAGTACACGGTGGCGGTGAGCGACGCGGCCAGGCCTGGCCTGGCGTCGGTGCTCGCGCCGCTCGACGCGCAGCCGATGCTCGCCGAGACGCTCGAGGTGTTCGTCGACAGCGGCTTCAACCAGCTGGCGACGGCCAGGCAGCTCAACGTGCACCGAAACACGGTGACCTACCGGCTTTCTCGCGTGCACGAGCTGACCGGGCTCGACCCGCACCGCCCCGCCGACGCGATGACCTTGTCCGCCGCACGGCTGGCCAGGCGCCTCGAATCTGCCTCCTTCGCCCCGTAACCCTCACGTAGCCAACACCTTTTAGTTACTTTCCCAATCGATCGTCGTTCCGGCTGGCGGATTGCCCGTGTCGCGGCACCCCGGCTATGCGTTGTGCTGAATGACGACAACGAAGTCAGGCGTTGCCCTCGCACGTCCGGACACAATCCGGACCCGAGTGCGCCCGTTTCGGCACTCGATCCGCGGTATCGACCGGCGGACGGGTAGCTCGCGGCCCGGCTTCCACCCTCGCCAGCAAAGGTTCAGGTAGTTGAGAATTGTTTCCCGGGCGCGGCCCTCGCGCACCGTGACGATCGCCGCCCTCACGGCCGTCGGCTTGCTCATCCAGCTCGCTCCCGCCGCGCAGGCGGTCCCGACCTCGGGTCCGGTTCCCAACGCGCCAGCCAACTTCGGCGTGCCCGCCGACTATCAGCCGACGCCGGAGCGCTACGGCATCGCCTACGAACTCGGCAATATCGTCCCGCTCTCCGACGGCACCCAGCTGCAGACCGAGGTGCGCTATCCGACCGACCCGGCCACCGGGCAGCGCGCGGCGGGCGAGTTCCCGGTCGTCGTCAACTTCACCACCTACGGTGCGGTGTCGAGCGCGCTCGCCGCTGCGGTCACCGGCGTGGTGGACACGCTGCACATCCCGCTGCCCGACCACCTGAAGGATGCGCGCCGAATCATCAACCAGGCCACCAGCGCTCAGGACATGCTGGTGCGCCGCGGCTACATCGAGGTGATCGCCGACGTGCGCGGCACCGGCGGCTCGACCGGCGCGTGGAATCCGGCCTCGCAGCAGGACGGCCTCGACGGCGCGCAGCTGGTCGACTGGGCGGCGAAGCTGCCCGGCGCCAACGGCAAGGTCGGCATGTACGGGTACTCGTTCCCCGCGCTGTCGGCGTTGCGCACGGCCCAATCGGTCGCGCCCGGTTCGCCGTTGAAGGCGATCGTGCCGATGGCCATGCCCAACAACATCTTCAACGAGGTGCTCGGGCACGACGGCATGATGAGCCCGATCCTGCTCACCGCCATCTCGGTGCTGGTGCCCTACCTCAGCCTGATCGGCCCGTTCCTGACCGCGGCGGTCTCGCCGCAGCTGTTCCTCAAATCCCTCGGCGACCATCTGCAGGCGGCGGTGTCCTCCGACAGCACGATCAAGCTGCTGTTCGAGGCGTACGGCGGCGGCCCGCTGGCCTACGACGGTCAGTGGTGGCAGGACCGGCGTTTCGAGACCGATCTGCGCAAGGTGGTCGACAACGGCATCGCCATGTACCAGGTCGGCGGCCTCTGGGATCTGTACCAGGAAGGCCCGTGGCGCAACTACTCCCAGCTGCAGAACATCGCGGCGGGCCGGGATCAGTTCGCGCCGATGGCGAAAGACCAGGCTGCCGACGGCCGGTTCCAGCTGCTGATGGGCCCGTGGTACCACGTCGGTCTCGGTTTCGGGCCAGGTTCGAGGATGGACACCGACATGATCACCCTGGCGTGGTTCGATCGATGGCTTAAAGACATTCCGAATGGAATTGACAAAACAGACAATCCGCTGCACGTGATCGACCCGAACAATATGGCCGTCGCTACCTCGCGATACCCGTTCGAGCAGGCGAGCATTCACCAGCGGTACTTCGACGGCGACCGTCTGGTCGCGCAGCCGCCGTCGATCGACAATGCCGCCGATCGGCTCGACTACAGCGGCATCGACACCCTCTGCAACCGACAGAGCCTCGGCCAGTACAGCGCAGGCCTGTTCGATTTCCTGTTCCGGCTGTTCACTGCCTACAACCCGTGCACGGAATGGGTGCAGGAGCCTGTCGCAGGCCGTCGCTACACGATGGACCCGGTGGCCGAGCCGACCGTGCTGGCCGGTCCGAGCAGCGTCATCCTGCATGCATCCTCGACCAGTACCGATGCCGCGTTTCAAGTGTGGCTTGACGACGTGGCGCCGGACGGGACGGCGGTGAACATCACCGGCGGCTCGCAGCTGGCCAGCCAGCGCACCCTGAACGACGAGAAGACCTGGCGTGCGGCCGATGGCACCGTCTACGCGCCGGAGCACGTGGTCCGCAAGGACACCGAGCAGCTCCTGACGCCGGGCGAGGTGGCCAGGCTGGAGGTCAAACTCCGCCCGACCTTCTACCGACTGGAGCCGGGACACGCACTGCGCCTTCGGATTACGAGCGGCACCTTCCCGTCGACCATGCCCATCCCGACGGACCTGCCCAGGCTGGTCGGCTCGTCCCAGCAGATCCACCGAGACGCTGCTCGTCCATCGAGTCTCATCGTTCCGCTGGCACCGGCGTCCGCATTCGGCGGCTGAGGCGCGCACCCCGGGCCGGAATACCCCGGCCCGGGGGTGGGTTGCAAGTCACGTTTAAGCCCCGATCAACACCGGGACCTGTAAAGATCATGGAAACCTGGGATGAATACCAGGTGCATTGAGACACATTATCCAGCAAGCTATCAGCTACCTGAACATTAAGCGTTTCACATCCGCGCTGGCAGCGGCGGTATATTCGCGTATTGCGCCGCCCGCAACGTCGTTGTCCGCGTTTCTGCGGCAAATATCGGTGATCCAGCTCACCGTCACATTCTGATCAAATTTCTTCTAAAGTTTCCCTGTCCCGGTCCGACGATGACGTCCCTGGACACGATCGGACAAAGTTCTCGGATGCAGGCCGAAATTCTTGTCACCATTTCGGATCGGCAATTGCCCTACCGCGCATGGGTATTGCCGATGGGCAGCTGAAGGTGTGTCATGGAATTCATCGAACTGGCCGACTATCCGTTGCCGAGCGGCCGGGTGATCGAGTGGCTCCCGACAGCCACATCGCACTGGGCCGATTGGCCGCGAGATACTCGCGCCGTTTCCTATAATCACGAGCATCATCTTCGAGATGCGGTGGAGCACAGCCGAATACGAGATCATCGGCACTACTGGCTCGGCCACGTCTTCCAGATCGACGAACCGCTCGATCCACAAGCATGGCGCACCGCGCTCGACACCTGGATCGACCGGCACGAAGGATTGCGCACGCACGTCACCATCGAGGGCGGCCGACCGGCCAGATACACCTTGCCGCCCGGTGAAATCCGGGTCCAGCCGTCCGACGCGGGCGCACCGACCTCGACGATGGCGACCTATCGCCTGGTCCAGGGTCTGCTCGACGACGGAACCTCGCCGCTGCGCTGGCCGTCCTACGTCTGCGTGACCATCGCGAACCGAGACGGCTTCACCGTCGTCTTCGGCGCCGACCACTCGATCATGGACGGCTACTCGACCGTCTCGACCGGCGGCGAGCTGCACGCGCTCTACATTGCTGCCCGCACGGGAGAAACCGCGCGGCTGCTCGAGACCGGCAGCTACGTCGACTTCAGCCAGGACGAGCGCACCCGCGCCATCAGCACGACGGCCGCGGACCCCGCGGTCGACACCTGGCGCATGTTCTTCCCTGAGCACACCGAAAACACCCTCCCCTGCGGCACGCTCAGCAAGGTCGCCGCGGCACCGATCGAAACCACAGATCCCGCCGAGGCGGCACCGCGCCGCGTCTCGCAGCGCAACCTGTCGGTCGAGGTGCTCGACGCCGACGCCGCCGACGCCGCGGCGGCCGTCGCACGCGAACAAGGCCAGGGCCTGTTCGCCGCGCTACTCGCCGCCTTCGCGGTGACCACCACCGAACTCGGTGCGGGCCGCGACTTCCGCACGGTGATCCCGCTGCACACCCGCACCGATCCGCAGTGGGCGGAAACGCTCGGCTGGTTCGTCGGGCTCGCTCCGTTCCAGCTCGATTGCGGTGTCGCCCGCAATCTTTCGGAACTGATCACCCCGGCAGGCCAGGAACTGCGGCGCACCCGCAGCGCGGCGACGGTGCCGTTCGCCAGGGTGTGCGAGTTGCTCGGCACCTGGCCGCGCATCTCGTTCATGGTGTCCTACATGGACATTCGCTCCGCGCCGTCCGCGTCGACCTGGCTCGACACCGACACCCGCTGGCTGCGCAGCCGCAACGTCTCCCCCACCGAATTCTTCTTCTGGTTCGTGCGCACGCCGATGGGCGTGACGCTCAACATGCGGTATCCGGGCACCACCAAGGCGACCCGCGATATCCACCGGCATGTGCTGCGCATGCGGGATCTGCTTGCCGAGTTCACCCGCTACGGGGACGCACGAATCCGCCCGATCGAAGGAGCGCCGCTGTCATGGTAGAGATGACCCTCACCGAAGATTGGCAGCCGAAGCCGGGCGTGCTCGTCGAGTTCACCACCACCGCCGCGAGCAAAGCGGCCACCGCAACCACGGCTCCCTCCGATGTTCCCGCGACCTACCTGCAGGAATCCCATATCCGCCGCTGGTCGGCGCGCAGGCAGACCGAGGACCCGCTCGCCTCCGAGCTCTCGTTCTGCTTCACCGTCGCGCGCCCGTTCGACGCAGAGGCGTTGCGCCGCACCTACATCGCGTTCCTGCAGCGCCACGAGACCCTGCGCTCGTGGTTCCGGATCGACGAGACCGACGGCAGGTTCGCGCTGACCAGGTACCTGCTCGACCCGGCGGCGGTCGATCTGGAAACCCATACCGTCGCCACCTTCACCGACAGCGGCGACCTCCGCGACGCCCTGGTCGCGAAGTTCAAGGCCAACGCCGATCCGACGCGCTGGCCCGCGATCGTCTGCTGCGCGATCGATCACGGCGCGGACGGCTTCACGGTGGTCTACAGCGCCGACCACGCGTTCACCGACGGCATGTCGGTGCTCACGTCCCTGCTCGAGTTCCACGCGCTGTACGCCGCGTTCAGCACCGGCCAGGAGCCTGCGCTCCCGCCGGTCGGCAGTTACGTCGAGTTCGCGAAGGCCGAGCGCGCCGCGGTGGCCGCACAGCCTGCGGAGTTGGCGCGACTGGCCGAGCTGCTCGCCGAGAACGCGCAGCGGGTCCGCCCGCTGCCGATCGAGCTCGGCCTGGCGCCCGGCGAGCTCGCCGACAGCTTCGGCACCAAGGTCGACATGCTCGACGCGGCCGAGATCGACGCGTTCGCCGACGCATGCAAGGCGGCGGGCGGTTCGTTCTCCGCGGGGCTCTACGCCGCCGTGGCCCTGGCCGAGCTCGAATTCGCGGGCCGGACAAGCTATCTCGGCATGAACGTGGTCGGAACCAGGAGCGCGCCGCAGTATCAGCTCGCCCAGGGCTGGTTCATCAACCTGATCCCGATCGCGTTCGATCTCGAAGGCGCACACCGGTTCACCGAGGTGATCGGCCGGGCAGGCGTCGCCTTGGACTGGGCCAAGCCGCTGTCGAATGTCCCGATCCATGCCGCACTGGAACGGGCCGCCCAGCTCACCGGGGCACCGCTGCCGGTCACCACCGACTGGCCGTGGGTGTCTTACCTGGACATGCGCGCGATGTCCGGTGCGGCATTGGAAAACGCTCTACCAGGTATCTCCGAAATCCATGGGCTCGGCTCGCGCAGCCGGATCGGGCAGACCTCGCCGATCTGGTTCAACCGTGAGCTGGAACGCCTGCACGTCACGATGATGTACCCCGACACCGCGATCGCGCACAAATCGGCCGCGGACTACCTCGGACAGATTCGCACCACCCTGCGCGCCATCGCGCACACCGGTGACTTCGCGGCCACCGGACCTGCTCTCGTGAGGCCATAATGCAGCTGCTCTTTCTCGAACACTCGAGCGCGCCACCGGGAACCCTGCTCGAGTGGACCGCGCTCGCCGAACCAGGACCGACGCCGGACGCCACGCCGGCCACCTCCAACCAATCCATCCATCTCGCCGCCGGCGGCCCGACCACCTGGCTCGCCGCCACCTTCGATGTCGCGGGTCCGATCGACGAATCCGCCTTGCACACCGCGTTTTCGGTGTGGCTGCCGCGCCACGACGCCCTGCACTGCTGCTTCGAGCCGCCGAGCAAGGACCGCCCCGCAGCGGTACACGTGGTGCACGACACCGATATTCGGCTGGTGCCGCGGCAGGCCGTGTGCACCTCGAGCACCGAGGAACTGCGTGCGGTGCTCGGCGCCAGGCTCGACGAGGCGTGCTCGCCGTACAGCTTCGCGCCGTACTTCCTCGGCGCCGTCACCAGGGACGAAACCTCCACCGTTGTCTGCGGATTCGATCACGCGGTGTGCGACGCATGGTCGATCACGATCGCGGTCGCCGAGCTGGACCTGCTCTACCGCGCCGCCTGCGAGGACGGGGTCGACGGTGCCGAAGCCGCCGCCGACCGACTGCCGGAACCCGGGAGTTTCCTGTCCTATTCGACCCGCGAGGCCGCGGTGCCCGCCGCCGCCACCGGGCCGCTGATCCGCGCGTGGCGCGACTTCCTGCACGCCGCAGGCAACGATCTGCCGCATTTCCCACTCGATCTCGGCCTGCAGGCAGGCTCGCTCGCGCCGTTCGGCTGCGACGCGCGCCCGCTGCTCGGCGCGACGGCAACCGATGCGCTGCACCGCAAGTCGCGTGCGGACGGGTACTCCATGTTCGCGGCGCTGCTCGCTGCGGTGGCACTGGCCGCGGCCGACCTCGGCGGGCGCACCGGGACCGATCTGGTGTTCCCGGTGCACACCCGCCGGGAACCGCGACACCACAACACCTTCGGCTGGCTGGTCTCCAACGGGCCTGCGCATATCCCGGTGGCGCATGACTTCTGCGCCACCGCCCGCGGCGCGGAAGAGGCGATCCGGTCCGGCCAGCGGCTGGCCCAGGTTCCCGCGAACCGGGTGCTCGCCGCGATGGGCGCCGACCTGCACCGGACCAGACATGATCTGTTCAGCGTCTCCTACACCGACTATCGGTGGCTGCCTGGCGGCTCGCGCAGCGACACCAGCCGCACGGTGCCGCGAAATCCGGCCCAGTTCAGCCGCAGCGCGCCGCTCGACGACGTGCAGATGTGGTTCACCCGCACCGATGAGGGGCTCGCGTTGCGCACCAGATATCCTGCGACACCCACCGCGGGTGCACTGCTCGGCGAATTCCTCGACCGGGTCACCGCAACCCTGTCCGCCGCGATCTCGGTACGGGTATGAGCATGCGGCCGCGCAGCCTGCGCCAGCGATCCACAAACCACAACGTTCGAGTAGCCCGACCCGATAGTCTCAGCGGTGGATCCACCGAGAGTGTGCTCGTGTCAGCCGGGAGCGTCCGATGATGAAGGCTCTGGTCACCAACGACTTCTCGACGTCATCGGACGCCGACGCAACGCGTTGGCAGGGCCGTGCACTACTGCGGCCCGGCGTCCTCGCCTTCGAAGGGCCGGTGTGGCCCACCGAGATCCACGCCCATCATGCGGTGCAGATCGTTGCCGCCGATACCCCGATCGTCGTCGTCGACGGCGGTGGGGTGCGCAGGAACGGCACGCACATCGTGGTGCCCACCGACGCGCCGCATCGGGTCGCCGAAGGTGCCGCGCATGGCATCGCGGTCTATCTCGACCCGGAGACCGTCGCAGGCGCGGCCGCTGATCGGCGGGCGCATCTACACGGGTGGGTGCACTCTCTCGCGGTCGATCCCGCCCATGGCCAGCTCACCGACCACGTGACCGACCTCCTCGCGGATCTGCTGCGCGACGACCCGCAGGCAGGCCAGGGCGACCGGCACGGTGTGGTGACCGCGGCGCTGCAACTGCTGCCGGAGATGGTGCAGGACGGCTCGGTGCGCGGCTCGGATGTGGCACGGCAGCTGGGGATTTCGGCGACCAGGCTCACCCATCTGTTCACCGAACAGGTCGGTATTCCGTTGCGCCGCTACATTCTGTGGCTGCGCCTGCACATCGCGATGACCAGGGTGCTGGCAGGCGACGACCTCAGCACGGCGTCCTACGCGGCCGGGTTCACCGACGACGCCCACCTGATCCGCACTTGCAGGCGGACCTTCGGGCTGCCGCCGTCGATGATGGGCACGCACGTCGACTGGGATATCAGCCTCTGA
Organism: Nocardia altamirensis NBRC 108246; assembly: GCF_001612685.1. Taxonomy (GTDB): domain Bacteria; phylum Actinomycetota; class Actinomycetes; order Mycobacteriales; family Mycobacteriaceae; genus Nocardia; species Nocardia altamirensis. The sequence goes on from NZ_BDAY01000024.1 coordinate 35,078, forward strand.
CGCGTCGTTCGTGGCGGAGTTCCCGAACAAGGCACTTGCCCGCACTCGGTATGCTCTAGCCATGGTCACCCGGGCACAGCTGATGGCGTATGCGGTTCTCGCATTCGTCCTGCCTGCCCTCGTGCTGTTCACGGCACCGGCGAGCGAGCCGGGTTCGGTGGCCGTCGTCGGTTTCGTCGCGGCGTCGCTGATCGTCGCCTTCGCGACCGTGCACCCGGCAGGCAGCCTGCCGCTCGCGCCGGTCCGTTCCGGGCCGCCGCCGTCCGCGCAGCGGCGCAGGCGCGGCTCCTTCCTGCGCCAGAGCAATCCCGACACCGCGGGTCGTCCGCGCCCACGAGCACCAGGGTTCGCGATCGCCTGACGCCGACTCCGCAGTCGCGGGGTGGCGTCGGCGTTCTCGTCGACCCTTCCGTTCTCGTGCGCACACGCACGCCCACAGTCAGGTGCTCTCATGCTCGACTTCGTTTACTACCCGGTGTCCGCCATTCTCTGGTTGTGGCACTACGTCTTCGGCGCCGCCCTCGGACCCGCGAGCGCGCTCGCCTGGGTGCTTTCGGTCATCTTTCTCGTCCTCACCCTCCGCGCCGTGCTGTTCCTGCCTTTTCTGCGGCAGGCCCGCACCCAGGCGATGGTCAAGAAATTGCAGCCGAAGGTCGACGGCCTGAAGAAAAAGTACGCCAACGATCGCAGGCAGCAGGCGACCGAAATACAGAAACTGTATAAGGCCAACGGCATCAATACCTTTGCGACATTGATTCCGATGATCGGGCAGATATTGATATTCATCGGGCTGTTCCACGTGCTGCGCTCGTTCGATCGCACCGCCGCGGTCGGTCACCTACCGTTCCAGGCCATCGCGACACCGATGACGCCGGAAGCGAACGCGATGACACCCAATTACGTCTTCGGCGCCGCGGACGTCCGATCCTTCCTGCAGGCAAAGATATTCGGCGCGCCGTTGTCGGCGACACTCTTCGGTGCGGGCGAGCTGCTGGCAACCGTGGCGGCGATCGCCGTCCCGCTCATGGTGATCGCCGCCGTCGCAACGCATTTCACCGGTCGCGTGTCGTTCGCGCGGCAGGAGACCCCGGCGCAGCTCGCCCTGATGCGTCCGCTGACACTGTGGGTCTTCCCCGCGGGAGCCATGATCGGCGGGGCGGTGCTTCCGGTGGCGATCCTGCTCTACTTCGTCACCAACAACGCGTGGACCCTGGCCCAGCAGCACTTCGTCTACCGTCGGCTCGACGCCGAGGCGGCCGCCGAGACACAGCGCGTCGCCGCGGCGCGCGCCGCGACCGCACCGAAGCCGGGGGCCAAACCCGTTCGGCGCAAATGACGTTCGTCATCGGCGCAGCTCGAACGGCGCGGTCAGCCGTTCGAGCTTGTGCGGGTTGCGGATCACGTTGATGCGGGCGATCCGGCCGTCCTCGATCACAAAGGTGACCGCGGCGTCGAGCGTGCCCCAAGGATCGAGCCTGGCCCCGACCGCGCCGTTGACCGCAATCGTGCTGAGCGCCATGCCGGGCGCGAACTGCGGAAAGCGGGACAGCAGTGCGGCAACGCGCTGGTGGCCCGCGATCGGCCGCAGGACCGACTGCACAATGCCGCCACCGTCGGAGACCAGGACGACATCCGGGGCGAGCACGTCGAGCAGGGCCTGCACGTCGCCCGTGTTCATCGCCGCGATGAACCGGGCGACCACCTCGTGCTGTTCGCGCTGGCTCACCGCCATGCGCGGACGCCGAGCGGCCACATGCTTGCGCGCCCGGTTCGCGATCTGCCGGACGGCGGCTTCGGATTTGCCGACGGCCTCGGCGATTTCGTCATACGGCACCTCGAACACCTCGCGCAGCACGAAGACCGCGCGCTCGGCCGGACCGAGCGTTTCCAGCACGGTGAGCATCGCGATCGAGACGCTCTCGGCGAGCTCGACATCCTCGGCCACGTCGGGACTGGTCAGCAGCGGCTCGGGCAGCCATTCGCCGACATAGTCCTCGCGCTGGCGCGCCAGCGTCCGCAGCCGGTTGAGCGCCTGCCTGGTGACCATTCTGACCAGGTAGGCGCGCGGGTCGCGCACCTCAGCGCGCGCGGGGTCGCCGATATCGGCCCAGCGCAGCCAGGTTTCCTGCACGACGTCCTCGGCATCGGCGGCCGAGCCGAGCATCTCGTAGGCGACGGTGAACAGCAGGCTACGGTGCGCGACGAACGGCTCGGTGGCGGCGCCGGCCGCCACACTCCGGGTCCGGCTTGCCATATGTCCTCCAGGTGCGTTCGGTTCCGACACTAAGACACCGGCCGGGAACCGTTTGTGACACCTGATGGCGAAAACCTAGTCCTTCGCGGGACTCGCCTCGACGTAGTACCGCACCGCGAGCGTCCGCAACCAGGCGCGGACGGCGGCGGGCGCCCAGCTCATCTTGGGGTCCTGATGGACGACCGGGTCGGTCAGCTCGATCTCTTTGCCACGCACCTGGAGGCTGAAATCGCCTGCGGCGCAGATATTCTTGAGCCAGTCGACGTCACGACCGTAGGTCAGCGCGATGCGATAGACCCCGTCACGATGGAACACCGAGACCGGAGTTCGATAGGCGCGACCCGATTTTCGGCCCTTGTGCGTCACCAGGGCGAAGCCGGGCGCGCGGCCCGCGAACAGCCCCGCGGCGGGGTTGGTGGCATATCGGTTGAATTTCGCCAGCGTGCGGGGAAGCACCATCGGCGCGGTCCTCTCTGGAGGGGTCGTGCGCCGCCCACGTTACCCTCGACCGGTGTCAGTGCAGAACACCGAAATGATCGCGGTTTACGACGCCGATGGCCACCCGGTCGGGTCCGCCGACCGCGCAACGGTCTATCGCGAGGGCCGCTGGCACGCCAGTGCAGGCGTGCTGGTGCGCTCGGGCGACGGCGAACGGATCTACGTGCATCGGCGCACCGACACCAAGATGGTGTTCGCGGGGATGCACGATTGTTTGGCGGGCGGCGTGGTCGAACCGGGGGAATCTCCGGCGAATACCGCGGTCAGGGAGCTCGCCGAGGAGCTCGGCATCACGGTGTTGGCGGCAGGCGCGGCGCCGCGGCCGCTGGCCCGCGTTTCCTGGGACGGCAGGTGGCAGGGCAGACCCATGCGCTGCCACCTTTTCGCCTATGAGCTGCGTTATGACGGACCCATCCGTCATCAGCCCGAAGAGATCGCCGATGGCTGGTGGTGGACCGATGCGCAATTGCGCGCCCACCTCAGCGATCCGGAGTGGCCGTTCGTGCCGGACACCCGGGTGTTCGTCGACGATCTGCTCACCTGATCAAGCGGTCAGGATGCGCTGCCGCTGCCCTGCTGCAGGAGGGTGGTGAGGATGTTGGTGAACACGCTGAGGATTTCCATTTTTCTCCGTTGCTAGAGATATCGGTGGGGCACCGGAGCTTTGACGACGGACATGACTTCCGCCTGAACTCAGAGCGAACACACGGTCGCCGCGCTCCATTTACCCGGAGGAGGCTACCGAACTGGCCCACGCGGCGAAAGCGCCGGGGTTGCGCGTTTGCAACAGCACCCGGCCCGGTCCGACGAAGTCGAAGACGAAGCCCTCGCCGGACTTCAGCGACTGGATCGATCGGCCGGACACCGCGCGCCGGATGGTGAAGTTCATCGACAAGTCGTATGCCACAACATGTCCGGTGTCGATGGTGATCGGCTCGCCCGCTTGCAGGTCGATCACGTCGATCGCGCCGAAGACGCCGACCACGATCTCGCCGTCACCGTGCGCGCGCAACCCGAAGCCGCCCTCGCCGCCGAACAGGTTCGCGAACCCGCCCCACTTGCTTTCCACCTGCACCCCATGGGAATTCGCGATCCAGCCGCCGCGGCTGATGAAGAACGGGCGGTCCGGGGTGATCTGCAGGTTCAGCATGTCGCCTGGCAAGGCGGGCGCCACATCCACCCAGCCGCCCTGGGCGGGCGCGGTGAACGTGGAGACGAAGAACGACTCCCCCGCAAGCACCGACCGCTTGAGCCCGGCCAAGATGCCGCCTTCGGCCTTGGCCTGCAATGTGACTCCCGCCGAGTGGGCAACCATGGCGCCGCTCTCGACCCGCATCGGCTCGCCGCTCGCGAGGAAGCACCGCGCGATGGTCGAGGCAGGGTTGTGGCGCAGTTGTACCTTCATATCCGCCGACCCTACCGCCTGATTCGCGCCACGCGGGTGCCCACACCGACCCCAGTATCGGGGGTATCGAATCCGGGCCCGACCACCGAGTACTCAGCCGAGCGAGCGCAGCGTGTCGTCGTCGCGGGCGACGACCGCGCCGCCGTCGGCGGTCAGCACGATCGGGCGCTGGATGAGCTTCGGGTGCTCGGCCAGCGCGGCGAGCCAGCGGTCCCGGTCGGCGGGCGTGCGGCCCCAGGTCGACATGCCGAGATCCTTCGCGATCTGCTCGCCGGTGCGGGTGATGTCCCACGGCTCGGCGCCGAGTCGCTGCAGCACGGCCGCGAGTTCCGCGGTGGTCGGCGGCTCGTCGAGGTAGCGGCGCACCGTGTACTCGACACCCACCGCGTCCAGGTGCGCGGTCGCGTTGCGGCTCTTGGTGCACCGCGGGTTGTGCCAGATCTCTGTCTGCCCAGATGTCATGTGGAAAGCGTACCGAGCACGGCTGACTCGCCGAGGAATCGCCGCCTGACGCGGACGATCCGCGGTCACGTCCCGGACCCGGGTGCGCGGCGCCCACTAGACTCGATTCGATGCGTTACCAACTTCGCCCGATCAACACGCTCGATCATCGGCTTGTGGAGCGCACCGCGCGCTGGCGCTCCACGCCCGCCGACCGATCCCTGCGCACCCTGACCATCAGCGCCAATCACAGCCGCCTCTGGATGGCGATCGCCGCCGGACTCTTCGTCGCGGGCGGCCGCGCGCAGCGACGCGCCGCCGTGCGCGGGCTCGTCGCGGTGAGCCTGGCCAGCGGCATGGCCAACGGTGTCGGCAAACCGCTGTTCCCGCGCCGCCGCCCGCCGGTCGAAGCGGTGCCGCTGCAGCGGCGGCTCGTCAAACCGCCTCAGTCGTCCTCGTTTCCGTCCGGCCATGCCGCCTCGGCGGCGGCCTTCGTCACCGCGGTGGCGCTCGAAGCCCCGAAGACGGCCGCGGTGCTCGCGCCCGTCGCGGCGGCGGTCGCCTATTCGCGCGTGCACGTCGGCGTGCACTGGCCCACCGATGTGCTGGCCGGTGCCGCACTGGGTTCCGGTGTCGCACTGGCCACCCGGCGCTGGTGGGCAGTGCGTGACGACGAGCCCGCCGACCTCGGCGACACCAAGCGCACCGATCCGCTGCCCGGCGGGCACGGGCTGCTGCTCGTCGTCAACCCGGCCTCGGGCAGCAGTGACGGCGGCGAACAACTCGCCATGCTGAACGCGCGACTGCCCGAGGCTCAGCTGCTCGAGCTCGACGGCGACACAGACCTCAGCACAGAGCTCGACCGCAGGGTGCGCGGCGGCGGCATCGCGGCCCTCGGCGTGGTCGGCGGCGACGGAACGGTGTCCGCGGTCGCCGAAGCCGCTGTGCGACACGGCATTCCGCTTGCGGTGTTCGCGGGCGGGACGCTCAATCATTTCGCAAGGGATATCGGTGTCGAGGATCCCGAGACCACCTTCGCTGCCCTCGAATCGGGTCAGCTCGTGCTCATCGACACCGCCCGCGTCCGGTTGGACGGCGCCGCGGAGCAGGTGTTCGTCAACACGGCGAGCCTCGGCGGATACCCCGACTTCGTGCGCTTGCGGGAACGCTGGGAGAAGCGGGTCGGCAAGTGGCCCGCGGCGGGATTCTCGATGCTGCGCGTGCTGTTTCGCGCAGCGCCGCTGCACGCCGACGTCGACGGCAGGCGCAGCGCACTCTGGATGTTGTTCGTCGGCAACGGGGCCTACCATCCGGCGGATCAGATCCCGATGTCGCGCCCGCGACTGCACGACGGGACACTCGACATCCGTTATCTCCGTGCCGATCTCACCCTGTCTCGGACCCGCCTGATCTGGGCGACGTTCACCGGAACGCTGGATCGCTCGGCGACCTACGTGCATCGGCGGGTCGCACAGCTCGACGTCAGCGTCGACGGCGCCCCGGTGTCGCTGGCCACCGACGGCGAAGTCGGCCACCGCGCAATGCGATTGGACTTCGCCAGCCGGCCTGCCGCACTTGCCGTGTTCCGCGCGCAGTAACCGGCAACCGACGCCGCTACAGGTGCATCAGCGCTGGCCACACCTGCGACCACGGGTGGCGCTGCCCGCTGCATTTCCAGATGACCACGTCCTGGGTGTTGCCGGGATAGCCGAGGCGCGAGTTCACCTTGCCGACGGGTGTCACGTGCTCGAAATCCCACCGCAGGAACGCCTCGTTCATGGCGACGGCGAGCACCACCGGCGCGGCATCGGGCGGGGTGCCGAAGTAGCCGTAGCCGCGACTCGGACTGTAGATCGGCGGCAGCTCATCGCGCGCCAGCTGATCCAAAGCGCTTGACTGCCAGTAGGTGTCGGTGATGATCACGGCGCCCGCTCGCTCCGCAGGCGGCAGCTCGTCGGCGACGCGGCGGACCTCGTCGGCCAACTCGTGCCAGCCGAACTCGCCGTAGACCCCGATGTTGATGGTGGCCTCCGCGTCATCGGCGGGCGGCGAGATCTCCGACGCAGGCCGCCACGGCGTCGACCACAGCACGAACATCGTCGCGGCGAGCGCCAACACCGCGCCGGCGCCGGTCAGCAACCGCCGCGGGGTGTCACGCCATCCGCTGGCCAATTCCGCGAGGCCGACCGCGCCCGCCGCAAGCACCACACCGAACATGCCTGCCACGTAGTAGATCCGCCCGCCGATCACCAGGAAGATCGCGACCAGGACGAGCAGCGTCGCGCCGAGGAACCGGTACGGCCGCAGCGACGGGTTGCGCAGCAGCGCCCACACGCCGTACAGCAGCACCACCGCGCCGAGGTATCCGGCGGTCAGCACCGCGAGCGGAACGAACATCGCCCTGCCGCCGAGAATGCCCTGCTCGCCGCTGATCACCTCGCCCATCGCCAGCTGCGGCCAGTCGTGTTCGGCCTGCCAGAGCAGCATCGGGACGCTCACCAGCAGCACGATCGCAGCGCCGAGCCACAACAGTGGCCTGCGCACCAGCTCCCGCGGACCGAACACGAGCGAGGTCAGCGCGACCCCGATCCAGAAGAACGGGATCAGCCACTTCACCTGCATGTCGACCGCGGTCACCAGCGCCGCGCACAGCAGCAGCCCGTCGCGGCGGGTGCGCACCCAGCGCACCACGAGCCAGGTGATGATCACCCAGAGCACCGTGTCCACGGCGTTGGTCGTCAGCATCTTGCCCTGCAGCAGCAGGAACGGTGAGGTCGCGTACGCGATGGCGGCCCCGAGTTGGGCGGCCCGGCCGCCGCCGAGCTCGCGGGCGATGCCTGCGGTGAGCACGATGGCCACCACCGTCAGCAGCACCACCGGCAGCCGAAGCACGAAGAACGATCCCGGCGCGATGAGGTCCATCAGCCTGGCGAGCAACGGAAGTACCGGGCCCTGGTCGGCGTAGCCGAACGCGGGATGCCGCCCGGCGGCGAGGAAGTAGAGCTCGTCGCCGAAGTAGTCGTAGCGGCTGACCGAGAACAGCAGTACCCCCGCCGCGACCGCCGCGATCACGGCGAGGCCCTTCGTCGCGAGCGGCGGGCGGACATCGGCTGCCGCGACTGGATCCTGCCGTAGTTCGGTCTCGGTCACGCCAGCTCCTGGAGGTTTTCCGGGACGGGACCGCTCGAATGTAGCGGGAAATCGCCGTGTTGCTCTGGCACCGGCCGGGCGCGTCCGCGTCATTTTGGGTGCGCCCGGCCGGATTCGAGGACGATACTTGGCTCATGAGTGACCGACCAACAACCGAAAACCCTTACGGCACACCGTCCACCACCGGGCCGGAGCCGATCGGAAAGTCGCAGGCCAGGACCAACAAGATCGTGCGATCGCTGCTTCGCGTGCCGGGGATCTCCCGTGTCGTCGGCAACTATCTGATGACGCTGCACATCGTCGGGCGCAAGTCCGGCAAGCGGTACGACGTGCCGGTGGCCTACACCAAACACGACGGCAGCCTGCTGATCGGTACCGCCCTGCGGCCGTGGGTCAAGAACCTGCAGGCCGGGGACCCGGTTCAGGTATCGCGCGGCCGTAAGCCGGAGATGTTCGTTCCGGTGGTACACACGGCCGAGCAGGACGTCATGCGGCTGTACGCGATCATCGCGGCGGACAACAAGACCAACGCGAAGTTCAACGGGATCGGCTTCACCGCCGACGGCGCGCCGAACAAGGCCGATCTGTATCAGACCTGGCAGCTGGGCGGAGTCGTCATCGAGCTGACGCCACAGGCCTGAATCTCCTGATCCGCCAGCTCACTTACCGCCTTCGAGGAGGGTGACCTGGCTCGGCGTGAAGCCTGCGCCGGTCACCTCGGTGCCGCCGGCTTTCAGCAGATCCAGTGCCTTGGTGACGTATTCGTTCGTGTAGGCGCTGGCGTCCGGGTCCTTCTTCAGGACGGTGACGCCCTCTTGGTTCTTGGTCTCCTTGGCGATCCGCACGGTGCGATCCCACCCTGCCTTGTCGATCATGCCGATCCCGGCGGGCGACGGCCAGATCAGCTTGTTCACCTCGTTGATCTGCCACTGCTGATGCGACGCGCCGAGCGTGCTGCCCGCGGCGACGGTGATATCGCGGCACCTGTCGACATTGGTGCGGCAGAACACCCAGCCCTTGAGCGAGGCCGCGATGAATTTCACCGTCTGCTCTTGATATTTGGCGTCGTTCAGCTTCTCGGTGTTGGCCCAGATCGCGTCCTGCAACATCGCGACACCTTCGTCGTTCCAGTCGATGGTGGCGAAATCCTCAGCGGTGTAGAGCTTTCCAGTGGCCGGATTCTTCGTCTCCAGCAGCTGGGCGTACTCGTTGTAGGACATGGCCTGCGCGGCCGCGATGTCCTTGGCGAGGAAGGCGTTCATGTCGAACTGCTGCTGCACGAGCTTGACGTCGCGCGCGGGATCGATACCGGCCTTGGTCATCCCGGCGAAGAGTTCGAATTCGTTGCCGTAGCCCCAGTTTCCGACCGTCTTGCCGCGCAGCGCGGCCGGTCCCGCGATGTTCTCCGACTTGAACGACACCTGCTTGGTGCCCGAGCGCTGGAAGATCTGTGCCACGTCGGTGATGCCTGCACCCGCCTCGCGGGACGCGAGCGCCTTCGGCACCCAGGCGATGGCGTAGTCGGCCTGGCCCTGCGCGAGCACCGTCTGCGGGACGATATCCGTTCCGCCGTCCAGGATTTCGACGGATAGGCCCTGCTCTTTGTAGAACCCCTGGTCGACCGCGGCCAGGTAGCCCGCGAACTGGCCCTGCTTGAACCACTGCAACTGCAGGCGGACCTTGGTCAGTCCGTCGGCCGTGGTGGTCGAGGTGCTGTCGGTGGTGCTGCAGCCGGTCAACGTGGCGGCGGCCACCGCGACCAGCGCCAGCACGGCGCGCAAACGGGTGGTCTTCTTCATCGTGTTCTCCAGAGGGTGGTGCGGGGTCTACGGGTGAGGACTTCGAGGAGCAGCACGGCGGCCAGGAACAGCAGGCCGACCAGCATCGAACCGGTGACGTACGCCCACGCCCTCGGGTAGGCGGTATTGGCTGCGGCGGAGGTGATTCGGCTGCCGAGGCCGTTCTGCAGGCCGCCGAAGTATTCGGCGATGATGGCGGCGATCACCGCGCCGGGCGCGGCGATGCGCAGGCCGGTGAACAGGTGCGGCAGTGCCGCGGGGAGGCGGACGGTGCGGGTGACCTGCCAGCCGCCCGCCGCGTACGAGGTCATCAGATCCGTGTGGACCTGCGGCACCTGACGCAGTCCCCTTGCCGTGCTGATGAACATCGGGAAGAACACCACGATGGCGACGACCATGCGGCGCGGGGTGTCCGTCGTGGTCGAGTACATCGAATTCAACAGGGGCGCAAGGGCGACGATCGGCACGGCGGCTGCCGCGGCGGCCAGCGGGGTGAGCAGGCCCTCGACGAAGTGAAAGCGGACGGCGAGCATCGCGGCGATGATGCCGAGAACGCCGCCGACCAGCAGGCCGAGCAGGGCGTTGGTTCCGGTCGCCAGCGAAGCCTCGAGGATGCGGTCGACATTTCCGGTGAATTCGCTCGCGATGGCGGTGGGTGCTGGGAGCAGGAAGGACGGGACGCCCGCGACGACGGTCAGCACCTGCCACAGCGCGAGGCCGCCGATGCCGAAAGCCAACGGCGGCACCACAGTCCGCCAGGGCAGCCTCATCGGGGGAGGTCCCCGGCGTGCCCGCGGTGCAGTGCCTCGCGCACCGCCGCTACCGCCTCGAAAAAGGGTGCGCTGGAACGCACATCGTCACCGTCGAGCACTGGATCCCGGCCCCAGTCGCCGGTGGGCACGATCTCGGTGATCCGGCCCGGCCGTGGCGACATCACCACCACCCGGTCGGAAAGGAACACTGCCTCCGGGATCGAGTGCGTCACGAAAACCACGGCGGCCTCGGTTTCTCCGGCTATTCGGAGCAGTTCGCCTTGCATCCGTTCGCGGGTCATCTCGTCGAGTGCGCCGAATGGTTCGTCCATCAACAGCAATGACGGTTTCGGCGCCAAGGCGCGCGCGATGGCGACGCGTTGCTGCATGCCGCCGGACAGCTCGGCCGGGTACCGCTTGGCGAAGTCGGTCAGGCCCGCCATCTCCAGCAATTCCGCACTGCGCGTGCGGCGTTCACCCTTACCCACCTTGTGCAGTTCCAGGGGAAGCTCCACGTTCGCCTGCACCGTGCGCCAGTCGAGCAGGCCCGCCTGTTGGAAGGCGATGCCGTAGTCCTGATCGATGCGCGCCTGCCTTGCGGACTTGCCGTGCACCGTCACGGTGCCACCGGTCGGCTGTTCGAGATCGGCGATGATGCGAAGCAGCGTGGACTTGCCACACCCGGAAGGGCCGATCAGCGAGACGAATTCGCCGGCGGCGACGGTGAGCGTCACCTCGGACAGCGCGTGCACCGACCCGGCCGCGTAGATCTTCTCCACCCCGGTGAGTTCGACCGCGGAGACATCATTCTCCACCGACCCGGTGTCGATAACGACCTCGATCACCCCCTGTTCGTCCGGCGAATCCGGATGTCGCCCTGGTGTATCCGGCCCGGCGACGGCCGGTCGTGCTTTGGCGGTCAACGGGTACCTCCTGATGAGCTGCCGCAGCTTGTGCGGCGGTGGTGATGCAAAATCGACGGTGGCCGGGTGGCCATGGTGCGGCCGATCACCGGCCGCCGCCCGCCGCACCCGCGGGGCGGTTATAACGACGCAGAGCGACTTCGGCGAGGCCGACGATGGCGGTGATCACGACACCGAGCAGGGCGGCGGCCAGGACGGCCGCGTAGAGGCGGGCGGCGTTACCGGTGGCCTGCTGCGAGAAGACGATGATCTGGCGACCGATGCCGCCCGCAGTGCCGGTGGAGATCTCGGCAACCACCGCGCCGATCACCGACGCCGCCGCGGCCAGCCGCAGCGCGGGCAGCAGATGCGGGACAGCAGCGGGAAACCGCAAGTGCACCAAGGTGTCCCACCAACCAGCCGAATAGCTGTAGAGAAGTTCCACCGAAGCCTTCGGCGGCGCATGCAAGCCGCGCAGCATGCCGACCGCGACCGGGAAGAACGCCAGATAAGACGCGATCACCGCGATGCTCATCCACGGCCGCCACGGCTCCCCCGCGATCACGATCTTTCCGCCCCAACCGGCAACCAGCGGAGCCAGCGCGATCAGCGGAACCGTCTGCGACACCACGATATACGGGAACAGTCCGCGCTCCACCCACGCAAAGCGCTGCATCACCACCGCAAGCGCGACACCAACGACCGTGCCGATCACCAGCGCAAGCAGCGCGAGCCCGAGCGTGAATCCCGCTGTCCGCACCAGTGTTCCGCCGACCGTCCCGGCGCCGTCCCGCTCACCGAGCACTGTCACCACCGACCACACGTGCGGCAACGCGGCATCGCCGGTGCGCGGCAGGATCCGTTGGTCACCGATGCTCACACCGCGTTCCGGCACCACCGACTTCACCAGTTCCCAGGCTGCGAGCAGCAGCATCAGCACCGCCACCGCGTACCCGACCCGCGCCAACCGCACCCGCGCTGTCACCGAACCTCCCACCTCTGCCGCCGAGCGCGCCCGATCGACCTGGTCGGTCGAATGCCTACACTCGTCGGCACCGAGAATGCGCGCGCTGTCACCAGGCCTCCCATTCGTACCGCCGGGTTGCCCTGGCCGGATGCGCCGCCGAGCACGACGACACAGCCCGGCACTGAACTCCTACCCGAACCACCGCCGGCCAGGTAGCGCGCGGACCGGTCAGCGAACCGGCCAGGGCGGCGGGCGGGCGCCGCCATCAAGCGCCCTCCGTGGCGGTCACCGGGTGCGCCAGCCGAGGCAGCACGGACTCGCCATATGCCTCCAGCGTCGCGGTCTTCGCGTCGTGCTGCAGGTACACCGCGAACTGGTCGACTCCGAGCTTTTCCAGCTCACGCAGCCGCGCCAGCTGATCATCGGGGGTGCCGAGCAGGCAGAAGCGGTCGACGATGGCGTCGGGGACGAAGTCGGCGTGCGTGTTGCCCGCGCGACCGTGCTGGTTGTAGTCGTATCCCTGCCTGCCCGCGATGTATTCGGTCAGCGCGGCCGGAACGTCGCTGCCCGTCCCGTATTTCGCGACGATGTCGGCGACGTGGTTGCCGACCATGCCGCCGAACCAGCGGCATTGTTCGCGGGCGTGCGCCAACGCGGCATCGGAGCCGTCGGTGACGTATGCCGGTGCGGCGACACAGATCCGCACCGCGCCGGGATCGCGGCCTGCCCGTTCGGCGGCGGACCGCACCCTGGCGATGGTCCACGCGGTGATGTCCGGGTCGGCCAGCTGCAAGATGAAGCCGTCGGCGACCTCGCCGGTGAGATCCAGTGCGCGCGGCCCGTATCCGGCCATCCACACCTCGAGCTGAGATCCGGCGGCCCACGGGAACCGCACGATGGTGTCCCCTACCCTGGCGCTGCGCCCGTTGCCGAGTTCGCGGATCACCTCGATGGACTCGCGCAGCGTCGCCAGCGTGGTCGGCTTGCCACCGAGCGTGCGCACCGCCGAATCACCCCGGCCGATACCGCAGATGGTGCGGTTGCCGAACATGTCGTTCAGCGTGGCGAAGGTCGACGCGGTGACCGTCCAGTCGCGGGTGGCGGGGTTGGTCACCATCGGGCCGACCACCACCTTGCGGGTGGCGGCCAGAATCTGGCTGTAGATCACGTACGGCTCTTGCCACAGCAGGTGCGAGTCGAAGGTCCAGACATGCGAGAAACCATGGGTTTCGGCCTGTCTGGCCAGTTCGACCACTCGCGAGGCGGGGGGTGTGCATTGCAGCACCACACCGATGTCCATGCGGCACTCTCCGTTCGAAGTCGGATACGGCTAAGGGGTCAGATCAGGTTCTGCGACAGCGCGCGTTTGACGAAGCGGCCGTGTCCGGCGCTGCCGAGATAGGCACCGCCATCGATGATCACGCGCCCTCGTGACAGCACGGTGTCGACGTGACCATCGATCTCGAAACCCTCGTAGGCCGAGTAGTCCATGTTCATGTGGTGGGTCTTGCCGAGGCCGATGCTGGTGTGCCCGTTCGGGTCGTAGATCACGATGTCGGCGTCCGCGCCGGGACTGATCACGCCCTTGCGTGGATACATGCCGAACATTCGAGCAGGCGTGGTGCAGCAGACCTCGACCCAGCGTTCCAGCGAGATGCGCCCGCTCTTGACGCCCTGGAACATCAGATCCATCCGGTGCTCGACGCCGCCGATCCCGTTCGGGATCTTGCTGAAATCGCCGATGCCCATCTCCTTCTGGTCCTTCATGCAGAACGGGCAGTGGTCGGTGCTGACCGTCGTCACGTCGCCGGTGCGCAGGTAACGCCACAGCTCGTCCTGATGACCATCGGCCCTGGCGCGCAGCGGAGTCGAGCACACCCACTTGGCGCCCTCGAAACCCGGTGCACCCAACTGTTCTTCGAGCGAGAGATACAGATACTGCGGGCAGGTTTCGCCGAAGACGTTCTGGCCGTTGCCGCGTGCGGTGGCGATCTGCTCCAGCGCCTGCTTCGCCGACACGTGCACGATGTACAGCGGTGCACCGGTCAACTGCGCCAGCATGATCGCGCGATGGGTCGCCTCCTCCTCCATCTGCCACGGGCGGCTGGTGCCGTGGAAGTAGGGCGCGGTGTCACCGCGGGCGATGGACTGCTCGACGAGCACATCGATGGCGATCCCGTTCTCCGCGTGCATCATCAGCAGCGCGCCGAGATCGCCCGCCGACTGCATGGCCCGCAGGATCTGGCCGTCGGTGGAGTAGAAGACGCCGGGGTAGGCCATGAACAACTTGAAGCTGGTGACCCCTTCGGACACCAATTCGCTCATCCCCTTGAGGGATTCGTCGTTCACCTCGCCGATGATCTGGTGGAAGCCGTAATCGATCGCGCACTTGCCGTCGGCCTTCTGATGCCAGGCGCCGAGGGTGTCCTGCAGCCGCTCCCCCGGAGTCTGGACCACGAAGTCGACGATCGTCGTCGTCCCGCCCCAGGCAGCCGCGCGGGTGCCGGTCTCGAAGGTGTCGGACGCCTCGGTGCCGCCGAACGGCATCTGCATGTGCGTATGTCCGTCCACGCCACCGGGAATCACGTATTTACCGGTGGCGTCGATGACGACGTCGGCGGTGGCGGTCAGGTCGGCGCCGAGCGCGGTGGCGCCGGGTTGCAGGACTGCGACGATGGTTTCGTCGTCGACCAGCACGTCGAGCAGTTGCGATCCGGTGGCCGAGACCACCGTGCCGCCGTGGATGAATGTCCTCGTCATCTGTGTGTCACCCGCCCTTACGGAGCCACCAGCGGTCCATAGGCGTCCGGACGGCGGTCACGATAGAAGGCCCAGCGGTCGCGGACCACCTTGATCAGGTCCAGGTCCAGATCGCGGATCACCAGTTCGGGGTCGGTGTCGGAGGCGACCTCGCCGACGAACTTGCCCTCCGGATCGACGAAGTAGCTGGTGCCGTAGAAGTCGTCGTCGCCGTACTCTTCGATGCCGACGCGGTTGATCGCGCCGATGTAGTACTCGTTGGCCACCGCGGAGGCCGGCTGCTCCAGTTTCCACAGGTAGCCGGACAGGCCACGCGAGGTGGCGGACGGGTTGAACACGATTTCGGCGCCCGCCAGGCCGAGGGCGCGCCAGCCCTCCGGGAAATGGCGGTCGTAACAGATATAGACGCCGACCTTGCCGACCGCGGTGTCGAACACCGGCCAGCCGAGGTTGCCCGGACGGAAGTAGAACTTCTCCCAGAACCCGTTGACGTGCGGAATATGGTGCTTACGATATTTGCCGAGGTAACTGCCGTCGGCGTCGATCACGGCCGCGGTGTTGTACAGCAGGCCCGGCTGCTCCTGCTCGTACACCGGCAGGACCATCACCATGCCTAATTCCTTTGCCAGCGCGGCGAATCGATCCGTCGTCGGGCCAGGCACCGATTCGGCGTAGTCGTAGAACTTGGTGTCCTGCAACTGGCAGA
Organism: Nocardia altamirensis NBRC 108246; assembly: GCF_001612685.1. GTDB lineage: Bacteria > Actinomycetota > Actinomycetes > Mycobacteriales > Mycobacteriaceae > Nocardia > Nocardia altamirensis. Next base: position 50,712 of record NZ_BDAY01000024.1, read on the forward strand.
AGTACGGGCCGTAGAACAGCTCCTGGAAACAGATCACCTTCGCGCCCTGCGCGGCGGCCTGACGTGCGTAATCCTCGTGGGCTTTGATCATGGACTCTTTGTCGCCGGTCCAGTTCGTCTGGACGAGCGCCGCTCGAACGATTCCCATGCTTTGTTATACTTCACTCCGAACCAATTCGGTTGTGTTACAAGAATGCGGAAACAGTTTCGTAGCCGTAAATCCTGGGATTCGCCGTAGTTCCGGTGTCCCGCCCGACGCAGAATGACAGTTGTGAGCGAGCGAACCGCGGTGGACCCCACGGACACAGTGGAGCCGTGCGCCGGCCGGGGAGACGTGCGGATGCTGGGGGTGGGGGCGTGAGCGTCGAGCCGGTGCGGGCAGAGGCTACGGGTGGGTGGTTCATCGCGGACCTGGCGGACCGGACGTCGGCGGGGATTGCCGCGGCGGTCAGTCGGCAGATTCGTACCGGGGCGTTGGCGCCTGGGGCTCGGCTGCCAACGGTGCGCGAAGTCGCCAGGGAATTGAAGGTGTCGCCTGCGACGGTGAACCAGGCGTGGCGGGCGTTGGCCGCCGCCGGTGCGATCGTGGCGCGGGGGCGGGCGGGAACCTTCGTCGGCGCACCGGCGACTACCGCCGTCGGTCGATACCAGCGACTGCATCCACCGTCCTGCAGCACTTTTCGAATCGATCTCTCCCGCGGCACGCCCGATCCTGAGCTGCTTCCCGACCTCGGCGCCGCGCTGCGCGACCTCACCAGGAACCAGGCGAACGACCTCGCCGCCGACTACCTCGGCGAGGCGGTGCTGCCCGAGCTTGCCGCGAAAGTGCGCGTCGACTGGCCGTTTCGTGCCGAACGCCTCGCGGTGCTCGACGGTGCGCTGGACGCCGTCGACCGGATGCTGTCCGCGCATGTGCGGCTCGGCGATGCGGTGGCCGTCGAAGATCCGTGTTTCCCACCGTTTCTCGACCTGCTGGCCCGGCTCGGCGCCCGCCCGGTTCCGGTGCGCATGGACGAATCCGGGCTACTGCCCGAGGAACTCGCGCGCGCGGTCACCGAACACGAAGCCAGCTGCCTGATCCTGCAACCACGCGCCCAGAATCCCACCGGTGTCTCGCTCACTGCGCGGCGCATCCGGGAACTGTCCGATGTGCTGCACGGCGCCGACACGCTCATCATCGAGGACGACCACTCCGCCGGAATCGCCGCCGCCCCACTGCGTTCCCTTGGCAGCCGACTACCCGGGCGCACCGTCCACATCCGCTCCTACTCCAAATCGCACGGCGCCGATCTGCGGCTCGCCGTCGTCGGCGGCCCGGCCGAGTTGCTCGATCCGGTCATCGAACGCCGCATGCTCGGCGCAGGCTGGACCAGCAGACTCCTCCAGCGCGTCCTGCTGAGCATGCTCGACGACGAGACCGCCGTGCACGCCGTCACCACGGCTCGCGCCGAATACCGCAGGCGCTCAGCCGAACTCCGCCGTGCACTGGCGATGCGCGGCATCACCGTCGCGCGCGGCGACGGCATCAATCTGTGGCTGCCGGTCGCCGACGAGAACGCCGCGATGATCTCCCTCGCGGCGGCAGGCATCAAGGCCGCGCCCGGCGGGCCGTTCGTGGTCGGCGACTATCCGCCGACCGACCATCTCCGGATCACCATTTCCCCGCTGACCGATGCGGACCTCGACTGGCTCACCACAGAACTCGCCGCCGCGACCACCGCCGCTCCGACCTACCGCCGCATCCGACGCGGCTGACTGTTCGACCGACTGCCGCCTGAGTCCGCGCACACCGATCGGCTGATCAACGTCGACGATGGTCTGTCGCCGGAGTGTCAGCGATGTGCGGTCAGTCGAGACACCGACTCACCGCATCTCACACCGCGAGCGGATGTCAACGCGCGTACGGCGAGCGACTGCTGGCGTCCTGACGAACGGGCGCACCCGTTGGTTTTTCGTACGATCCGCACCGTCCTGGCCCGCTTCGGCCGCCGAGATGGCATTATTCGCGACGGCATCGTCCGGTGCGCAATCCGAGTGAAGGAGATTCCTAGCGGTGAGCAGCGAAGTGCAAGGGCGGCAATTCGACATCAGGCGTGGTTGGCGGCTCGGGGTGCCGCGTGGGGTGCTACGCGTGGTCGGCGTGGCGGCGGTTGCCGCGGCGCTGGCGGCGTTCGCGAGCGGCGGCGTCTCGGCGAACACCTGGAGCGTGCGGACGCAGGCGCCCGCACAGTGCGGCGCACCGAAGGCGCCCGCGAAGACGGCATCCACCGAATCGTGGCCTGCGCCGGACCGCGTCGCCGACCCGAACGCCCAATACACCGCGACGCTCGAAACCAACTGCGGCGCGGTCGCCATCAACCTGGATTCCAGGGCGCCGGAAACCGTCAACTCGTTCGTCTTCCTGAGCGAAAAGCACTACTTCGACCTGACCAAGTGCCACCGCGTCACCACCCAGGGCATCTTCGTCCTGCAGTGCGGTGACCCAACGGCGACCGGCACGGGCGGGCCCGGCTACCAGATCCCCGACGAGAACCTCGCAGGCGCCACCTACCCTGCGGGCACCGTCGCGATGGCCAACGCGGGCCCGAACACCAACGGCAGCCAGTTCTTCCTCGTCTACAAGGACAGCCCGCTGCCGCCGAGCTACACACCATTCGGCAAGGTCACCTCGGGCCAGGACGTCCTCGATTCGATCGGCAGCGCAGGCGTGCAGGGCGGTGGCTCCGACGGCGCCCCCGCCGCCGACGTCGTCCTCAACGCAGTCACCACCGCACGCAACTAACACTCATCCCCTCTGTGGCGGCGTCCGTGGACGCCGCCACAGTCGTGTCCGGCGCACGAGTGGCACATGGCTGCGGCAAACGCCGAGAGCGCCCCTCCGTGGTGTGCCACTCGTCGACCACTACTTGTGCGGGGTGAGGTCGAAGGTGGTCGAGCCGGTGTCGCCGGAGGGGATGATGGGCAGGATCACCGAGGAGGGGTGTTCCGCGTCTTTGTAGATGGTTTGGGTCGCGGGTTGGGTTCGGGCGTTGTCGCCGAAGGGTTCTCCGGTGTTGGGGTTCGGCGCGTACTGCGGGTAGTCGCTGCTGGAGACGGCGAGGCGGACGCGATCGCCTGCCTTGAACAGGTAGCTGGTCGGCCAGATCTTGATGGTGAACTTGTAGGGCTGACCAGGCACGAGATGTGTTGGGTTGGTGAGCGAATCACGGAAGGCGGCCCGGATGATGCCGTTGTTGAGGTTGATCGCCGAACCGTCCTGGCCGAGCACTTCCAGTCGCGCGACGAAGTCGGTGTCCACGGCGGACGACGATGCCCAGAGCTGCACCGTGATCGGGCCGGTGAGTTCGGTGTCGGTGGTGAAAGGTGCGGTGTCGTAGGTCAGTACGTCCGACCTTTGTTCCACCGCGGCCTGATCGAACGGCCCCTGCGGTGTCGAGCCGACGCCGCAGCAGGAGTGGCCGCCCGCGCTCGGCGCCGGATCCTCGGGGTCGTAGAGGTAGCGGTCGACATCGGCCGGTCCGGTCGGCGCCTGCTCGACGAGCTTGCCGGTGCGGCCGGTCCCGCCATTGGTCCCGTTTCCGTTGAAATAGTATGTCTTCCACTGGGTTTGCGGCAGCGGCCAACTCGGTGCGGTCTTCCACCGGTTGGCGCCCATCACGTAGTAGTCGACGCGCGGCTTGCCACCCGCGACGCCGTTGTCGACGCCCTTGAGGAAGTGGTCATACCAGGCCAGCATCAGCTCGTTGATCGGGCTGTCGCCGACCGGCCCGAGTTTGTCGAGGAGCGGGGCGATCGTCGAAGTCGGTCTACCCCAGGCGAGGTGGTCCCACGGGCCGAGCACCAGCCGCTGGTTCTGCCGTGCCTCCGGTGTGCCGCCCTTGTCGACCATGCCGGTGAAGTTCTCGATGCCGCCCGCGAGGAACGCGTCGTACCAGCCCTGCATGTCGAGCACCGGTACCTTCACGTCCTGATAGCGCTCGCGGATGCTCCATCGCTTCCAGTAGTCGTTGTAGGTGGAGTTGCGGATCCAGTCGAAGTACCAGGGTGCGACCGCAGGGTTGCCTGGCTGCAGCGGCGGAAAGTCTTTGTACGGACGGAAATTCATCCACGAGGTGAAGTTCGCCATCGCCGCCTTGATCTGGTCGACCGTGGCGGTGTCGTTGCGCTGCTTGGCCGCTTCGAGCGCGATGGTGCTGACCGCCCATGGTTCGACGAAACCGAGCCGGAACGCGCCGCCCTCATAGGTCCAGCCGTCGTAGTAGTCCGAGGAGGTGTTGGCGGGCACGATGGTGGTCAGGTGCGGCGGGGTCTCGACGGCGGCGAGCCACTGGGTGGCGCCGATGTACGACGAGCCGTACATGCCCACTTTGCCGTTGGTGCCCGGCAATTGGGCCGCCCACTCGACCGAGTCGTAGCCGTCCTTCAGGTCGTTGTCGAACTCGGTGAAGGTGCCCTCCGACCGGCCGACGCCGCGAATATCCTGGATCACCACCAGGTAGCACTGGGAGGCGAACCAGTCCGGTGTCTGGTAGCGCGAGGGTTGTACCTGCGCAGCGGATTTCCCGTATTGCGTGCGCATCAGGATCACCGGCACCGGATCACTGGTCTTCGGGCGATAGACGTCGGCGCGCAGGATCGTCCCGTCCCGCATCGTCCCTGGGACGTCGGTTTCCTTGTCGACGGCACACTTACCCCGCCCGGACGTCGGTGGCCATTGGCCCGTCTCCGTCGGTGCGGCGGTCTGCGTGCTCGCGGTCTTGTCGGTGTCGGTTCCGGAGGTACATCCCCCGACCAGAATCCCGACGCACAACGCCGCGGTGAGCAAACGCCCGACACCCATGCGATATCCGGACAAGGTGATCCACCTCCCGCAGAGGCGCAACCAGGGATTCGGAGTGCACAGCTTCGAGAACGCCTCCGTCGCGCTGATCTTACCAGTGCAAGATCAGAGATCCGATGAATTTCGCAGAGTTGGTCCGCAATTCTACCGGCACGAATAGCGTTGCACTGCAACAGTTCCCGTGATTCCGACACAATAGGGGCGGCTCTGCGCCGTGCGGTGCCGAGATCCGCTACGGGACCAACTCGGCCAAGTCGACATGATCGTGGAACGGCGCGACCCGCTCGCCGAGCAGCAATCGCCGCGCCACGTGCCCCACCTGCCCCGCCGCGAACCGTGCCTCGCTGGCCAGCTGCGGATAGCCGGACAGTGACCGGCCGACTCGCTCGACAGACTGCCGCGAACGACTCGAAACGCTCCCCCAGCCGCCGAGCCATTCGGTGAGCGACCGCAAAAACTCTGCCGTCGAGGCGAACTCGGCCCGCCGCGCCGGACGCCCGTCGACCAGCCCGTGAAAGACCGGCAACGCCGGCTCGGTCCGATACGGTTCCACGCTCAGAAACCCGCGCTCGTCAGCCGCGTACACGACATCGAGCCCGCGCGCCTTGGCCCGCGTCCGCATGTCGTACTTGGTCGGCAGATCGTCGCACTCCTCGACAAGCAGATCGAGCCCTTCGAGAAACGCGTCGGCATTCTCCGCCGTCACCCCGTGATCGAAGACGGTCACGCGCAGATACGGATCGATCTCAGCGATCCGCCGCGCCACGATCCACACCTTCGGCACCCCGAGATCGGCCACACTCGCGTTGAGCCGATTGAGATTCGACAGATCCAGCTCATCGAAATCCGCCAGCACGATGTGCCCGCACAAATGTTCCTGCGCCAACGTCACCGCGGCTTCCCCGCCCACCGACAGCCCGAGCACCCCAACGCATTTCCCGCGCAGGACCTGTTGCTCAGCCCGAGTGATCTTGTCTTGATTGCGATCTGTGAGCACGTCGAAGAAGTCGTCCGCCCCCAACACGTGCACCACCCGCCGCGCCCACGGCAGGTACGCCCAACACCCATAGGTCGCCAAATCCCCAGCGCCGGCCAGCGTCTCGGCGATGAACTGCTCCTGCCCCTCCCCTGGGAGCCGAATCCGCGCCAGCTCAGCGACCTGCCCCGCCACGGTGTCCAACACCTCGACGCGGTGCTCCCGGCACATCTCGGCGAACTCGGCACCATCCGCTACCGCGACAAGCACGGCCGCCCACCCCGGCGGCGCGTCCAACGCTGCGCGAAAACCCGCCAAGTCCACCGGGTTTCGCCGCGCCACCCGACCACTCTGAAACGAGGCCATACCAGCTCCCGCCAATCGTTGACTCAGTCAATGATAACGGCGAACCTGCCGCAAGCGGGGGCGAATCTCATCCAGAGCGCCGCGCACTGGTGATGATCTCCGGACTGGCATCCGTTAACGGCGTGCGATCCCAGTTCCCGAACTGTTCCGCGACGACCAATCCCGCCTCGGACAGAAAGGCAGACAATGCCCCCGTCCCAAGGAACCGCAGCGTCGAATGACTGACCTCCGGTTCCCAGCCAGCGCTGGTGAACGTGTGCGTGAACGACACCAGATCACCGCGGACCGGCTCTGCGACCTCGCAGACGCTGCGCACCACCGCGCCAGTCTCATCCGTCACCTCCCCCGAGTACCGCCGATCCCACGTCTCCCATTCCCGCACAAGCGGATTGCGGGTCTCGAAGACGAAGCGACCGGTCGCGGTCAGCGTCGCCGCGATCGCCGCCAACGCGGCCCGCAGCTCGTCGTCCTCGACCAGAACCTGAAACGCATGTCCGGTCATGACCACGAGATCGAACTGCCCCCGCGCGGCACTGGCGTCGCCCAGTACCCACTCGATGTCGTCACGGGCCCGCGCCACCTCGAGCATCCCCGGGGCCGGATCCAGTCCGCATAGGCGGCCGACGTGGCCGGACTCCCTGGCCCGGTGCAGCAGCGCACCCGTCCCGCACCCCACGTCGAGCACCGATTCCGCGGCAAGCACCATCGGCAGGTAGAACTCGAAATCGCTACGCGCGTCCCACGGATGCAAGCGGTCGTACCACGCGGCGAGCCGGAAATCGGTGAACAGCTTGTCGACCATGATCGAAGCATGGCAGCGGCGATCGTCCGACCGCGACCGATTTTCCAGCCCGATCGTGTTGGTAGCGATAAGCATTCGCTGGATGCATCGGCCGCGTCAGCGGCGGCTCATACCTGCGCGCTGACAGATTCGGCGCCCGCGGGGCCCATGGCTGCGGAAAGTTGGTGCAGGACTTGCGGTATCGCCCAGTAGTAGACCCAGGTGCCGCGGCGTTCGCAGTCGATGAGGCCCGCTTCGCGCAGCACCTTGAGGTGGTGGGAGATGGTGGGCTGGGACTGCTCGAACTGCGGGGTCAGTTCGCACACGCAGACCTCCTCCCCCGGACGGGAGGCGATCAGCGACAGCAGCCGCAACCGGACCGGGTCGGCCAGCGCCTTGAACGCGGCGGCCAGCTCGACCGCGGCATCGTGGCTCAGCGGCGCGGTCAGCGTCGGTGCGCAGCAGGCGTTCGTGGACGCGACCACCGGCAGTTCGTGTTTCGACACTTATCTATATTGACAGATGTCGATTCAACGGCGCAAGCTGTATCGACATTCATCGATACAACCCGGTCGGGGCATCGCCGGACCGGATATTCAGCTAGGGGTGTGTCATGACAGATCAGCAGAGCGAACTCAGGGAGACCGTGCGAGCCCGGTATGCCCAGGCCGCGACCGCCGTCGCCGACGGTGGCGTCGCGAACGATTGCTGCGGCAGCGGGGCTGTCGCGATCGACGCGAACTTCGGTGCGAGCCTGTACCGCACCGCCGACCGTGACCAGCTCCCGATCGCGGCCACTGCCGCTTCGCTCGGCTGCGGCAATCCGACCGCTGTCGCAGAACTCCGTGAAGGTGAACGAGTGCTCGACCTTGGTTCAGGAGGCGGCATCGACGTGCTGCTGTCCGCGCGCCGAGTAGGGCCGACCGGCAAGGCATTCGGGGTCGACATGACCGACGAAATGCTGGCACTGGCACAGGCGAACGCCGCCAAAGCCGAAGCGACGAACGTGGAATTCCTGAAGGGCACGATCGAGTCGATCCCGTTGCCCGCCAACAGCATCGACGTTGTCATCTCGAACTGCGTGATCAACCTGTCGGTCGACAAGCCGGCCGTGTTCGCCGAGATGGCCCGCGTACTGGTCCCCGGCGGGCGCATCGGGATCTCCGACGTCGTCGCCGAGGACACCCTGTCCGCTGAGCAGCGCGGCGAGCGCGGCGACTACGTCGGGTGTATCGCGGGCGCACTGTCGTTCGCCGAATATCGGGCGGGACTGACCGCAGCCGGATTCACCGATATCGAGATCACGCCGACCCATTCGGTGGCCGACGGGATGCACTCGGCGATCGTGCAGGCCGTCAAGCCGGTCGAGCAGCGCAGCGCCGAGGACACCGCGACTCCGCGTAGCGGACCGGCTTGCTGCGCGTAGGACCGGACTCGGATCACCCGGCGCCGAATCGCCCTCGTCACCGGGCCTCACTCGACGCCGGGCCCCACTCATCGCCACGTCCCACTCGGTCGCTTCTCCAGTTCGGTCGAGTTCACAAGCGCAACAAGGACGACCAGGTTGTCGACCAGGGGTTGACGGGTCGGTCGCAACGCCAGATGGTGACGTCTCGGGTGACGCCGGGGAAGCCGAGGGTGGCGTCGGCTCGGCCGATGGGGGTCATCGAACCGAAGAGCGGTCGGACGTCGGACTCCTTGCCGCCTACCCACAGCACAGTGGTTGCGGAGTCGGGCGGGGCGCCGAAGTAACCGAAGCCGCGGTTCGGGCTGTAAACGGCGGGCAGGCCGTACTTTTCGCGGAACATGTCGAGTGCGCCTGCCTGCCAATAGGAGTCGGCGACGATGACGACGCCGGCCCGCTCGGATTCCGGAATCGCCCGGTAGGCGGTCGCGGTGGATTCGGCGAGCTCAGGCCAGCCGAACTTGCCGTAGACGTCGAGGGCCAAGCCGACCTCGTTCTCGTCCTTGGCGGGAGCGATGTCGGATTCGGGGCGCCACGGCAGCGAGAACAGCACGATCGCCACCGAAAGCACGATCACCGGGATCGTGAGATAGGTGCGCCAGCGCACCGACGCGTCGGTCCAGCGTACGGCGCCCGCCGCCATGATCGCGGCGTAGCAGCCCGCCGCGTAGTACGGCCTGCCGTCGGTGACGAGGAAGGCCACGGCGAGCAACAACGGAAGCGGAGCGAGAAACCGGTAGGGGCGCAAAGGTTCCCAGCGGAACAGCGTCACGATTCCGTAGATCAGCAGTGCGCCGCCGAGCAGCCCGGCGAGGATGATGGCCAGGGGCAGCCAGGTGTAGCGACCGCCGATGAGCGCCTGCTCCTCCGCGACCACCGCGCCGAGCCGCAGCTGCGGCCAGTCGTGGCTCGCCTGCCAGATCAGGCTCGGCAGGGTCACCAGGAAGACCAGCGCGGCACCGGCCCACAATGCGGGGCGGCGCAACAACTCTCGCGGCCCGAAGCACAGCACGCCGATCGCGACCGCGATCCAGAAGAACGGGATCAGCCATTTGACCTGCATGTCCACCGCCGTAGCCAGCGCAGCGCCGAGTAGCAGCAGATCGTTGCGGGTCCGCACCCAGCGGATGAGCAACCAGCTGATCAGCACCCACAGCGCGGTGTCGATCGTGTTGGTGGCCAACAGAACTCCCTGCACCAGCAGGAACGGGGACGTCGCGTAGGCGATGGCGGTGAGCACCTGCGCGCGGCGCGACCCGCCGAACTCCCTGGCGATCTGCGCGCTGATCACCACCGCGGCCACCGTGACCAGCACCGCCGGAATCCGCAGAGCGACCATGGATCCCGGGGCAAGCAGATCCATCAGCCGGGCGATCGCAGGCAGCACCGGCCCCTGATCGGCATAGCTGACGGCGAGCCTGCGTCCCGCGGCGACGAAATACATTTCATCGCCGAAGAATCCGTAGCGCCCCACCGAGGCCAACAGCGCGATCGCCGAAAGAACCGCGACGACGCCTACTCCGACGACCGCGAACGGCGGTCGCTCCGAGATATCCTCTTGCGGTACTTGCGTTTTCATCAGATCAGTCATCGTTCCCCACCTTGCGTGTCGCCACGTCGATCACTCGGCGCACGTGCGCCGAGTAGCCATCCATATCGAAATCCCGTTCCCGGGTCGCCCGCCCGGCAGCGCCGTCGATCACGTCGCGAATGGTCTTCGCCATCGACACCGGATCGAACTCGTCGCCGAATTCGCCGGAATCCTGTCCCGCGCACATGATCTCGATCAGCGGCGCCATGATCTCCTGCTCGCCCTCCGCGGTGGCGAACCGATGCTTACCGTCCGCGCCCCGCAGATTCAGCACCACATCGGTGAGCGCGGCGATGTGCTTCGTGTTCGCCGCGATGAAGTCCAGGTTCGATCCGATGTAGGCCAGCAACATGTCTCGCGCTCCGTCAGCGGCCGCCACCGCAGGCCCGATCTGCTCGGCCCCCATCACATACAGCTGGATCACCACCTGCTCCATCAGGTCGTCCTTGCCCGCAAAGTGATACGAGATCACCCCCTTCGAGATCCCGGCCCGCTCGGCAATCCGCGCCAACGACGCACTCCCATACCCGACCTCGGAGATCACCTCCACCGCAGCCCCGATGATCTGCCGCCGCCGCGCCTGCTCGATAAACGACCCCCGCTGACCATCCAGACCATTTCCTGACCGCACGGCCAAATATTAACACACCCAGCCAACCAAGCCCGGTTCGCCCAGTCCCAGGTGCGTGAACAGCAAAAAGGCCGCGCTCCCAACGGAAGCGCGGCCGCTAATCGGCTGATACCTGCTCACCCACGTACTCGACGAATCCCACCCGCGAAATCATCGAGCACGCCCAGAATCTCGTCGGCCTGCCACACCCGGTTGCGCGATCGCTTCGACGCGTCGCGCAGGACGCCACTATCCACCAGGCGATCGATGGCCCGCTGCGCTGCTACACCACTGATGTCGAACTTCCCGGTCACGAAGGCCGTGTTGACGACCGGCTGCGCGACCAGTGCATCGATGATCCGCCAGACCACAGAATCGCTACGCGCACTGGTTTTTTCGCGATACGACTCGCGCACGGCACGCAGTTGCGCAACTAGCTTCGACCCACTGTCGATGGCGTAGAACGTCGCGTCGACGAACTGCCGGACGATCGCCTCCACATCTCCCGCCCGGTACCTGGTCAATGCGTCGAAGTAGCGGTTCGTGCGCACCAGGAGGCCCGCCGAGATCGGAACCGTCACGTGCTGGGTCAGTCCCTTTCCGCTCAACATCGCGTGGACGAGCGCGCGTCCGGTGCGGCCGTTCCCATCGGTGAACGGGTGGATGGTCTCGAATTGGGCGTGCGCGATCGCGATGTGTGCAAGTGCCGGAATGTCATCTCTGCGCACGAATCCGATCAGGTCATCGATCGCGGCCGGAACCCGAGCATGGTGCGGCGGAACGAACTCGGCGAGGTGCGGTCCGATGTCGCGACCCCCGATCCACACCTGTTCCTCCCGCCACCGACCCGCGTGCTCCGGATCCGATTCAGCGAGCAACTCGCGATGCATGGCCAGCAGCGTCTGCCCATCGACGGCACGGCTCAGGTCGACTGCGGCTTCCATGGACCGCACATTTCCAGTGACGATCACGGCGTTGCGGTTCGCATGTTCGCCGAGTTCCGCAAGTGCCAACTGCTTGGCGCCAACAGTGAGATTCTCGATCTGGGACGACGCCGCACTCTCCGTGCGCAGCAATATGGCACTCATTGGCCCTAGCTCGCAGCCCAGTTCACTCGACACGTGAGCGTCGAAACGGGCAAGCCCACGCCCGGCTTCCTCGACCTCGGTCAACAGGTCCACCGGCAGCGGGACCGAGATCTCGGCGATCGACGGCAACACCGCGGCCCGGTAGGGCCCGGAATGCTTGCGCAACTGCGTCCGCGACGAGTAAGCCTCGCGGACGGACCACGGGCGCTCCTCGTACTCGACGGCCGGCCACCGGGAACTCACCTGATCGTTGCCCATCCCCGGAGGCTAACAAACCTTAGGGCCTTAAAGTTGAGTAAGGGGCGGGCTTACTTAACCTTATTTCGGTCGGCGCCCTCGGTGTGGATAGCGAAAGGCCGCGCTCTCGAAGAAAGCGCGGCCCTTTTCGGGTGAACTTACAGGTACTGACCCGTGTTCGACTCGGTGTCGATCGCCCGGCTTGCGCTGGCGTTCTTGCCGGTGACCAGGGTGCGGATGTAGACGATCCGTTCGCCCTTCTTGCCCGAGATGCGAGCCCAGTCATCGGGATTCGTGGTGTTGGGCAGGTCCTCGTTCTCGGAGAACTCGTCAACGATCGAATCGTAGAGATGCTGGATGCGCAGGCCGGGGTTGCCGGTGTCGAGGACGGCCTTGATGGCGTACTTCTTGGAGCGGTCCACGATGTTCTGGATCATGGCGCCGGAGTTGAAGTCCTTGAAGTACAGGACTTCCTTGTCACCGTTGGCATAGGTGACCTCCAGGAAGCGGTTGTCCTCGCTCTCGGCGTACATCCGGTCGACGACCCGTTCGATCATCGCGCGGATGCAGGCCGCCTTGTCGCCACCGAACTCGGCGACGTCGTCGGCATGCAGCGGCAGGGTGTCGACCAGGTACTTCGAGAAGATGTCCTGTGCCGATTCCGCGTCGGGCCGCTCGATCTTGATCTTCACGTCCAGGCGGCCCGGCCGCAGGATCGCGGGGTCGATCATGTCCTCGCGGTTGGACGCACCGATCACGATGACGTTCTCGAGTCCCTCGACACCGTCGATCTCCGAAAGCAGCTGCGGCACGACCGTGGTCTCCACGTCGGAGGACACGCCCGAACCACGGGTGCGGAAGATGGAATCCATCTCGTCGAAGAACACGATCACCGGGGTGCCCTCGGACGCCTTCTCCCGAGCCCGCTGGAAGATGATCCGAATGTGGCGCTCGGTCTCACCGACGAACTTGTTGAGCAGCTCGGGGCCTTTGATGTTCAGGAAGAACGACTTGGCTTCCTTGGCATCCTCACCACGCGCTTCGGCGATCTTCTTGGCCAGCGAGTTCGCCACCGCCTTGGCGATGAGCGTCTTACCGCAGCCGGGCGGGCCGTACAGCAGCACACCCTTGGGTGGGCGCAGCGCGTACTCGCGGAACAGATCCTTGTGCAGGAACGGCAGTTCCACCGCGTCCCTGATCTGCTCGATCTGCCTGCCGAGGCCACCGATATCGGTGTAGTCGACGTCCGGAACCTCTTCCAGCACAAGGTCTTCGACCTCGGCCTTGGGGATCCGCTCGAACGCGAAACCGGCCTTGGTGTCCACCAGCAGCGAATCGCCGGGACGCAGCTTGCGAATCGGGGAGTCGGGGTCCTCCATGTCGTCGTATTCGGCGACCTTGGCCAGCGGGCCTGCCAACCAGACGACGCGTTCCTCGTCGGCGTGACCGACGACCAACGCCCGGCGACCGTCGTCGAGGATCTCGCGCAGCGTGCCGATCTCACCGACGGCGTCGTAGACGCCTGCCTCGACCACCGTGAGCGCCTCGTTGAGGCGGACGGTCTGGCCGTATTCGAGGGTCGAGGTCTCGATGTTCGGCGAACACGTCAACCGCATCTTGCGACCCGATGTGAACACGTCGACCGTCTGATCGTCGTAGACACCGATCAGAATCCCGTATCCGCTCGGTGGCTGACCGAGCCGATCGACTTCCTCGCGCAAGGCGACCAGCTGCTGCCGCGCTTCCTTGAGTGTGTCCATCAGCTTCGTGTTGCGAATGGTCAGCGAATCGATGCGGGCTTCCAATTCCCGTGCGCGATCCGGCGAATCGGCGAGTTGCCTTCGGAGTGCAGCCGCCTCGGCGCGTACTGCCTCGAGCTCTCTCCAGGCCGCCGAATCCGAATTCTCGATGGGGCTCATGTGCTGCTCCTCCCAGTCCCGGTCTATCAACGCTACCGGGCGCGAACCGTTCTCGCTTTCCGACATGGTTTCGTCGTGATCACATCTGGGCTGCGATCGACCGCCGGGTGACCATGTTAGCCTGCCCTAACCCGCACTCGGTGAGCCAGCTCGCCGACCGAGCCGAAAGGTTGCTGACTATGCTCCTTCCCGCCAGAATTCTCCGCGTTTCCCTGGCTACCGCTGCCGCCGCCCTCACCGTTACCGTAGGCCTCGCCGGCTGTAGCTCCGATGACAACAAATCCGACGCCAAGGTCTCTTCCTCCAGCGTGACGACCTCGAGTGCCGCACCGACCACCAGCGCGAGCGCCACAGCGGGCGCGCCGACCGCCGAGGCACTGCAGTCCGTCTTGGTCAAATTGTCCGACCCCGCAGTACCCACCGCGGAGAAGACCAAGCTCATCGTCGACGGTGAAAAGCGCACCGCGAACATCGATCAGATGAACAAGGCATTGGCAGGCTACGGCACCCTGACCTACGGAGTGGCCGACATCACAACACAGGGCACATCGGCCAGCGCACAGGTGACCATCACCTCCCCGCACGGCACCTCCCCTGCCATCCCGCTCACCTGGGAGAACGTCGGCGGCACCTGGAAGCTCTCGGACCTGAGCGGCTGCGCACTGCTCGGCTTCGCGCAGGCGCCTTGCCTGCCCGCCTGATGCCAGGCTGATCCAGGCGGTGGCCGAGGGTGGTTGCGGGCACCCTCGGCCTGGCTGTCAGCCCTTCGACGGCCGCCGCTGCGGCTTGGGGGTCACCGTGCCCTCGGCCAGCCGCCGTGCGCTCACCAGGAAGGCCGTATGGCCTTGCATCCGGTGCTCGGGACGCACCGCGAGACCGACCACGTGCCACCCACGCACCATCGACTCCCAGGAGCGCGGCTCGGTCCAGCATTCCTGTTCCCGCAGCGCCTCCACGACTTTCGACAACTGCGTGACCGTCGCCACATACACGATGAGCACGCCGCCGGGGACCAGCGCCTTCGCCACCGCGGGGAGCGCATCCCACGGCGCGAGCATGTCCAGCACCGCACGGTCGACCGGCTCGCCTGCGTAGTCGGCCACATCGCCGACCGTCAGCGACCAGTTTGCCGGCCGTTCGCCATAGAACGTCTCGACATTCCGAATCGCGTGTTCGGCATGATCCTCGCGAATTTCGTACGAAACGACCTCGCCTTGCGGCCCGACGGCACGCAACAGTGAACACGTCAGCGCGCCGGACCCCGCGCCTGCCTCCAGCACCCGCGCGCCGGGGAACATGTCACCCTCGTGCACGATCTGCGCGGCATCCTTCGGGTAGATCACCGCTGCGCCGCGCGGCATCGACAGCACATAGTCGATCAGCAACGGGCGCAAGGCCAAATAGGGCGTGCCGTTGGTGGACTGCACCACGCTGCCTTCGTCGGCGCCGATCAAACTGTCGTGTTTGATCCCGCCGCGATGCGTGTGGAACTCCTTGCCCTCCTCCAAGACCACCGTGTACAGGCGCCCTTTGGCATCGGTCAGCTGTACCCGGTCACCGAGGGTGAATGGACCGGTCCGCCTGGCCGTCATGAATCTCCGTTCGCTGGTAGAGCAATGCTCGAGTGATAGGGGCGCCGCGCCTGCTCGATACCGCGGGTCGGTTGCGCATCGGCGTGTCGGTGCCGCCGGATAGCCTGCCAGGTATGTCCTCGCCCGTGTCCACGCCCCCTGCCGACGGCTCGCCGCCGCCCGATCCCGATGCGGTGGCGAGCCGGTCGAGGCCGGCGTTGTCCCCTTCGCGGGCAATGGATTTCAAGCAGTGCCCACTCAAGTACCGATATCGGGCGATCGATCGGATTCCGGAGGCGCCGACCCGGATCGCGGTGCGCGGCACGGTGGTGCACGCGGTGCTGGAAGACCTGTACGGACTGCCTGCGGCCGAGCGGCAGCCGGAGCGGGCACAGACTCTGGTGCTGCCCGCCTGGGCCAGGGTGTCGGGCGAGCGCCCCGAGGTGACCGAGCTGATCACCGACGCGGAGCTCGACGGCTTCCTCGGCGAGGTGCGCACGCTGGTCGAGGCGTATTACCGGCTGGAGGATCCGACGCGCTTCGAACCGGAGTCGCGCGAGGCGCGGGTGGAGGTCGAGCTGGACGGCGGAGTTCTGTTGCGCGGCTTCGTCGATCGGATCGATGTGGCGCCCACCGGGCAGTTGCGCGTTGTCGACTACAAGACCGGCCGCGCTCCCGGACCCACCCAGGAGACCAGGGCGCTGTTCCAGCTCAAGTTCTATGCGCTCGTCGTGCTGCGCACCCGCGGCATCGTCCCTGCCCAGCTGCGGCTGATCTATCTGGCCGACGAGCAGATCCTCACCTACGCGCCGGACGAGGAGGAACTGCTCCGCTTCGAACGCACGTTGTCCGCGCTGTGGCAGGCCATCATGGAGGCAGGCCGCACCGGTGAATTCCAGCCGAGCCGAAGCTGGCTCTGCGCGTACTGCGACTACCAGCACCTGTGCCCGGAATTCGGCGGCACGCCACCGCCGTATCCCGGCTGGCCGGACGGCGGCATCGGGGAATCGCCGGACGAGACGCTGGCCGACGCGGTCGCCGAGTAGGCAAGCCCGATTGTTGAGACGCTGGCCCGACGCAGGCGCGGAGTAGGTCGAGCCCGATCGTCGGGCACTGCCACCGATTCGAGCGACGGCACGGATGCCGACAGTCGGCGACCCGCTCAGCGTCCGATCATCGCCGTCAAGAAGTCCAATGACGTGCCATGGGTGCCGATGAGGGCGACCACCACGATCAGCACCACGACCCCGAGTACGTCACCCGCCACCAGCAGCACGTTCCTGAAGCGGGGCCATAGGTCTGCTCGTTCGGCCTTCGTCTGCATCGACGTCCTCCCGTACGTCAGTGTCGAGGCCAACAGCTCGGCCTCGACGTTCTCGTTGTGTACTTCGCCCGACACACCGCACAGTGTTGCGGATCCATCGTGAAGTTTTCATGAAGACGCGCTGAATTGGCGGCTTCCGACGGTGGGCATATCACACAAACCCCAGGTCAGGACGTGCGCACGGAATCGTCGCCGATTCCGTGCGCACCCCGTCAGACGGTGAAGTTGCGGAACAGCAGGACCGAAAGGCCAAGCCCGACAACCAGGTTCACCACCACGGCCGAGCCGAACACCACGATCGGCCGCCACCCGGCCTCCCGCAGCCCGCGCAACGAGAATTCCAGCCCGATCGAGACGAACGCGAGGATCAGGAACCAGGTACGCAGGTCGTTGACGATCGCGATGTGCGCGGCGCCGGACTTCTTGTCGGCCGACTGCAGATACAGCGTGCCGATCACCGAGGCCGCGATGAAGCCGAGGACGAACTTCGGGAACCGCTCCCAGAGCTG
Organism: Nocardia altamirensis NBRC 108246; assembly: GCF_001612685.1. Lineage (GTDB taxonomy): Bacteria > Actinomycetota > Actinomycetes > Mycobacteriales > Mycobacteriaceae > Nocardia > Nocardia altamirensis. The sequence goes on from NZ_BDAY01000024.1 coordinate 67,989, forward strand.
TCGCAGCGACGGCAGCGCCGCACCCTTGCTGCGTTCCACCTTCACGGTGAAGTACGCGGTGAGCGCGATCGCGACGATGCCGATCAACGCGTTCTGCGTGGTCTTCACGATGGTCGCAATCTGCAGTGCCTTCTCCCCCGCGATCGCACCGGACGCCGCGACCGCCGCCGTGGTGTCGATGTTGCCGCCGATCCAGGCGCCCGCGACCGCGTCGGACAGCCCGAAAGCCTCGGCGAGCCAAGGCAAGACGAAGATCGACGGCAGCGCGAAGATGATCACCAGCGAGGCCGCGTAGGCGATCTGCTCGCGCCGCGCCTGCACCGCGCCTGCCGCCGCGATGGCCGCGCTGACGCCGCAGATGGACACCGCAGACGACAGCAGTGCCCGCAGTTTGTCGTCGAGCCCGAGCCGCCCGCCGAGCCACCAGGTGAAGCCGAACACCGCGGTGATCAGCAGCAGCGCCTGCAGGATCGACGGACCTGCCGCGGTCACCAGGATCTTCAGGTTGATCGATGCGCCGAGCAGCACCACGCCGGTCTTGATGAAGAACTCGGTGCGGAATCCGGCCGAGAGCCGGTCGCGCAGCGACAGTTTGGCGAGGACGACGTTGCCGATCAAGCCGATCGCGATGGCGTACACCGGGAATTCGATCGACTTGGCCACCCGCTGGAACGGGGTGCCCTTCGCCCATTGCGGCACATGGGTATCGAAGTAGCGGGTCAACGCGCCGAGCACGAGGACCACCGCGATACCGGCCACGATCGCGCCCACCGTCGGACGCGAGACCGCTTGCAGCGCCGCCGTTTCCGAGGTGACTGCGGTTTCAGGCGTAATGATTCCGCTGGCTGCATCGGTGCCCGGTTCAGCCTTCGCCGCGGTGACCACCCCGCCGTCCGCGTCGGATTCCGTTGGCGCGGTGCCGTTCCGATCTTCGGTGTCCGGCATCACGGCACCAGCCAATCCGGGATCGCGCCGACCAGAACCAAGGCGATCAGCGCGAGCCCGACGATCGCCGCCAGCCAGTCCTCGTTCCAGGCGAATATGCTCCCCGACCGTTCGTCGGGCGATGTCTGTGACACGGGCGTGCTCCTTGCGTTCCTCATCCAGAGGCCGCACGGTAGCAACGCCCGGTCACCAGCACACCGGTTGTATTCAGCGTGAATTATTCACGCATACACGACAAACCAGACGGCGATCATCGGTCACGACCAACGCCTTTCGTAGGTCATGACGAACGCCCTTCGTCGATTACCCGGACGGCTCGGCGTGCCACCCCCTTCGGCCGTTGGCACGCCGAGCCTCGCCCGGTGGCTACCAGCGCGGGTTTCCACCCACCGGGATGTTCACCCAGCTCGGCGCGTTGGGATCGAGCTGCAGGTGCTGGGGTGCGAGCTGCCCGTCGGCCAGGCTGATGCCCATCGGCATGCCACGCGGGAAGTTGCTCGCGTAGATGTCGACCCGCAACCGATGCCCCGGCTGCAGTACCGCGTCGGTGGCGAGCATGCTGATGTCCAACGTGGTCGGCTCCCCGGGCACGGTCGGCAGCCGATCCGCAAGGGACAGCGTCAGATACGGATCGGTGTAGTCGCCGTTGGCCGAACGCGTCGCCCGCGACTCGTCGACCGTGCGGAACGACGACACCAGCTGCCCGGAACTGATCGCCGTCGAACGACCGTCGGGCGCAACGTCGTTCACCGACACGTTCCAGTACCCGTCCCTGGTCTCGTGCACCGTGTTCAGGTGCATCGCGATCGGACCCGAGATCAGCGTCGGTTCGGTCACCGGAGTACTCGTGAAGGTGAGTGCGCTGATCTCGGCGACCCGGCTGTCACTCCCACAGAGTTCGAGCATGGCCACCGCACCCGCGGTGATCTGGGCCGCGTCACGGGAACACAGCGTGGCGAGGCCGGGGGCGACGGTGAGCCGCTGGGTGTCCCCCGGCACCTGCGAGGTCAGGCTGCCATCGTGCGCGACCGGGACCGGCGCGGTGGTCCCGCTCGGCGCCGCGGACAGATACATCCTCCGGTACTCGGCCTCCCGGCGCGGGAACTGATCGGTGCTGGTCCAGCCGCCGCCCTGCTGCCAAAGCGTGTACGGGTCGTACTCGTCGATGCCGTTGTCGATGCCCTTGAGCCACTTGTCGAACCAGGCGCGCTGCAGCACATCCAGCCGCGGCGGCTTGCCCGGCTCGCCGTTGCGGCCGAGCGGCGTGGCATGGTAGCCGTTGCCCATGATCAGCTTCTTCTGCTCGGGCGGCAGCGGAATCTTGTTGAACGCCTTGACTTCCGAATTGGCGAACAGGTCGTACCAGCTGCCGACCATGAGCGTCGGCGTCTTGATGTTGTCGACGCCACCCGACCACGCCTGGAACCGCGCCTTGGCCGGGTCGAGCATGTCTTTGGTGACCGGCGGAATCAGCTCGGGCTTCAAGCTGAACAGATAGCCGAACAGCACGTCCGCCATGACCAGCGGGCTGTCCACCCGGTCCTGCAACCACTTCCAGTCGAACTTGCCGGAAAAGATCGAGACCAGGTCGGGAACGAACTTTGCGGCGTTGACCGCGACGAGCCACGGCGCGAGGAAGCCGAGACCGAAGGCACCACCGGTGTCGATGATGTCGCGGGCCAAGTCGTTGCCAGGATCGACCGGCACGATCGCCGCCAACTTCGACGAACCCTGCTGCGCCGCATGCAACTGGTTGATCCCGGAGTACGAGACACCGGTCATGCCGACCTTGCCGGTCGACCACGGCTGGCTGCCAGCCCACTCGGTGATCTCGCGGGCATCCTGCTGCTCCTGCGGGCCGAACACATCCCAAGTGCCTTGGGAGAAGCCGGTTCCCCTGGCGTCGACCACCACCATGGTGTAGCCGCTCTGAATGAGTTTGCGATCGACGCCTGCGAAGATGCGGCCCATCCCGGCGGGAACGGTCTGCAGCGCATCAGACAGTGTGCCGAATCCGAACGCCGTCAGGTCGATCATCCGCGCCAGCTGGGTGAGCACGTCGTACAGCACCGGCATGGCGATCGCGGAGTCGACCAAGTTCTGCATCAGCTTGGTGTACGGGGTGATGTTGACGATGGTCGGCAGCTGTTCGGTGATCGGGCCGTTGCCGTCGGCCGGGCGATAGACGTTGCCTTTCAGCACGGTGCCATCGCTCATCGTGATGGGCACATCCCAATCAATGTGTACCGCAGGATATTTCGGTGCCGACTCGTAGTCGGCCAGCCACTGCGCGCCGCGGGCGCCGCCATCGGGCGCCGCGGGTGCGACCGGCGCTGTCACCAGTCCCGCGACAACCACGACATGTAACACCAGTTGCACGCAGCGCAGCCAGCGGCGTAATCCGTTCCTCGCCACAGAATCCCCTCCACCTGGATGTAGTGAGCGCAGTCACGACTGTCCCAGAACGTGACGGCGAACGATCGGCCCAGATGCTCGCCGAGGTGACCTCGATCCTCGAACACGAACTCGTCGAGGAGATCAGCGACATCCGCCAGGCGGTCGACCGCCTGCTGAGCGCGGTTCCGTTGGACGACAAGTGGTTCGGCATCAGCCTGGAGTTCACCGCGTACGCGGTGCGCAAGCCGGAGTTGCGCCAGATCATGGTCGCCAGGGAGCAGGACATCGCCGACGCGTTGCTGCCGATGATCGAGGTCATGCTCGCGCGTGCCGGTCGGCAGGTGACCGATCGCGACGCGCTCGGGCGGGCCATCGCCGCGATCCACGACGGCACGATGACCCAATGCGTGATGGAACCCGACAACCCGGCGAATCGGGAACGTCGCACCGATCTCTTTCTGCGCGTGGTTCTTTCGTTCTCGACCGAGATCGAGTCGGCTGATCCGCCACCGCGCCGCGACTGACGGGCGCGGTGGCGGCAGCCCGGCTCAGAACGCGCGGCAGGAGCGAATGTCGAAGGCCAGGATGGCCTTGGCGCCGAGCTCGGCGAGCTGGTCCATCACCTCGTTGCCCTGCTTGCGCGGCACCATCGCGCGGATCGCGACCCAGTTGTCGTCGGCCAGCGGGGAGATCGTCGGCGACTCCAGGCCCGGCGTGATCGCCACCGCCTGCTGCAGCAGCTCCTTCGGGCAGTCGTAGTCCAGCATGATGTACTGCTGGCCGAACACGACGCCCTGGATGCGCGCGATGAGTTGGTTGCGGGTCCGCTCGTGCTGATCGGAGCCGGTGCGTTCGATCAGCACGCCCTCCGAATCACACAGCGATTCGCCGAAGGCCACCAGATTGTGCTGGCGCAGGGTGCGCCCGGAGCCGACCACATCGGCGATCGCGTCGGCGACGCCGAGCTGAATGGAGATCTCGACCGCACCGTCCAGGCGAATCACCTCCGCCTCGATGCCGCGGCGCTGCAAATCGCTGAGCACCAGGTTCGGGTAGGAGGTGGCGATGCGCTTGTCGTAGAGGTCGTCGACCTTCCAGTCCTGCCCGGCCGGGGCGGCATAGCGGAAGGTGGAGCGGCCGAAGCCGAGACCGAGACGCTCGCTCACCGGCGCACCGGAATCGAGCGCGAGATCGCGGCCGGTGATGCCGAGGTCGAGCTCACCGGACCCGACGTAGATGGCGATGTCCTTGGGCCGCAGGAAGAAGAACTCGACCTGGTTGGCCGGATCGAGGACGGTCAGATCGCGGGCGTCGGTGCGCTTGCGATAGCCCGCCTCGGCCAGGATGGAGGTGGCGGCTTCGGACAGGGCGCCTTTGTTGGGAACTGCGACGCGCAGCATGGGGTGGTTCCTTTCACGAGGAGAAACTGCGGAGTAAGACGGCCGTCACAGATGCCGGTACACGTCTTCGAGCTTCAGCCCACGACCCACCATCAGCACCTGAACCCAGTACAGCAGCTGCGAGATCTCCTCGGCGAGCGCCTCGTCGCTCTCGTGCTCGGCGGCCAGCCAAATCTCGCCGGCCTCCTCGAGCACCTTCTTACCCTGGAAATGCACGCCGGCGTCCAGCGCGGCCACGGTTCCTGACCCCTCGGGGCGGGTCACCGCACGATCCTGCAGCTCAGCGAACAGGGTTTCGAAGTTCTTCACGATGAACCATTGTTTCAGACCGGTGTGCGGGACCGTTGCTCCGGCCCGATCGGGGGCGCGGCGGCCCCTCGGCCGCCCGCCGCGGCGGGAGCATGATGGTGCCATGCCTTTCCGCACAGCGTTGACCGAATTGTTCTCATTGCGTCATCCGATTGCGTTGGCCCCCATGGGTGGTGTGGCCGGTGGTGCGCTCGCCGCCGCCGTGTCGAACGCCGGTGGGCTCGGTTTCCTCGGCGCAGGCGGCGGCGATCGCGAGTGGCTGACGCCGCAGTTGTCGATCCTCTCGGCGACCGCGCGGGCCCCGTGGGGCGTCGGATTCCTGTCCTGGGCGGTGGAACTCGAGACGGTCGAATGGGTGCTCGACAGGTACCGGCCGAGCGCGATTCTGCTGTCGTTCGGCGACCCGAGCCCCTTCGTCGAGGCGGTCCGCACCGCCGGAGCAACCCTCATGGTTCAGGTCACCGACCTCGAGGAAGCGCGCAGGGCAGTCGACGTCGGCGCGGAGGTGATCGTCGCGCAGGGCGGCGAGGCAGGCGGTCACGGCGGCGGCGGCCGGTCGACCATGACGATGGTGCCCGCGGTGGCCGATCTCGCGCCGACGACGCCGGTGCTTGCGGCGGGCGGCATCGCCGACGGGCGTGGGCTGGCGGCCGCGATCACGCTCGGTGCGGCGGGCGCGCTGATCGGCACCCGATTCCAGGCGACGCACGAGGCGCTGGTCGCGCCCGAGGAAGCGAAGGCGATCGTCGCCGCCAGCGGCGACGACACCACCCGCAACCGGGTGTACGACATCGCACGGCACTCCCCGTGGCCGGCCCGCTACACCGCACGCATGCTGCGCAATTCGTTCTTCGATCGCTGGCACGATCGCGAAGACGATCTGCGCGCCGACACTGCGGCCCAACAGCGCTTCATGGCCGAGGTCGAACACGGCGACCCGGCGGCGCTCCCGGTCTGGGCAGGCGAGGGCGTCGATTTCATCACCACGATCGACAACGCCGCCGACCTCGTCACCCGCATCATCGCCGAGGCCGACAGCGCCCTGGCCCGCGCCAGCCTGCAACGCCACATCGAAGGCTGAGCCGTTTAGGAGAGCAGCGCCTCCAGGTCGGCGACTGCCGTGCGGAGGTGCACCGCGAACTCGTGCATCTGGTCGGCGACCGTGGTCGGGGTGGCGAGGTAGAGGTTCCAGCGGTCCGGGAGCAGGACGTAGGCGACGCCGATGCAGGTCGGACTGGTCGAGCCGAAACCGAAGTAGCGGATGTTGACCGACGGCGCCGAGCTGGTGCTCAGGTAGTCGTCGCGCATGATCAGCCAGCCTGGGCTATCGTACAGCGGAATCGGTTCGGTGACACCGAGTTCCGCGCCCCGGCGGCGCTGGATCCACTGCAGCTCCCACAGGTGCTGCTCGGGTGCGTCACCCGCTTGGCACTGCTTGGCCCGGCTGACGTGCGCGGTGGCCGCGCCGCGTGCGGCGGCGAGCTTGGTCTCCTGATCGACCGACGGATCCTGCATCGCGTCGACGAAGGCCACCATCTCCGGGGTGACCACCCGCATCGCCTCGGTGCGCCCGTTGCGGTACTGACGGGTGGCGATGGATTCGTAGGTGGCGCCGGTGATTCCCTTGCTGCGCCGGTGGGCCAGCTGATAACTCAACTGCGCGAACGCATCCGGTGAGATGCCGAGCTGCTTGGCGCGGCCGGTCCCGAAGTCGGCGAAAGACACTGTCTGCGTGGCATTGTCGGCGGCATACCTGGCGAAATCCGCACCGGCGGCGGCAATGTCGTCGCGCTGGGCGGCATCGAGGAAGAAGTCGATCAGCTCGACCGCAGGCAGCCCCTGGGCCTGTGCTCCGGAGCGTGCGGCGTGCTCGGCCGCGGGCGTCTCGAGCAGCGTATCCACGAAGGACAGGATGGTGGTGCCGTCCAGCCCGCAGTGCTCGACGTTGATGCCGGCCTGACCGTCCTCGAAGACGATGAACGACACCGACTTGTCGAACCAGCGGTTGCCGCTGTCGCCGTGCAGCAGCTGATCACACGCGTGCTGTTCGTCGCGCGGCGCGAAATCCTCCAGACAGACACAGAACAGCGCGGTCTCGATCGTGTCGAGCGCGGCCGCGTTGACCGGATCGGCGAGCAGCTCCTGCCGGTTGGCCGCCCATTCGGCGCGCGCCTTGGTGGTGAGATGTCCCACCGCGGAATCGGTTCGGTTCGTGCGCGCACCGGCCTTCAGCACCTCGCGCAGCCCGCAGGTGAGATCGTCGAGGGAGTACGGCGCGCCATCGGGACCGAGCACATCCATCCGGAAGATGCTGCCGCGGAAGAACACCACGACGTGCCGGGCTTGCGACGGCCCCGGCCATTCGTCGGTGTAAGGCACCCGGACCCCGTCCTGCGGGTCGCCGGGAATGCGGGTCTCCGAGAACAGGTACTTGTTCTGCCACATCGAGAGCTGCTGCCCACGCTGGGTCACCGGCGGAATCGCCTCGACGTCCAGCGCCAGCTTGTAATCCACTGCCGCCGAGATGATTCCGGCCGCGCGATCCACCTGCGTCGCCCCCGTGGACGCGGCAAGCGGGGTGTCGTCGCGGAAGAGGAAGAAGAAGTTGGCGTTCAACGCGATCCGGTCCCGCCTGCCCAGATAGCGCGACGGCCAGAACTGGTCGAGCCAGCTGCCGACCCCCGGGGTTGCGTCGTATTCGGCCAGCGCCGCGTGCAGTGTGCGGCCAGGCCCGTCCGCGCGCAGCAGGTCGGCGACCGCCGCCTCGGTCTCGGCGAGTTGTTCGGCGCTGAGCAGCGGCGCGCACCACTCTAGAAACCGGTCGCAGCTGGCCTCCAGCGTCGGCAGCGGCACCCGGGGCAGGTGGTCTTCAGCGGCGAAGGTGCGTTCGGTCAATGCTGATCCTCGGTGTCGGCGTGCGGCTTCGGCAACGGTCGGGAGAGATAGAGACCAGCGTAGAGCCAGCCTTCGGTTTCCCGATCGGTTGTGTCTATTCCATTGGCGGACAGGGTGTTCAGCACCTGGGTCTGCTCGGCGGCGGAGGCGAACCTGCGCTGTTCGAACAGTCCTGGCGCCCGTTCGGTGCGGTAGCCGAGCGCAGCGAGTTCCGCGGCGATCGGCATGAAGTCGAACATGCGCAGCACGAAGTGTGCCATCCACGGCCGCCGCCGCGGGTGTGCGGTGGCGACCCGAGCCAGGGTCTTCTCGGTGACATAGCCGACGCAGCCGGTGGAGATGACGATGTCGGCGGAGGCGAGGATAGCGCGCTGCTCGTCGGTCGGTTCACCGGACTCGAGATCGGCGTGCACCGTGTCGTGCAGCAGCCCGGTTTCCCGTGCGTAGGCGAGCGCGGGCGCGGAGGCGTCCATGCCGAGGAAGCGCACGTCGGGCAGCGTGTCCCTGGTGCCGAGGAGCGCACGGTCGGCGGCGACGAGCGCCGTCCGGTCGTCCTTCGCCGTGCTGTAGTGCTCGGCGAGTTCGGACATGGTGGCGTCCAACCGCAGCAACGCCGCGTTGACGCCGTAGGAGCAGCCGAGGTCGAGCACCGTCGGGGTGTCGACCCGCGCCGAGGCGCGGTATTCCCGAATCTGTTGCTGGAAGACCGGTTTCGCCAGCTCCGGGATCCGGTAGTCGAGGTCGGACATTCTGGCGTAGTAGTCGCGCGGATCGGGACGGTCGTAGATGTCGTCGAAGGAGGCTTTCCCGGTCGTGTGTAACGGCACTGCCACAGTCGTTCCTCTCGGGTCGAGCGGTGTTCCCGATCGCAGGATCCGATCGGGCCGTTCGGCTCAGTCGAGCAAACGGTCGCCGCGGACAACGTCGGCCGCGGCGGCCAGATGGTCGGGTAGTACGCGGCCGAAGAGTTGCCTCGTGCGTTCGACCGTGCCGATGACGCCGGGCCGGTCGGTGTAGGCGAAGATCGCCGAATGCCGTTGGGTGGCACCGTCGACGGGCGACACCCGGTGCAGCGAGTAGCGGCCGCGGAACAGTTGCAGGTCACCGGGGCGCAGGTCGAGCCGCTGGATCAGGCGTTCGCCGCTGCCGGTGAGCACCGCGCCGACATCGTCGAGGTTCTCCGCGTGCGGCGTGCGAATGTTGGGGCAGTACTCGAAGATTCCGCCCGTCTCCGCGGGCTGGGTGAGCATGCTGACGGTGAATTCGTTGGTGTCGAAATGCCACGGGTGCGACATGCCCGGCGCAACGACGTTGAGGCAGAGCCCGGCCAGCGGGTCGGCGAATTCGTGCAGTTCGGACAGTCCGAAGCAGTCGGCGACGAAGCGCTGGAAGCGTTCGTCGACATAGAGCTGGTGGATCAGCGCGTCACCGGGGATGCGGTCGCGCGGCACGAACGCGTTGCCGCGCTCCAGCACGATCCGACCGGGATGATCCTCGGGCAGTTCGGTATCCAGCGGGATGTTGTAGGCGTTGACCCGCTCGACCTCGTAGTAGGCGTGCGGCGCCATCGCTTCGCCCTGCGCCCGCAGCGTTTCGGTCAGTTCCGGCCGGATGAAACCACGCAACACGGTGCAGCCGACCGCGGCCAACTCCGTGCCGGCCAGGTCCACCGCGGCGCGCCTGCCGGAGTCGTCCGGATCCGCGAGGGGATACCGTGCGGTATCAACGATCTCGTCGAGGACACCCAAGGCTGCCATGGCGACATTCTGGTAGAGCACGTTGCCGACACGCCCGAGATTCGCCGAGATTGCCGGTGATCACGATCACACCCGCCAGCTGCACGCACTCCCATTGCGGCACAGTAACTCTCAGTAGACGCGGTCGGGAGTGTCGGCCGGTGTCGCTCAGTCGCGTTGTGTCAGTGCATGTTCCAGGTCTGCAACGGTCAACCCGATCAGCGAATCACGGAAGGTCCGTCCTGGCCCGGCGGGCACCGGCATCTCGCACGGAATCACGATCACCGCGCAGCCTGCGGCGTGCGCAGCACGGGTGCCGGTCGGCGAATCCTCCACGGCCACACAGGCCCGCGGATCGACGCCGAGCAGCTCGGCGGCCCGCAGGTACACATCCGGCGCCGGCTTGCCTTGTGCCACTTCGTCACCGCACACCGACACGTCGAAGAAGTCGCGGCCCAACGTGTCGAGTCCGAATTCGGCGAGCGACCGCTTGGTATTGGTAACGAGCGCCGACTTCAGCCCCGCCGCCTGCACCAACCCCAGCGCATCCTTCGCGCCGGGCCGCCACGGGATGGATCCGGCCATCAGCTCGGTCACCCGGTACTCGATGAACTCCGCCGCGGCGCGCAGCGCCTCGGGCGTCGGCTCGACGCCGATCCCGGCGAACAGCATCCGCAGCGAGTCCGGCCCGGACGCACCGATGAACGTGTGCCGGATCTCGGCGGTCAGCACACGGTCGTGCCTGGCGGCGAGCTCGCGCATCGCGATATCCCAGAGCTTCTCCGAATCCAGGAGCGTGCCGTCCATATCCCACAAAACAGCAGCTGGTCGTGCGGTCACGCGTCTCCTCGTTCGATTACCGATCAGGCCGTAGCCACGATAACCGCCGAGCCAGGTGCACCACCGTGGCCAGTTGTGCAGATGTGGCCCTGCTTACGTTCCCGATGCGGTGATCAACATCCGGCCGTTCTCCGAGGCGACCTGGAACCAGCGGGTCTCGTTCACCGTCTCGCCGGACTTCTTCACATAGGTGAGCGACGCGACCGCGCGATTGTCCCCGTTCGGGGTCACCGAGCGGACGGTGATCGAATTGATCGTGCCCCACCAGCGGACGTACTCGTTGTAGCCGCCCGCCTGGCCCTGATAGGCAGGCGAAAGCTGGGACCATGCGGCACTCGGATTGCCGGGGAGCATGCCGTAGTAACCCGAGACGAACTGGGAAACCTTCTCCGGCGTCGGCGGGCCGAAGGGGGTCGCGCTGACGGTCGGCGGCGGAGTCGTCGGGGGCGCGGACGAAGGCGGTGCCGATGAGGGCGGTGTGGACGGCGCGGATGACGGCGCGGGCGTCGGGCTCGGTGTCGGCTGGCCAGGCGCGGAGGTCGCGGCGGGTGCCGCAGGCTCCTGCGGGGCCGAGGTGCCCGCATCGGCCGAGGCAGGCGGCCCCACCACCGAGGAAGGCACCGAGGCCTGCGGCGTCGGCGCGGTGTCACCGCCCTTGCGGTTGTTGTTGACCAGCACGGCGACGAGTCCGATCATCACGAGCACCGCGACGAACGCGGACGTCGCGACGACGATGGCCCGGTTGCGGTCCTCACCGAGCGTGCGCTGCGTTCCGGTCGCACCGGCGCGCTGCGTTCCGCCGCCGGCCATGGTCGGTGCCTCAGCGGAGAACGCCGGGATCGACGGTTGTGCGGAAATGCTTTTGGTGGCAGCGGGTTTCGACAGGATCGAGGTCGGCACCACCGTTGTCGCGTCGCCTGCATTCGTCGCGTCGGCGCCGGGTTGCGGGAGCACGGTCGTCGCGTTGTCGGCGCCGGGCGCAGGCAACGCCTTGGTCAGCGAGGGTGCGCCCATCGCCGGATTCCGGCCCTCCGCAACAGCTTCCAGCGCCTTCTGCGCTTCCCGCATGGACGGGCGGGCGTCGATGGTCGGCGCGAGCAGCCGCATCAGCACCGGCGCGAGCGCACCAGCGCCCTTCGGCTCCGGTATCTCACCTCGCGCGACAGCATGCAGCAGGGCGAGCGGATTGTCGCCCTCACCGAACGGCGGCAACCCTTCGACGGCGGCGTACAGCGTTGAGCCCAAAGCGAATACGTCGGAGGCCGGTTCCGGATTCTCACCGCGCGCCACCTCGGGCGCCAGATAGGCGGGCGTGCCTGCGAGGAATCCGGTTGCGGTGACGGTGACATCGCCGACGGCGCGGGAGATGCCGAAGTCGGTGATCTTCACGGTCCCGTCGTCACCGACGAGCAGGTTCGCCGGCTTCACATCGCGGTGCATGATGCCCGCGTCGTGCGCGGCGGCCAACGCGCCCGCGGCCTGCGCACCGATCTTGGCGACCTCCGCCGGGGCGAGGGTGCGCTTGCCGGACAGTTTGGCCGCGAGACTCGGCGCGTCCATGTATTCCATGACCAGCCACGGCTGGCCGTCTTCCTCGGCGACATCGAAGACCGTGATCGCGTTCGGGTGATGCAGTCGCGCCGCGATGCGTCCCTCGCGCATGGCGCGCAGCTTCGCCTCCAACGCCGCCGACCGCGACAATCCGGGCGCGAGGATCAGTTGCTTCACCGCGACGGTGCGCCGCAATCGGACATCCGTCCCGCGCCACACAACGCCCATTGCACCTGTGCCGATCGGATCCGTGAGTCGATAGCGTCCCGCGATCAATCGGTCCGAGGTCATGATGTTGTGCCTTCCTGCTTACGCGCCGAGCTGGTCTTGCAGTGACGCGCGACACCGGGAGGTCCCGAAATCGCTACGCGCCGAAGTACTTTGCACCGTAAGCAGCGATGGCGACGCATCCGCCGACTGCTCCGGATGCAGTTGCAACGCTTCCGACAATGACATACCCACCCGACCCACATCCACCTCACCAATTTCGCCTACGCGATAGCCCAGGTCAGCGACCCGCCACGCCGAAGTGCGAAATCCGCTCGGCGCGTCGCAATTTACCCGAATCACATCATATGAGCAGGTAAGGAAGGCCCTGGCCCGACGCGAACATTGTTCCGCGCCAACGTGAACACCGTCACAGCGGAACGACTGATCGCATAACTCCCCCCGAAATGTCCGGGGTAGCCCACTGTCAGACGTTGAAGTACTTCGCCTCCGGATGCAGCAAGACGAACGCGTCGGTGGACTGCTCCGGGTGCAACTGCAGTTCCTCGGACAGCACGACGCCGATCCGGTCCGCCTCGAGCAGATCGACCAGTTTGGCACGATCGTCCAGATCCGGGCAGGCGCCGTAACCGAAGGAGTAGCGGGCGCCCCGATAGCCGAGCTTGAAGTAGTCGAGCACGTCGGTCGGGTCGGAATCGGCGACCGCGTGACCGTCCAAGGTCAGTTCCTCGCGGACACGCCGATGCCAGTACTCGGCAAGCGCTTCGGTGAGCTGCACGCCGATGCCGTGTACCTCGAGATAGTCGCGATAGTTGTCGCCCGCGAAAAGCTCGTTCGCGAAGTCGGCGATCGGCTGACCCATGGTGACCAGCTGGAACGGCAGCACGTCCACCTGGCCGGTCTCCTGCGCCCGCTCGCGGGAACGGATGAAGTCGGCGATGCAGAGGAAACGGTCGCGCTGCTGGCGCGGGAAGGTGAACCGATACCGTTCGGCCGCACCAGGATCGGGCTCGCTGAGCACGATCACGTCGTCGCCCTCGGACACCGCGGGGAAGTAGCCGTAGACCACCGCCGCGTGCTGCAGCACGTTCTCGGTGCTCAACCGATCGAGCCAGGCGCGCAGCCGCGGCTTGCCCTCGGTCTCCACCAGCTCCTCGTAGCTCGGGCCCTCACCGCCGCGCTGGCCGCGCAGCCCCCACTGCCCGAGGAACAGCGCCCGCTCGTCGAGCAGCCCCGAATACTCGTGCAGTGCCAGGCCTTTCACCACCCTGGTGCCCCAGAACGGCGGCACCGGCACCGGAACGTCGGCGGCGACATCGGAACGCGCGGGCACCTCGATCGGCACCTCCACCGCCTTGCGCTGCTCGGCGATCCGCTTGGACCGCTCGTGGCGCGCCTTGCGTTCGGCCGCCTTCTCCCGCTCGGCGATGGCCTCCGGGCTGTCCGGATCCGGTCCGCCGCCCCGCTTGCGGGTCATGATGTCGTCCATCAACCGCAGGCCCTCGAAGGCGTCGCGCGCGTAATGCACATCGCCCTCGTACACCTCGGTGAGATCGTTCTCGACATACCCGCGGGTCAGCGCCGCGCCGCCGAGCAGAACCGGGAACTGTTCGGCGACACCCTTGGAGTTGAGCTCCTGCAGGTTCTCCTTCATGACGACGGTCGACTTCACCAGCAACCCGGACATGCCGATGACATCGGCCTTCTTGTCAACGGCCGCATCGAGAATGGTCGCGATCGGCTGCTTGATGCCGAGGTTCACCACCTCGTACCCGTTGTTGGACAGGATGATGTCGACCAGGTTCTTGCCGATGTCGTGCACGTCGCCCTTGACGGTGGCCAGCACGATGCGGCCCTTGCCGCTGTCGTCGGTGGCCTCCATATGCGGTTCCAGGTAGGCGACGGCGGACTTCATCACCTCGGCCGACTGCAACACGAACGGCAGCTGCATCTGCCCGGAGCCGAACAGCTCACCGACGGTCTTCATGCCGGACAGCAGCGTCTCGTTGATGATCTGCAGCGGCGGCACCTGGCCCATCGCCTCGTCGAGGTCGGCCTCCATGCCCGCCTTCTCGCCGTCGACGATGCGCCGCGCCAGCCGCTCGAACAGCGGCAAGGCCGCCAATTCCTCGGCACGCGAGGCACGCGACGAGGACGTCGAGACGCCCTCGAACAGGCTCATCAGCTTCTGCAGCGGGTCGTAATCCTCGCCGCGGCGGTCGTACACCAGATCCAGTGCCGTCTCCCGCTGTTCGTCGGGGATGCGGGCCATCGGCAGGATCTTCGACGCGTGCACGATCGCGGAATCCAGTCCGGCCTGGACACATTCGTGCATGAACACCGAGTTCAGCACCTGGCGCGCGGCCGGGTTCAAACCGAAGGAGATATTGGACAGGCCGAGCGTGGTCTGCACCTCGGGATGCCGCTGCTTGAGCAGCCGGATCGCCTCGATGGTCTCGATGCCGTCCTTGCGCGACTCCTCCTGACCCGTGCCGAGGGTGAAGGTCAAGGTGTCGATGATGATGTCGCTCTCGAGCACACCCCAGTTGCCGGTGATATCGGCGATGAGCCGCTCGGCGATCTCCACCTTCTTGAGGGCCGTGCGGGCCTGGCCCTCCTCATCGATCGTCAGCGCAACGACCGCGGCGCCGTGCTCGGCGACCAGCTTCATCGTCTGCTGGAACCGGGATTCCGGGCCGTCGCCGTCCTCGTAGTTCACCGAGTTGACCGCGCAGCGCCCGCCGAGGTGCTCCAAACCGGCCTGCAACACCGGGGTTTCGGTGGAGTCGAGCATGATCGGCAGCGTCGAGGAGGTCGCCAGGCGCGAGGCGAGGGCCTCCATGTCCTTGGTGCCGTCGCGGCCGACGTAGTCGACGCACAGGTCGAGCATGTGCGCGCCGTCGCGAGTCTGGTCCTTGGCGATGTCGAGGCACTTCTGCCAATCCTCGGCCAGCATCGCGTCGCGGAAGGCCTTGGAGCCGTTGGCATTCGTGCGCTCGCCGATCATCATGATCGAGGCGTCCTGCTCGAACGGCACCGCCGTGTACATGCTGGACACGCTCGGCTCGTGGGACGGCGTGCGGCGCTGCTCGATCGGCGGCAGCGTCGGCTCGATCTCGCGCACCGCCTCGGTCACCTGCCGGATGTGCTCGGGCGTCGTGCCGCAGCAGCCACCGACCAGTGCGAGCCCGAACTCAGTGACGAAGCCGCGCAGCGCGATCGCCAGCTCCTCCGGTGTCAGCGGGTACTCGGCGCCGTTCGCACCGAGCACCGGCAGTCCCGCGTTCGGCATCACCGACACCGGAATCTGGGCGTGCCTGGACAGATGGCGCAGGTGCTCGCTCATTTCGGCAGGACCGGTCGCGCAGTTCAACCCGATCATGTCGATGCCGAGCGGTTCCAGCGCGGTGAGCGCGGCGCCGATCTCACTGCCGACCAGCATGGTGCCGGTGGTCTCCACGGTGACGTGCGTGATGATCGGAATGCGACGGCCAATCAGCCGCATCGCGGCCTGGCTTCCGGTCACCGCCGCCTTGACCTGCAGCAAGTCCTGGCAGGTTTCGATGAGGATGGCGTCGGCGCCGCCCTCGAGCATGCCGAGCGCCGACTCGGTGTAGGCATCGCGCAGCAAGGTATAAGGAGCATGGCCGAGGGTTGGCAGCTTGGTGCCGGGGCCCATCGAGCCGAGCACATAGCGCGGAGTCCCGTCCGCGGACGGGCCCATCTCGTCGGCTACCTCGCGAGCCAGCCGGGTGCCGCGCTCGGACAAATCGCGAATGCGGTCCGAAATGTCGTAATCGGCGAGGTTCGGCAGGTTGCAGCCGAAGGTGTTGGTTTCCACCGCGTCCGCACCGGCCTCGAAGTACGCGCGATGAATATGGCGCAGCACATCCGGCCTGGTGTCGTTGAGGATTTCGTTGCAGCCCTCGAGACCGCGGAAGTCGTCGAGCGTCAGGTCCGCCGCTTGCAACATCGTGCCCATCGCACCGTCGCCGATCACGACACGACGGCGCAACGTGTCGAGTAGCGTGGTGTCGAACTCGGCGGGGGTGGACGCAGACATGAGATCAAGCGTAATGGTCGGGTAGGACACTGCTGCTCGCCGCGTCGCGTGTGCACGGACACACCCCTACTGGAACGCGGTCGTCGAACACGCCGGGCCCGGCCACGGCATACGACACGCCAGTTCGTCTCACACATTAGGCTGACCGAGTGAACCCCAGTGAAACTCCCGATCCGGAACTGCCGACATTGCGGGAACCGGTGCTGGTCGCGGCCTTCGAGGGCTGGAACGACGCAGGCGACGCCGCAAGTGGCGCCGTAGAGCATCTGGAATTGATCTGGGACGCCGAGCCGCTAGCCGAACTCGACTCCGAGGACTACTACGACTATCAGGTCAACCGGCCGACGGTCCGGCAGGTTGACGGCGTGACCAGGGAAATCCAGTGGCCATCCACCATGCTCTCGGTGTGCTCGCCGCCGGGAAGTGAGCGCGACATCGTGCTGCTGCGCGGCATCGAACCCAACATGCGCTGGCGCAGCTTCTGCGAGGACCTGCTGGAGTTCATCGAACAACTCGGGGTGCGGACCGTCGTCATCCTCGGCGCCCTGCTCGCCGATACCCCGCACACTCGTCCCGTTCCGGTCACCGGCTCCGCATATAGCAAGGAAGCGGCCGAACGCTTCAACCTCGAGCAGACCCGATACGAAGGACCCACCGGCATCACCGGTGTGCTGCAGGACCAGTGCGTGAAAGCGGGTGTGCCCGCAGTGTCGTTCTGGGCCGCCGTGCCGCATTACGTGTCCCAACCACCGAACCCGAAAGCCACCATCGCACTCCTGCACCGAGTCGAGGACGTGCTCGACATCGAGGTGCCCCTCGGCGAACTACCCAAACAAGCCGAAGACTGGGAGACCGCGGTCAACGAAATGACCGCGGGCGACGACGAAGTCAGCGAGTACGTGCGCTCGCTGGAAGAACGCGGCGACGCCGCAGTCGACGTCAACGAAGCCATGGCCAAGATCGACGGCGACGCGATCGCCGCAGAGTTCGAAAAGTACCTGCGCAGGCGCGGCCCAGGCAGCTTCGGACTCTGAACTCGTTGCCCCGCAGTTCCATCCGGTTCCGGAGGGGCGGTAGTCGATCGACGACAGTCGAATGGTCGCCGACCACCATCGACGGTAGTCATATGGTTGCACCACGCCCTGCGACACGCACCATTTGACTACCGTCGATTTCTTTCAGGATCTTTGAACCAGACCACAGCCAGACGACCCGCCCGGAACGCGACAATGCACACCTGGCAGCGGGGCCATCTGACTGTGGCGACCTTCCGAGAGCCTCCAAGATCAAAGCTGCCGAATGGTTTTGTCCACCAAGCGATTGAGAGCCGTAGCCCCGTCGGCGATCCCGCCATGTGGGACCCAAGGGGCGGTTTCGTGCCGAGGGGGTACTGGTGCAGGTGACTTCTCGGGCGATGCCTACACCAGTACCCCGTGATCAATTGACCAACTCCAGACGGGGTGTCGAGTGCCGAATGGTTGCGGTGGATGCTGTATACGGCCCGTTTGATCGGCACCCTGAACGGTCGAATTGGTTGCGGAGGCATTGCTGCTCACTGGACCGCCTCTGCTGGCAAACACATTGCTGCGCAACAAGGTCTGGCCCGGCTGCGAGTGCAGTTCTTGACGAGGAGACGGCCTGTGGTGACAGCGCAGGTCGATCAGACCCGACCAGTTGGCTTGCGCACCGAGGCCTTTCGGTACACCGTGATGCCTGTTGCCGCGCAGCGAAAGGGAATCCGGCGACGACCGTCCGCCGTGCCGACCAGTTGGCTTGCGCGACCAGCAATTTCAGCACGCCGCGGATAGAGTCCGCATCGGCAGCCGTTGGCACCGCGAATCGTACGCAGCAACTCCTCGCGAGCGCCCACCCCGGTTGCGGTGTGCCGCGATAATTCAGCCCGCCCGATCGGGAACGCCTACGTGATGCCCCGTTCGATGGTGGTTCCTCGGACCGCCACGATAGCCGTCGCCGCGGCGCAGACGCGATCCAGCGGCGCATGACGACTATCGCCGCGGCGACCACGCGCTGCAGTGAGCGTCGGCCGTGCTGTCCAGTCGGGTTGCCTGCCCAGCGAGCACACCCAGCAACGACCGTCGGCGGTGCCGACCAGTTGGCAAGCGAATACGGCTATTTCGTCTGGCCGTAATGACTGTTGCCGCAGCGCAGCCGGACTCACGGCTACCGTCAGCCATACCGGCCAGTTGGCTCGCGTGCCCGGCCATTTCGGCGCCGGTCCAGTGGTACTGAAGACCTGCCTCGATGGCATTGCCGCAGCGAACACGCCGACAGGGAGCGCTGGCCATGCCGACCAGTTGGCTTGCGTGCCCGGCAATTTCGGCGTTCCGACGGGACGCCGTTGCCGCGGCGAGGACACGCCGGCAACGGCTGCTCGTGGGCGCCTGCCTTGTTCGCTTGTGTACCTCGCTGTTTCGGCTCGCCCGATCGGGAACGCCTGGGTGATTGCCCGGCTGCTCCTGCTGATCCGGCGGCGCGAGGGACTGTCGTGGGTGCTGCGGCGGTGGCGGCCTGCAGCTCGTTGTTCGGTTATCTCCTGCGGTTGCAGGTGTTTCCGCCGGTTGGGCACCACCATGTTGCGGTGGGGCTCGCCTCGCTGCTGGCCGGTGTGGCCGCGTCGAGGGGCTGGCGGGTGCGCGGCGGCGGTCGGATCCGAGGCCGGGTGGTGCCCGGCGCGCGTGAACCTGCGTCGTTGCGCGAAGTCTTCGAACGATCAGTGTCGAAGAGTCAGCTCTCGATGGTCCAGACCTGTGCCGCGGCCTCGTGCGCCAACTTCGCGAGCAGGATGTCGCGCGGGATGGTCTGGCCGGCAAGGTGATCGAGCGACGGAACCACCACGTGGTGCGCGTCTGCTCGCTTGAGCTCCTGGGTCAGCTCGACGAATGCCGTGCCGTCACCGGAAGTCGATTCATGGAACGTTGCGGCGAAGCAGAGCCCCTCTTCGCGGGCGAGGGTGCTCATCGCATCCTCTAGCTCTTCGCTATGGCCATCGGCCAAATCGTCACGCAAGTATCCATAGATCAACGCTTCCACCCGAACCTCCGTTGGATTGGGTACCGCTGTTCTCTTCTGTGGATCACCCCATTGTGGGGTACTGCGCCTTGCAAGGACAGATGCAATTGCATCTGGCTCGAGCGAGTCGTTCTCCTCAGGATCATCTCATTGTGGGGCACTCAACCTTGCAAGAACAGATGCAATTGCATCTGGCTGAAGCTCGATGGGTCCGGCAAACTTTCCGCTCCCATGTCCAGCATGCACAACGCCAAACTGCGAATGCAGATGTCAACCCACTGACATCCATATGCCCTATCTCGGCCACCGGGCGTTAACTGGTGCGATACTAACGACGTGGCCGCTGGAGACGATCGACCCGTCTGGGCTGTCAGGATGCGCTCCGAACGCGATGCGCGGGGGTGGTCACAAGCAGACGCCGTCCGCGTGATGCGCGCCAAGTCATCCCACAACCTGCCGACAGACAGTACACTGCTGCGTAACTGGCGCCGCTGGGAATCGGGCGAGTCGCGGCCGGATGATTTCTACGCCCCTATCATCGCCGCCGCCTTCGACACCGTGACGGCGGCGTTCTTCCCCAAAGCCAGGCCGAATCGGGACGACGAAGTGCTCTCGGCAACCGGCATGGACACACTCGAATTCATCGGCAGGCTCCGCATGTCGGACGTCTCCCCCGCCACCCTCGACGCCATCCGCATCACCGCAGAACGGCTGTGTTGCGAGTACTCCTATGCTGATCCGCACGAGCTGCACGCCGAGGGCACTGGCTGGTTGCGGCGGATCACCTCGCTACTGGACGGCCGCCTTACTCTGGCACAGCATCGCGACATTCTCGTGCTCGCAGGCTGGGTTGCGTTGCTAGTCGGTTGCGTTGACTACGATCTCGGCCGCCGCACCGCCGCGGAGGCGACCCGGCGCGCGGCCTATTCGCTGGGCCAGGAGGCCGAGAACGCCGAAATCACCGGCTGGAGTGCGGAAATGGCCGCTTGGTTCGCACTGACCCAGGGCAACAACCGCGGCGCGATCGACGCGGTCGATCAGGCGCTGGAAGCTAGCCAGCACCTCGGAGTCGGCGTCCAACTCGCAGCGCAGCGGGCCAAGGCATGGGCCAGGCTCGGCGACCGCCAGGAGGTCGAGGCGGCCCTCGGCGAGGGTCGAGCAATTTTGGAGCGACTCGACCATCCGATCAACCTGGACAACCACTTCGTCGTCGACCCACAGAAATTCGACTTCTACGCGATGGACTGCTGCCGGGTCGCTGGCGAGGATCGGCTCGCCGAGACCTACGCCAACGAGGTCATCCGCAACTCGACACGCGCAGACGGCACGGTGCGCAACCCGATGCGCGTGTCGGAGGCGCACCTGACCCTCGCGGTGGTCGCGGTGCGCAACCGCGATCTGGAACTCGCGGTCGACGAAGGGCTGCGCGCGTTCGCGGGCAAGCGCCGTTCGCTGCCCTCGTTGATGTGGATCGCGGGCGAGGCCGCGCGCGAAATCATCGCCCGCTACCCGGGTGATCCGCGCACGCGCGTGTATTTCGATCAGCTGCGCGCACTCTCGAGCGAGTGACCAGTACCCACCCCTGCCAACACCTTCGGCGGCTGGCACGCTATCCCCACTCACCCCGCCGACTCCACGGCCGACCGCCTGCCTGCCCTCACCCACGTCTCGCTGACTCCTCGGCTGCGATCCCCTGCGCTCACCCACGGCGGACTTCGTCGGCTGCCACCACGTCTGACACGGCCTGTTTTCAACAGCGGCACAGCCCGATTCAACGGCGAACATCCGGCAAACAGGACACGGCCACGCCGAACCGCCCCGTTCGCGTTGTCGGCGACCAGCCCGCTACTACCCTGTTCCCGGTGACCGACTCCGCCGACGACCCCGCGAGCGCCGACGCCGTCCTGTGGGACGACCGGCTGCGGCTGTTCTCCTTCGCCACCGCCGAACGCCGCGCCGACTATCTGTGGGTGCTGCGCGCCTTCGACAGCGCGCGGGCGGCATACGTGGTGCTGCTGCACGCCGACGATGTGGCGGAGTGGATCGAACGCAACGGACACAACCTGCGGACGCCAGACCTGGTCGACGTGTCCGCACCTGCCTCTGACGTCGAGAGCCAGCAACCGATTGAGGACAACTCGGACACTTTCTCGTCCGAAAAATCGCAGCAGGATGCGGGGCCGGCCAGCGCGGCCGCCTGGTCGACCGAACGCGGCGCCCGCCCGAACGCGCCGCGGCTCACCGCCGCCGAGATCGGCCCGCTACTCGATCAACTGCACCAATGGGGTGTCCTGGAGCGCAGTTACGACGGCACCCGCGCCGCCACCCTGGCCGAATACCGCAACCGGCACTTCGTCTACCAGTTCTCGCAGGCCGGGTTCCAGGCCTTCCGCGCGGTGGCGGGCGTGCTCAACGCCAGGCTCGACGAGGCCTCGCTGTCGCGGCTGGTGCTGCCGGAGCTGCTCGCCGATCTGCACACCCTGGCCGCGGCCAATCGCGACGGCGACGCCGAACGCGTCTACCGCACGCTGCGCCGCCTCGACGCCGCCTTGACCGACATGGCGGCGCGGGCGGCACACTTCTATCTCTCGCTCGGCGATCTGGTGCGGACCACCGAGATCACCCCCGAATCGTTTCTGGCGCACAAGGACGCGCTGCTCGCGCACATGCGCGAGTTCAGCCTCGACCTGGCCCGATTCACCCCGCGGCTGGCCGGCGCGATCGCCGAGATCGAGGAGACCGGCGTCCAGGAGTTGATCGAGCGCGCCGCAGGCTGCGACGAGCGAGTGCTGCTGAGTTTCGCTGAGCGCCAAGCAGATTGGCATGCCCGCTGGGACGGGCTGCGCACCTGGTTCGTCCCGACCGGCACCGGTGAGCATGCCGGAACCACCGAGGCGGAGCGGCTGCGCGAGGCCACCATGAGCGCGATCGCCGCGGTGCTTTCGCTGCTGCGGCGGGTCACCGAGACGCGCCGCGGCGGGGTGAGCAGAGAGTCGGCGCTGCGGCATCTGGCGGGCTGGTTCACCGCCGCGCCGTCCGCGGACAGCGCACACGCGCTGTTCGACGTGGTGTTCGGCCTCGGCAGACCGCGGCACCTGGCGATGGAGCACCCCGACGCGGACGTCATCCCGGCGCTGCGATCCTGGTGGGAGGCACCACCTTTGGAGATCTCCCGCACGCTGGCCGAGACCGGAAGGCCGCCATCGGCCGGTGCGCCCGCCCGAATCCATCGCAACGACGCGGGAATTCGACGACTGCGCGAGGCCCAGCTGGACGCGCAGCGCGCCCGCGCCGACGCCGCCAAGTCCCTGGCCGCCGCCGACGTGCATGAGCGCGTGCTCGACGATCGGGAGACCGAGGTGCTGCTGCGCCTGCTCGACGCGGCATCCACCGCGTGGGTTCCGGTGAGCGGCAGGGTCGCTGGCACCACGGGCTCCGACAGCGGTGTCACGCTCACCGTCTCCGAGCACGACGGTTCGACGGTAGTCCGCACCGCCCACGGGCTGCTACACCTGAACAACCGCAGGCTCGAAGTGCGCGAGACGACCAGGACCCGACCGCGTGGCACACCGTCTCGCGTAGACGCGCCCCGGACGGCAAGAGGATCCGGACCGAAGGACGCTCCACACTCGGGCGCCACCCGAACAGCTCAGGGGTCCGGACCAGATTCGGCCGCTCGCACGGACACTGACCGCCGAACGGCGAAGCGGCCCAAGACAGATACGGCGTTGCGAACAGCGCAGGCATCTGAGGCCGACCCTGCCGCTGGGCTGGAGAGCGCGCCACAGGGAGCGGCCCTCGCCGATAGCGAGGAGCGCGAATGATGCACGGGCGCAAGATTGATTCGCTCGCGCTGGACAACTACCAGCGTGCGGCGCGGGTCATCCTCGCGAATCACCTTGTCACCAGGACCTATCCGGATCGGATCGCGCTGCCGCTGATCCGCCGCTGGGCCACCGAGTTGCGCGAGGACCTCGCCGAGCTGTTCGGCTATCGGCTGGAGGTCACCGAGACCACTGCCAGGGTGTTCCCGATCATCGATCGGCTGGATGCGGGCAAGCCGGCGCGGACGCCCGCCGATCGCCTCTTCGATCGACGGCGCTACGCCTATCTCGCGCTGTCTCTGGCCGCGCTCGGCCGGGCGGGCGATCAGACCACCCTGTCGGAGTTGGCCGATCAGGTCGCCGCATACGCGGGCCGGGTGGAGGGATTGGAGCTGTCCACCGATCGCGCGGCGGACCGGGACGCGTTCGTCGACGCGGTCGGCTGGCTGACCCATCGCGGCGCGCTCACCCTCGCCGACGGCGACGCGGGCGGCTGGGCCAGCGATCCCGAGGCAGGCGAGGCGCTCTACGACATCGACCGCCCGGTGGTGTTCGCGCTGTTCCGACCGCCGCGGGCATTGCAGCACCTGCACAGCGTGCGCGGGCTGCTCGCCGAAGAAGGTTCGGCCGCAACGACTCCCACCTCGACCGCCGCCGATCTGGCCCGCCGGGTCCGACGGAACCTGGTCGAACGGCCTGTCGTCTACCTCGAGGACCTCGCGCCCTCGGAACGGCCGCTGCTCGGCCAGGACCGGATCATCGCCGACGTCGAACTGTTCACCGGCCTGCGTGCCGAGCGCCGCGCCGAGGGGGTCGCGCTGATCGACACGTCGGGGCGGCTGTCCGACATCAGGTTTCCGAGCACCGGCACCCTGGCGCAGGTCGGGCTGCTGCTGGCGGGCGAGATCGCCGACCGCGTGCTCGACCTCGACAATCCGCTGGCACAGCGGCCGAGCGTGGCCGATTCGGGTGAGGCGCTCGCGGCGCACCTGGACAGCGCGATCCCGGAATCGACAGTCTTCGCCCCGCTCGCGGATCTCCGCCTGCTCGATGACGCACTGACATCGGATGATTCGCCGGTCGATGCGGATGCGGACGAGGAAGAACCGCTCGAGGTGACCTACCCGCTCATCGAAACGACTTGGGTGCGCGAGACCGTGCAGGCGCTCGCCGATCGGTACGGCGCCACCTTCGCCGCGCAGTGGCAAGCGGACGTGCCTGGCCTGACCACCGAAGTGGTTGCGCTGCTGGAACGCCTGCGCCTCGTCCATACGGTCGAGGACGGTCTGCTTGTGCTGCCAGCCCTTGCGCGGTATCGCGGCGCTGTCGTCACGGTACGGGCCAAGCGCACCGAGGAACTGTTCGTCACCGCGGCCGACACCTACGGGTCCGACCGCACCGGCACGGAAGGGAACTGAGTCGATGTCGCTCATTCATGGCGGAGTGCGGTTCATCCCGACCCGCGCCGGAATCGTCAACCTGTGGGACTACCGCGACCAGGAGTTCTGCTTCGGCGACGGCCGATTGGTGCTGCGCGGCCCCAACGGGTCGGGCAAGACCAAGGCGCTCGAGGTGCTGTTCCCGTTCGTGCTCGACGGGCGGATCGAGCCGCGCAGGCTCAATCCGTTCGCGGGTGAAGAGCGCACCATGAAGTCGAACCTGTTGTACCGCAAGCAGGAATCGGCCTACTCCTATGTCTGGATGGAGTTCGCGCGCGGCCGGTGGGACGATCCGGAGGCGGTCACCGTCGGCATCGGCATGCGCGCCACCCGTTCCTCGGACAAGGTGACCCGCTGGTACTTCGTCGCCGACGGCCGGGTCGGCGTCGACTTCTCGCTGATCGGCCCGGACGACCGGCCGTTCACCCGCAAGCAGCTGGCCGAGCAGATCGGCACCGACGCCATCATGGACCGGCCAGTGGAATACCGGAATGCCATCGACGCCAGGATGTTCGGGCTCGGCACGCAACGCTACGACCAGCTGATCAACCTGATCCTCACGCTGCGCCGCCCGCAGCTGGCGAAAAACCTGGACCCACGCGGACTTTCCCAGGCGCTCACCGACGGTCTGCGCCCGCTCGACGAGCAGCTGATTCTGGATGCGGCCCGCTCGTTCAGCGATATGGAGGAGGTCGGCCGCACGTTGGAGGGCCTGGTGCACGCGGACAGCGCCACCAGGGCCTTCGTCGACGTCTACCGCAAATACCTTGCGGTGCAGGCAAAAACGGATGTCGACCAGTTGCGGACCCGACTCGACGCGGTCACCCATGCCAGCACCGCACTGTTCGCCGCGACCGCGCTGCGCGAGCGTCGGGAGGCCGAGCGCGCCACCGCCGAGGCCCGCGCCGAGGACGCCGACCGCGCCTATGAGCAGGCACTCGGCGACCGGGAGAACCTCCAGCGCTCCAGCGCTTACGAGGGCAAACAGCAACTCGACGACCTCGCCGACGCGGTCCGCAGGCTGGAGACGTCGGCGGGCGTGCACGGCGACAAGTCACTCAAGGCCCGCCAGACCCTCGATCAACGGGCCCAGGAGGCCGAGCGGGCACGCACTGCGGTCCGCACAGCCTCAGCCGCGCTGTCCCGTGGCGAGGACGAATTACGTTCCGCCGCCGAGGAAGCCGGGATTTCCTGGACGCCGCTGGCCGAGGCCGCGCGCGCCGAGCAACTCACCACCGCGGTGCGTAGTCACGCCGAGGAACGCGATGCCGACGTGCGCGCGGTCCGCAAGGCACTCGGGCTCATGGAGACCGCGGCCGCCGAACGCACCAGGGCCGAGCGGCTCGCCGAACGCGCCCGCGAGCTGAGTGAGGCGGCCGCCGCCGAGGTGGCGCACGCGGAGGCCGCTGTCGTGCTGGCCCGCACCGAAGCCGCTGGCGCACTGCGTGGTTGGTGGGACGAGCACCGCGACGTCTACTCCCCCATCCGGGACGGCCTGTTCGAAGCGCTGGATACCGCACTCGCCCAGGCGGGTTCGGAGGAGGCGACGATCGCGGAAGTGCTCGCCGAGCGCACCGAGTCGCTGCTCGACGATATCCGCAACGAGCGCCAGGAAGCCCGCGGCCGGGCGGCGACGGCAACGGCGCACATCGCCGAGCTGACCGCCGAACGCGACCGCGTGGCCGCCCAGAGCGACGACGCACCACCGGCTTTCGCCGCACGAACCAGGACGACAGACGAGCGCCCCGGCGCGCCGCTGTGGCGGCTGGTCCGCTTCGCCGACGACGTGACACCGCAAGCGGCGGCGGGCATCGAGGCGGCGTTGCAGGCCGCCGATCTGCTCGACGGCTGGATCTGCGCCGAGGTGCCGTCGAAGTACGACTCCGACCAGTTCCTCGTCCCGCTCCCCGCCAAGGAGCGCCCGAAGGGCAGGACCCTCGCCGATGTCCTTGTCGTCGAGGAGGATTCGGACGCGCTTACGGTGCCGAAACAGGCCGTCGCCGACGTACTCGCGTCCATCGCCCTGCACGAGGGTAAGGGCGCGCTGCCCGCCGGGATCGCGGTGGGCACCGCGGGCGGCTTCCGGCAGGGCATCCAGGTGGGCAAGCATCAGAAGGCCGACGCCGAGTTCATCGGCGCCACCGCGCGGGCCCGCCGCCGCGAGCTCAGGCTCACCGAACTCGCCGCCGCCCTCGAGGCGGCCGCGGAAGCACAGCGGGGCGCACAGGACCAAGAGGCCGAAGCCACCGCGGAACTGGCCCGAATCTCGGCCGCCGCCAAGGCATTGCCGCGGACCACCGCGGTCACCTCGGCATTGCGCGCCGTCTCGGAGACGGCGGGCATGATGCGGTCGCGCTCCGAGGCCGCCACCCAGGCCGAGCGCGACCTCGACCAGGCTGTCGGCGAGGTCACCGCGGTCGAGAAGAAGCTCAGGGCCGCCGCGACGAAGCACCGCACCCCACGCGAGCCCCGCGAGCTCGACGCATTGGCCGCCGCCATCCGGCATTTCGAGAACACCGGCACCGGACTGCTCCGCCTGCGCACCGAGCACGAGCGGGAACGCGAACGGGAAAGGGAGGGCGAGGATCGGTACGCCGAGGCCAAGGATCTGGCCGAGGCGTTCGCCGAGGAGGCCGAGGCCGCCGCCACCGGCTACCAGGAGCAGCTGCGCAAGCTCGAAACCCTGCGCGAGGCACTGGGAGCGGGCGCTGCCGACATCGATCAGGAACTCGAGCGGGCCCGCACGAAGATCGAGGCGACCAAGGCCGAGCAGAAGGCGGCACGCAAGGCCGCCAACGAGGCGATCGAGGCCATCGGCGACGCGGAGGCCGCCTACCGCACCGCGCACGAATCCTTGGGCACCGCACTCACCGAGGTGCTCGCCGACGTGAAAGCCCTTGCCCCGTATGCCCGCCCGGACCTGCTCCGGCTGCTCGGCGCGCCTGCTGACGGCCGCTGGCCAAGCAGCGACGCCGCCTGGTCGACGCCAGAACAACTGCTGTACCGGATCGCAAGCGCGGGTCCGGAGGTGGCGCCGCAGGTGCTGCCCGAGGAGGTCGCCGAGCTCTTCGAAAGTCTCAGCACCGCAACGGCGTCGGTGCGCGCCAGTGAGGCGACCCGCAAGTCGACCCGCAGCGCGGTGACGGCGGCACTACAGGAGTTCGATGCCGCGCTCGCCGGCTCCGGCCGCGACTACCGCCTGCAGTGGGACGCCGCCGACGGACTCACCGTGGTGCAGGTGCAGGACGACGACGGGATGTCGGCACTCGCCGACTTCGCCACCCGCATCGACGGTGCGCGCAAGGATCAAGAACTCCTGCTCACCGACGCGGAGCGCCGCATCCTGGAGGACGCGCTGCTGACCGGGCTCGCCCAGCAGATCTACGAACGCACCAGCGACGCCCGCGATCTCATCGCCAGGATGGGCGCGGAGATGAAGCAGCGGCGGATGTCCTCCGGCAACACCATCGGCGTGCACTGGGTGCTGGCGGACACGCTCTCCGACGCGGCCCGCGCGATGTGCAAACTGCTCGACCGGGACGCGTCGGCACTCGGCGCGGACGAACTCGCCACCATCCGCGCGCATTTCGCGGCCGAGATCAGGGCGGCGCGGGCCGCGCACCCGGAACGCTCCTATCCCGAGATCCTCGCGGCCACCTTGGATTACCGCACCTGGCGGGTGTTCTCGTTCACCCTCATCTCCGCCGACGGCAGCGAGGACAAGCTCACCGTCGCCAGGCACAGCGCGCTCTCCGGCGGCGAGCAGTCGGTGTCGCTGCACCTGCCGCTCTTCGCGGCCGCGCACGTGATGCTGGATTCGGCGGACCCGCAGGCACCACGCCTGCTCGCCCTGGACGAGGCTTTCGCAGGCGTCGACGACAACGGCCGCAGCGAACTGCTCGGCCTCAGCGTGCAATTCGACCTCGACCTGTTCATGACCGGCTACGACCTGTGGATCACCTACGCGCACGTGCCAGGCTGCGCGCACTACGATCTCGCGCACGCCGCCGCCGAAAACACCGTCAGCGCAACCCTGCTGGTGTGGGACAGCGGCGACCTGCTCGCCGAACACGACGGCACCGACTTGACCGCAGCCCTCGGCTCCCCCAACCGCCGCCGCGTCCCAACCACCATCGAAGGCGGTATCGAACTCACCCGGGTCGGCTGATCCCGCCCCTCGCCCCCGCAGCAGACCTGCGAATCCGCACCGGTTCTGTAGATCCGCACCCCTTCAGTCGATCCGCACTCGTTCGGGGCCCCAGAACCGGTGCGGATCCACGGAGGGGGTGCATATAACGGTGTACTCGCGCGCAGAGGACGTCCTCCCGGAGTTGGTCAATTGATCACGAGGTACTGGTGTAGGCATCGCCCGAGAAGCCACCTGCACCATTACCCCCTCGGCACGAAACCACCCCCTGGATCCCACATACCGGGATCGCGGGTACTTCTGAGACCAGCGAACACAGCCAGCCCGCCCAAACCCCGAAATCCGCACCCCTTCTGGGGATCCCACACAGGTTCCATACGGTTCACAGAGCCCAGAGCCCAGAGCCTCTGCGAACCGTATGGAAGGTTTGCGGGATCCCGGTGCGCCCGCGAGAAGCGGCG